>CALEJU010000009.1 GCA_937898755.1 uncultured Acidobacteriota bacterium | reverse complement strand
TACACGCGTAAGATCGTCGGCAGCGTCAGATGTGTATAAGAGACAGGGCCCGGGGGGCGGGATTCATCGAACCAACGGGGTGGTGATTGCGTTATAGCCAGTGTGAGCGCGGCCACCCTCAGCCTATCGACCCCGAACCTTTCGAACCCGGCGCGGGCCGGATCGCGGGTGGGGAACAGCGAATTGCTTGATGATCGCCAGATGGTTGCGGCTTGCGTGGCCGGCGATGCTGCGGCCTGGGAGCAGATCGTCCGGCAACATTCGCGTCGCATTTACAATCTTTGCTTCCGGTTTACAGGCCGGGCCGAGGACGCCGACGATCTCTCGCAGGAGGTTTTTGTACGGCTTTACCGCACGCTGGCGACCTACCGGGCGGAGCAGGGAAGCCTGGGCACATGGATCACCAGTGTGACCCGCAACCTGCTGATTGATCATTACCGGCGCCGGAAATACGAGCGGCTGACCGACTCGATTGACGATGCCGAGGCACCGATCGAGTTGGTGGATCGGGGGGACGACCGGGCCGACCGCGGCGTATGGCGGCGTGAGGTGCAGGAGGGAGTGCAGCGAGCCCTGCTACGGTTGTCGCCGGAACTGCGGGAAGCGGTTATTTTGCGCGATCTGCAGGACATGGACTACAAAGACATTGCGCTTGCGTTGCACTTGCCGGAAGGCACGGTCAAGAGCCGCATCAACCGGGGGCGAGTCGAGCTGGCGCGGCTGTTGAAGCGACGCCTGGGGAATGCGTCCGAGTAAGGGTAGACATCATGGCCGAACCACTGAACTGCTTTCAATTCGAGGAACGGCTGCTGGAGTTCACCGACGGGATGCTGCCGGCAGACGCGGCGACGCAGATGCGGCGCCACGCGCAGCAGTGCGGCGCCTGCGGTCCCATGTTGGAGGCGCTGCATGGGGTGTTGGAGGACCTGTCCGATCTGCCGCTGCTGGCAGAGCCCGACGATCTGGCGAAGCGCATTCTGGAACGCACCAGCGGGCAGCGCAAGGCGCTGACCTGGCGGGCGACGTGGGAATCGCTGTGGCGACCGCTGTGGCAGCCCCGGGCGGCAATGGGATTCGGCATGGCCCTTTTTGCAATGGCGCTGTTATTGAACGCGGCGCAAGTGAATTTGCGGCAGGTACGCGCGCGCGACCTGACGCCGACCGGCCTGAGCACGGCAATCAGCCGCAGAGTCAACCTGGCGCGTGCGGGCGTGATCCGCTACTACAACGATTTGCGGGTAGTCTACGAAATCCAGGCGGCGTTGCACGAGATGCAGCGGACAGGAAGCGAGTCGGCGCCCGCCACGGAGGCGCCGTCCGCTCCATCGCGAAAAGCGCCGGCGGCCGGGGTCAACCAGGTATTTCACGACGATGGCGCGGTGCTGGCGCAATGGAATGGCAATGCCAGGCCGGGGTTGGAACTCGCCGGCTGGGAACGTGTGTCCGGACGGAGTGAAAGCATGGGTCACCGTGGCCCGGGAGAGTGCGCGTGAACTGCTATCAACACCCCGAACGTGAAGCCACCGCCTATTGCCGCACCTGCGGTCGTGCGCTGTGTGCGGCTGACCAGCGGGAGATCTATGGCGTGGTGTACTGCCAAGAGTGCATCGCACGCCAATTGCAGGGTGCCGGCGTCACGCCGCCCGCGCCGGGTTGGAACCCGGAGGTAGCGCCGGGAAGTCCGTTGCCGCCTCTCGGCAGCCTGCCGCCGCTGCCCGGAACCCCTCCCTTTCCACCGCCTGTTCACGGCAGTCCCCACCCCGGCGTGGCGTTGGCCCTGGGTCTGATTCCCGGAGTGGGCGCCATTTATAACGGTCAGTACTTCAAGGCCGTTCTGCAGGTGGTGGTATTTGCCGTCCTGATTGAACTTTCCAACGGCAATTTTCTTGGACCGATGTTCGGCATCGGCACCGCCGCCTTCTACTTCTACATGGTGCTGGACTCGTACCGCACGGCCCGAGCGTTGCAATATGGCCAGCCGGTGGAAGAGATTCCAGGCTTTGGCCAGGTGCATTTCAATGCCCCGCTGGGAGCGATGGTGCTGATCGGGCTGGGAACCCTTGGACTGTTGAAGAGCATGGGCGTTTTCGAGTGGGGTTCATCGCGGCTGTTTGGTCCGGCGGTGCTGATTGCGCTGGGGGTGTATCTGCTGCAGCGGCAACGTACACGGGTGTAAATCGATCGAGGAGGAACAGAATGCTGACCGCCATTGCATGGTTGGAAGTGCCGACGCCGGAGCAATTGGAGCTGATGATTCCGTTTGTGGCGCTGATGGTCGGGTTGGCCATTGCCGTGACGATCGCCATCGCGATTGCCCACGTCAAGGTGCGACACAAGGAGGTGGAGCGCGACGTGCTCGTGCACCGCCTCGCTTACGAACAGAGGATGAAGGAACTGGAGATCGAGGCCCTGCGGCTGCGAGCCGTGGACACCGCCCAGCGCTGAACCCGGCTGTCGCGGCTGTCGGTTTGCCGGAGTGCCGGCGTCGTCATTCTTGAGGCTGAGGGAGAGATCATGAACATGTCACCACAGTGCACCTGCCAATCCTGTCGGACACGCGGTCTGCTAGGCCCGATCGTGCTGATCACGCTGGGCGTGCTGTTCGCATTGCAGGCCTATGCGGGGCACCCATTCGACAGGACGTGGCCGATTCTGCTGATCGTGATCGGGGTGGTGAAGATCCTGCAGCGCGTGGCGCCCACTACCGGCCATCAGGACCTGTTAACCCCGCCCGGACCGCCGCGTTAAGGGGAACTTCGGCGCCCGGTTTCCGTACGGCAACAGTAGCGGAGCTCCCTCATGTTCCATCGTTCTGGATCCATCGTCGGCCCGGTCGTCCTGATCGTTGTCGGGGCGGCATTTTTACTGCGCGACCACTTTCCCGGCTTGGCGTTCGGCCAACTGTTTCTGCGTTACTGGCCGGTATTGCTGATTCTCTGGGGCCTGATCCGGCTGGTGGAGTTCTATACCGCACCGGCCGGACAGGCACGAAGCGGCCTGAGCACGGTCGAGGTTTCGCTCCTGTTGGTTGGGTTTCTTCTGCTGGGCTTTATCGCTTTCACCATGCGGGTCAGCCATTCCGAGTTCGGGCATGAGCTCGGCATTGACGGCGGGGGTTTCGGCAAATGGGGTGGGGACTGGATGCAGGAGCGGTTTCCGTTCTCGGCCAAATTGCAGCAAACGCTCAAACCAGGCGAGGCGCTCTGGATTCAAGGTCAACGCGGCGACGTGGTGATCCTGCCTTCTGGCGATGGCCAGCTCAATCTGGAGGCAAGTGATCAGGTGGCGGGAAGCACCCGTAATGATGCCCAGAACCTCTTCCAGCGCTCTCAGCCGGTGTTGCGAGAGGACGGCGGACACTATGTCCTGCAACCGGCCGGCAACGAGAACGAGGCGATCACCGCCAACCTACGGCTGCAGGTTCCGCCGACCACGCCCATCCAGGTCGAGGTTGGACGGGGTGATCTGCAACTGAGCGGCTGGAAAGCTGCGGTGTCGCTGAGCACGCAGCGGGGTGCGGCAACGGTCAATGACGTTCAGGGCGACGTACACGTCAGCGCCCACCACGACAGCGTCCGGGTGGAACGGGTGTCGGGTCGCGTCGAGATCGACGGCAATGGAGATGACGTGACGCTGGCCGACATTCAGGGGCCGGTGACGTTGAGCGGCGATTTCTCCGGCAGCTTCAGCTTGGAACGACTCGCTCAGGGCCTGCAGTTTACCTCGAGCCGCAGCCAATTGAGCGCCGCAGGACTCTCGGGCTCGCTGACCGGCGATCGCAGTGCGATGCGGATTGATTCGGTGGACCGCCTGAGTTTCGACACCAGGGACAAGGAAATTGAGGTGAACCACTTTCGCGGGGCGCTGCACGTGCGCAATGCGCACGGATCGGTGAGCGTCACCAGCGACACGGTTCCGCAGGAGCCGCTGGAAATCGTGACCAGCCAGGGGGAGATTAGCCTGACGCTGCCCGCCGCCAGCGAGTTCGCACTTGATGCAAGCGCCCGCCGCGGCAGCATCGAGAGCCAGTTTCCGGTGACGGTCAACGACGATGGCCATCTCGCCCAGGCGCACGGACGCGTGGGCAGCAAGGGTCCGCAGATTACGCTCGAGACGAGCGATAGCACCATCACGCTGCGGAAGGCTGGAAACGGCGGATGAGGGAGGGCGCGCCGACGCGATTCCCGCCTGGACGTCGCGCCGGCGTCCGGGCTTTTCTAGAGCGCGTCCAATGCCTGGGCCAGGTCGGCCTGTAAATCTTCCACATCTTCGAGTCCGACCGAGATGCGAACCATGCCATCGGTCAGCCCAATGGCGGCGCGTCCTTCGGCCCCGAGGGCGGCGTGGGTCATGCTGGCGGGGTGCGAAATCAGGGTCTCGACTCCCCCCAGACTTTCCGCAAGAGAGCAGAGCCGCACGCGGCGCAGCACCCGGTTGGCGTTCTCAAGCGAGCCGGTTTCGAAGGTGATCAGCGCTCCGAAGCCGCTCATCTGACGTTGCGCCAGCGCATGTTGCGGGTGTGACACGAGCCCCGGATAGAACACGCGCCGCAGCTTGGGATGTGCGGCGAGATACTCCGCAATCCGACGACCATTGGCGTCATGTTGCCGCATGCGCACGGCGAGTGTCTTGATGCCGCGCAGTAGCAGGAAGCACTCGAAGGGGCTGAGAATGCCACCCATGGACTTCTGCAAAAAGCGGAACGCTTCGGCCTGTTCGGGCTTGGTGGCAATCACCACGCCGCCCAACCCGTCACTATGCCCGTTGAGGAACTTCGTGGTGGAGTGCATTACCAGGTCGGCGCCCAGCTCCAGCGGACGCTGGAAATAGGGGCTCATGAAGGTGTTGTCGACCGCCAACTCGACCTGGTGAGCATGGGCAAGATCGGCAAGAGCGCGGATGTCGGATATCTCCATCAGCGGATTGGTCGGGGTCTCAATGAACAGCAGTTTGGTGTTGGACTGGAAGGCGCTTGCCACGGCGTCGAGCTGGGTGGTGTCAACGTAGGTGAACTGCAGTCCGAAGTGCGCCATGACCTGGTTGAAGAGGCGCGGCGTGCCGCCGTAGACGTTGCGTGCGCAGAGGACGTGGTCGCCGCTCCGCAGGCGCATCACCAGGGCCTGAATCGCCGCCATGCCGGAGGCGAAGACATGCGCCGTGCTTCCGCCTTCGAGAGCGGCGAGGTTGTCTTCCAGCGCCGTGCGGGTGGGATTGCTGACGCGCGAGTATTCGTAGCCCTTGTTCTTGCCGATCTCCTCCTGCACGTAGGTGGAAGTGGCGTAGATGGGGACGTTGACCGCCCCGGTGGTTGGATCGGGGCTTTGGCCGGCGTGGATGGCGAGGGTGGAGAAGCGCATAACGGTTCAGGATTGACGGTTGACCACAACGCGACCTGGGCGGGGGTTAATCGCCGGCCGACTCCGGTTCGCCGGTAAATATGCCTTTGCTGAGGTAGCGCTCGGCGCCGTCAGGGACAATGGTGAGGACGCGTTTTCCCGGGCCGAGGTACAGCGCTTCCTGCAGCGCGGCGTAAACGTTGGCGCCTCCCGAACCGCCGGCCAGCACCCCTTCGAGACGCGCCAGCTTGATCACCGTGCCGAAGGCATTGGCATCCGACACGGCCACGATGTCGTCGGCCAGTGTGCCGTCGAACGTTTTCGGGATGAAGGAGACGCCGATCCCCTCAACGCGGTGCGGTTTGGGAATGCCACCGCGCAAAATCGAACCCTCCGGCTCAACCACAATGGCGCGCAAATGGGGAATGCGTTCCTTCAAGTAACGCGCCACGCCGGTGAATGTGCCGCCCGTGCCGACGCCGATCACGACGGCATCGAGATTTCCCTCCATCTGCTGGTAAATCTCCGGCGCGGTGGTTTCGTAGTGAAAATCGGGATTGGAAGGGTTCTCGAACTGCTGCGGAACGTACGAATTGGGAATGGTGGCGGCGAGAGCGTGGGCGCGGCGGATGGCTCCCTGCATGCCCTCTTCACTCGGGGTGCGGATGACTTGCGCCCCCAAGGCGGCCATGACGTGGACCTTTTCCGCGCTGAAGCGTTCCGGGACGCAGACGATGACGGTATAGCCGCGGGCGACTCCGATCATCGCCAGCCCGATGCCGGTGTTGCCGGCGGTGGGCTCGATGATGGTGCTGCCCGGACGCAGATGGCCAGCGCGTTCCCCTGCCTGAATCAGGCCGATGGCGGTGCGGTCCTTGATGCTGCCGCCTGGGTTCATGTACTCCAGCTTGGCGTAGACCTCCGCCGCGCCGGGAGGGACCAAAGCGTGCAGATGAAGGACCGGGGTGGCGCCCACGAGATCCATCACGGATTCGACGACGGGGAGAACTGAAGTCATGGCAGTAATGATTCTAGGACATCGTCCGCACTGCCACCGACCGGTCGGACGCTGGCGCGTCGGCCAGACCGGGGCTTCCCAGCCCAGCGCCGCAAGGAACGCGCTGGGGTGGGAAGCCCCCGGCGCGCTGCCGTTGGTCGCGCTCCAGCATGTCGGGAAATTGCCAACACGTAACCCCTTGCTGCATCGGGTCTGACGGCACCGGACTCGCCCCAGGGAGTTTGCGGACCGCTTGATGGCTCGGGCCGCCTGCGGCTCCGCCTGCCGCGTGAGGCGACTCGGCGCATGCCTCGATTCGTTATACTCAGCGCAGTTTTATGACGGCTTTCCTTGCTGCACGGATCGCGGAGCGGCAGCGTCGCACAGCGCGGCGACTCGCTTGGGTGGTTGGAGTGACAGGGCTACTTTTGAGCCTGTCGATAGCGGGGGTGGGCGCCGTTCCGAACGATTTGCCCAGTCCGGGCTGGGCGTCGGGAATCGGCCTGATTCTTCCATTCGAAAATCGATCGTCGGAACCCAACTTGGACTGGATGGGGGAGAGCTTCGTTGAAACCTTGAGCGATGCGCTGCAAGGCAGTGGCGTCGAGGTGCTCAGCCGTGGGGAGCGCGGCGCGATGTTCGCCCAGGAAGGGGTGCCTGCAAACGCGCCCCTGAGTCGAGCGACGCTAATCCATCTGGCCGGCGATGTGGACGCACGCTGGCTGGTGACGGGGTGGTATGCCTACGACGGGCGGCAGTTCCGGACCGGGGCCGAGGTGCTGAATCTGGAGCGGATGCACCTCACCACGCTGATGCCGCAATCGGGATCCCTGGCGGACTTGCAGAAGCTGCAAAGTGCAGTGGGTTGGGAGGTCCGCCAGCAGATCGATCCGGAGACTGCAGCGAAAACGGTTGCGCCCCCGGCGATCGCCTTGTCAGCTTACGAGAATTACGTGCGCGGGGTAACGGCGCCGACCACCAAGCTGCAAGCTCAGTATCTGCGCGAAGCCGTGCTACTGCAGCCCAACTATGATCGCGCCCTGTTTCGCCTGGGACAGCGATCGCTTGAGGACCGGCAGCCCGCGGCGGCCCTCGCCTGGCTTGCCAAGGTGTCGTCCCGCAGTCCGGATTACCCACAGGCGCAGTTCCTCGCCGGGCTGGCGGCGACCGACGCCGGCCAGTATGCCCGGGCGGCGCAGGCCTTCGAGGGGCTGGCCCATGATCTACCCCTGCCGGCGGTCCTGAACAACCTGGGACTGGCGGAGGCACGGCAAGGGAAACCCGATGCGTTGGACTGGCTGGAGCGCGCTCATCGCCAAGCCCCTGGCGACGTTGCCGTGGCCGGGAATCTGGCGGCGGCCGAGTATCGGCTGGGGCAGCCGGAAGCGGCGCGGGAGCTGCTGCAGCGGACGACCGCCCGTACCGCTGAGATGGACGAGTTGCTGCAACATCTGAACCATGCCGCCGGCCTGCCGGTGGATGCGCGCTTGGTGGAACAGGTCGAGGTGTTGGAGCGGGACTTTTCGCCCTCCGAGTTCCGCGCCATGGAGGCAGTAATGCTGCAGTTTGACCGTAGCCGCGCCGCCCGGCTGGAGGAGGGGGATCAGCGCGCCTTTCATTTGCGACAGGCGGAACAATTTCTGGCACAGGGAGCGCTGGCCGGAGCGGAACAGGAGTTCCGGGCTATGCTGCAGGTTCAGGCCGCTGCCGGCAGCGAAGATGAAGGTGGGCGGGCATGGTTGGGTCTGACGCGTGTTGCCTTGGCACGACGGGATTGGACGGCGGCGCAGAGTAACGCGGCGCAGGCCGCACTCCTCGGTTCAGAAACGATCCAAGCGCAGGCACATGTTCTGCTGGCGCGGGTCGCGCTGGCACAGGGGCGTTACGAAACGGCGCAGAATGAGCTGACAACCGCTCTCCACCTCGTCCCCGGCCTGCCGGACGCGCTGACCGTCGAGCAGCAGATGGCGCACGCGAAGCGACCGCCGCACTCCTGAGACGAGGCGGGCGGGGGGACGGGTGGGTGCTGCGGCGCCTTTCGCCAGCAGCAAGGTCTTGTATGACAGCACGCAAATCGGCATGCAGGACGGGGCGATGGCGGCTTGGACTGATCCTGCTGGTCGTCGGGTTGCCGGCGGCACTGGCGGCGCCGCAGCCGCTGGTGGTGCTGGTGCCGTTGGACGGCATCGTGCAACCGGTGGCCGCCGAGCACGTCAGCCGGGGACTGCATTTCGCAGCGGAGCACGGCGCGGCAGCCGTGGTTCTGGAACTCAGCACTCCTGGCGGCTTGGACACCTCCATGCGCGCGATCATTGCCGCCATCCTGGCTTCGCCGGTGCCGGTGATCGGTTATGTCGGTCCGAGCGGCGCACGCGCCGCTTCCGCGGGCTTCTACATTCTGGAGAGCTGCGATGTGGCGGCCATGGCGCCCGGCACCAACACCGGGGCGGCACACCCGGTGCTGCTCAACGGCGAACCGGATCGTGTGATGGCGGACAAGATGCAGAACGATGCCGCCGCTTTCATGCGCTCGCTCGCCCAGCAGCGCCACCGCAACCTTGGACTGGCACAGAACGCGGTGCTGCAGAGTCAGTCATTTACCGAGGAGGAGGCGTTGCAGGGCGGCCTAATCGATCTCGCCGCCTCTTCGGTCGACGAACTGCTGCACAACCTGAATGGGCGCACCATCACGCGACCCGACGGGCATGCCCTGCGCCTTGAGTTGGCTGGTGCGCAGGTGACGGAGTTTCCTCTCAGCCTGCGGGAGCGCATGCTGGACCTCGACCCCAGCATGGCTTTCATGCTGCTCTCCGCCGGGATCTTCTGTCTGCTGGTGGAGTTCACCCATCCTGGCGCAGTGCTGCCGGGCGTGGTCGGCTTGCTTGCGGTTGTCATCGCGCTGTTTGTGCTTTCGGTGTTTCCGATCAACGGGGCGGCGGCGGGATTGCTGCTGCTGGGGGTGGGAATGATGGCGGCGGAGGCGAAGTTCCCCTCGCATGGTATTCTCGCCGCCGGCGGGGTGGTGGGCATGACGCTGGGTGCCGTCCTGTTGATCGACAGTCCGATCCCGGAAGTCCGCATCGGTTGGGCCGCTGCCTTGGGAGTGGCGCTCCCGATGGCAGGCATCACGCTGGTGCTCTTGCGGCTGGTACTGCGGGCGCGCCGCGCCAAGGTGATCAGCGGACCAGAAGGATTGATAGGGCTGGAGGGCGAGGTGCAGTCAACGCTGGCGCCCGAGGGTTGGGTATTCATCCAAGGGGCGCTGTGGCGGGCACGCAGCACGACCCCCGTTGCGGCAGGCAGTCGCGTGCGGGTGCGGGCAGTAGATGGTTTGGTCCTGGATGTCGAGCCGCAGGACGACCCGCATGACCAGCGCCCGGACGCCGTGGAGAGACTGATCTAACTGAAGTATTGACGTAGCGAGGTTCGCACCTCGGAGAAAAACCTATGGATCCGTTCACAATCGTCGCGGTAGTCATCGTCGCGCTTTTTGTCATGTCCGCCATCAAGGTGGTGCCGGAGTACGAGCGCGTGGTGGTATTTCGCCTCGGGCGCTTGTTGGGGCAGCCCAAGGGGCCGGGCCTGGTGCTGATCTTTCCGATTATCGACCGCATTAACCGGGTGTCCATGCAGATCGACACGCTGGATGTGCCACCGCAGGACATCATCACGCGCGACAACGTGACCGCCAAGGTCGCGGCGGTGGTGTTTTACAAGGTGGTGGACGCGCGCCGGGCGATCGTCGAGGTCAAAGACTTCCGCTTCTCGACCTCGCAGTTCGCCCAAACAACGTTGCGTTCGGTGCTGGGCGAGGTGGAACTGGACGAACTGCTGTCCTCGCGCGAAAAGGTCAAGACGCGCGTGCAGGAGATTCTCGACCTGCACACCGACCCGTGGGGCATCAAGGTGACGGCAGTGGAGATCAGGTCGGTGGACCTGCCCGACAACATGCAGCGCGCCATCGCCAAGCAGGCAGAGGCGGAGCGCGAAAAGCGGGCCAAGATCATTCACGCCGAGGGCGAGTTTGCCGCCTCGGAACGCCTGGCGGAGGCATCCAAGATCATGGCAACGCAACCGATTGCCCTGCAATTGCGTTATCTTCAAACTCTGACTGAGATCGGGATCGAGAAAAACACCACCATCGTCTTCCCGGTGCCGATCGACATGATTGAAGCACTTTGGAAGAAGGCGACAGGAAACGGGGCCGCTTAATGCCAGTGGGAGAAGGAAGCGGGCGGGAACCGCGCCGCGCGAAGGGACGGGACTACCAAGTCGAGTTGGGCACGACCGGGCTGCTGGCCCTGTTTTGTTCCTTGGCGGTCATGTGCGGCGTGTTTTTTGCCTTTGGCTATACGCTCGGCAAGCACGCCATACCCGCGACGTTTTCGCTGGGCAGCAACGACAACAATGGCGGCCCGAGTACGGGCTTGGACAAGCCCGCGCCGGGGACGCCGCAGCCCGTGCCGGTGATTCCAATCCCTGCGGCGAATTCCGAGGTGCAGCCGCCCAACCCGGCCGATCTGACCGCGGCTGAAGACAGCGCTCCGTCGTCCAGCTTGCAGCCGGGTGCCGGAACCGACGCTGGGTCCGCGGCGGGCACCGCTGCACCCGACGCAACGCTCAAGCCGGCCAAGCCCAAGGCCGCTAAACCGGGGAGTCCATCACCCGGGAATGCCGCCACGACCTCGGCTTCCGCCCTGATGCCCGCCGACGGCGCTCGCGCGTCTGGAAGCGGCAGTTACTCGGTGCAGGTCTTTGCCGGAACCAAGGAAGGCGATGCCAAGGCGCTGGCGGCGGCGCTAAAAGGGAAGCAGTATCCCGTGTTCATCTTGCGCCCCGGGCAGGTCAATGGCGATCAACTCTACCGCGTTCAAGTAGGACCTTTTGCCAGCGTGACCGAAGCCGAGGCCACTCGGAGTCACCTGACCGCAGACGGCTATACCGCCATTTTGAAGCATTAAAGCCGCTTTCCGGCGATGCGGTGGTCGGACACGTCGCCCGCCTACGAACATCGGGCGCGAGCCGACCCGGACGCCACGGGTCGTCCGCATTGTCTGGATCGTCTACCACATACTGCCATGCTTCCCGGCGCGATGATTCTTGCCGCGGTTCAACACGCCGGAGGTGCGGTTCCGTTTGCGCAGTTCATGGAGTTGTGTCTCCATCATCCCGAAGCCGGTTATTACACGCGGGGTGATGCGGTGTTCGGTCGGGGCGGGGATTTCTACACCGCGAGCGACCTGGGCGCGGTCTATGGACGTCTGATGTGCAGGGCGTTCGAGGCCGAGTGGAGACGCCTGGGAGCTCCCGCCCATTTTCAGGTCGTGGATGCCGGCGCGGGTCGCGGCGCTTTTGCCGCCGACGTTCTCCAATGGGGCGTCCGCCACCATCCCGAATGGAGCACGGCCCTGCACTACGTCCTTTTGGAACGCAGCCCCGCCCTGCGCGCGCAGCAGCAGCAAGTGCTGGCGAACGTGGATGCGTCCCGCTACTCGCTGGCGTCCAGCTTGGACGCCGTTCCGGAGGCGGAGGCAGGATGCATTCTGGCCAACGAGTTCTTTGACGCTCTGCCGATTGATCTTTTCAGCCGTGGCGAGCGCGGGCTGGTGCGCGCCTGGGTCGAGGTGACGGCAGGGGAGGGGCTGGAACTGGCGTGGCGTGCCGCCGATGCCGACATGCTGGAGAGTGCGCGGTGCGCGCTGCGCCCAATGCATGGGGAAGATGTGGTCGAGGCCGCCGCCGATGCTCCCCACTGGGTGGGAGGCTTGCTCGGTAAAGTACGGCAGGGAGCGCTCTTCGTCGTGGATTACGGCTACATGGAAAGCGAGTGGGAACGTTACCGCCAAGGAACGTTGCGGACGTTCCGTCGCCATCAGGTTGGCGCGGACCCCTTGCAGCGACCAGGCGAACAAGACCTGACGGCGCACGTGAATTTTACTGCGCTCGTCCGTGCCGCCGGACCAGAGGTCGAGGCGGCACGGCTTTGCACACTACACGAGTTTTTGCGGTCCTTGGGCGAGTCGGATGCTTTTGCCGGACTGTTCGCGGATCTTCGGATGCCTGCCGAGCGCGTCAAACGCGGTCTGCAACTCCGTCATCTGGTCTCACCGGCGGGCCTGGGCGAGGCTTTTCAGGTGCTGGTGCTGCGGCGCGCGGGGCGCTGAGCGGGCCACCCCTCGTCGGTCTGCGATCGGCTTTGCTTCCTCACCGAGATGTCCCCCGGCTTATACTTGTGAATGGCGGCGTTCATTCAGGTTTCGACTCATGTTTGAGATCAAGGTCGAGGAGACGTTTGCGGCGGGACACGCCTTGCGCGGCTATCGCGGCAAGTGCGAGAACCCGCACGGTCATAACTACCGCGTGCAGGTGCGGGTGGTGGGGGAACAGTTGAATGCCATCGGCCTGCTGGATGACTTCAAGGATCTCAAGCACGACTTGCGGGAACTCTCGGAGGGTCTCGATCACCAGTATTTGAACGACCTGCCGGCATTTACGACCGTGAATCCCTCGGCGGAAAACATGGCCAAGTTCTTTTACGATGGCCTGCAGAGTCGCGTAGGGGGACGATCCGCGACGGTGCGTGTGGCTTCCGTCACGGTCTACGAAACCGACATCACGGCCGCTACTTATTGGGAATAGAAGCGGGTGGTCTTCCGGCCCGTTCGCCACGATGCCGCAAGGGGTTGCGCGACTCTCGATGGGGCGACAAGGGCGCGAAAGACCGATCGAGGCCGGCGATGCAAATCACCGAGATTTTTCACTCCATTCAAGGTGAGTCTTCCCACGCCGGGCGGCCGTGCGTGTTCGTTCGATTGACGGGATGCAACCTGCGCTGCCAGTGGTGCGATACGGAGTATTCCTTCCATGGCGGCCGGCGGCAGGCGGTCGATGAGGTGTTGGCTGCCATCCGCGCGTTCCCGAGCCGTCTGGTGGAAATTACCGGGGGAGAGCCGATGCTGCAAGGGCCGGAGGTTTGTAAGCTGGCGGAGCGGCTGCTGGCCGAGGGCTACGCCGTGCTGCTGGAAACCAGCGGAGAGCGCGACTTAAGCCAGTTGCCTGCCGGGGTGGTCAAAATCGTGGACGTCAAATGTCCCGGCAGCGGAGAAGGCGACAGCTTTCATATGGGCAACCTGCCGCTGTTGACCCCAACCGACGAGGTCAAGTTTGTCCTGACGGATCGCGAAGACTACGAGTTTGCCCGCGACTTCGTCCAACATCATGCGCTCACACAACGGTGTGGGAACGTGCTTTTCTCGCCCGCCTTTCGTAAGGATGCGGCCGGCGAGCGCAGCGCTTCCCAGTGTTTATTGGACCCGCGTCGTCTGGCGGAGTGGATCCTGGAGGATGGCTTAACCGTGCGCCTGAGCCTGCAGATTCACAAGTTCATCTGGGATCCGGCGTTGCACGCCGTGTGAGGAGATCATGTCGCCGGAAATGCCGGAACCTACACGTCATCACGACGACAAAACGCGGCAGGACGCCGCTCCCACGGTACGCAAGTGCCTGACGGTGGTGCTCTTGAGCGGCGGGATGGACAGTTGTGTGTGCGCCGCGCTGGCTGCCCGGGAAGGATCGCCTGCCTTCCTCCATGTTGCCTACGGGCAGCGCACCGAGGCTCGGGAGCGGCAGGCATTCGAGGCGATGGCTGCGTACTATGGCGTGGAGCAAAAGCTGGTGGTGCAGGCTGCAGCCCTGACGCAGATCGGGGGCTCGGCATTGACGGATTCCCGGCTGGCGGTTCCGGAATCAGGAATTCAGGAACAGACGATTCCCATCACTTACGTTCCCTTTCGCAACGCGCATTTCCTGGCTGCGGCTGTATCCTGGGCCGAGGTCATCGGGGCGAAGCGCATCCTGATTGGGGCGGTGGAGCAGGACAGTTCCGGGTATCCGGACTGCCGGCCGCGATATTATGAGGTGTTCAACCAATTAATCGCCGTGGGGACCAAGGCGGGCGGGATCGTGATCGAGACTCCCCTGATTCGGCTCTCAAAGGCGGAGATTGTGCGCCTTGGCCTTGAAGTTCAGGCACCGCTTCAACTATCGTGGTCGTGTTACCAAGGGTCTGAGCGGGCCTGTGGTCGCTGCGACAGTTGCCGGTTGCGCTTGCAAGCCTTTGCCCAAGCCGGCGTACCCGACCCCATACCGTACGCCGTCCCAATTTCAGTCGTTCCCTGAGGGCAGGGAGCCAGGAGACAAGTCACTATGCCGCGTGTTCAAAAGGGCGTTTTCCAATCCATGCTTGCGATCCTCGCGCTAGGCCTGTTTGCGGCTTTGCCCGCCATGGGACAGCTGAGTGCGATGACCGGGACCTGCACCGATGTTCACGGGGCGCCATTGGCAGGAGCAACGGTCTCGATTGACCGCCAAGACATCAGTGGGCACTACGCGTTGAAGACGGACAAGAAGGGCCATTTCGGCCATTACGGTCTGCCGCTTGGGACCTACAACGTGACTCTGCTGGGAAGTGACGGCACGGCGCTCTTCAACCTGAAGGGGATCCGCACCCACTTGGGCGATCCGACCGTAGTGGACATCGACCTCAAGAAAGAGGCTGCTGAGTCTGCCGCGATAGCAAACGGAAAAGGGCCCTTGCCAGCCGGCCTATCCAAGGAACAGGTCGAGCAGATGGCGAAGGCGCAAAAGCAGGATCAGGCTGCCCGAGCTGCCAATCAGAAGATCGGCAAGCTGAACCAGATGCTGACCGAAAACACGGCCATGCAGAAGGCGGGGCAGTGGGAGCAGGCAGCGCAGTTGATGGAACAGGCCATTGCGCTGGATCAGACGCATGACATCATTTTTTTCAAGCTTGGTCAGGACTACTCGGGCGCCAAGCAGTACGAAAAGGCGGTGGACGCGCTGCAGAAGGCGATCGCGCTGAAGCCGACCGAGGCGGCCTATCACATTGAACTGGGGAGTGCTCTGGCCAAGGTCGGGAAAGCGCAGGACGCCACGGCAGAATACGATAAGGCGGTGCAGCTTGATCCGACCGAGGCCAAGCTGGCTTACTTCAACGAAGGGATTGTCCTGTATAACCAGAGCAAGCTGGACGATGCCGCGAACGCCTTCGACAAGGCCATCAAGGCCGATCCGACCAATGCCGAGGCGTGGTACTTGAAGGGCATGTCCATGCTCAACAAAGCCACCTTGGACCCCAAGACGCAAAAGGTCACCCCGCAGCCTGGAACCCTGGAGGCCTTCGAGAAGTACCTTGAGCTCTCGCCCAACGGTCCCAATGCCGCAACCGCAAAAGCGACCCTGGAACAGCTAAGCGAAAGCGTCGCAACCACGTTCAGCAAGAAGAAGAAATAAAAATGGCGTAAATGAAACGAAAACACGGCTGACGGAGGGAGCACCTCCGTCAGCCGTGTTTTTTTGTCGCACGCCAACCACCCTCGACGAGCGCTCTAGCGCAGGGCTGCGGCCGAGGGAGTGACACGGATTCCGGAGTTGAGGTGGAAGGTCACCACATCTTCCGGACCGATGCGCACTTGCGCCGGCTTGGTCAGCACTTCGGCTGCCGTGCCCGCTCCGGCACCGGTAGCGGCGCCGATCGCAGCGCCCTTGCCGTGCCCGGCGATGGCGCCGATCAGGGCTCCGAGTCCGGCTCCGCCGCCAATCACCTCGGCGTTGCGTTTGCCGCGGCTTGCCGCGCGCTGGCTCCAGGTATTCGAGTGAATGGAGTAGCTGCGCCCGTTGAAGCTGATCTGCGCAAGGCTGAGGCTGAGCTCCGATGCTCCCCTGATGTGGCCTGCCGACATGGCATTGACCACCGAACCCTGCACACTGGCTCCACGGGGAATAGCGACCCGACCATTCACCGCTACCGGCGAAGCGACTTCACCGCTGAACGTATCGCCCGCCGCAACCGTGTTCGAGGCGATGGGCTGGTTCAAGCGGACGGGAATTGCGGTTCCGGCCGGAACATCAACCATGGCGGCGCTGGCCATGCGCGTGCTCGTGCCGGAATTGCCGCTGCCGGACGGGAAAGATTGCGTCGGTTGACTGCTCGGCCGCGTCATACGATGCGAGCTGGAATGCGCGACGGAGGTGTTCTCCATGGGAGCCGCGGTCGGCGCAACTTCGGTTTTCTGCGTGCCAATCTGGTTCACGACCTTGCTCACGCCCGGCGCATTGGCGTCATTTTCCGCCGCGATACGCTGCGCTTCGGTGGCCGTGGTACCGGTCAGGGTGACCACTCCGTCCTTGACGTTGGCCGTAATCGCTTGTCCCTGCAGTTGAGGATCGGCGGCGATCCGAGTTTGAACAGTACCCGCTAATTCCTGGTCCTGTGAACTGGTTTTGGTGCAGCCGATGGTGAGACCCAGCCCGGCCACGAGTGCGGCCACGCCCAAAACGGTCCAAGTGCGAAATATTTTTACCATGCCAAGCTCCTCTATATCCTCTGCAACGTCTCGCGCTACGGCAAGACTGCGACAAAAGTACAGTAGTAGTGGATACCGTTGGCCGCAAAAAGGTTGCCCCCAGCGAACGGGATGCAGGGCGCCACCCTCATGGGCGCTTGACGATGCCCAATTTGGGCGCAGAATAAGATCATCTTGATCCGCATCTGGATCGATCGGGCCAAGGCGTCGCCATACTCCGGCAGCGCTTTGGCCCCTTAAAATGGTGGCGGCTTGACGGTTGGCGTTGCGCCAACGCAGGGCTCTTCCTCGGGGTTGAACGGTCAATCGCCGACTGTTTTACACTGCTCATTCGCGCAGCCGGTTCAGCACTCAGCCTATGACGACCAGTTGGTACGCCCGCGCCATTCTGCGCTGGGAACGAGAGCTCAATAGCCGGGATCCGCATCGAGTGGTGCGTCCGTTTGAGTGGGGTTGGGAGTGGCTGCGTGCCACCCCGATTGACGGCTTGCCGCAGCGGTCGGCGGAACTGAACCTGGAAGCGCTGCAGGGCTGGACGGAACGGGCCCTGAGTTCCAGCGACGTGTTCTTTTCCTATCCGCGGGTCCGCGATTATCGCTTGGTGGGCGATCGGCTGCAGTTCTCGTCTCCGATTCCCAGCCCCTACCCGGAGAACCAGACGGTGCACGCGCGCTGGTTTCCCGCGGACCACCGCGGAGGGCGGAAGCGCGCCGTGGTGGTCTTGCCGCAATGGAACTCGGACGGCGAGGGCCACATGGGGCTGGGGCGTCTTTTCCAGCGGTTCGGGGTCTCGGCGCTGCGTATGAGTCCTCCGTATCACGATGTGCGTATGCCCGGCGACTTGAAGCGGGCGGAGTATACCGTGGACAGCAATGTTGGACGGACGATTGCGGCGGCGCGCCAGGCGGTCTGTGACGTACGCGCCTGTCTGGATTGGCTGGAAGACCAGGGATATGAGTCCTTGGGGGTGATGGGAACCAGCTTGGGTTCGTGCTACGCCTTCCTGACGACGTGTCATGATGCGCGACTGCGGGTCAACGCTTTCAATCACGTATCGGCGTATTTTGGCGACGTGGTCTGGACCGGAATCTCCACGCGTCACGTCAAGGCGGGGCTTGCGACGCACCTCGGACAGGATGCATTGCGGGAGGCTTGGCGAGTGATCAGCCCGTTCAGCTACTTGAACAAGCTGGCGAAGCCGGAGTATCTCGACGGTGGAGCCCATGCGAAGCGGCACCTGCTGGTTTACGCCCGTTACGACCCGACGTTCCTGCCGGAGTACTCGCGCGACGTCCTGGCGGCCTTCCGCCGGCTGCAGATTCCGCACCAATCCGTCGCACTGCCCTGCGGGCATTACACCATCGGACGCTGGCCGTTCAAGGTCGTCGACGGCTACACGCTGACGCGGTTTCTTTGCCGCTGGCTGTAAACGGTCCGATGCCTTGATTCGCGCGAGTTTCAGGGATGATCGGCCAGCGCGGCGCGGACACCGGACAGCAGATTGCCCGGCGTGAACGGCGGCCATAGCCGGGTTCCGAGGCGCCACCCTGGCGCTGAATGGTACGCCGCAGACCTGCGAGTTGCGACGAAGTTATGTCGTAGGCAGGCGGCCGGGCGCCGAATCCAATTGCTTCGACGCGCTGATTGCGGTGGCGGCCGGTGCGGCCGGTAAAGTGAAATAAAACGTCGCCCCCTCGCCGGCTCGTGCCTCGACCCAGATGCGACCGCCATGGCGTTCGACGATTCTCTGGCAGATGGCCAGTCCGATTCCCGTGCCGGGGTACTCCGTCCGGGGGTGCAGGCGCTGGAAGATGCGAAAGATACGGTCAGAGTATTGCGGCTCGAGCCCGATGCCGTTGTCACGCACGGTGAAGCGCCACTCGACGCCGACCTGTTTGGCCATCACATGAACCTCGGGTGTGCGGGCACTGCGGAACTTAATGGCATTGCCGATGAGGTTCTGAAACACCTGATCCAATTGCGACGGATCGGCGAGCACAACAGGCAGCGGCTCCACTTCGAGGCGGGTTGCGCTTTCTTCCAGCGCGAGATGAAGGTTGCAGCGCACCCGTGCCAGAACCTGGTTGCAATCCACGGGCACGGGATCGCGGTGATGGGTGCTGACGCGCGAATAGGCCAACAGATCCGCGAGCAGGACCTGCATGCGGGCGGTGCCATCCACGACAAAGCCGATCAGTTCGTTTTCTTCGGGATTGAGTCGGGGTTGCAAGCGGTCAGCCAGCAACTGGGTGAAGCTGGTGACGGTGCGCAAGGGCTCCTGCAGGTCATGTGAGGCGGCGTACGCGAACTGCTGCAGTTCGGCGTTGGAGCGGGCAAGCTCCTCGCGAGCCAGCACGTTCTCGGTGTTTTCAAGGGCAATGCCCACCGTGCCAACGATCTGTTCCGCAGCGTCCCGTAAAGGTTCCAGATGACATTGATAGGAATGTGGTGGGAACCGCACCTCGTAGCTGACCCGCTCGCCGCGCAGGGCGCGTCGGTGCATGTCGCGAATCAGCGCGACATCGGAAGCATTCTGAATCACATCCTCGAGAGCGACGCCCAGCAAGGCGTTCGGAAGCCGTCCCGTCGCGTTGTGAGTGGCGCCGGAGACGGAGGTAAAACGCAGATTGGTGTCCGTCGTCCAGAGGGCGGCGGGCATCTGCTCCAGCAGGATCTGCAGGTGTTCGTCCTTGTCCCGCAGAGCTTGTTCGGTCCGCTTGCGGTCCGTAATGTCAATCAGCGTGCCCTCGATGACGGGTTCATCGCCGGTGTCCGACGGCACCAACTGCGCGTTGGCCAGGACCCAGCGCAGTTCGCCGTTCCGGCGGCGTATCTGTATCTCCACTTCGTTTAAAGAGCCCTCCAAGCGGAGTTGCGCCACCAGCGCTTGGCGGTGCTGCGGCTCTGCATAGAACTGCGAGGTGAGTTGACCAATGAGCAGCTCGGGTCGATCGGCGCCAAGGATGCGCGCGAGAGCGGGATTGCAGCGCAGAATCTGGCCCTCGAGAGAAGCCTGCCCGATGCCCGCGAGGTTGCGTTCGAAGAGACGGTGCAACTCGCGCTGCAGCGCTTCGATCGTGGGACGGTATGTGGGGGCGGCGGAAGACATAGGGGCACACTGTGCGAGAGGAAGCCGCGCGAGGGGTTTGCGCCTCCCAGTGGGGATACCGTACACCGCCCCGGCGTGCGTTGACCAGCGCGTCATGGGGCTGAGCCGGCGGGAGCTGCCACACTGACGCAACATTGAGAAAGGACGGCCTGCCCGCAGGGTTGAAGCTCAGCCTCTCAGCCAATCGGCGACTGCGTCTCTGACGTCCGCCACGCCTTTGTAAGATGCCATGGCGGGCGGCATAGTTTGTAAACCGCGTATCAGGCCCTGAACGTGCCCCGGAAACCGCTCGCGGAAGACAACCAAGGAAACGATCTCCAGCCGGATGCCGAACACCACGGCTCCGCTGTGTGGCAGGCGATGGAACGCCTGGCGCTCGACACGAAACCATACGTGCTCAGGGTCCAGCGGCACATGCAAAGGCGAGCGCGGCAACACGGGATGAAGATTGCGCTGCGACGATGCCGCAAAGCCCCAGTTCTCCCGCAAGTACAGCGCGCCCGGTTTGATGCGCTGCAGGAATCCATGAATGCGGTCTCCGAGCACGGCATTCAGCTCTGGAACCACGTCATGAATGGCAGCCAAAGGCAGCCCGAATTTCTCCTCCGGGGCCCATCCGGAAGGAAAGCAGACGGCCGCCGCGCGTAGACAGGGCCTACCCCGGTCGTCGGGGAGGAGAAGCAAAACGTCAGGCGCCAGGTGATCGGAGAGCCAGAGGAATGCATCGTCGCCAGACGGCTGCGGCAGCAGCCCAAGATCCGACATCTGGTCAACCAACTCGCGCAGGGCGGCGCGGGCAACCGGGTCCAGCAGCAGATGGCGTCGCGGGAATTCGCGCACCGTGCGCCGACGCTCCTCCAGGACCGCTGCGTCATCGGCAGCAGAACCATAAAAAGCGGACAGTGTCCCCGGCCTCACCTTGAAGGTGAACTCGTAATCGGCGTCCGGCAGCAGATCGTGTAGGTGCGCGGCATCCACCGGACTAGGATAGCGGAGACGCCGGCGCACTGACGCGCAGGGCCTCAAGCGAAGCCAAGACGCGGGGGAACTGACGATGATGGGTTCTGTAACGATTACGGGCGCATCCACCGGCATCGGGTGGGCGACGACGCAGGTGCTGCTGGCGCATGGCATCCATGTCTATGCCGGCGTACGCCGGGCAGAAGACGCGGAACGCTTGCGCCGGACGTTCGGGGCAGGAGTAACACCAATCCTCCTCGACGTGACCGATGTAACCTCCATCGCCGCCGCCGCCGCCGCGGTCGAGCGACAGCTTGCCGGGGCGCGGCTGATGGGTCTGGTCAACAATGCCGGCGTGGCGGTAGCGGGACCCTTGCTGCACCTGCCGATGGAGGAGTTTCGCCGCCAGTTGGAAGTGAATCTGGTCGGGCCTTTGCAGGTTTCGCAGGCGTTCCTGCCGTTGTTGGGCACGGACCGATAGCGGACGGGGCCGCCGGGACGGATCATCAACATCAGCTCCGTGGCAGGGAAATTCGGCCAGCCCTTTCTCGGCGCTTATGCCGCCTCCAAACACGCACTGGAAGGTTTGTCGGGGAGTCTACGGCGCGAGCTGTTGCTCTATGGCATTGACGTGATCGTCATTGGTCCCGGCTCCGTGCGAACCCCGATCTGGGACAAGGCGGAGGCAAGCGACTTTTCCCGTTATGAGGGGACGGATTACGGCGCGACGGTGGAACGGGTGCGGAGCGTCATGACCGAGATGGGTCGCGCCGGGTTACCGGCCGAACGGATCGGCGAGGTGGTCTGGAAAGCGCTCACCGCGCAGCACCCACGCACCCGTTACACCGTGGTGCCGCAGCCGCTGCGGCATTGGATCATGTCCGTGTTACCGGTGCGCGTTGTGGACCGAATGATCGCGCGGCGGCTGTTCGTGAAAGAGTCCGGCAAGCACAACCGGCGGCGCTGAAGGTGCTTTCAAAGTCCGAGACAGGGGACCCGGTTTAAGCGGCCGGCGCCGCATCAATCGCCGTGGGGGCTGGATCGATTTGCCTTCGAGCAGTCAGGGCCGCCCCTGCGGGTTGTCTTATGGCCGGACCAGCACGGGAAAGCGGGGGAAGACGAACTTGCCGGCAACGTCGTCAATGAGATTGATCTGGCAGGTGTAGAAGCCCGGCCGCAGTTGTGCCAGCGGCACATCGAGCTCGAAGATGACGGCGTGGCGCTCCGGGGCGTTGAGTTGCCGGGCCTCGACGAGCGGTGTCTCGTAGGCTTTGCGTTTGCCAAAGAAGAAGGCGACGCTGCTCAGAACACGAACTGGATTTTTCAGCACGACCGGCTTGGTGGCTGCGGCCGCGAGAGCCGGTCGCGTGTCCTTCGCCGGGTCGTACACCTCGTAATACAGATAGAGGTGCTGGTTCTGCGAGAAGACATGGCTGATGTTGGGAATGAGCTCGCGTCCCTGATAGATCAAGGGGCTAAGTTTATTTTTGGCGGCCTGGTTGGAGATCTGGCTGGCCAGCAGCACGGAACTCAGGCGGAGGGTTTCCTTTTTGATCTCCGGGATGACGAGATCGGTCTCGAAGGCCCCCAGGCGTCCGGTCTGGTTCTCTCGAACCACGAACTTCAGGTGATAGTCGCCGGCGGGAAGGACGACGGCGGTGTTGTACTGAACATTCTTCTGCTGTACTTGCTCGGCGCCGGCGATGGTCAGTTTGATGGTTTTGCGGATATCGGATACCGGGCGCTTTAATTCATCGGTGATGAGGCCCGCGATATCGAGCGTGGCCTTGTCCTGATCGCTGCTGCGGGTGAAGGGGATCTCGGAGCCGGGTACGACCAGCGCGATGGGGACGTAGAACTTGCCGTTGGCCAACCGGAAGTAGCTCGCGGCGAGGTAGACCTTGACGTCGGTGGCGGGCAACGCCGCAGCCAGCTCGTCCTGCATCTGGGTTTCGCGGTCGTCGGTATTGTAGTGCTTGAAGTCCTTGCCAGCGTAGTAGCCGGCGCGGTATTCGAGCTTAAGATCGGGGCGGCGCAGGCGGACGCTGAGCTTGCGGAAGCGTCCGTCGGCGATGGGATTGGTGGAGTGGTAGCCGAGGACGTAATAGGCGGAGGTGTCCTGCTGAACGCGGCTGAAGACTTCGGTGAAGTTATTGGAATCAAGGAAGGCACGACCGCCGGTGTCGCCGGCAAGCGTGGTGAGCGTCTCCTGGGAGGCGAAGTTGGAGTCTCGTTGCCCCTGCATGGAGGCTCCAGAGTAGGGCGAGACGCCGCGCAGGCTGGCCTGGCTGGCCTCGCCGCCCGGCGGCAGGGCCTGCAGACCGCGCATGTCCATCGGGTAGACGGCGAGGTTGGCGCGTACCGCGGCATTGATCGAGGCGCGCAGCTCGGACTGGTTATCCAATCCGTTACTGCTTAGCCCCCCGGTGAAGTAGATCAATGACTTTTTTTCGTTGACGTGGGCCAGCACGTTGGAGATGGACTGCAGGGCATCGAGCTTGCGGTCCGTGTTGAAGACGTTGAACTCGGTTTCATCCGGCGTGTAAGGGTTGCCGGTATCGGGCGTCCCTTCGGTGGTTCCGTCACCGCCGTTCTGAAAGCCCTGCCCGGCAGATGGATTGACGGCCTGCAGCGCGGCATGGAGCAAGCGGCGATCCTGGGTGAAGTCCTGATTGACCTGCAGGTTTGTCGCCAGGCTGACCACGGCGACCAGGTCGGCGGGGCTCATCTGGGTGTCGAGATAGTGCTGCGCGGCAGTTGTGGCGCGGTCGATCTC
This sequence comes from uncultured Acidobacteriota bacterium, assembly GCA_937898755.1. Taxonomy (GTDB): domain Bacteria; phylum Acidobacteriota; class Terriglobia; order Terriglobales; family SCQP01; genus CALEJU01. The sequence goes on along the minus strand of CALEJU010000009.1, from coordinate 24,047 downwards.
TTCGGGCTGCATCGAGCTGAGATCGAAGAAGAAGACCATCAGACGGCGATCGCGCAGGGCGGCATTAGGAGCGGCGGTGGCGGCGACAGCGGGCGTGCCGGCTGCGGCGTGCGCCGCGGTCTTGAGCAGCGGCGCCATCGGGATATCCGCTACAGGGGCGGTCGCCACGTTCTCATTGTCGAAGGTGGTGATGCGCTGCGGCTTGCCGTCCTCGAGGACGGTGAAATCATCCGCTTTAAGGCCGCTCACCAAGCGGCCCTGGCGGTCACGCACCACGACATTGACAACCACCAGTTCCGTGGTGGCGGTGAACTTGAAGGCGGGTTGTCCGGACTGCGACGGCGCCGCCGGCAAAGCTTGCGCCGGCAGCAGGGGGTACGCGCTCACCACGAAAATCAGGAGCCGTGCCCACAGGCGCGTTGCCCGAGGGGCGACCCGGACGAGGCGGGGTGGGGGGTGGGAAAGGAGGAACATGGGCTTTCTAGAAGCGGAAGCGCGTGGACAGTTCGAAGCGGCGCATGGCGCGCACGGCAGTGATCTGTCCATAGGAAGGGGAGTTGACGATCGTGTCGAGAGAGGCGAACTCGGCGTGATTGAGCAGGTTGAAGGCCTGCGCCCGGACCTCCCAGGCGCGCCCTTCGGCGAGTGGGATGTTCTTGTTGAGCGCGAGATCGAAGTTCACCGTCCCCGGCCCGGCGATGGTGTTGCGCCCCGCGGTGCCGAACTGCCCGGCAGCCGGCGTGGTGAAAGCGGCAGTGTTGAAGAAAGCGGAGGCGGTGGGGTGAGCGAGTGTCACGGGGGCGCCGGTGGCGTTAGCTCGCAGCGTGCCATTGGTGCCCCGAGCGACGTCGCCAGAATTGCCCAGCACTCGGGCGGTGAAGGGAGAACCACTGGCCAGGTTGAGGACGCCGCTCATGGTCCAGTCGCCGAAGAGTGTGGGCAGCAGCCCGGCGCCAGCCAGCCACGGTTTGTTGCTGCCCCACGGCAGTTCGTAGATGGCGTCGGCGTTGAGGTGATGGCGGACGTCGAAGCTGGAGAGACCGCGCTCCGCCGCCAGGTCAAGATCGTTTTGGGCGACGTAGTTACCGACGCCTCCGATGGAGGAGGCATTATCTATTGACTTGGAGAAGGTATAGGTGCCGCCGAGCGAGACGCCGTGCTGCAGCCGTTTGCGGAGCCGCAGCGAACCGCCGTGCATGATGGAGTCGCCCTCGGACGACTCGTACAGGAAAGGCTGCACACCGGCGAGTCGCAGGCCGTTGGGCCCACGGTTGGGAGAGCGCAGCATGTCGAGCCGCGTGCCCTTGGTGCCGTTGTAGTCAAGGTTCATGATGACGCCATGTCCCAGGTCGCGTTGGATCCCCAGGTTAAAAAGCTGCACATAGCCCATACGGTAGTTGCGGTCCACGGCGTAGCTGTTGAGCACGGTGTTGGCGGTCACAACAGGGAAGCCGTTTTCCAGCGTGAGCGGAGTTTGAGGGCCGGCGATCAGCGTTTCGGTCTGGGCAAACGGGGGTTGGCTGGCAAGCTGCGATACGATGTTGGCGTACGCCCCGGTATTGAAGTTGATACCGTAGCCGGCACGCACCACAGTTTTTGCAAACGGTCTCCAAGCCAACCCGAGGCGGGGGGCGAACGCGTGTTTGTCGGGCTGCAACAGGCCCGGCCCAAACGGGTTGTTGTAGGAGCTCGTCTGATCGGGCATCACGGGCGCGACCTGCGTGAAGCCCGAGGCGACATCGAGATTGACCAGGCGGTTGTACTTCTCGCGGAACGGGCTGGCGTACTCGTAGCGCAGGCCGAGATCCAAAGTCAGGGAACCGCCGACGCGCCAGTCATTCTGCATGAACAGCGACAAGCGCTTGCCGCGGAAGTAATTGCTGCTCGCCCCAAATCGGCGCGAGGTCTGTTGGGGCAGGCCGAGCAGATAATCGGCCAAGTCGAATCCGGTGCCGGGAACGGGCGCGCGCCCGTTGAGACGGCTGGTGAAAAGTCCAGTAAAGACATAACTGCCGCGGGCGTTGCTGTCGGTGTCCGGGTTGAGTTGCAGGAAGCGGAAATCACCGCCAAAGCGCCAGTTAGTCCGGCCCCGGTTGACTGCGACCGAGTCACTGAAGGCGATCGTCTGATCGCGCCGCAACAATGGCACGACGTCAGTGGTGCCGGCAAAGTTGGTGAACGAGAGAGAGGGCACGCCGTAATCGAAGGGATCTTGCGAGACGCCGTTCAGTCCCGCCTCGCGCGCGATGTTTTCCTTGAAGGCGTAAAGATTGCTGCTGCGGATGCGGTTGCGGCTGAAACTGCTGTTGAAAAAGTTGGTCACCTTGCCGTGGCCGTAAAGGGCACCAAAATTGACGTTCAGGGCACGGTTCAGATCCTGGCCGGCGAGGGTGGGGAAGGGTAAGGCGCGGCCGTTGTCACCGCCGTTGTAGCTCAGCCCGAAGTTGATGTTGGCGCGCTTTCCTCCCGATCCACCGCCACCGCGGGGAAAGGGCATGCCGCCCGGTCCGCCGGCGCCGAAGTTATGGACGAAGTGCAGATTCAGGTTCTGACTGTTACTGGTGGTGGTGGTGCTGTAGTGAAAGTTCCGAACCGTGCCGGGCTGGTTGGGAAGCGGCAGGAAGCGCAGCAGGGCGAGGGCGGCCGGATCGAGGCGCGATTGCGGTATCACGTTGCCGGTAAACGGCTGGTGGGTGGTCGGGTCGTAGATCTGGACCGGGTTGCCGGCGCCGGGACCGTTCGGGACAAGAGTGCTGGAGAAATCGCCGGCGCGCTCGGCTGCCGTGGGAACCGTTGAGAAGGCGTCAAAAGGGTTGGCCGAGCGATTGATGAAAAAGGCCAGAAACATGAAGTTCTTGGCGCTGCCATCGTAAACCTTGGGGATCTTAAAGGGGCCACCCAACAGGGCTCCGAAACGTTGCTGGGCGTAACCCGCCTTGGGCGCGGGCTGGCCGCTGAGGGCGTACGGGCGGGCATCGAAGGCAGCGTCATGCAGCGAGTAAAACACCGCTCCATGCGGCTTGTTAATGTTAAAACGGCCGCCGGGCCCGCCACGGATCATCATGATGCCGCCGGGCGGTCCGCCGGGTCCGCCCGGCCCACCCGGTCCGCCGGGTCCGCCGCGGATCCGGTAGACAGCCCCGCCTTCCGGGCCCCCACCCTCGCGCTGACGTTGCTCCCGAAATTCCTGAATGCGCTGCCGAATTTCTTCGCTGTTCAGTTCCGTCGAGTCGGTGCGCGCCATGCCCCCCGAGATGGAGACGGATTGCGTTGCCGTGTCAGTTGACAGTCCGGGAGCCATGCCGGCAAGTGATGCCCCACCGCTGGGAATCCCGGTCTCTCCCTCCTGCGGTAGCGCATTGCTGTCGGCGGTGACGGACAGGTTTTGGAAACCGCGTCCATGAATGGCGGCGGCCACCTGCTGCAACTGGCGTTGCTGCTGCACCGGTGTGAGCGACCGGGAGAGGAGCGTCATGTTCAGGTTGGCGGCGGCTTGGGTGGCGCCAGGGACGATGACCACTTCCTGGGTCATCGGGGCAAACCCGGCCAACTCGGCACGCACTACATAGCGGCCGCGACCGGGGATGGGCAGGGCGTAGGTGCCGTCCACATCGGTCGAGGTTGCGACCTTGGCGCCGGTCAGTGTATTGGCGGCGGTGACGGTGACGCCCGGCAACGGCATGATCCCCGCCTTGATGACGCCTTTGATGGAACCGAAAGGGGCTTGTGCTGCGAGCAGACAAGCGAGGGCGAGCATCGGGATCAGCGGGCGCCAAAGATGCAGGAGTCGGTTCATGAGGTGAGTTGTCGTCTGGGTTGCATCAAGAGCCATGCGTAAAGCGCAAGCCGCAGAACGCTCTGCGCGGAGCGTCACGCGGCTTGCGCTGCCATGCTTCGAGGTGTCCGGATCAGGCCGGCGGTGGCGGCATGCGCATCCGCGGCATCTCGCCGACGTTGAGCTGTGTGGGCACGAAGGTGCCGCCTTTCAGGGCGCCGCGGCCAAATACGTGGTCGCCGACCTTGATATCGCCGAGCGTGATGCTTTGGCCATCTTTGCGCAGCGAGGTGTTCTCATCGAGCTGGATCACCTGCGTTTGGTCGTCCGGGCGCGCAACGGTGAGCTTGGCGCCATCCACCGCCTTGACCTCGCCGGCGATGACAGTCTTCCCCATGGCTTCCTTCATGCGCGCCATCATGGCCTCGCGGGACGGGGGCAGCATGACCCGGCGTGCCGTGATCACGCGGTCCGCCATTGGATCGCCGGCGATGATGACGCGGTCCCCCACCTTGAAATCGGACAGTTTGACCTGTGTTTGTTCCTTCATGTACTCGGTCTTGTCGCTGAGCTTGACGGTAATGGTCTCGCCCTCACGACCTTTCAGCGTCAGCGAGTCGGCTTGGATTGCGGTAATCGTGCCGAAGGTGCCGTGGAAGCGCTCGCCGCGGCGATCACCGGGTCCGTGCGGCCCGTCCGGTCCCGCGTAAACGCCGGGCGGTGGGGGCGGCCCTTGTTCCGGCCCGACTTGCGCCACGGCCAAGGGGAGTAACGCGCCCAACAGAATGACAAGCAGAAATTTATTGATCACGGCTCGGACCTCCTTGGAGTCACTACGTCTGCCCTTCGCGAAAAGTTAGCAGTGAAAATCCTGTTCGGTTGTTCTGCCCAAGGCGAGCATGAACCGCGGGTGGGCCCCGTGCTGCGGTGCACGTCCGGTGTGCGTTGGCCGGGCGGGAGGAGCGGCGGGGCGGCGGGAATGCAAGGCCCACGCCGTGGCCAAGGGCTGCGCCATCCACAGGCAGAGCAGCATCAGGCCGACGCCCACCCCCGTTGCCAGATCAAGGACACGCAGGACGGCGGCAAGACGCGAGGGAAGGGCGTTTGCTGCAACGGCTGTTGACGATCGAGTTGATGTCATGAGTGCCTCACGACGCTCGTTTGTGGCTTGCGTCCGAGAGGAACAGTAGCGAATGACGAAGCGGCGGAGGTTAAGTCGGGGTAAAGTTTTTGTAAAGGATGTTAAATCCACTGCGTGGCTCGCGGGGCGCGTGCCGCGGTGCCTATAATCAGGCCACATGCTACCGAAGCGCCTGAAATCGGGTTTGCTGCCGCTGCTGATCGGTGGTTTGGTGCTGTTGCTGCCGCTACTGGCGGCGCTGCAGTACCACTGGTTGGGCCAGCTCAGCCAGGCGGAACGCGAGCACTTACAGGCGCATTTGCATGCGGATGCGGAGCATTTCTCCGAGGACTTCGATCGTGAGATGTTGCGCGCCGCGTTTACGTTTCAAGTGGCGCCGCCACCTGCAGGAACGCCATTGGGCGCCGCGTTGCAACGGGAGTACCTGGGTGGTTGGCAGCGCTGGGAGACCAGTGCTCCCTACCCGAAGCTGGTGCGCGCCGTATACATTCTTGACGTGTCTGGAGCGCGGCCGCAGGTGTGGCGCGCCGAACGCGGCGAGCGCGCGTTTGTCCCGGCGCCATGGCCGGTGGAACTGGAGCGTTGGCGCGATCAGTTCGATGGCAGGGAAGCCGCGTCCGACGTAGAACAACTCCGCCGGGTGGACTTCATGCCGCTGCCCGACACAGCCACGCCGATGCTGGTTCTGCCGGTCTTCCGGATACCGCACGCGATCGACGTGCAGCATCTGCGACAGCAGATAGTGCGCGTGACACTCCCCGCCCCATCCGCCTTCGGCGTGGTGGTCTTCGATCTCGATTACATGCGTCAAAAGTTCCTGCCGGCGCTGGCGAACCGCTATTTCAGCGCGGACCACGGGGAGTCCGATTACCAGCTGGCGATTGTGCGGCGCGGGTCGTCGAACTCGGTCATTTACTCGAACGGTAATGAGGGCGCGGATTTCGCGCCCGATATCAGCATTGATCTGTTGCGTCTGCGCGGGATGCGTTTTAACGAGCACTTTGCGGGGTCGGCCGCGGGGAGACACGGTCCCCCACCGCCTCCGACGCCCGAAAGTGCGGGGGGAGGTTTTGCGCCGCAGCCGCAGCGGGCTGACGCCGGCGGAGCCCTTCCCAACAGTTCGCGCTTGGGTGTTTACCAGCCACGGATCGGAGGCTTGTTCCTACTGGGACGGCCCCCCGAGGCACGAATGATGCTGGGCATGCTGGCGGGTCGTTGGCAGTTGCACCTGGCGCACCGTGCCGGTTCGCTTGATGCCGCCGTGGCGCAAGTGCGGCGCCGAAACCTGTTTGTGAGCTTTGGGATTCTGCTGCTGCTGGCTCTGAACGTCGGCATCATCGTGCAGCTCACGCGACGCGCCCAGCGTCTTGCAGCCCGCCAGATGGAGTTCGTGGCGGGCATCTCGCACGAGCTGCACACGCCCTTGGCGGTGATCCGCTCCGCCGCCGACAACCTGGCGGATGGACTGATCGAGGACCGTGCACAGGTGCGGCAATATGGCGTCGCCATCCGCCGTGAAGGGGGACGGCTGGCAGAAATGGTCGAGCAGGTGCTGGAATACGCGGGCTTGAACTCGGGTCGGCGCAACTACGAACTGGGCGTGGTGAATGTTGTGGAACTGGTTGAGCGCGCCCTGAGCACCTGCCAGCCGCTCATCGAACAGGGCGGCGTCACGGTGGAGCGCGTGCTGCCGGCGGACCTGCCGCCAGTCTTGGCCGATCCGGCGGCGCTACAGCATGCCCTGCAGAACCTGATCAGCAATGCGGTGAAATACGGGGGGCCAGCGCGCTGGCTGCGCCTCGCGGCGACCGTTGGTCCGGCGCTTCCTGTGCAGGACGTGGCCGAAGCAGGGTGCGGCTCGATCCACGTGACGGTAGAAGACCGCGGCCCCGGCATTGCCGCGGCGGATCTGCCGCATCTTTTTGAACCGTTCTTCCGGGGTCGCGCCGTGCTGGCGTCGCAGATTCCCGGCACCGGGCTGGGCCTTTGTCTGGTCCAGCACATCGTCGAGGCGCACGGCGGGCGCGTTACGGTGGCAAGCGAGCCGGGGCAAGGAAGCCGATTCACCCTGTGTCTGCCGGCGTTGGCTGCGGATCTCGCCCCGGCGGTCAGGCCCGCGACGCAGGTGCCGGTATGAGCAAACGCATTCTGCTGGTCGAAGATGAGCCTGGGTTGGTGATGACGCTCACTGACCGCCTGATCCGCGAGGGCTACGAGGTCGAGTCGGCGGGCGATGGCGAAGTGGGCTTGGAACGGGCCGTGGCGGGGACTGCCGATCTCATCATTCTCGACGTGATGTTGCCCAAGCGTCAGGGCTTTGAGGTTTGCCAGGAAGTGCGGCAGCGCGGCATCACCACGCCCATCCTCATGCTGACCGCGCGCGACCAGGTCACCGACAAAGTGGTGGGCTTCAAGTTGGGAGCGGACGACTACCTCACCAAGCCGTTTGAAATGCCGGAATTGCTGGCCCGCTTGGAGGCCTTGCTGCGCCGACTCGCCGTCGCGCCGATGGACGCCGAAGGATTCACGTTCGGTGCCGTGCGGGTGGACTTCAAGCGTGGCGAGGTGGTGCGCGAGGGGGCGGCGGTGGAACTCTCCTCGCGGCAGTACAAACTGCTGCGCTACCTGATCGAACACCGCGGCGAAGTACTGACGCGCGATACGCTTCTTAATCATGTTTGGGGCTACAACTTCATGCCGAGCACGCGCACGGTGGATGTCCACATCGCGTGGCTGCGCCAGAAGCTGGAACCCGACGCCCGTTATCCGCGCTTTATTCTTACCGTGCATGGGCTGGGCTACAAGTTCGCGGGTTAGACGGAAGAATGGGGGCGGTGAACGGTGAACGGTGGGCGGTGGAGAAGGCTGGCATGGCACGCGTGGGCCATCACGCAGCTTGAGCCTCGTGGTAGTCTCGCGACGTGAACAAGTTCGCTACTCGCGCCGTCCATACCGGAGAGGGTCGCCGGTCGGATTTCACGCCGATCAGCACCCCGATCTACAGCAGCGCCACCTTCATCTATGACGAAGTTGAACGGATCGACCGCGTCGCGGGCGGCGAGCCCGGTTACATGTACAGCCGCTACAGCAACCCCACCGGGGTGGCGTTCGAAGAGGCCGTTGCATCTCTGGAGGAGGCGGAGGCGGCCTTCTCGTTCGGCTCTGGCATGGCGGCGATGCATGCAGCCATCCTCGCTTCCGGCGTGAAGGCCGGCGATACGGTGTTCTGCTCGCAGGCGGTTTACGGCGCCACCCTGGGGTTGCTGCATACCATCCTGGCGCCCTTGGGAATCACGGTCCGCCTCGGCGACTTTTCCAGCGACGGTGCGTGGAAGCAACTGGCGGATATTCGTCCCCGCTTGGTGATCGTCGAGACGATCTCGAACCCACTTCTGCGCGTGGTGGACCTCGGAAAGCTGGCGAAGGCGGTGCATGCGGCGGCGGGCAAGCTGCTGGTGGACTCCACCTTCGCCACCCCGGTCCTGTGCCGGCCGTTGGCGCTGGGCGCCGACTACGTCGTCCACTCGGCCACGAAGTATTTCGGCGGACACGGAGACGCGATGGGCGGGGTGGTGTTGGCCCGTGCGGGGGAAGGCGCGGGCATCTATGAAGTGCGCAAGCTGGTGGGCGGCATCCTCGGACCGTTTGAGGCGTGGCTGTTATTGCGCGGTCTGAAGACGTTGCACTTGCGGGTCGAGCGGCAATGCAGCACCGCGATGCGGCTGGCCGAGTTTCTGAGCACGCATCCCAAAATCGAGCGCGTGATTTACCCCGGTCTCGCCTCGCATCCCGATCACCTTCACGCCCGCACGGCGCTGGGGGGATACTTCGGCGGCGTGCTGTCGTTCGAGATCCGCGGGGCGCGCAAGCCCGAGGTGATGGCTTTCATGAACCGGCTGCAGCTCTGCCTGCCGGGAACCAGCCTGGGTGACGTGCAGTCGCTGTTGCTTTACCCAGTGATGAGTTCGCATCGCGACCTCTCCCCCCAGCAGCGCGAGCACATCGGAGTGCGCGAAAACCTGGTGCGGCTGAGCGCCGGCATCGAGGACGCGGGGGATTTGATGGCCGATATCGAGCAGGCGCTAGGCGCGTAAGGCGTGGCTTGCATTCCTTGGGTTGACGGACGTGGGCCTGTGGCGCTTTAGCGCGATGGAGCCCAAGACCCCGTTTGGCCAACGCGTCAGGTCAGATCACTCCATCCTTGCCCCCGTCCTTGTCCCCGTGCTGATGCTCGTCCATGAACTCGATTAGCCGTTCGGGGGAGAGCTTGAGCTGCACCACCACACCTTCACCCGGCTCGACGGTGCAGACGAGCAGTTCGAGGTCGTGGGTGCTTTCGCGGGCGTAGATGACGGTCCACTCGTGGTCGCGACGTGAGCGGGTGCGGACGATGGGCTGCCAGTCGTGGCCTTGGAAGGCGCGTGTGAGGAGATGCTGCGGCGGCGCCAAGGCCTCAGGGTCGAGAACGCCGTTCTTGTCGGGCTCGAAGATGGCGATGCGTATGCTCTTCACCCCGGCGGGATGCGCCATGCCGACGAAGAAGCCGGCCATGCCCAGCATGGGAATGTGCTGGCGATGGAACTGGCCGCCGTGGTCAATGCTGGCCACCAGCGAGGAAAACTCCGGGTCGCCACCGCAGCCGCTCAGCAACAGCGGCAGGGAAAGCACGACGGGGAGCAGAACGAGACGGCGGCGGCGGCCCGTCATTGCAGGTCCTCCGTGGGCTTGCCGGCAGCGGTTCCGGATTTACTGGAAGACTTTTTTTGCCTGGCGGTCGCGGGCTTATGGTCGGGTCCTACGGCGACCCGGGGGATACCCATGTGTCCGCCCAACTCGCTCAGTTGGTCAAGGTTCATGGGTCCGACGATATTGACCACCGTGAGTTCGCGGGGTTCGGCGCTGATGATGGCGAGTGCGACGATCTGGCCGTCCGCCTGGTTGCCGGCGGTCTGGACATAAATCTCGCTGGTCTCGCGGTCTCGTTTGCTCTCGACGCCGACAATGCGTGACCAGGCGGCGTTCTTGAGCTGAGCGCGGATGGGGGCGATGTCGGCATCCGTGTACTGCCCATCCTTGTCGAACTCATAGCTACGGACGTAGACCCCTTTCAGGTTGCCGACGAGATCCTTGACGCTGGCCTGGTCGGGCTTGTCCTTGGAGAGAAAGCGCCCGGCCATCTTCAAGAGGGAGCCATCCAGCGTGACGTCGGTGGTTTCGGTTGCCTTGGAAGCCAGGTGGTCGAGGTTGAGAATCAGGCGTGCGCCCGGGGCTTGCACGGCGGCGCACGGCAACGCAACTAGCCAGGTGGCCACGCCAAGTAGAGCGATCAGGGATCGGGGAGGGTGGGTATGCATCAGGGTTTCTCCATGGGATTCAATGTCGGGTTAGCGGCGGGTTAACGGTGGTAGCGAATCAAGCGCGCGTTCCTCGGTGTGTTGCAGGGCGCGGTTGGTGATCTGCATGGCGACCATCAGTTGTGCCTTGGCCGTCTCGCCGGCGCGGCGCTCCTGGCGTTCACGCAGTTCGAGGCCGCGCACCGCGCCCAGCACCAGCGCGGCAGCCACCGCGAGCGCGGCCCAGGTGCGGCGTTGCAGCCAGGGCGTTTTGGCGGGTGCAGTGCGGGCCGCGGCCAGGATGCGGGCGGTAAACTCCGGCGCGGCGTCCTCGCGCCGGAGCGCGGCGCGTAGCGCGGCTTCGAGTTCCGGATCGGGGGCGAGCGGATCGGGATTGGTCTTCATGCGGTGCTCCGGGGTGGTACGGCCTCGGCGGGGTTGAGCGCCGCGCGCAGGCGTACCAGTGAACGTTGCAGATGGCTTTTCACAGTTCCGAGAGGTAGCTCGAGTACGCCGGCAATCTCCGCCGGGTCGAGGTCCTCCTGGTAGCGCAACAGCATGACCAAGCGGGGGACTTCTGGCAGCCCGGCGACCAGACGCTGCAGGCGTCGGGAGAGGAACGGGTCGCCGGGCCGCGCCGGCAGGGAAGGCTCCGGGATGGACTCCAGAGAAACCGCCGGCCGCCGCTGCCGCACCGCGTCAATGCAGCGCCGGCTGGTGACCTGGCGTAGCCAAAAGACGAGATGGGCGGGCGATTGGATGGCGGCTTGATGGCGATAGAGCTGTAGAAACACGTCCTGCGCCAATTCTTCGGCCTGCGCGGTATCGCGCAGGAAGTTGCGGGCGAGGGAGAGGACCATGGCCTGATGCGTCCGCAGTTGCTCTTCGAACGATAAGCCGCAGCCGATCGCTGCCGCCTGCGACAGGGAACCGGAGATCGTGCTGGCATTGCCGTTCATGCGTTGCTATATGGGAATACGCAGGAGATGGGGAGGAGAATGCAGTTTAATCACTCCCCGGAATCGCAGACAGCCGAAAAGCCGACCGGACTGTGCTCGGAGGACGAGCGGCACCCAGGGAGGCACGCCAGCACGGTTTTGGCTCAGCTCGGGAGAGACGTACAACAAGTTGTACAATACGCACCATGAAGGAGTTAAGTATTTCGATGGCCCGCCGGCAGTTGTGCCAACTGCATCGCGAGGTGACGGCCAAAGCGGGCGAGCGCGTCTACATCGGCCGCCGCGATCAGCCGCATCAGGCGGTATTGCTCAGCGCGGACTATCTGCGGGAGTTGGAGGAAAAGAGCCTGCAGCTGGAACGACGCGTGCAGCCGTTTCGGATGCAAGGCACGATCCGCATTCGCGGGGAGGCCGGTGAAGTCCTGACCGAGGTGAGGGCTGACGCCAGAGCCGAAGAAAGGCGGCGTGCCGAAGGACTCGCATCTTCCGAGGCGAAGGCGCGATCGTGAAGTCAGCCGTGGTGGACGCGCACGCACTGATTTGGCTGGCCGGCCAAGAACGGCGTTTAGGACAGCGGGCGCGACGTTTTTTTGCTGCCGTCGAGCGGGGGCAGGCCGTGGTGTGTGTCCCAACGGTGGTATTGGTGGAGATGGGAGAAGCGTCGCATCGTGGCCGGATCGTGTTTCCGGAGGGGTTTGAGGCGTGGCTCGAACGTTTGGCACTGAGCCCGCAGCACCGGATCGTGGATCTTACCTTGGCGGTGGTGTGGCGGGCGCAGGAACTGTACGGCATTCCGGAGCGGAGCGACCGTCTGGTGGCGGCAACGGCGATGGAACTGGGGTGTCCGGTCATTACCGGAGATGCTGCCATTCAGGCCTCCGGGAAGGTCGCGGTGCTTTGGGACTGAGATCGAAAGAGGAGTTGATCGCCGTGCCACTTCGCCATGGTTTTCGCTGCGTCGTCGCGATGGCCGTGCTAGGATGGTTTTCTGACCGCGGGGCGATTAGCTCAGCTGGTTAGAGCGTCTGCCTTACAAGCAGAAGGTCATCCGTTCAAGCCGGATATCGCCCACCAGTTCGACCCGCAACGCATTGGGTGCGTTGGGGGTGGGGGCGGAGACGCGGTCTGATGTGCGTGTGTGCCTGCCCGGTGCGGGGACGTAGTTCAGCTGGTTAGAACGCCGGCCTGTCACGTCGGAGGTCGCGGGTTCGAGCCCCGTCGTCCCCGCCATTCCTCAAAACCTGCCCTACGAGAGCGTCTTTCAAGGTGTCGATGATGCGGACGTCCGCCTTGCGGACGGTTCGTAGAAACGCAGAGTGCCGGCCGGACACTGGCGTGACAGCGTTGCAGGAGCGTGCGTTCATTGAACCAGTTCGGCTGGAGCACCTGCGCTCGTCTGAAGATGCTCGGCGGCGGGCGCCCCTGGTGCGCGAACTCCTGGCGCGGCTTGGGAGCACACACGATGTCATGGTGCACCCGGAGTATTTCCTGCTTTCCCTGGCGCCGCAGCACGAGGTGGACGCGGCGGCGGTTGGAATCATCGTCGGCCACCTAGCCTTCCTGAGTTGAAAACATGCCGTGATAAGACCGGCAGGGGTCAAATGTACGTGGCAACTCCACAGGCGCGGATTCTCCTAGTGGCCGCCCAGGTTGATTGTTCGGTATGGCAGTCTCCCGCCTCAATCGGTGCTCCATTTCTGGTCAGCACGTTTCTGAATGTCTGCAGGCACACTTCCGGCTTTGTGCGGCTATGCTTTCCGGGTCACCTTCACGGTGAGCCGAATCTTTTTCTCTAACCGCCATGCCACACTCCGTTCTATCGCGTTTCGCCCGTTCATTAATCATTCAGCGCAGCGCCCGCTCTGCCTTTCTGCTCACTTTCGTAGGGCTCGCGGCGGGGAAGCCGATGTCGGCGCAGAGCTCTTCCGGCCGCCATTTTCCCGCCGGCACGCGCCAGGTGGAGATCCCTGCGGTCAAGGGGATTGATGGCCGACTGCTGACCGGCATTGCGCCCATGATCGAACGCGCCATCGCCAACGGCGAGTTTCCCGGCGCGGTGGTCCTGGCGGCGCATCGCGGCCATGTCATCTACAGCGGCGTCTTCGGCAGTCGCAGCATCCTGCCGTCGCCAGAGCCGATGCGCTTCGATACCCTTTTTGACCTGGCCTCGCTGACCAAGGTGGTGGCCACCACCCCGGCGATCATGCAGCTTCTCGAGCAGGGACAGCTCCGCCTGGATGCACCCGTGGCGCGTTACTGGCCAGACTTCGCCGCGCATGGCAAGGGGGCACTCACCGTCCGCGAGCTGATGACACATTTCTCCGGGCTGCCGCCCGACATTCCCACTCCCGTCCTGCTCAAGTTGCTTCACCTGCCGCCCACGCATTTTCCCGGCTGGCCGCCCGAACAGAATGTGGACGTTCCGTGGAAGGGACTTCCTGCCGCCCTGCGCCTGGTCGAGCAGGCGCAGCTCATCAACTCTCCGGGCAGCAAGTTCGTCTACAGCGACATCAATTTCATCGTCCTCGGCTACCTGGTGCAGCGTTTGAGCGGCGAGACACTCGACGCGTATGACACACGTCACATCTTCGGGCCGCTGGGGATGACCGACACGATGTTTAACCCGCCCGCGTCGCTGCGTTCGCGCATTGCGCCCACCGAGGTGATCGAAGGCGCCTTGCGTTGGGGCACGGTGCACGACCCGACGGCGGCCGCCATGGGTGGCGTCTCGGGCATGGCCGGCCTGTTCTCCGACGCCCACGATCTCAGCCTTTACGCCCAGTGTCTGCTTCATGGCGGCGAACTGACGCGCCCGCCCGCGCACGGACACGCCGCGGCGCGGCCCGTCCGCATTCTCGGTCCGCTTACCGTGCTGAAGATGAGCACCGCGCAGAGTCCGGCCGGCAATTCGGAGATTCGCGGCCTGGGCTGGGATCTTGACTCCAGTTTTTCCAATCGCGGCGTGCTTTTCCCGAACGGGTCTTATGGACATACCGGTTGGACCGGACCGTCGCTTTGGATTGATCCCGCCACCCAGACCTACTTGATCATTCTCGCCAGCCGAGTGCATCCGACGCCGGATCCGGAAGGCAATCCGCTGGTGCGGATCCGCCAGAAGGTGGCCGACCTGATTGCCGGAAGCCTCGACGACGTGTCCAGCAGCGGGCTGAGCAATACGGGGACGGGGGAGATCGAGCGGGCGTATCCACCGAGGCAGTGAAAAGTGGAAAGTGATGAGGCGCAACGATGTTGAGGGGACTTTACTGGAGAGGGCAAGGGATATGAAGAATGCCTTGGACCGTTCCGCGGGCCGGACGCGGCGGGATTTTTTCACGCAGGCGGCGGCCACCACGCTGGCGGTCGCCACGGCACCAACAGCAAGTGCCGCAGCATCCCGGCCGGCACCCGCTTCCAGCTTTCTCGAGATTGTGAGGGCGCCCTCCGAGGTTACGGCCTACGCCGGCTTGGAGCATTCACAGGGGCTCGAGCGCGTCGGCTTGACCTGGCACGGGAAAGGCATTGTGGTCGCGACCGAACCCAGTGCCACGGAGTTGCCGGTACAGATTTCCGCCCCTGGGCTCGATGTGACGCACCTGCATCTGCGCTGGCATGTCACCTCCTCGCCGCGGCTCGCTTGCCTGGGTGACGCCTGGGAGCGCAGCTATGGCGACCTCGGTTGGCGCGGCATGACACCCGAGCGGGTCATGCCCTGGTACTTTGCCACCCACGATGGACAGGCCGTTCATGGCTATGGTGTCAAGACGGCGGCGGGGGCGCTGTGTTTTTGGCAACTCGACCCGGAAGGTGTTTCTCTCTGGCTCGACCTGCGCAACGGAGGATCCGGCGTGCGGCTCGGGGATCGCCAGTTGCGGGCGGCGATCGTGGTCAGCCGGCGAGGCAGAGGCGACGAGCACCCGGTCGCTGCGGTGCGGCAACTGTGCCGGGCGATGTGTAGCGCGCCGCGGCTTACCGGGCCGGTGTACGGCAGCAACGACTGGTATTACGCCTATGGCCACAACAGCGCGGTGCAGACATTGCGCGACGCCGACCTGATTGCGTCGTTGGCGCCCGCTGCCGGGCCGCGTCCCTTTGCCGTGATTGATGCCGGCTGGACCGATCACTCGCCCACTTTCCCCGAGATGGGGGAACTTGCCGCCGCAGTCCGACAAAAGGGGGTACGTCCAGGAATCTGGGTGCGGCCATTGGAGGCGCCCCGCAGCGCGACTGCTTCCATGCTTCTTCCCGGCAAGCGCTTCGGGGAGCGTTCAGGGCGTGAATCAGAACTAGCTTATGACCCCACCGTACCCGAGGCGCTCACGGCCGTACTGGACAAGATCCGCCAAGTCCGCGCTTGGGGCTATCAGCTCGTCAAACATGACTTCTCAACCTACGATCTGCTTGGACAGTGGGGGTTCGAGATGGGGGCGCAACCCAGCCTGCCGGGTTGGTCCTTCCACGATCGCAGCCGCACCAACGCGGAGATCATTCTGGACCTGTATCGGGCGTTGCGGGCGACGGCGGGCGAAGCGGCAGTGATCATCGGCTGCAATACCGTGGGTCACCTCAGCGCCGGCTTGTTCGACTTGCAACGGATCGGGGACGACACCAGCGGCAGGCGCTGGGAGCGCACCCGCCGCATGGGCGTGAATACACTCGCGTACCGGCTGCCGCAGCACGACTCGTTCTTTGCAGTGGATCCCGACTGCATCGGCATCACGAAGGACATTCCCTGGGAACTCAACCGGCAATGGCTCGATCTCGTGGCGCGGAGCGGAGCCGCTCTTTTCGTTTCCCCCGGGGCTGTCGGACCTGAACAACTCAGGGCGATCACCGCCGCGTTTGCGCTCGCCGCCGCTGGAACCGCAAGGGGGGAGCCGGTGGATTGGTTTCACGACACGACCCCGGAACGTTGGCGGTTTAGCGACTTGGGAGAGGCGGCGTATTCCTGGTGTTCACCGGAGGGGGCGTACCCGTTTACGGTTTGAAACTAGACCGGCGGGGTGCTGGCGGACACCCCTGCCGTGCTGCAACGCTTTTGCCAGACGTCACGGAAGCGGGTGGTAGCATGGGCACGCATGACGGCTACCTTTGGGCGATGGCGATTTCAGTGCACTGTTCTTTTCGTGCTGGGCCTGGCAGTTCTTGCCGTGGCGCAGCAGGACTGGCGGGAGTACGGCGGCAACGGTGCGGGAACGCGTTACTCCACTCTGGACGCGATCAATCGGTCCAACGTGTCCCATCTGCAAGTTGCGTGGACCTTCGATACCGGTGATGCGTTTCCGGATTCCGAGATGCAGTGCCAGCCCATTGAGGTCAACGGCACGCTCTACGTCACCTCACCCAAGTTGCGTGTGTTCGCGCTCGATGCTGCCACGGGCCGCGTGCGCTGGCAGTTCAACCCACTGGCGGAACACGCAGTGATCGGGAAGTCGCGCAATCGGGGCGTTACCTTCTGGGAGGAGGGTAATGACCGCCGGATCTTTGCCGTCGCTCGCGAGTACCTGTATGCGCTGAACGCGGATACGGGAAAGCCCATCGAGAGTTTCGGCGACCATGGGCGCGTGGACCTGCGAGAGGGTTTGGGACGTCCGCCTGAGACGCAGACGATTTCCGCCACCTCACCGGGCATTGTATACAAGCAGCTTCTGATCCTGGGCAGCATTGTGAATGAGACGCTGCCGGCAGCACCCGGGGACATCCGCGCTTTCGATGCGCGAACGGGGAAGGTCCAATGGTCGTTTCACACCATCCCCCACCCCGGCGAGTTCGGATATGAGACGTGGCCCAAGACTGCCTGGAGCTATATCGGGGGTGCCAACAACTGGGCGGGAATGAGCATTGATCGCGCGCGTGGCTTGGTGTTCGTGCCCACCGGGTCGGCGGCGTTCGACTTTTACGGTTCCAACCGGCTCGGGGACGACCTGTTCGCCAACACGCTGCTCGCCTTGGACGCTGACACAGGACGGCGCGTCTGGCATTTCCAAGCCGTGCGCCACGACCTCTGGGATCGGGACTTCCCGGCGCCGCCGACGCTGGTGACGGTGCAACGGCATGGTCATCGGGTGGACGCCGTCGCGCAGATCACGAAATCGGGATACGTCTTTCTTTTCGAGCGCACGACCGGCAAGCCCCTATTCCCGATCGAGATGCGACGCGTTCCGAAATCGGACGTTGAGGGGGAGGTGACGGCCGCGAAGCAGCCCTTTCCCACCGCGCCGCCGCCGTTTGCGCGGCAGCGGTTCGACGCCGATCTCGTGACCAACCGCACACCCCAAGCCCACGCCGCCGTGCTGGCGCGCCTGCATGAACTGCGCAGTGACGGGCAGTTCGTCCCGCCCAGCCTGCAAGGGACGGTGGTCTTCCCGGGCTTCGACGGTGGCGGTGAGTGGGGCGGGGCGGCTTTCGACGCCCACTCCGGCTTGTTGTATGTGAACGCCAATGAGATGGCCTGGATTGCGAAGCTGGTCGAACAGAAGAAGACGCAGGGGCGCGAGACCGGGAGGACCGTGTATCTGCAGCGCTGTGCCGGCTGCCACGGGGCTGAGCGCGAGGGGCGCGCACCGGACTTCCCGGCGCTGGCAACGGTCGGCGAGCGTCACTCGATGCAGGAGATCGAGACCATCATCAACCGGGGCAACGGGCGCATGCCGGGTTTCGCGTACTTGGGGGCGCCGACCATCAGCGCCCTGACCGCGTACGTCACGCAAGGCGAAATGAAGGAGCTCACCATGGTGGCGCGCGCCCCGACGTCACCTATTGAACAAAAATATCGTTTTGACGGCTACACAAAGTTGCTCGATCCGGAGGGCTACCCAGCGGTCAAGCCCCCGTGGGGCACGCTGAACGCGGTCGACCTGAATCGCGGCGTCATTGCCTGGACGATCCCATTCGGGGAGTACCCAGAGCTGGTGACAACGCGCGGCGTGACCGGCAGCGAAAATTACGGTGGTCCGCTGGTCACTGACGGCGGATTGTTGTTCATCGGCGCCACGACACATGACCGCAAATTCCATGCCTTCGATAAGACGACCGGAAAGCTACTGTGGCAGGTGGAACTCCCAGCCGGGGGGAATGCCACTCCGGCGACCTATGCCGTGGATGGACGGCAATTTGTAGTAATCGCCGCCGGTGGGGGGAAGTCGGGGGCGGCGTCGGGCGGGACCTATGTGGCGTTCGCCCTTCCGCGACGCTGACGCGACGCAGGGCGCGTCAGCTACACCCCTGCGCGCAGCGCTGGGGGCCCTCCGAGGGGCGCATCGCTCCCGTTGGTCGCTCCGCCAATGCCCGGCTCCAGCGACGCTGTAGTCCCCAAGGCGCGCCGGAGTCAAAAAGTCGTTCCTCTAGGTTGCGGGTCGGCCAGAACCAGGGCTTGGAGACCATTGACCCAACGGGCGCGTTGGGGCGCGCCGCCCGCGCATGGCGTCGTCAGGGATAGAGTCGGGCGGGCACAATTTCGGCTTCGGCTTCGCCTGCGGCGACCATGCGTTGTTTGAGCCGGGTGCGCAACTCGGCTGCCGCGGCTTGGGTTTCTTTACGTCCGGCCAGGTTGACCAGTTGATGCGGGTCGGCCAAGAGGTCGTACATCTGGTATTCCTGGTAACGGGGCGCCGCCGGAACCTTGCCACCATTCTCATCCGGCGCTGCCACGCAGTAGGTCCACTGCCGGGTGCGCAGGGCGCGGCCCACCATGGCTTCGCTGATCTCGATGAAGATCTCGTCCTCCCACGTGCGGTCGCCGGGCTGCAGCAGCCCGCGAGCGTCGCGGCCCTGCATGCTGGTGGGCGCGGCAATGCCTGCGGCGGCGAGCAGCGTGGGTGCTACATCAATGGTTCCCACCAGTTCCGGCGGCTGGTGGCCCCCGTTGAATCCGGGGCCCTGCACGACCAACGGGACGCGGATCGAACTCTCATGCGGACTACGCTTGTATTCCCGGTTACGGGTCTCGAAATGGCAGCCATGGTCGCTGAGAAACACCACGATCGTGTTGGCGGCGTGGTGCGTTTCGTCCAGAGCGGCAAGCACGCGTCCGATCGATTCGTCAATGCGCGCGCAGGCGCCGTAGTAATCCGGCAATTGCTGCTGCCAGTTGCCCGGGAAGAAACGCAGGTCATGCGGCACGAAGGGGTTCTGGAAGCGGGCGGCGTAGCCCTCGGGGGCGACGAAGCGGTTCCAGTCGTTCTGGAAGTGCGGTTCAAGTTGCGAGACGACCAGCAGAAACGGTCGTGACTGGGGCTGGTGCAGGAAGCGCAGGGCGCGGTCGGTGATGAAGTCAACGCGATACTGTCCGTTGTATTTCATCTCGTTTCCCGCGCCGTCCCACAGGCTTCCCTCGTAGGGGTGCGAGGTGTCCTCGAGAACGTTCGAGGCTTCCCAGAGATCGTCGAAGCCTCCACGGTACTGCGGTGCGACCGGACCTTCGAGGGCGTGCGTCTCGGCCGGGCCCAGATGCCATTTACCGACGTAGTTGGCGGAGTACCCGGCGTGGTGAAAGGCGCGCGCGATGGTTGGGATGGAGGGCGCCAGGGCGATGCCGTTGCGCCAGACGCCGTGCTGCGTGGCGTACTGGCTGGTCATCATGGTGGCGCGCGACGGGGCGCAGACGGGCTGATTGGTGACTGCTTGAAACAAGGTGCCGCGGCGAGCCATGGCGTCCAGATGGGGCGTCACCTGCATCGGGGTACGTCCGTAGGCGCCCACTACGTCCCATCGGAACTGGTCTGCAATGTAGATGACGAGGTTCGGCGGCGGGGAGGAGGCTTGGGCCAAGCTCTGTGCCGGGGCCGCCGCGGCCAGTGCGGCCGAGACTTTCAGGAAATCGCGGCGAGAGTGAGGAGGGAAATCGGCCATGCGGGCTCCTTATTCCGCCCGATTGTAATGCAGCGGCCGCGACCTCAAGGCATTTATGACTGATCGAGGTCCCCGCCGAGTCGGCACCTGAGCGGTCGGGATCGCAGGCGCCCAACCGGGAAATATTCTGCGAGATTCCAGCGGGCGGTCCGGCGCCGCCGGACGGGATTGGGCCACGGATCGCGTGTGGGCCAGCACCCGGGTACAGGGGGGAACGACCAACGGGAGCGCCGGGGCACAGAACCTGCGTGGCCGACGCGCCAGCGTCCCGCTATACTCGCAGCAGTGGCTATGGCGAATTCCCCAACAAAGAAGTACTACCTTGAGACGTTCGGCTGCCAGATGAATTTTCACGACTCGGAAAAGGTCGCGGGAAGCTTGGTGGCGGAAGGGTATACGCCGGTGGAGGCGATGGAGCAGGCGGACCTGATCCTCTTCAACACCTGCAGCATCCGCGACAAAGCGGCGCAGAAGGTTTTTCATCGCCTGGCGAATTTCAAGGCGTTGCAACGGCAAGGGAAGCGCTTCGGGGTATTGGGCTGCGTGGCGCAGCATGAAGGGGAGGAGATCTTCAAGAAAGCGCCGCACGTCAGTCTGGTGGTGGGCTCGGCCAGCTATGTGCGGTTGCCGGAGCTACTGCGCGAACTCGAGAGCGGGAATGACCGCGTGACCGGACTGGGAGCAGCGTCGGATGAAACGTTTGACACCGAGTTCACGCGGCGCGACAACCCACACCGTGCTTATCTGACACTCATCGAGGGGTGCGACAAGCATTGCGCCTACTGCGTGGTGCCTTTCACGCGCGGACGCGAGCGCAGCAAGCCGAGCACGGCGGTGCTGGCGCAGGCGCAGCAGTTGGCCGCTGCCGGCTATACCGAGGTCCAGCTTTTGGGCCAGAACGTCAACTCCTACCGCGATCCGACGCCACCGAATTTGACGTTTGCCCATCTGCTGGCCGCGATGGCGCAGGTGCCGGGATTGAAGCGGGTACGCTACACCACGTCACATCCGCGTGATTTCGACGATGACATTGTGCGGGTGATGGGCGAGTACCCGGTGCTCTGCGATCACGTACACCTGCCGGTGCAATCCGGCTCTGATCATGTGCTGCATTTGATGCGCCGGGAGTATACGCGTGACCAGTACCTGCGCAAGGTGGAGGTGATCAAGGGCTGCCGACGCCCCCTGGATATCACCACCGATCTGATCGTGGGATTCCCGGGAGAGACGGATCGGGACTTCGAACAGACCGTGGACCTGCTGTCCACGGTGCACTATTCCGGGGTTTTTATTTTCAAGTACTCGCCACGGCCGCTAACGGCGGCGATCACGATGCCCGACAGCGTTCCTGAAGGGGTTAAAGCGGAGCGTTTTGCCATCTTGCAGCAACGGCAACAGGCGCTGCAGGCAGAGGACAACCAAGCTTGGGTAGGGCGAACGGTGGAGGTCATGATCGAGGGCCAAAACCCGAAGCTGGGACAATGGGTGGGCCGTTCCTCCCAGAATCGCGTGGTGAACTTCACCAGCTCCGGCCTGCGCCCGAACGTCGCGACGGAGCTGGCTGTTTTGGAACCTTTGGCCGCTGGGATGTACGTTCCGGTACACATCAGTAAGGCGGGGTCCAATAGCTTTGTTGGCGAACAGGTGGCGGCGGTATCCTGAAGGGGGGGACGGCATGGAAATCGAGATGAAAATTCGTGGGCTGATGATGGACTCCTCCACGAACACGCCGATTGTCATCCTGAAGGACGCCAGCGGAACCAGCGTGCTGCCCATCTGGGTGGGCCTTTACGAAGCCAACGCGATTGCGCTCGAAATTGAAAAAGTGGCCACGCCACGGCCCATGACCCACGATCTTATCAAGAACCTGCTGCTGGGTTTCAATACGACCCTGCAAAAAGTGGTGGTCTGCGAGCTGCGGGATGACACGTTTTACGCCTTGATGTGGCTGGAGCGGGAAGGGGAAGTGTTCGCGGTTGATACCCGACCGAGTGACGCTCTGGCACTGGCGCTGCGCCTCGACTGCCCGATCTTTGTTGAGGAAGAAGTGCTCAAGACCTCCAAGGTGGCGGCGGCCGCGGCCGATCCGGGATCGAGTGAAGAGCTGCGCCGTTGGTTGGAGAATTTGGGCGACGAGGAGACCGGGCGCTACAAGATGTAACGCTGACACGTCAGGCCCCGCGCGGGCTGAACGCCCCAACGCTCCCACTCCCTGTTCCGACGGCTTCGACAGCGACACTAGCTCAGAAGGATGACCATGGAGGATCAAGTTGCGCGGCTGGTGGCGCGTGGCTTTCAGGCGCGCAGCTTCGAGCGTTATCCGGGATTTCTGGCGGTGGTCCGCGACGGTTTTGTCGCACTGCTTCAGCCCGGGGAAGAAGGACTGAAATTGTTCACAGCTGCGGGACGGCTTCTGGGTGACCAGATCGGGGTTCGGGTCATACGGGGCGAAGCGGTGTGCTTCCAGGCCAAGGGCGATGAGGTCACCGTGGACAGCGAGATGGACGCCCGATACCGACAATTTTGTAAAGAACTGCAGGGAGCGCTGCTCTAGGCGAGTGCTGGCCAGTGGAATTGCGCCCTGGGCGAGGTGCGGGCCGGTTGTGCGGACAGCTGAAAGGCAGCGCACAACTTCTGCTTGTGTTCCCTGAAGTCAACTACCGCTTGAATTGTTCAATGTGGGCGAGGCGTTCGAGGGGGAGGCGCATCTTGCGAGAATCCACATCGGCGCTGTATCCGGTGGGTATGACCAGCAGTGGGAGGTGGTGTCGAGGCAGGCCGACCGCTTTGCGCACCCGGGCCTCGTCAAAGCCTTCCATCGGTACGGTGGAGAGTCCCGCCGCTTCCGCCGCCAGCATATAGTTCATCGCGCATAGGGCCCCTTGCTTGGCCAGCCAGAAGCGCATTTGAACGGCAGGTAGACCCGGAGTGGGCAGAAACAGGCGTCGTACGGGAAGCAGCAGCCATTTGGCGATGCGTTGTAGCCCGACGGGGCCGGTGGCGAAAGCCAGCGCGATGTTGCGGCGCAGCGTGCCCTCGTAAGAAGCGGTGATCGCCTGGTGTTCACGATCGAGGCGGACCGCCTCCTCGATGTGTTCGCGGGCGACGCGTGCGTTACCGCTGATGACCAACACGGCCGGCGCCTCTTCGACCTGCGGCTGGTCGAGACAGGCGGTGCGCAGGACGCGCTTGCGTTCCGGATCGCTGACCACCACGAAATACGAGGGTTGCAGGTTATAGCCGCTGGGAGCCCAGCGTGCGCACTCCAGCAGCCGTTCCAGCACCCCCTCCGGCAACGGAGTTGGTTGGAAATGGCGGATGGCTCGCCGTCGCCGCACGAGCGCTTCGAAATCGTCGAGCTGCAGCATCGGGCGTTCCCGGCACAGAGATTCGGTGCGCCGTTCCGGGTCACCGGCTCCGGCGTTGTTACGGTTGCACGTCCAAACGGTTATTCACGTGGAAATCGGTCCAGCCAGACTGTTTCGCGACCTGACGCGCTTCGCGAATCGCCACGCCTTTGGATTCGGCGCGATGCACGGTGCCAGTGAGGGTGATCACCTTATCCTGCATCGCCACGTGAATCGTATCGGCTGCCAGCTTACCGGTCTTAAACTCGGCAAGCAGTGCGGTCTGCACTTCAGCGGCGCTCTTCGGGGCAACGGCAGCGGCTGGCGCCGGCGAGGCTGCGCCCTTTGATTTGCCCTTGGCGCCGTGGACGATCTTGCGATGGTGCGCTGCCGGGGGCGTGGCGTGAGGGGCGCTCGCGGAAACTGATTGCGCGACGATGCCCGCGCCGGCGCATAGCACCATCGAACCGAGCAGACGTAAAGGCAGATTGAAGGATTTCAAGACGGGTCACACATCCGCTGAGGCAAGAATTCGAGCTGAAACATTAGCGTAGCACGCCGGAAAATGACGGGAGGAGGGAGGAGGCAGGGAGGAAGAAGGGCTGTCTCTTATACACATCTGACGCTGCCGACGATCTTACGCGT
>CALEJU010000008.1 GCA_937898755.1 uncultured Acidobacteriota bacterium | reverse complement strand
CTAGGGCGTTGTCGGTGAAGTGGTCCTCGGTGCCGGCCACTGTCCACGGGAAGCTGTTGACGTGAATCCCGAACGTCCCCACCTCTAGATAGTTGCGGCCGTGTCCCCAGATCGTCTGGTAGGCCGCCCGCCAGTACGGCGCGGCGCCGACGATATTGACGCCAAACCCGGTACCCGTTGGCGGTTGGGATCCACCGAGGTGCATTGAGCGATATAGCGTCACATCACCGTAGAGGTGATGATTCCACATGGCATAGCCGCCAACGCCGCCGACATCTTGGGCCAGCCCACCGTCGATGAGCGCTGCGGCCGCTGGTCTCGGGGCAGAATCGGGAGCAGCGAAGGGAAAGCCCCAAGCCGGCGTGTCGTTCCACAGGTCCTCAACCGTCGGATTGTTGTTCAGGTCGAGTCCGTACACCAGCGGCGCGCCTCGGATATAGCGCTGGTTGACGAACCGGATGTCCGTGTTGTCCATCGCAAAGTGATTATTGGCGCCCGTGTACGTAAACTGCATGAATGTGCCGGCACGTGAACCGATTTCTCCACCGAGGAAGAGGCTGAACTGCTGCGGGAATTCGAGGTTGCGGTTCTGTGCCCCCGGCACGGCTTTGTTCAGTACCGTGTCGGCGAGTTGAAACATCACCGATAGCGGCAAGTTTTGGTTAATCCAAAGCCCCGGCTGTTTCGTGTCGCTCGGGCCGGTCACATGTTTCGCGTCATCGGCGCTGAGCATGTATCCGTTGAGCTTGAACTCGCGCCCAAATGCCGTGAGTTCAGGAAACGATGTGTGGCATCTGCTGCACGGCAGCCCCGTTTGGCGCGCGAAACTGGGAATCGCCCACGCCGACGTGGAAAGTCCCAAGACTAACACGACGCTCGCCATGGGGAAAACGCCATTCCATATACGTCGTATCATGATCCATCCTTTCCGACTAATCCGTATGTCCAGACATGCTGGTTCTGGAGTTAGAACTTGACCGTGACGTTGACGGAGTTACCTTCTACTGCGACAGCCTGCGATTTGCTTGGCAGGTGAGCATGCCAGGCGACGAGCCGGTATTTTCCCGAGGGAAGATGTGTGATGGTGAAAGTTCCGTTCGGGCTGGTGACCGCATAGTAGGGGGTCGGTACGACCATGATCCAGCCCGACATATGAGGATGCAGCGCGCATTCCAGATGGATGGCCCCCGCGTGGGTGAAGGTGTAGCGTACCGTCTGGCCAGGCTGCCAACTACCCAAATCGTGAGCCAGCGCCTTGTCCTCGCCAATCGCGTCCCATTTGACGTTGTGCTTGACGGTGTCGTTATTCCGGAACTCTACCGTGCCGCCCACGGCGACGGCCGCGACTTGAGGATTGAAGGCGCCCCATTGCTGGTCAACAATTACGGTTTGAGCAGGCGCCGCCGGGTGTTCGCCAGTCAGGATGGCGTACACGACGGATGGCGCCGGAGGTTGGGCGAATGCGCCTGGCATGGCGTGCGGCGCAGGCACTCCCGTAACCTTGCCGGAAATGCTGCCGGTTGTGGCCGCCAGGGTGAACGACGTCATAACGAGGATGCCGATAAAAATCATGATCGATCGGTTCATTGCGAAAGCCTCCTGAAATGCCCGGCGAAATCTCTGATCAGACTAGTCAGTCGAGTCGACGTTGGCATCTTGCTATTGAAATCAACCCACGCGTCCACTATAGGGGGCGCGTGGGTCGCCCCGATGTGACGCCGATCACACCGCGGCAAGGACGGAGGAGGCTGTGATAGTGGTCACACCGGCAGGGCTGTCGATGGTTCAGAATCGATGCTAACGAGCAACACTCCTGGTTGATCATGACCGCGGTGCGGTGAGTCGGGCCGCACCGTGACCTTACGCCAGCACGCACAATGTAGGAGTTCCATGAATCAGTGGCCGGTCATCATTCAAGGCGGCATGGGCGTTGGGGTGTCCAACTGGAAACTCGCGCGTGCCGTTTCCGAGGTTGGTCAACTCGGCGTGGTGTCGGGAACGGCACTGGAGCAGATTTTCGTGCGGCGCCTGCAGGACGGGGACCCGGGCGGACACATGCGCCACGGCTGTGATTATTTCCCTTTTCCCGCCGTGGCTCAGCATATCTGGGAAACGTATTACATCCCCGGAGGCAAGCCGGCACAGGCGGCGTATCAATCGCCGTCGATGCACGACAAAGACAGCCCGCGCGAGCTGATCGATCTCTGCGTGCTGGCGAATTTCGTGGAAGTGTTCCTGGCGCGTGAGGGGCACGGCAACCCCGTGGGAATCAACTTTCTGGAAAAGATCCAGATCCCCCATCTGCCCTCCATCTACGGCGCCATGCTGGCGGGGGTCGGTTATGTGCTCATGGGCGCCGGCATTCCCGCCAAGATTCCGGGAGTGCTCGATCTGTTTGTCCAACACGAACCGGCGACGTATCCATTGCAGGTGACGGATGCCTCCGAGGCCACCACCCTCTGCTTCGACCCACATTGGTATGGGACCCTCGGCACTCTCCTGCACCGCCCCATATTTCTCGCGATTGTCGCGTCGAGCGTTCTTGCCGCGACGTTGGCAAAGAGAGCTAACGGAAAAGTGGACGGATTCGTGGTTGAAGGGCCGACCGCCGGCGGTCACAACGCCCCGCCCCGGGGAAAGCTGCGGCTCAATGCAGAAGAAGAACCCATCTACGGCGAGCGTGACCAGGTGGATCTGGCGAAGATGCGCGAGATCGGCCTCCCCTTTTGGTTGGCGGGTGGCTACGGTCGGCCAGGCAAAGTACGGGACGCTCTGCTCGCCGGAGCGGCAGGTGTGCAGGTGGGCACGGCGTTCGCATTCTGCGACGAATCAGGCTTGGCGAAACACTACAAGGAGGAAGTGCGCGCACAGGCGCTGGCCGGCACGGCCCGCGTGTTCACTGATCCGCTCGCCTCCCCCACCAAGTTCCCCTTCAAGGTCGTCCGGCTGGAGGGTTCGATGTCGGAGCGGGAGGTCTACCTGGCCAGACCCCGCATCTGCGATCTTGGCTATTTGCGAGAAGCCTACCAGACCGCGGATGGATCCGTCGCCTACCGATGCGCGGCGGAGCCGGTGTCAATCTATCTGTCCAAGGGCGGGAAACTTGAGGACACCGTGGGGCGGAAATGCATCTGCAACGCCCTGATGGCCAATATCGGACACCCGCAGATGCGAGGCACTCGATTCGAAGAACAGGGGCTGGTCACTTCCGGAGACGACCTGGAGGCGCTCGCGCGGTTCGTCACGCCGGGGACCTCAACCTATACCGCCGCGGAGGTGGTGACCACCCTGCTCGGCAGCGTTTCCGGCTAGTGGGGCGCCTACTGGCCGGGCCGGCCGCTGAGCCTTCCCCCTCTCAGAAATCGATCAGCGAGTGGGTGGGACGCGCAGCCGCTGCGACGGTGAGCGCCAAATCGCCATTTTGGCGCCCGACAAGTCCTTTGATCGTACTGAGTTCGAGCGAGCAACGGAAGCTTGCGCCGGTCCGCTGGGTGATGGGGCGCCAGCCCTATCCGCGGTCAAGCGACATGCCGGCACGGTTCAGAATTTGTTCCGCGACATCCTGAGCGTTCTGCACACAATTCGGGATTCCCGCGCCGTGATAGGCCGCGCCGGCTACATGCAGGCCGGGATGTGAGGCGACGCACTGTTCGATGTCGACGACGCGGTCCTGATGCCCCACCTCATACTGCGGGATGGCCTTATGCCAGCGAAACACCCGGCTCAGCAGGGGGTTGGCCGTGATGCGCATGGTGAGACGTAGTTCCTCGCGCGCCAACTCCTCCAGGGCGGACTCGTCCTGCTCGGCGAGGCTTTCGGCGCGGGCGCCGCCCACAAACACGCGCATCAGGACGCAATCTTCCGGCGCTCGGAAGGGAAACTTGGAGGAAGACCAGGTACACGCGTTAAAGTTATGCCCCTCGCTTTGCGGCATCATGAAGCCAAAGCCGTCGAGCGGGTGGGGCACGTCGCTTCGCCGAAATCCCAGCGAGACGGTCGCTGTCGACACATAACGGATGCGACGCAACTTGGAGGCCAGATCGAGATCGATCCCGGCGAGCAATTCGGCGGTCACATAGGCTGGAGTGGCGAAGACGACATCGTCGGCAGCCAGACGTGTCCCATCCGCCAGGAACAGCTCCCAGCGCGTCTCTCGACGGGTCACGGTCACGACGCGTTGAGAGAGCATCAGCCTCTCCGGGGGGAGAGAGGCTTGGAGGGCAGTGATCAGTTGTTGCAGACCCTCGCGGAGGGACAAGAACATGAGACTGCGCTCACTCCCGTTTTCGGCGGCCGCGGGACGGCGTTCCGCCAGCGCCGCGCGGAGTACGCTGCCGTGCCTCTCTTCCATTTCCTGGAAACGGGGAAATGAGCTTCTTAGGCTGAGCTTGGCCGGATCGGCGGCGTAAATACTTGCCATCACGGGGCCGGCGATTTTGTCCAGTGCTTCCTTGCCGAATCGCCGTCGAACAAAATCGGCCAAGCTCTCATCCGCCGCACTACGGCGGGGTGGAATGAACAACTCCATTCCCATGCGCAGCTTCCCGGGCCAGGAGATCAAGTCCGAATGTGCCAGGGCCGTGATCTTGGACAGACTCAACGGACTCATATGCAAGCCCCCTTCGGGGAGGAGCCGCAACCGCTTCCGACTCCATACAAAGACGCGGTGCACTGGATTTGTGGGGATCAGTTGCTCTGACAATCCCAGCGCACGACAGAGTTGCAGCGCAGCCGGTTTCTGAGCCAAAAAGGAGTCGGGGCCTCCTTCGATCGTGAATCCACTCTCACGGACGGAGGTGATCTTGCCCCCGTATCGTGGGGCGCTCTCGCTCAGCACATAATGAACCTCGCCGCGCCCGTGCTGCTGTAAGTGATACGCCACCGCAAGGCCGGTAATGCCGCCGCCGATAATGGCTGTTGTTTTCATTGGCATCGTGGACCATGAACCCCATCGCCGCGCAACGAGTGGGGATGCGGGGGACCGCGCGTATCGTCGGTCCGGAACGTCGGCGAGCGGCTGGGATCGAGCATCGATCCCCGAAGGAGCGGGCGCCGGCACTCTGCTTATGGAGGGGCCAGAATATCGGTCGCGGCGATGGTTCGTGGTCGTGCGCAACGCCAAAAATACGGCCGTGCCAACCGTCTCGCGACGGCCATCTTGAAATCGTACCAACGGCTCGCCCAGGTGCGCGGGGCCAGATAACGAGTGTCGCCGGGCTGGACCACAAGGCTCACCTCGATATTGGGAGCGACATCGATGGGGATTTGGTTTCGACGGCACGCCTCATACAGGTGGCGGAACACGATCAGCATGTCCTCGTAGCGCGGTGGCGGCCATTCCTCCATGTCGGAACCGACCGTCGGACGAAAGACACAGACGGTCGGAAAAGCGCCGACGCCGGTTATGTAATCAATTGCGGCCCGGGTGTCCTCCAACGGTTCGATCCCGGCGATGATCTCACCGGAACACCGCCCCTTGCCCAACTGGCGCGAGGTGTACTCCAAGGCACGGAAAAACAGTTCCTGGCCGATCAAACGGGCTTTCCCCGGCAGGAACTGCGCGAAGTACTCGGGGTTCTGGAACTCATAGCAGAAGCTGAAGTGGTCAACGCCCAGATCGATCAGCCGGTCGTACTTCCACAGGTCTCGCGTCGGCGCCAGCTGCAGCCCGATGAGGCCGCCCACCCGCGACTTGACCGCCTTGACGTAAGGCGCGGCGACATCGAGGTCACGGTGGGAGTGATAGCCGGAGTTGAAATGGATCAACGTGACTCCCGATTCCTCGCGGGCCGCTGCTGCCACTTCCACTATGTCCTCGACGCTCTTGGAGGCGATCTCGTTGACGCCGACGTTCAGTCCAGTGGTGCAGAACCGGCAGTGCAGGCTGGGCGAGTGATACCAGAAGCCACAAGTGTTTGAGATATAGAACGAGAGGCAGGTGCCCTGGAGGACGCCGACGTGCCGCATTTGTACGCCGCTTGCCGTGGTGCGGTTGTACCACGCCGGCATCGGCGGAAGCCGCACCGGATAAGCGAACCCGGTACGGTCATCGCAGATCGCGTACTGCCCGTGGGCACGCGTCAGCTGGTAGCACGATCGCTGTGCGAACGCCTCCGCCACCGGCGCATTGACCCAGACATCCTTCAGGGGTCTGGCGTTTGCACTCGACCGGCTCAGAATAATCAGTTCCAGGCCGCTACCCAACCCTGCCCGCGTCCGCGTGACAGAGCGGGCATCGTGCTTCAGGTCGCACGAGGGATGGATGCGCAGCCCCTTGCAAAACAGGTCGATTTCGAGTTCGCAGGGGTTGAGGGACGCGAGTGGCGCAGGGCCGCTGTTACGGTCGCTGCTAGATGCCCCGTACTTGGATTGAAGGGGCCGTGTCATCATGAGCAGGCGCACGCCTCCCGCCGCTCGACAATCGGTGAGGGCTCGTAGGTCCAACCACAGGCCAAGCGGCGTTCCTCGCGCCGACTGGTCCAAAGCAGCAGCGGACCGAGCCATGTGGCCGCGCGCGCGGTCCAGCCGAATTCGCTCCCGATTCCCCTCCGGAGGGTGCGCATGCTCGCGCTGATCCGAGGATTGAACTTCCGGAGCTGGCGTTCCATGGCCCACAACAGCGCCGGGTACATGCCCCGTAGTTGCCGCCCCTCGCGGGCGTAGCGCCGCCGCACGCGCGGATCGGGGTGGTGACGGTATCGCTGCCAGCCGGCAAAGGTGGTGCGGACGATGCGATAGAGGCTGGGGCCGTTGCGTTCGAAGTCGCGCTCAAAAGCCCGGTCAAGCCAGAGTTTAGATTCGTCGCGGCTGAGTCCGGGGTGTTGAAAGTTGAACTTGTACTGGCCGTGAATATCGGCCAGATCGCCGGGCAGCAACCGCCCTGCCGCCGCCATGCTGGTATAGAGCGGCGTCCCCGGAATCGGGGTGTAGAGCATGAACTGGTGGAAGTCGGTGTCATGGGCTACGGCGTACTCGATTTCGCCGCTGAGATTGGCCGCGGTATGGTGCTCGAGGCCGATGATGGTCGACCCCAGCACCCGGATGCCGTGCGCCCGCAGTTCCCGCGTCAGCGTCTGCGTCTCGATTCCCTTCAGCTTGGTGTAGCCGCTGTGCGGCGACTCCAGCCCCATCCAGATCCAGGAGATCCCCAGGTCCACCAGTTCCGTCATCGAGTACTTGGCGATGGCATTGGCCGAGGAAAACACGTAGAAGGCCCAGCTCTTGTCGTGTTGCCGCATCAGCCGCAGCAGGTCGAGGGCCCGGTGTCGCTGCAACAGGAAGTTCTCATCCATTACGAAGAACGACTGCACTGCCAACTTAGCCTCAATCTCCACCATCACTCGGAACAGCTCGGCCCCGGTGTTGTAGAAGTTGAGGAATTTCCCCTTGCCGCCGAAGAAGGACGAGGTCGTGCAGAAATTGCACCCCAGCGGACAGCCGACGGAGGGAATGATGGTGGCCGCCACCGAGCCCCGAGGGTCGCCCGCCGATACCCCCATGACCCGCAACCCGAAACTGGACACGATCGCCGGATGGCGGATTGGCGCCCGCTCGTCCTCCCCCAGGAACCGCCGCATCCAGCTCACACCGTCCCCGCGGACGATGTGATCCGCGTCGATCATTGCTTCCAGACCGGGGATGGCCGCCACATGACCGCCCACCACGATCATCGAACCGGGTGACACCCGTCGCACGATCCGGCACATTTCGCGAACCTTGCCGACGTTGACGATGATCGAGGAAATGCCGACTACATCGTAGCCGCCGGCCAGCAGCTCCGCCTCAAAGCTGTCGCGTGTGGGAAAGTCCAGAAGTGTGCATGGAGCGGTGATGTTCTCGCGGATGAGCATGATCCCCCATGAGCGGTGGAACATGCGCAGGGAACAGGCCCCTTGCGCCCGCGTCACCTGGTTGTGGTAGAGCTCCATCGGGTTGATGGCCCGGCTGCCGAACGCGTCATCCTGGGCATACGGTCCGAAGACGGACGTCAACAGCACGTGCGCCCGGGAGCCCTTGGGGTGGAGCGCTGGTGAAGACACCGGCGGTGCGGCGTTGAGAACGTGGAGGAGGGGCGTCACTGTCAGGCTCTGATCGTCACTTCCGGGGCCGCTCCGGCGACGCGCGCCCACTGTGCCGGCTCGTAGTTGCACACCGGGTCGCTCTCCAGCCAGTCGCCCGTACAGGCGTAAGCCCGAGCGCGCGAGCCTCCGCACACGTTGCGAAACTCGCAGACGCCGCACTTGCCCTTCAGTCGGGTGCGATCGTGCAGGGTGGTGAACAGGGCGCTGTGGTGATAGATGTCGAGCAGTTTCTCGTGACGCACATTGCCGGCAGACAGGGGCAGAAAGCCACTGGGAAAGACCTCGCCGGTATGCGAGATGAACATGAAACCGGTGCCGTCGCTGATTCCGCGCGGCACGTTTCGCGACGCCCAGCGCAGCGCCGGCGCCGTCGGTCCCACCTCGGATTTCCGCTGCAGCAGGTAGCGGCGGTAATGCAGGGCTTCGGTCGTGCGGACCAGGAACTTGCCGAGGGAGCCCACCTCGAAGAGCAGATCGAAAACCGCTTCGGTTTCATCGGCATCGAGCATGGTGCTCCGCTGCGCGCGTCCCGTCGGCACGGTGAAAAACACGCTCCACATGGCGATGCCGAGTTCCTCAAGCAGGCGGGCGATGCGCGGCAGCTCCTCGCGATTCAAGCGCGTCGCAGTGGTGTTGATCTGCAGCGGCAGCCCCAGACGGATGACTTCGCGCGCGCCTTCCATGGTGAGGTCGAACGAGCCGGTTACACCGCGGAACCGATCGTGCGTCGCGGCGGTGGCCCCGTCAAGGCTGATGGCGAAGCGTGCCACCCCCGCCTCGGCCAGCTCGCCGATCACCGCTTTCGTCAACAACGGCGTGGCACTGGGGGTCAGGGCCGGCTGCAGACCCAGCTCCACCGCGTGACGCACCAACTCCATCAAATCGGCGCGCTTCAGGGGATCGCCGCCCGTCAGCACCAACACGCGTGGCTGGGTGGCGGCGATGTCGTCCAGTAGCCGCTTGCTTTCCCGGGTCGTCAGCTCGTCCCGGTGTCGGCCGGCCCGGGCGTTGGCCCGACAATGGAGGCAGGCCAGATCACACGCCTGGGTCAATTCCCAGATCACGACCCACGGCTTGTCGCTGAGGTCGTGGGCTTCGGGGCGCTCGGGGAGAAACTGCCGGGACGGCGCGCACGAAGTGGGCTGAACCATGATCGCTGACTCCTACCGATGCTCCCAGCTTGGGCCATTCTGGTGGTCTTGGCAGTGACCACGGTCACATCTGCAATCTGAAAAGTCGAGGCACCCGCCGAGCCAACTGCGCATGGCCGAGATCGCAGCGCGCCCGACGAAAACAACCGGTGAAATTCCGCAGGGCAGTCCGCCGCCAGGCCAAAGCGCAGCGGCGCGACCGGGATGGGCAGCCCCTGGAGTGGCCGACGCGCCCGTGTCCCCCGGCGAATGTCCCTGAAGGAGAGTAGGATCTTTTCATGAAGGCCACCGCTGCCGCGCTGCTCATGCTGGTCCGCTTCAGTGGCCTCGTGACCTTTGTTCTTGGAGTGTTGTTCTGGACCCACCGCGCCTCTGGACTCATCCCGTGGCACATACGCCTCGGTTTTGTCCTGGTCGTGGCGCTGTGGCTTCTGGCCGCGCTGGCAGCTCGCGCGGGCGCTCGCCCCGCCGCCGTGGCAGGGGCCCTTCTGCTCGGCCTGCTCCTGCCGGTCGTCGGCATCGCGCAATTACGTGTGCTGCAGGGCAGCAATCACTGGATCATCCAAGTTGTGCATCTGCTGCTCGGCCTGCTGGCGATTGGTGCTGCGGAAAGCTTGTCCGCCGTGTTTAAACGCACAGTTGCGTGATGCATCGAGCAGCGTGACCGGGGTCACAGACGCGGGTCCCAGCGTCCGCGTTACGCTCTTGCCATGGCTTGCGCGCACGTGCCCACACGATGTTGTTGCCACCCCTCTGAGTTGGCCTGACCTGCGCCAGCTGTTCTTTTTTCTTGAGTAGTTCACCAGGTTCCGCCCCCAAATCACCCGGGACGTCTCGGGCGCGTCTCGCGCTCCCACGCGCAGCGTGAAGTCCAGAAAGACAACCAAGTGACTGCAGCTCACCGCCTCAATCCATCGCACCAGCGGATTCTGATACTTGGCGGCGGAACCGCCGGCATCATGACCGCCCGCCTACTTCGGCAGGCAGGGGAGTCCGATATCGCCATCGTCGAACCCTCCGCCCTCCACTTTTACCAGCCCATCTGGACGCTGGTGGGCGCGGGGACCGTCCGGCGCGAGAGCAGCGTCCGGCCCGAAGCCCGTTACATCCCGGCAGGTGTGCGCTGGATTCAGGATGCCGTGGCCGCGGTCGATCCCGACCATGGTTACATCACGACCCGCAACGGTGGCCGCGTCAGCTATGACTTTCTGGTCGTGGCGGTCGGGGTGCAACTGAACTGGGCCGCAATTCCAGGACTTGAGGAGGCGATTCAGCGCGGCGACGCCTCCAGCAACTACAGCTACGCCTTGGCACCGAAAACCTGGGAGCTGATTCGCAAGTTCCGCGGCGGCACGGCGCTGTTCCACATGCCGGGCACGCCGATCAAGTGCCCCGGAGCGCCGCAGAAGATTCTCTACCTTGCCGCCGATCACTTCCGCCGCCGCGGCATCCGCCGCGACGTCAACCTGATCTATGGCTCCGCTCTCGGCGCCATCTACGGCGTCAAGGAGTATGCCGCCGTCCTCGACCGGGTGATCGAACGCCATGGCATCGATGCACGCTTTCACCACGATCTGGTGGAAGTTCGCGCGGTGGAGAAGGAGGCGATCTTCACCGTTCCGGGAACGCCGGAACGCCGTCGCGTGACCATTCCATACGATCTGCTCCACGCCGTGCCGCCACAGACCGCCCCGGAGTTCATCCGCCAAAGCGCGCTGGCCGACCCCGACAAACCACGCGAAGGTTGGGTGAAGGTCGACAAGTACACCCTGCAGCACGTTGTTTACCCGAACGTATTCGCGCTCGGCGACGTCGCTGGTACCCCCAACGCAAAAACCGGCGCCGCTGTCGTGCGTCAGGCGCCGGTCGTTGTCGCCAACCTGCTGGCCGTCATGCGCGGCGCGCAGCCCACGGCCGCCTACGACGGCTACATCGCCTGCCCGATCATCACCGGCTATGACCGTGTGCTGCTTTGCGAGCTCGACTACACCGGCGGGCCGCGACCGCGCATCCCGTGGATCAACACCATCCGTGAGCGCTACGACATGTGGCTGCTGAAGCGCTATGGCCTACCTTGGCTGTACTGGCACGTTCTGTTGCGCGGGCACACCATACCGTTCCTGCACCAGGCACCGGAGCGCGTGCGAACGCAGGGTTGGGACGCACCCGCGCTTCCGCCAGCGCCTGTGTGACAGGGGTCACGCCGCGCCAACGCCCCTTTCCTGTAGGGTGGTTGTGAAGCCGTGCAAAGGTCACCCGCTTGACGTTGCCTTGGCTTGATGTACCTGCCGCGTCGGCTCTGCGGAACCGAGAGTGCATGCGAACTGTGCGGTCCGGTGCCGCCAGACTTCACGGCGCGAGTGGTTGTGCGTCAGCCGGCGCCGGGTGAAGC
Organism: uncultured Acidobacteriota bacterium; assembly: GCA_937898755.1. Classification (GTDB taxonomy): domain Bacteria; phylum Acidobacteriota; class Terriglobia; order Terriglobales; family SCQP01; genus CALEJU01. The sequence continues at coordinate 6,094 of CALEJU010000008.1, read as the reverse complement.
GGAGCAGCGACCCACGGGAGGCGGGGGCGAAGACCCTGCAGGGCCAACGCGCCAGCGTCTGGCGGATACTGATTGGAACCCGGCAAACAGGTGCGTAACACCGAGAATCACGACCTATCGCGACGCTCATTTCTTGGCGTGTGGCTGGGACTGGTATCGCTCGCCGTGGGCGCCGTGCTGACGTCCCCCTTCGTACGAGCCATGTTTCGTCCATTGACGGCGCGCGACCAGCATTCAGACTGGGTGGATGCCGGTGCTGTTGCGGACTACGCGGCCGCGCGCGTCCCGGTACGCCGCCCCATTGACGTGGTGCAGCGCAATGGCTGGCGAGCAAGCGTCTATATCGTCAAGGTGGGCAGCACCCTTCGAGCCCTGAGTCCGGTTTGCCCGCACCGCGGTTGCACGATCGCTTGGGACGATAACGAAGGCAGGTTTCTATGCCCGTGCCATGGTGGCGTGTTTGCGCCTGACGGAGCCTACGAGTCGGGGCCACCTCCTCGATCCCTCGACGTCCTGCAGACCAGAGTCGTCGGCAGCCGACTCTTGGTGCGGTATCAGAACTTTCGTTCCAACGTCCCCGTCCGTCAGGCCATCACTTGATCGGCAGAAGAGACGCTGGCGCGGCGGCGATGCAGGGGCGCAACCGGGCCCACCGCGTATACTCGACATCACAATGCCGGGAAATGAGTTGCACGTCATCTACGATTGTTTGGATTGTCCCGTCAGATCGCAACGCCCGTTCTGTAATCTGCCGCGTCCAACACTCGAAGCCTTTGAGCGCATCAAGACCACCAACATGTTGGCGGCCGGCGCCGTTTTGTTTCGCGAAGCCGAGGTGGCGCACAGTGTGCTGGTCTTGTGCAGCGGCAGGGTGAAATTGTATGCAAGTGGTCGTTCCGGACGCGAGCTGATCGCGGGCATCGCCGAGGCGGGTGAGGTCCTGGGATTGAGCGCCGTCCTGTCGAGCACGCCTTACGAGTTCACCGCCGTGATGGAAGACCCGGGCCAGGTGAATCGCGTGGCTGCCGGCGATTTTCTCCAGCTGCTTTCAGAAAATGCCGGCGCGGGACTCAACGCCGCGCGCAGCCTGAGTCTCGTTCACCAGCGCACTTGCGAACAGGTGAAGTTACTGGGCCTGTCGCCCTCGACCTTGGCCCGCTTGTCACGTTTCCTGATTCAGCAGGCCAAGCTGGGCAAGAGCACGCCGAAAGGGGTACGGGTGGTGCATACCCGCACCCAGGAAGAACTCGCTGAGATGCTGGGCACCACGCGGGAGACGGTCAGTCGTCTTTTCAGCGTGCTCAAGGAACGGGAGCTCATCTCCAGCCATGGGGCGGCTCTCTTCATCCACAACGTCGGGGCGCTGGAACTGATCGCAGGGGCTTGACGGGTCGCCTGGTCGCTGTGTTGGCATCCGATATCGCATGAACGAGGGGACCTGCTGACGCTGGATCGCGGTCTCGAACGTGGGAGCCTGCGAGGAGAGCGCCATTCTTCTCAACCATGGCATGAACTCATCGCCAGCAGAGAAGGCCGGTTCTGAGGGACCGTTGAATGTCTAACGCTGGTTCCATGAACCGGCCGCTCATCTCCGGCTTCGCCTTTTCATCGCCAACGGGGCACGCCGTTGCATGCCGTGCTGCATTTGGGAGTAGAATCCGTCCTGGCTATACAACTAGACGTCTGGAGGACTGCGAAGGGTTGGGCGGTTGTCGGTTGACGGCAACACAAACGCCGGCCGGGACTTGGGTGTCGCGTTGTTGTTGTGCCGACCGACAACGTTAAGCAGAAGAGGAGAGTACCTATGTCGCATCGTTCATTGGTTGTAGCGGTAGTAGCGGGCACGCTGGGACTGGCGTCCACTCAGGCGCAGACCTGCCCCACACCATCCACCTTGGCTTCCAGCCTGGTCGGGGCCGCCCAGGCCAGCGTTCTCAGCCTCAGTGGCGTGGACCCGACACAATGCCCGGAGATCGGCATGAGCAATACCTGGACCGGCGGCAGGCTGATCTTCTCCGACTCGCCGGAGTACGCTCCCGCGCCCGGCATCCTGTACCAGGATGGCGGCATGCCGGCGACCAGCGGTTCCAACTACCACCGCGTTTTCCTGTACCACGTGAACGGCAACAGCGCGGAGCACATGAAGTTTGCCGTCATTCTGACCAACCTCGGCAGCTCGAGCGGCACCTTGACGGTCGAGCAGACCGGCACCGCCGGACCATCGACCAGCTACCTGTACGTCGGCAAGTTGGCCTTTGACCGTTGGCTGAGCTCGACCGCCAAGTCCGCGGTGAGTGTCGGCGCGGGTGCCAGCGTCGAGCTCGACCCCACCTTCGACGGCCTGAGCGCCGCCTACAACTACCTGCTCAACGGCATCTGGGATTACTCCTTTACGCAGCCCCACGAGATCACGGTTTGCGCCCTCAACCCGACCGACGACCCGGTCTCAGTGTGTCCCACGCTGGCGCTGCTGGCCAAGGACGGCTCGCACCAGCGCGGCACCTTCCCCAACGACAACAAGATCTACAACGCTGGCTCCGGCGTCACCATTGACACGGCGGGCGGGATGCAGCAGTTTCCGCTGGCCGCCAACTCGCCCAACGATCCCGACGCGGTCGGCGTCGACGCCACCGACGGCAGCTCGGTGACGCTGAGCGGCAACTACGGCATCCTCTACCGTATTCACCTCAGCACGAAGTCGAGTAATGGAAAGAACCTGGCGTTTCTCATCAACCCGCGCGGCGGCACCTGGGCGGGCGCGGCGAATGCCGAGGCCGGCATCACGCCCGGCGGCGTGTTCCTGATCCCGCCCTCGAGCGGATCGGTGAGCAGTAACACTTACGCGGCCCTGGAGGGAGAGTACAGCCCAGGCAGTGCGTTCACCGTCTGGCTGCAGTTCATGCCGACGGGCGCCGCCTCGCTGCCGCTGCGCTTCGTGGCTACGCCGTTCTAATGGTTTTCGGTTGTCAGTTGTCGGTTGTCGGCTACACAAAACAAGGCACTGCCGCTGTGCTTATTAAGCGTTGAGAGCCGACAACCATTGCAGGTTAACTATCCGCGAATTGAGCACATCGAAAAGGAGTAAATCTATGACGTATCGTTTATGGGTTGTTATGTCCTTGGCGAGCATGCTGGGGCTGGTGTCCGCGGCTGCGCAGACGTGTCCCACGCCGGCCGCGCTGGCTTCCAGCTTGGTGGGAGCAGCGCAGGCCAGCGTGCTGAGCCTGTCGGGTGTCAACCCCCTGTACTGCCCGGAGATCGGCATGAGCACGACCTGGACCGGCGGCGAGCTGATGTTTTCCGACTCGCCGGAGTATCCCGCGTCATCCGGCATTCTTTACCAGGATGGCGGGATGCCAGCCACCAGCGGTACCAATTACCATCGTATATTTCTCTATCACGTCAACGGCAATACCGCCGACTACATGAAGTTTGCCGTGATCGTGACCAACCTCGGCAGCGCGGATGGCACCCTGACCGTGCAGCAGGCGGGTCTCGCCGGACCCTCGACCAGTTACATGTACGTCGGCAAGCTGGCCTTTCAGCGGTGGTTGAGTTCCCCCCGGGCGCGCCGGTCACGGTACCGTCGGGGGCCAGTGTGGAACTTGATCCCGGCTTCGACACCATCAACGTGGCCTACAATAACCTGCTGCACGGCATCTGGGACTACTCCTTCACGCAGCCGCACCAGATCACCATCTGTGCCCTTAATCCTGCCGACGACCCGGTCACGATGTGCCCGACCCTTGCCGTGCTCGACAAGGACACCCATCAACGCGGCACGTTTCCCAACGCCAACAAGATTTATGACACCGCGGCCGGCGTGACGATCGACACGGCCGGCGGGATGCAGCAGTTTCCCGTCGCGGCCAATACACCCAATGATCCCAGCGCGGTGGGGACCGACGCCACCGATCTCACCTCGGTCACTCTTTCCGGTAACTACGGCGTCTTGTACCTCATGCACCTCAGCACCTCGGCAAGTAACGCGCAGAACCTCGGCTTCCTCATCAACCCGCGGGGCGGCGCATGGGCCGGAGCCTTGAATGCAGCGGCGGGGATTACGCCCGGCGGCGTGTTCCTGATCCCGCCCTCGACCGGGTCGGTGAGCAGCAACGCGTATGGAGCTCTGGCAGGGGAGTACAGCCCGGGCGCCGGCACGACCGTCTGGCTGCAGTTTATGCCGACGGGCTCCGCCTCGCTACCGCTGCGCTTTGTGGCTACGCCGTTTTAATGGTGGTCGGTTTTCAGTTGTCGGTTGTCGGTAACTCCAAAACGCCGCGTCTCGGACCGAGCGGTTCGTTCTTGTTACCGACAACCGACAACTGTTAATAAAGCTCCGGGCGTCTGGCTGTGAAGAGGTCGTTGTGCGAGTTGAGGCGCTTGTTGTCGGCTTGTGGCAGATCAAGCTCCACCGTCGCGGTCTCTTCCCGGTCGCTGGAGAGGCGGACCAGCAGCTCGCCTTTCACCCCGACCGCCTGGCTGCTGCCGATGAAGTCGTGGTCCGCGCCGCCGCGGTGTTCGCTGCCGATGCGGTCGCAGGTCAGTGAGTAGACGCGATTTTCGAGCGAGCGGGTCAACATCGCCTGCGGGCAGTGTGGCAGCACCAGGTTGGAGGGGTGGACGATGACCTGCGCGCCGCGCAGCGCGAGCGAACGCGCCACCTCGGGGAAAAACCAGTCGAAACAGATCATCAGGCCCAGTTTGCCGATGGGCAGATCGTAGACCGGAGCCGCAGTCTGGCCAGGAGAAAAGAACAGGTTCTCGCGGCTGAAGAGATGTATTTTGCGGTAGGTGCCGACCAGGCCGTCCGGTCCCAGCACGCTGGCGGAGTTGTAGAACCCATCCGCGGCGCGTTCGGCGAAGCCGTAGGCGATCCAAGTCTGGTGGGCGCGCGCATGCGCCGCCAGCGCCTCGAAGGTCGGACCGCTATCGGCGGGTTCGGCCAGTTCCCGCACTTCGCTGGAGTCGGCGAAGGTGTAGCCGCTGGGGAAGAGTTCGGGCAGAACGACGAGGTCGGCCGGGGCGGCGGCCCGCATGAGCTGCAGGGCACGTTCGAGGTTATGGCGGGGCTGTCCGAAGTGGGAGTCGAGTTGGACGAGGGTGGCGCGCACGGGAGATATATCCAGTATTTCATGCGCTGCGGGCGATGACCGACCGCTCGGCAGGGGGTGGAACGCGAAGGCAGGGAGGGGAGAGGATGGGAGGGGGGAGGGGAGGCAAGATTGAAGGAGGGGAGGAGTGACGTCCGAGGGCGGAAGGCGGAAGGCCGACGGGCTACGACTTGGCGCCTTGGAACGGCATTGGAAACGCCGGCGCTTGGACTCACTCCGTTGCGCCGGTGTTCATCTCCAGGTCCATCCGCGGCTTACGCGCCCCCTCCCACGCTCCGCTCTTGGCGCTCCGCTTCCCACGCTTCACGCTCTACTCTCCACGTTTCACGCTCGACGCTCGCTACCGGCTCGCCGGCGGGATGATGTCGTTCATACGCAGATATTCCACGATCTGGCCGTAATGGTCGAAGGGGTGGGCGCACATCATGACGGCGAGGCTCAGGCGGTTCATGTGACCGCCGAAGGCGCCGGGAACAGCCTGATAGGCGTTCGAATCATTGAGAGTATCCACCGCGCGATGGGCGGCTGCGAAGGAGTCCTTGAGGTATTGCACCAGTTGCGCCTTGGTGACCAGCTTGCTGTCGCCTTCATCGCCGGAGACGTTCTTGCCGGTAATCATGCCGCTCAGCCAGTAGTTGGTGCCCGCGATGTGGCGCACCTGCGCGGCGAAGTTGCGCACCCCCTTGAACGTCCCGTTGCTGGGCGCGAAGGAGTACTTGCTTTCCGGCATGGCTTCGGCGGCCGCGACGACCTCGTGCTCGGCGATCGAGAGCTGCTGGTTGACGCTGGCGGCGAGGGTGGCGGGTACGGCGGGTGATTGCTGCGCCGCCACCATGGTTACGGCGAGTGACCCGGCGAGCAAAAGGGAACGGAAGATCATAGGGGCTCCTTGTCGCAGGCAGTCTACCGCATGCGGGAACGCGAACACAGGGAGGGGGGAGGACGGGAAGGGGGCTGTCTCTTATACACATCTCCGAGCC
>CALEJU010000007.1 GCA_937898755.1 uncultured Acidobacteriota bacterium | reverse complement strand
ATCTCTACCTCACCACCAACGAGGGCGCACCGCGCTACCAGGTCTTCCGGATTCCACTGACACAACTCGGCGCCGGCCGCGCGGCGTGGCAGCCCCTGATCCCCGAGTCCGACGCCATCCTGCAGGGCACCAAGGTCATCGCTGGTCATCTCGTTGCGCTCTACGAGCAGGACGCCAGCTCGCGGCTGCGCGTGTTCACGCTGGACGGCACGCCACGGCACGAGGTCCAGCTCCCCACCCTGGGAACCGTCTTCGGGCTGGGCGGCGAGTGGGACAGCCCCACCGCCTTCTTCGGCTTTCACTCCTATACGGTGCCTCCTTCCCTTTTTCGTCTCGACCCGCAAACCGGCGCAACGTCGCGCTGGGCGCAGATCGCGGCTCCGGTGGACCCGTCACCCTACGTGGTCGAGCAGCACTGGTGCCGCTCAAAGGACGGCACGCGCGTGCCGCTGTTTCTCGTCGCGCGCCGCGGCATCCAGCGCGACGGCAGCCACCCCGCTCTGCTGACCGGCTACGGCGGGTTCAATGTCAGCCGTACGCCGGGGTTCGTGCGCAGTCTCTACTTCTGGCTGGAGCGCGGCGGCATCTACGCCGACGCCAACCTGCGCGGCGGCGGCGAGTACGGCGAAGGTTGGCACCGCGCCGGCATGCTCGACCAGAAGCAGAACACCTTTGACGATTTCATCGCGGCAGCCGAATACCTGATCGCCGAGGGCTACACCTCGCACGAACGGCTGGCCATCCAGGGCGGCAGCAACGGCGGGCTCCTGATCGGTGCGGCCATCACGCAGCGACCCGAGCTGTTTCGAGCTGCCGTGTGCGCCGTGCCGCTGCTCGATATGTTGCGCTACCACCGCTTCCAAATCGCCAAGCTGTGGATCCCGGAGTACGGCTCAGCCGACGATGCCGCGCAGTTCGAGTGGCTGGCCGCTTACTCGCCTTACCACCACGTCCGGGACGGCGTTCCCTACCCCGCCGTACTGTTGCTGACCGGAGAAAGCGACACGCGCGTGGACCCCATGCACGCCCGCAAAATGGCCGCCCGCCTGCAGGCGGCGAGCTGTAGCGGTCATCCCATTCTGTTGCGCGTGGAACGCAAAGCGGGACACGGCGCCGGGAAACCGATCACCAAGCAGATCGAGGAATCCACCGACATCTGGGCCTTCATCTGCGAGCAACTCGGCGTTGGTGGTGGGGCGTAGGGTGTAGGGGGTAGGGAGTGGTCGCGCCGGCGTCTACACCGTGCCGCGCTTCATCTCCGCCATCAGGTAATCGCAGGAGCGCACGGCCAGCGCCATGATGGTGAGCGTGGGGTTCTGACAGGCACTGGAGGGGAAGCCGGCACCGTCCATGACAAACAGGTTGCGGACGTCATGCGTCTGCTGGAACTGGTTGAGCACCGATTTCTTGGGATCGGTGCCCATGCGGCAGACGCCGACTTCGTGGATGCCCAGCCCGGGCCGGCGGTCGTGCACCACGAAGGGCTTGACGTTTTTCGCCCCCGCCGCCTCCATCATCTGCACGGCGGTCGTCGCCATCGCCTCCATCTGCGCGTGCTCGTTGTCGCGGAACTTCATGTGCAGGCGGAGGACCGGAATCCCGAAGGCATCCTCGACCTGCGGGTCGATCTCGACGTAGTTTTCCCAGTTCGGCAGGCACTCGCCGAAACCCTTGAGCTGGATGCGCTCCGGCTGCGGCTGCATCAGGGAGCGCTGATAGGCGGCGCCGAACCCTGGCGCGCCGAACTGCGGCTGCGGGGCATCGCCCCAGGTCTGGAAGCCGAAGCCGCGCAGGAAATCCTTCTCGCGCCGCTGCCCGAGCAGGTTCTGGAAGCGGGCCACGTAAAGTCCGCCGGGGCGATTGGGGCCGTTGAGGTTGGGCCGCACCGGGAACTCGGGAAACTCGCCGTCCGCGCCTCCCCCCACCCAGATATGGTCCATGAGGTAGTGGCCCATCACGCCGCTGCTGTTGCCCAGGCCGCCCGCGTAGCGGCCGCCGCCGATGTTGTCTTCCGAGTTGAACAGGACGCGCACCGACTCCAATGCCTGGGCGCAGAGCACCACGGCACGGCCCTTGACGCGCTGCACCTCATGCGTGTTGCGATCCACGTAGACCACGCCCTGCGCCCGCCGCGTGGCGGGATCCATCAGCACCTGGTACACCATGGCATTGGGAATGTGGGTGCAGTTGCCGCTGGCGACGGCGTCCGCCACGGTGGTAAAGGCGGAGTTGAAGTAGGAGTGCGTCATGCAGCCCCGATAGCAGGGACCGCAGTAATGGCAGGGGGCGCGGCCATGCTTGGGACGCGTCAGGTTGGCCAGCCGCCCCTGGGTCACCGTCCAGCCGAGCTTGTCTTTGGTGTGGGTGCGCAGCTTGGTCTCGCCGCAGGTCAGTCCCATGGGTGGCTGAAAGATGCCGTCCGGCAACTGCGGCAGCCCCTCTGGCATGCCGGTCACGCCAATGTAGTCCTCGACCAGCGCGTAGTACTTCTCCAGATCGGCATAGCTCAAGGGCCAGTCCTGGCCCTCGCCGTCGTGCGAGGCGGCCTTGAAGTCGAGGTCGCTGAAGCGATACGAATGCCGGCCCCACAGGTTGGTGCGGCCGCCGGTGATGCGCGCCCGGTTCGTCCACTCGAACGGCATGCCGGGCGCGGTGCTGTACGGCTCGCGCTGCGGATCGGCGGTCCAGTCCGGCTGGTACTCGCCGCGCGGGTTCAGGTGATACGCCTTCTCGCGATACTTGAGCTTGAAGATGGGCTTGTGCTCGGTGAAATTGGCGTCGGACTGCGGCCGCCCGGCGTCCACCAGAGCCACCTTGAGTCCCGCCTCAGCCAAACGCTTGCAGGCCCAGCCCCCCGAAGCGCCCGAGCCCACCACCACCACGTCAAAGTCCGGCATGCCGGGAGTTTATACGGAAACACGGGGAACAAGGAAGACAGGGAGGGAGGGGAGGAACGGGAGGAGCTGTCTCTTATACACATCTCCGAGCCCACGAGACAGGCAGAAATCTC
>CALEJU010000006.1 GCA_937898755.1 uncultured Acidobacteriota bacterium | reverse complement strand
GCCGGCACCACTCTGCCGGTGCCCCCGAGCTCCTTCGCTGCCGGCACCACCCTGCCGGTGCCCCCGAGCTCCTTTGCTGCCGGCACCACCCTGCCGGTGCCCCCGAGCTCCTTCGCTGCCGGCACCACTCTGCCGGTGCCCCCGAGCTCCTTCGCTGCCGGCACCACCCTGCCGGTGCCCCCGAGCTCCTTCGCTGCCGGCACCACTCTGCCGGTGCCCCCGAGCTCGGGTCGTTCGCTAAGCACGAGCACGCGCGTGAACTAGCTACCCAACACTGGGTCGCGAAAAGCCGAAAATTAGTACCCATTTCCGGGGGGGTGGACAACTATTCCCGTCCGTGGTAGCTTGGGACTCGTCTTGCCTTGATTGGTGCTTTTTCTAGGGCAGCAGTCAGGGCAGAAGACGGGCTTAAAGGGCTCGCTACGAATGGGGATTTACGCTTTTGCGATCTCGCTTGTGGGGCTATGCACCCGTGCCATTGCGTTGGGCGCGGCGATGACGCGGCGTGGGCATCGCAAACTTTACGCTGTCGCGATCTACCTGGCCCTCAGCATCGTCGTGGAACTGATTGGCCTCTGGACGCTCCATATATTCGGGCTTGATTCGCGCGAATACAGATACGCCTACTACTTCGGCGATCCTCTAGTATCGATCGCTGGTTTCTTCCTTTTGGTTCGCCTGTTGGAGCTTAGTTTCGAGCACAGTTCGCTCAAGTTGCCAGGGCTGCGCATGGGCGCCATCATGGTTTTTTCCGGGATTGCGGTCATGACGGCCTTTTTTGTGCTGTCCCGCAGTTCGGCGATCCTCATCCACTTGGGCGTTGAAATTGAACAAAACCTCTCCTTTTTGGGCATGATCCTGACTGTCCTGCTCTGGACGGCGACCAACGTGATGCGCGTGCCGGGACTCCGATTCCGCCGTGTCATCTTGGCCTTCAGTGCCCTCTACAGTTCCAACGCGGCTGTCTTTACCGTGCATTTCCTTCTGCCCGGCTTCGAATCGTGGCGCCTGCTGGTTCCGTTAACCGGTCTTCTGGGCGCTGGTCTGTTGGCATATACGCTGATGACTCCGGAACGCGCCCAGCCAGAACCGCAAGTGGCAACCGCGTCCGTTCCTTTGCAGGAGTGGGCATGATGCATTCCCTTTCCGTCATGGCAGCTTGGCTCCTCCCTGTCTCCGGTTACACCGTGTACTCGGTACTCATCCTGCTGAGTTCGCTCGGAATCCTGGGCTATGCACTGTGCGCGTTCTCCCATGCTCGCTTGCAAGAAGCCGATGTGCAGGAGCTCGAACGTCTCCATCGGGAAGGCCTATTGAGCCCCAACAGCACCTTGGAGCAGGACTTCCGGACGATCAGCTACCTGCTCGACACCATCGCTCCTGCCGTCTATATGCGACAGGAGATCTGGGTACGGCTCTACTATTACGTCCTGCGTATCTCGCGTTTGACTGTTTCGTACTCCGCCAGTTTGGAGTTGGAACTGCGACGCCTGGTCGCCCACCAGTCGCACAACTACCGCATCGCATGCGGTCGCTTGGCCGAGATCCGCGCCAGCTAGACAGCAGACCAGCAATCGTTCCTTCAACTGCTCTGCGGAAACCCCTTCCGCAATTCCCCTCCTGTCGCCGCTTCGAATGCAGGCAGGGTGACTGGGATTTCTGCAGCCTCGATTTGCCTATAGACACTGGGATCAGTCAGCGACCCGAATACAGCGGTGAACTTGGATTGGCGGGACGTGCAAGGTCAAAACGCCTCCCAAATAGGTCCAGTTGACCGGTTTTGCCGCGGGCACAGTAGTGACCCCCGTAGGCCGACGCGCCATTCGCAGGCGAACCACGACGTTCTCCACCGGCGGCAGCTCGGTCACGATCACGCGTTCTGGGCCCAGCGTCTCGCGCGCACCCCGGTCAATCAGATGAATAAGCGTGGCCCGCCCTTGGCGACGCAATACCAGCTCCAGATAGGCGGGGCCCGCGACCGTGGTGGCCCAAGTTAGGTTCAACTCCGCTACTAACAGAGCGAACCACTGGCGAAGCAGGGGGTAATGAGTGCGCGCATAGTCGCGACAGACGGGACCATGCACCGCCACTACGGAGCCTGATCCCAACGGCCGTTGGGTGACGACGGGCTCGTTCCGTGTGTTCCGGCCGGGATCCTGCTCTTCAAGCAAGTAAGCCAGTGTTTTGACGGTCCCACTGACCCGCACCGGTTGCCACGGTCCAGTCACCGGGACCGCCTCGCCCTCGACCGCCATATAGCGGCTTGCTGTTTGCGCCGCACCCATCGGAACAACGCCGACAAAATCGCTGTATTTCTCGGAGATGAAGGCGCCACTCAGGAGCACGCACCCTCCGTTGACGGCGTATCGATGTAGCGCCTGCAAGATCGCAGGAGACAAACTGGCTTGCTCTGGCACTACGACGAGCCGATAGTCTCCGAGGCGCTGGAGGAGTACGGCGTCGCTAACCACATCCGTGGAATGTTGGGTCTCGAGCAACAGGTCCAAGGCGCCGCGCACTGGTTCGAGTGCCGTTCCAGGGTTGTAGAGAGGCTGATTGGCAGCGTAATAGCTGGCAGCGTCGTGCAAGACCGCAGCTTGCGGTAGCGAACGGCTCCCAAAGCACATGGCTTTACGAAGTCGACAGAACTCCGCCACCTCGGCGATGATGTCGTGGTGCCACTCCGTCAGCCAACCGCTGCGCTGCGGGTTCTCGTAAACCATGGCCGCCCCGCCATGTGTAATCACCTCGGAAAGTTCCTGGCAGAGATGAACGGCAGTCTTGGTTGCCGCCGGTTCGCCATCCACAGGGCTGACCTTCATCCAAGCCATCAGATCCCAACTCATCTCACGACCGTCGTAAAAGCGTGACTCTAGCGCAGCCTCCGCCGCACCCCAGCGCGGGCTGAAATCACCTGTCAGATAATCCGTAGGGGCCCGCATGGGTGATTCCGGCTGGCGCGCACTGTACATCCAATTGCTGGTGACTAGAACGCTCCGTTGGTGGGAGTGGACGGCTTGCGTATAGCGCTGGACGTGTTCTGTGAAGAGATCTCGGTGGAATTGCAACCACTCCGGCCAGAAAGGATCTCCAGCGTGATGGGGCACCACAGAATGGCCGGAACGGCGCTGGAATTCGGTCTGACAAGACAGAGACCAACACGGCTGATCGGCCCAGTTCTCTCCATCAACCCAGAAACCGTCTACCGCGTAACGGTCCATCACTTCCAGCATCTGCGGAATCATTAACGCCTGTTCGTAACCGCTGGTCAGGCACACGGCGGTTCTGCTTCGGGAACCGTCAGGCGCCACACGCGCCCATTCCGGGTGCAATTCCACAGCTCGAGCGTCCAATATGCCGGAATAATGAACCCCGAGACGCAAACCCATCTCACGCGTCACATCGCGGTAGATTCGTAGCGCGTCCTTAACGATCCCCGGGGATGGGGACCCGACCTTCGTCGGCCAGCTTGCGTATCCGGGATGGCCCTTGCAATCCGTCTGGATCCAGTCTGGCCTGATCTTCCCCCACAGGTGCCGCAACTGATTCGGATCGAGATCCTTGCCCAACATCGTGTCGTGAGCGGTCGCGTGCAGATCGTAGTGAATGCCGAAAAACACCTCCTCATGCCAATTGCCGGGCATGACAGTCAAGAGGCGGATCGGATGTTCCCTCTGCATGGCAGCGGACAGGCGAACGCCCCAGGCAGCGCCAGCCAGCCCAACGGTTTGACGTACAAAGCGCCGGCGCCCCGGTCGATCGAATGTATCAGGCATGCTGGAACATTGTGGAGCAGGTCGCGCTCGCCGGGAACACGAAATAGACACCCCCGGCCCTCAGCGTTCCGGCAACTGCCCCTGCGAGAGCTGCTGCAGAAGCTGCACAATCCGCTCGCGCAGAATCACGCCGCGGATGATTCCGTTTTCAATTACGGGCAACTGAACCAGGTTGGCATTGGCCATTTTTTCCAGAGCGCCGCGCAACCCATCGTTGGGTGCGACGATCGCGACTTGATCGCGCGGCACCATGATGTCGCGCACCCGCACCTCCGGCCATAGCTGCCGCGAGGCACCGCGCAGGTCCAACGGTGCGATGACGCCTACCAACGTCTCGTCGTCAATCACCAAGCTGGGCCGATTTTGCTGCGTTTCCGCTGCATGCTGGAAATACTCCTCCAGCGTCTCGTCCGGCTTCACCCAGGTGTAGTAGGGACTGGCCAGATCTCCAACCTTATGGCGTTCAAGAACGTCGGTGACTTCCGCATGGCGCCAGCTTTGCTCGGCGGCGTTCAGCAGGAACCAGCCGATAAACGCCAGCCAGATTCCTTCAACTGCCTGGCCGCGGAAGAACGCCTTAATCAGTCCATTCAAGATGAAGAGCAAGGCTACCGCCTTGCCGACGTTGGTTGCCCAGCGGGTAGCCCGGATGAAGTCCTTGCTGGCGCTCCACAGAATGGCGCGCAAGACCCGTCCGCCGTCGAGCGGGAACCCGGGAATCAAATTAAAGGCGGCTAAAAACAGGTTAATGGAGCCCAGCCACCAGAAGACCGCAGTGATGGCGGCGGCGGACGGCATGAGATGCGCTGCCAGCAGCAAGATCCCGCCGAGAGCAAGACTGGTGGCTGGTCCGGCGAGTGCAATCCAGAGCTCGGTACGAGCCTCGCTCGGTTCTCGCATGACTTGGCTGACTCCCCCAAAGACAAACAACGTGATCTGCTTGACCGGCAACCCGCACGCCCGGGCGACAAGACTGTGCGCCAACTCGTGCAAAATGACCGACACGAAGAACAGCGCTGCCGTGGTCAGGGCCGTTCCCCACAGCAGCACTCCATTCCACGCCGGATGGGCGAGCTGAAAGTAGCCTTTCAGCGAGAGTGCAATCAGCACCACGATAATCAGCCAGCTCGGATGGAAACGAATCCGGATCCCGCCCACGGTCAGTCCGTGTTGTGGCTGCTGTTTCATTTCCTTCCAGCCTATCAGCTAAAGCAGGGTTGGCACCCGCCCTGAACGTCAGCACCAGGAAACGCTCGCTACGGCGGACAATGCGACCTCTCCCTGACCGAAGGGCGAAAGTGCGGGTCGCACTCACGCTCTGCAAGTTCCACTTGGATGTTGACAGCGCATCCGCGTACTCTGTGGCTAGGACGTTTTCGCTGTGGAACTGGCTACGGTGTACTGATGTTGACACGCAAGATCCTGCCCGCGGTGTTGATCCTGCTGGGAATCTACGTCGTCTTCCTGCGCGCCGAGACTTCCGCCTGGCTGTTTCATCCCGCGGTGTATCCCGAGGGAGACTGGGCCACCGCCCGCATTTACCATGCCCAGGAGCATCATGTGCCACTGGCCGATGGTCAGTACCTTGATGCCTGGCTGATTCCTTCCTTTCAGCCGGCGCGCACGGTGCTGTTCTTTCACGGGCGGCGCGGCAACCTGACCGATCTGAGCACGCACTATTCCAAGCTGCGAGATCTGCGGTCGGATGTCTTTGCCGTGGACTACTCCGGCTACGGCAAGAGTCCCGGCCGGCCAAGCATCGGAGCGCTTTACCGCGATGGCGAGGCCGCGTACCAGTACGTCACCGGACAATTACATGTGCCGCCCACGCGCCTCGTCGTTCAGGGCGACGAGCTGGGGAGTGTGATTGCAGCGCGCATTGCAGCGCAACACCCGGACGTCGCCGCCTTGGTTCTGGAATCCCCGTTCCCCTCGCTGCGACATCTGGCCAACTCCCTCGCGCCGCTGGCGGGCTGGTTACTCCCCGGTCAAATGAACGAGGTGGACAGTGTGGCCAAGTACTTGGGGCCCAAGCTGGTCCTTTACGGTACCGGTGATCCGATGATCGCACCAGCCTTATCCCACGCCGTCTTCGTCGCCGCCTCCAATCCGAAAACTGAGCATGTTATCCCCGACGCTGGATCTTCGGATTTGTTGCTGGCGGCAGGCGACAACTATGGCGTTTGGCAAGACGCCCTTTACGCTCAGGCGCACCTGGCAACGCCGGCCGCAGCTCCGCAAGGCCCCGCCCCGACTCTTTACATTGGAAATGCGCTGGGCCGCTGAGAACCGCGCTTTGCGCTGGAACTCCACAGCCGCAAGCCCGGGCGTGGGCGGAATTCCGGCTTCACCTTCCCGGTTTCACCTGGTTGCCGTGCAGCAGCACGTCGCTGCTGTCGCGATCCACGTCGAGAGCGTTGCCGTTGTTCACCATCTGATTGCCGATGACACGGACCTGTTGGCTTTGCCTGACCACCAGCCCCGTGTGGTTGCCCTGCAGAATATTCCCCAGCACGACATAGTTGCGGCTGGGATCGGAAGCACCCGGGCGACGGAACAAGCGAATTCCAGCCCCGGTGGAATCAGCGATTCGGTTGCGAAGCAACAGGTTATCCGACCCGTGCTCGATGGCAATGCCATCGTGGTGGCTTCCCACAATCTGGTTGCCGGTCACGGATGTCATGCGTGAAAAGCCGAGCCAAAAGCCGTAACCACTCCGGTCGGCTACGTTGCCGATGAATTGATCGTGTGTTGAGAATGTTGATTCAAAAGCGTTGTGCGGTGAATCGCTCCCGTCGTTGTAGGCCACGACGTTCTCGTCGCTGCTCGCCCCGGACTCCGGCTTGCTGGAAAAATAACCATCTCCGGAATGAGTGAAAGTATTCTCGACGAGAGTGTTGCGGCTGCTGCCATCCATTAACAGCATGCCGGCGGAATCACAGCCGTGCGAGTACCGGGCCGCCTCACACCGGACGTTCCAGTCGGCGTGATTATTCCAAAGCTGGTTGTCGCTCGAACGAAACAGTGCAATGCCCCACCCGGAGTTGTGACTCGCCTCATTCCCACTCAAGACCGCGTATCGGACGTTGATCAGCGCAATACCGTTCTGGGCCGCATCTGCCACCGTATCTCTGATGGCGACCTGCGTCGCGTCTTGCAACCAAAGCCCAGCCCCGTAAGCCTGCCACGCTGCAAGGTGGAAAATGTCAACCCAGTCGGCCTCGTCGTAATGGGTAGGAGTGGACAGAAGGCGCTGGGCCCGACTGCCACTGAAATTACCGCCCTCGACGGTGAATCCGTGTCCGTCCGCGAGCCGGGCGTTGATGCAATAGCCGCGCACGCTGCCACCGCGCAAGGTGATGTTGTTGTGCCCTTGCGCAAGAATACCAATGCCATGCCGGCGCCACGGCTCCGTCGCCGGCGCTTGCAACGTGACGCCGGTCAAATCCAAAACGACTCCGTCGGCGGCAATTTCGATCACCGCCCCGCCCGCCGGTGCCGCAATCGTGTAGGTGCCAGGAGCAATCCGGGCACTTCGTGTGATCCGCAGGGGGCCCGTGAGGGCGATCGGACTGGTCCTGATGCCGGGCGATGGCGCTTGCGGCCAGAGCGCCGGTTCCGCTCCAAGCAGCAGAAGGACCAGACCGAAGGCCCCGACCCGCCAAGCGAGGGAGGCAATCAAGGAACGATACGTTACCCGCATTGAACCCTTATTTTTCCGGGCTGATCTGTTGCACCAGGCTTAACAAATCCAAAACCGACCATGAGTCGTGGATCTTGCCATTCACCAGACGAAAGATGTGCATCCCGGCAACCCGAAAGTGGCGCCCAGAGGGGACGATACCGAGAATCGTTCCCCTGTGTGTGCCCGACATCGTCCAGCGCACCGCCACTTGATCGCCCTGCGCCACCACCTGGTCCACCGTAAACTTCAAATCGGGAAACGCCGTACGCAAAACTTGGATATGTGCCCGCATGGCGGCTGGTCCGCGCAGCGGGTCATCGGGTTCGCCGGGATTGCCGTGGGTGACGAAGTCCGGGGCGACGATCTGGTCGATCAGTGCCATCTGTCCGCGGGAAGCCACCTCATCGAACAGCCTGCGCACCACTGCCGCGTTTGTTGCCGATGTTTGCGCTCCCGCAAACAACGGTATCGCCAGGAGCAGCAGCAGAGTCGAGCGGAAACGGGCCAAGCTCATGCCGGTATTATCTCCCCCGCGCCATCAAGCGTCTTGTCATCACTGCAGGAAGGGGTTGCTTTGCCGTTCCTCTCCGATGCTCGTCTCTGGCCCGTGGCCTGGAACCACCTGCGTGACGTCGGGAAGGGCGAGGAGTTTATGGTGCAAGGAAGACAGGATCTGCCGCGGATCGCCCCCCGGCAGATCCGTGCGGCCGATGCTGCCCGCAAACAGCGTGTCACCGGCAAAGAGCAGCGCCTCGTCGGGCATCCACAGACACACGCTTCCCGGCGTGTGCCCCGGTGTTTCCAGGACGCGTAACGTGAGGCCCGCGGACTGCACCGCTGTACGCTCCTCAAGCTCCAAGTCAATCGCCGTGCACGAGGGCGTCGGGACACCCATCCACCGCGCCTGCCAGTCCAGGTTGGCGTAGAGATCCATATCGCGCGCTTGGAGCATCACTGGCACACCTGTGTTTTGCTTGAGCTGCGCAGCACCGCCGATATGATCCAAATGGGCGTGAGTGACAATGATGGCGGTCAGGCGCAACCGATGCTGCGTGAGGTAGGCAAGAATCCTGGAAACATCGGCGCCCGGATCAATCACCAGCGCCTCGCCGCCCTCCTGCAATGCAATCACAGAACAGTTGCAGGCCAAGGGACCGACCGGAAAGGTATATCGCAGCATGGTCTTGGCCGCGGCACGCAAACCACAATCGCCGCCCGCGGACGCCGCGCCTACTTCTTGGCGGGCGCGGACTGCGAGGCCAGGGTATTTCCGAGCACGGACCCATAGCCCGGCGCGGACTTGGTCGCCAGCACCACCAGCGTGACGGAGGTGATGATAAACAGCGCAAAGCCGACAATCGTCAGCTTTTCCAACGTCGTCTGCGCGCCACGTGGGCCGAAGGCGGTTTGGCTGCCCAGTCCGCCGAAGGCGGAGGAGATATCACCAGCCTTGCCACTCTGCAGCAGCACGCCGCCAATCAGAAACAGGCAGACCACTACATGGATGAAGGTTACAAAATAGATCACGCCGGAAATCCTTGCGGCCGCAGGGCCGATGCCAAATTTAACATGGTGCGGGAGAGGGGACTCGAACCCCTACGCCTTGCGGCGCCACCCCCTCAAGATGGTGCGTCTGCCAATTTCGCCACTCCCGCAGGGCTGACGCAAGTTTACTACAGCCACCCGGAGGCCGCAGACGCAGTTTGGGGGATGGTCCGGTGCCCGCGCTGGTCCGCCAAACATCGCGCCACCATCGCGCCAGACCGTTCCCATCCATGGCGCGCTCAGTAGTTGACCAGGGCAGCAAAACTTTCGGCTTGGACGCTGGCGCCACCGACTAGAGCTCCATCAATATCCGGCTGTGACATCAGCCCTTTGACATTATCGGGCTTGACGCTGCCGCCGTAGAGAATGCGGAGATTGCCGGCGGTTTCACCGCCAAAGGTGACGAGAGCCCGTTGCCGAAGAGCATGCTGCGTCGTCTGTGCGATTTCCGGTGTGGCAGTCCGCCCCGTGCCAATGGCCCAGACGGGTTCATAGGCGATGACGCACCGCAACACCTCTTCAGCACTCAGGCCCCAGAGCCCGCGCTCGAACTGGTGCCGCAAGACGATTTCCGTCTGCTGCGCTTCCCGCTGCGCCAGGGTTTCGCCGACACACACGATGGGGGTGAGACCGACCTCGAGCGCGGCCCGCACCTTGCGGTTCACCGTTTCGTCTGTCTCGCCGAAGTACTGCCGCCGCTCAGAGTGTCCGACGATGACGTGCGTACAGCCCGCCGCCGCCAGCATGCGGCCGGAGATCTCGCCGGTATAAGCCCCTTCCTTCTCCCAGTGCAGGTTTTGTCCAGCGATCCCGATATCGAGGCCGTGCGCCGCCTCGACGGCCGCCGGGATGCAGACAAAGGGCGCCGCCACCACCATGTAGCAGTGCTGCACCGCGCTCACCGCCGGGCGCAGTCGCTGGAAAAACTGCGTGGTCTCATCAGGCGTTTTGTACATCTTCCAATTGCCCGCCATGATCGGCTTGCGTGACTTGGATTGCATGGGATTCCTTTTCTCTCGCCTTTAGCGGGTCGAAGTCAGGGCGGCGACGCCAGGAAGTTCCTGGCCTCCCAGAAACTCGAGCGATGCGCCTCCGCCGGTCGAGATGTGGGTGATCCGGTCGGCTTCGCCGGCCGCATAAATCGCCGCGACGGAATCGCCGCCTCCCACAACGCTGACCGCGCCGGATGCTCCAACCGCGCGCGCGATTGCGACCGTGCCCGCGTCGAAGGGTGGGATCTCGAAAACGCCCATGGGGCCATTCCAAAGAATCATGCGGGCCTGGCGGATCTCCTCTGTGTAAAGAGCACGGGTGCGTGGTCCGATGTCAAAGGCCTTCTGACCTTCCGCGATCGTGTCGACCGTTTGAGCAGGAACCCCGGCTTCCAGCCGTTCGGCAACGACGTGGTCGACCGGCAGCACCAGGCGGTAGCGTCCTTTGGGAGCGGCCTCGTCGAGGATGCGGCGGGCCGTTTCCAGGCGATCCGGTTCGAAAAGCGATCCCCCGATCGGAAGCCCCTGCGCGGCTAGGAAGGTGTAGGCCATGCCGCCGCCGATCAGGAAAACGTCCACCAAGGGCGCGAGTCGTTCGATGACCGGGATCTTGTCGGCAATCTTGGCGCCCCCCAGGATGACGACATAGGGGTGCTCGGGGGCCTCGAGTGCCTGCCCCAGATAACGCAACTCTTTTTCCAGCAGCAACCCCGCGCCCGCTTGTGGCAGGGAGCGGGTCACGCCGACGGTCGAGGCGTGGGCGCGGTGTGCGCTTCCAAACGCATCGTTGACGTAAAGGTCGGCCAGTTTGGCGAGTTGTTCCGCGAAGGCGGGATCGTTGGCTTCTTCCTGAGGTTGGAAGCGAAGATTTTCAAGCAACAGCACTTCGCCGGGTTGCATTGCTTGCGCCGCTGCTTCCGCCTCCGGACCCGTGGTGGAAGGACAGAACTTAACCACCGTCGGAGGGCCAAGCCGTTGCGAAAGCAGCGTTTGCAGCTCCACGGCCACGGGTCGCAGGCTGTAGCGCGGGTCGCTCTTCCCTTTTGGGCGGCCGAGGTGGGAGCACAGGATGATGCGCGCCTGTTGCCCGACCAGATATTCGAGCGTGGGCAAGGTCTCGCGAATCCGTGTCGCGTCGGTGACGCGACCGTCCTGAATCGGAACGTTGTAGTCAACCCGCACCAGCACGCGCCGATTGCGGACATTCATCTCGCGCAGTGTCAGTTTTTCCATGGAGTTCTTGCCAGCCGGCCAACGCAGGGCGGGCTCCAAAGCAAAGCCGCGGTGACGGGAACGCCGCCACAACCCCGCGGCCTTCGCTTGAAGGTCCCGCCTAAAAGCCCTTCTGGGCGAGGAACCCGACCAGGTCCCGGACGCGGCAGGAATAACCCCACTCGTTGTCGTACCAACTGATGACCTTGACGCAATTGCCGCCAATCACCCGGGTAAGCTTCGCGTCCACGATCGAGGACCGGCTGTCGCCCTTGAAATCCGAGGACACCAGCTCCAATTCCTCGAAGCCGAGGATGCCCTTCATGGGACCCGCAGCGGCGCTCTTCAAGGCAGCGTTCACCTCGTCCACCGACGTCGCCTTCTGTACAAACACCACGAGGTCAACAACGGAGACATTGGGAGTGGGCACGCGCATGGCGAACCCATCGAGCTTGCCCTTGAGTTCGGGAATGACCAAATGCACTGCTTTCGCGGCGCCAGTCGAGGTGGGAATCATGTTGATGGCGGCGGCGCGCGCGCGGCGTAGATCGGAGTGCGGCAGGTCGAGGATGCGTTGATCGTTGGTGTAGGAGTGGATCGTGGTCATCGACCCACTGACGATGTGGAACGCGTCGTTGAGTACCTTGGCAACCGGCGCCAGGCAATTCGTGGTGCAACTCGCGTTGGAGACGATGTTGTGCCGGGCCGGATCATATTTGTCCTGATTGACACCCAGCACGACGGTGAGATCCTCGTCGCTCGCCGGCGCGGAAATGATCACCTTCTTCACGCCATCCCGCAGATGCTTGCGCGCCTCCGCCGCCTTGGTGAACAACCCCGTGGATTCGATCACCACCTCGGCGTGCACCGACTTCCAGTCAATGGCCGCCGGATCTTTTTGCGCAAAGACACGAATGGTCCGACCGTCGATCTGAATGCCATCCGCCGTCGCACTGACCGCGTTGGGCAGGTTGCCCAAGGTGGAGTCGTACTTGAGCAGATGGGCCAGCGTCTGCGGGCTGGTGATGTCATTGACGGCAACGATTTCCAGGTCGGGACGCCCGAGGGATGCACGGAGAATGTTGCGCCCGATCCGTCCGAAACCGTTGATACCTACGCGAACTGCCATCTTGCCTCCTGAACTTACAAACGTGGGTTGGAAACTCTTAATCGTACCAGACGACAGCGGAGCGCACAGCGTGGGACGCAGGGAAAAGCAGCGCTACGCCGAGCGCAGTCACGGCAGGGCGGCACGAGCCGCCCCTGTGCTGCCCGGTCGCGGGTTTGAGCCTCCCGCCGCGCGCGGGTTTTCAATGCTGGTTCGAGAGCTTTTCAAGCAGGCTGAACATGGGCAGATACATCGAGATGACGATGCCGCCGACAGCAAACCCCAGGATGCCGATCATGACCGGTTCGAGCATGGCGAGGAGATTCTTGGTGGCGACGTCCACTTCGTCCTCATAGAAATCGGCGATCTTCTGCAACATGGCGTCCATGGAGCCGGTCTGTTCGCCGGCGCCGATCATCTGCGTGACCATGTTGGGGAAGACGTCGGATTCACGCAGCGGATCCACGATGGTCTGGCCCTGCTCGACGGCGCGACGCACATTCATGAGGGCGCGCTCCAGCACGGCATTGCCGCTGGTGCGGGCGGTGATGGCGAGGGCGTCGAGGATGGGCACGCCGCTGGTGATCAGGGTTCCCAAGGTGCGCGTGAAGCGCGCGATGGCGATCTTGCGGATCACCGGGCCCAGGATGGGCGCTTTCAAAATCAGGCTGTCGATGACCATGCGCCCGCTGGGGGTGGCGTAGTAACGCTTCGTGAGGAAGGAAATAAGGATCGGGCTGCCCAGTAACAGCCACCAGAAGTTGCCGATGAACGTACTCAAGGCGATGACGATGCGCGTCGGGAGTGGCAGTTCGGCATTGAGGCTGGCAAATAGGTTGGTAAATACCGGAACGATTTTCCAGAGCAGGAAGAAGACGATCAGCACGGCAAACCCGATCACAGTGACGGGATAGACCAGGGCGCTCTTCACCGCCGCGCGCAGCTTGACCGCCTTTTCGACATAGATGGACATGCGCTGCAAGATGAGGTCGAGGATGCCGCCCGTCTCGCCCGCCTCGACCATATTGGTGGTGAGATCGTCGAACACCTTGGGATGCTGGCGCATGGCGTTGGCCAGCGTCGAGCCGCCCTCGACGGTGTGCCGCACCTCGCCCAGCACCTTGCCGAATCCGGCATTTTCCTGGTTGCCGCCGATCAGCTCGATGCACTGTACCAAGGGCAGCCCGGCGTCAATCATGACCGAGAACTGCCGGAAAAAGATGGCCAGGTCCTTCGTGGAGACCCTGGCAGACTTCTTTCCGAGGAAAGGCAGGGCGAACTCCTTCCCCTTTTCCTGAATGCGATTTGGGGTGATCTGTTCGCGGCGCAGCACCTGGGTCAGCGACTGTTTGCTGGGCGCGGTGCGTTCCCCGGCGACTTTTTTACCTGCACGATTGGTGCCCTGGAAGGTGTAGACCGGCATGTGTGCCTCCGAGAATTAACGCCGTACCGGCGCCATGCCTGGGCGCGCGGCGCCACCGGCTTGCTCGGCACGGTTGATCATTTCCTGCAACTCCTCCGGCAGGGAGGAGGCCGTGAGGGCCTGCGGTAGAGTGATTTTCTTGGCCTGGTAGAGCGCCATCAGGCTCTGGTTGAAGGTCTGCATCCCGAACTTGTCCTGTCCGGTCTGCATCGAGGAGTAGATCTGATGGATCTTGTCTTCGCGGATCAGGTTGCGGATGGCGGGGTTGGGAACCAGGATCTCCATGGCCATGCAGCGCCCGCCACCGACCTTGGGCAGCAGCGACTGACACAGCACGCCTTCCAGCACGAGGGACAGCTGCGCCCGGATCTGCGACTGCTGGTACGCCGGGAAGACGTCAATAATGCGGTTGATGGTGCTGGCGGCGGAATTGGTATGCAGGGTGCCGAAGGTGAGGTGGCCGGTTTCCGCGATGCGCAACGCCGATTCAATAGTCTCCAGATCGCGCATCTCGCCGATCAGAACTACGTCAGGATCCTGACGCAGTGCGGCACGCAGGGCCATCGTGAAGCCCTTGGTGTCGGACAGCACCTCGCGCTGATTTACCAGGCAACTCTTGTGCTGGTGGACGAACTCGATGGGGTCCTCGATGGTCAGGATGTGGTGGTGCTTGGCGGCGTTGATGCGGTCAATCATGGCCGCCAGGGTGGTCGACTTGCCGCTGCCGGTGGGTCCGGTCACCAGGATCAGGCCGCGTGGCCGATCGCACAGCTTCCCCACGATGGCCGGCAAATTGAGCTGGTCGAAGCCCTTGATCTCAGTGGGGATGACGCGAAACACCGCCCCCACGGCGCCGCGCTGATGAAAGACGTTGCCGCGGAATCGCGCCAGTCCCTTCAGCCCAAAGGAGAAATCGAGCTCCAAGGTTTCCTCAAGTCGGTGCTTCTGACTGTCGGTAAGCACGCTGTAAGCCAATTGCTTCGTTTCCGCGGCGTTCAGGGCCGGCAAGTCGAGTGGCTGGAGCTCGCCGTGGACGCGCACCAGAGGCGGCGAGTTGGTGGCCAGGTGTAGATCGCTACCCCCCATCTCGGTGAGCCGCTTCAGCAGGTCGGAGAGACCGTAATTCATTGCCATCCGTTGCGTATCCTTTCCCGGCGTCTTTCGACGCCCCGGCTCTACCTCACGGTCTCGCGCAACACTTCCTCGATGGTCGCGACTCCGGCCATACACTTGATCAGGCCGCTGCGGCGCAGGGTGATCATGCCGCGCTCGATGGCCTTGCGTTTCAACTCAATCGCCGAGGCGCCGACCAGGATCAGCTCGCGCACCTCGTCGTCAATCGCCATCACCTCGTAGAGCCCGACGCGGCCCTTGTAGCCGGTGTTATTGCAGGTGGGGCAGCCGGCGCCCTTGTAGAGCGTGGTCCCCTTGGCCTCTTCCGGCGTGAAGCCGAGCTCCAGCATCTCTTTGATGGGCAGCGCCGGGGTGGGCTGCGCGCAATCCTTGCAGATGCGGCGGATGAGGCGCTGCGCTACGATGAGGTGCACGCTCGTCGCCACCAGAAAGGGTTCCACGCCCATGTTCATCAAGCGGCTGACCGTGGACGGGGCGTCGTTGGTGTGCAGCGTCGAGAGCACGAGGTGGCCGGTGAGCGCCGCCTTAATGGCGATCTCCGCCGTCTCGAAGTCGCGGATTTCCCCCACCAGGATGATATTCGGGTCCTGCCGCAGGAAGGAGCGCAGCGCTGCGGCGAAGTTCAGTCCGATCTGCTCCTTCATCTGTACCTGGTTGATGCCCGCCAACTGGAACTCGACCGGATCCTCCGCCGTCATGATGTTGGTGTCTGGCGTGTTGAGCTGCGCGATGGCGCTGTAGAGGGTATTGGTTTTGCCGCTTCCCGTCGGCCCAGTGACGAGCACCATGCCGTACGGCTTGTGGATGGCGTCGTGAAACTTGGCCAGCGACTCCGACTCGAATCCCAGCTTGGTCATGTCGAGCCGCAGGTTCTCCTTGTCCAGCAGACGCATGACGATTTTTTCGCCGTGCAGCGTCGGCAGGCAGGAGACGCGCAGATCGAGCACCTTGCGCTTGCCATCGCGCACGAAACGCAGCATGATGCGGCCGTCCTGCGGCAGGCGCTTCTCGCTGATGTCCAGCTTGGCCATGATCTTCAAGCGGCTGGTCATGGCGTCGCGCAGCTTGAGCGGCGGACTCATCACTTCCTGCAGGATGCCGTCAATGCGGTAGCGGATCCGCAGCTCCTTCTCATAAGGCTCGATGTGAATATCACTGGCGCCGCGCCGCACCGACTCCGTCAGAATGGCGTTCACCATGCGGACCACGGGGGCTTCGCCCGCCGCCTTCTCGAGATCGTTGAGGGCGAGTTCGGCCTCGTCCTCCTGCACCTCGAGGTCGGCTTCCTCGCCCTGATCGAGGGCCTCCATTACCTTCTGGATCTGGTCCTCGTCCACGCCGTTACCGCCGTAATAGCGGGCGATGGCTTCGACAATGGACGACTCACTGGCCACCACCGGCTCAATGTTGAGCCCGGTCATGAACTTCACATCATCCAGCGCGAAGACGTTGGTGGGATCCACCATGGCCAGCGTCAATGAGGCCCCATTGCGCGACAAGGGGACAATCTGATAGCGCTCCGCCGTTTCCTGCGGAATCAGCTTCAAGGCGCTGCGCTCAATCTCGAAGTCCTTCAGATTCAGCGCAGGGACCCCGTACTGCCGCGAAAGGAAGGTGGCCACCTCGTCCTCGCTGCAGAAGTTGAGACGCACCAGACAGGAGCCCAGCCGCCCTCCATTCTTCTTCTGAAAGGCCAGCGCTTCTTCGAGTTGGGGCGGGCTGATTATCTTCTCCTTGATCAGGAGGTCACCGAGCCGCTGGGACATGGAAGCACGTTCTCCGACGGGTGAGGGGACACTGGCCCGCGCTTTGAGTATGCGGCATCGTAGGTGAGTTGCAGGCGGCTGTCAATGCGGCAGACACTTGAGTCGGCGGGACTTACAGTGCGGCAGCCGCGGAATGGACGTTCCTCCCGCCGCCCCGCCTGCGGGGGACGACCGGCAGGCCCCGCGGTGGCTTCTGCCAAGGCGGCACCGCGCTACGATCGTGTCGTGGACGAGGACCTGCTTGACTATTACGCGCTGCTGCATCGCCATTTCGGCCCGCAGGACTGGTGGCCCGCGCGGACGCGGCTCGAAGTCATGGTGGGGGCCGTCCTGGTGCAGAACACGTCCTGGCGGAACGTCGAGTACGCTCTGCAGCGACTGCGCGCCGCCCGCCGGCTTTCGCTGCCTGGCCTGCGCGCCACCTCCGCTGCCGATTTGGGCCGCCTCATCCGCAGTTCCGGATTCTGGCGGCCGAAAGCGCGTTGTTTGAAAGCCCTCGTGGCCCTGGTGGATCAGCAACATGGCGGCCGTCTCGACCGCATGTTCCGAACCCCGACCGCAGGACTGCGGGCCCAATTACTCGCCCTGCCAGGGGTGGGTCCGGAAACCGCCGATAACATCCTGCTCTATGCCGGGGGGCATGCGACATTTGTGGTTGACGCCTACACGCGACGAGTCCTGGACCGCCACAACCTTGGGCCCGAGATCAGCTCTGCGGCAGCGCAGCCGCTTCCCTACGAGACGCTGCGGGGCTGGTTTGAAGCCCGTCTGCCGCGTCAGGCGGCGCTATACAACGAGTTTCACGCCCTGCTGGTCGCGGTGGGCAAACAGTATTGCCACAAAAAGACGCCCTGTTGTCGTGCGTGTCCGCTGCGCGCCAAGCTGCCCTAACGGGCCGCTCGTGTCGCGCCCCGGCGCGAGGTTTTCAGCCTATGTTCCTCAGTCGGCTCGCTGCCGGCACATCGCAAAATACCTGTAGGTGACCTGATTCCCGCAAAAAGCTGGCCGGAATCGTGCTGGTGATTGGGCCTTCCAGTGCCTGTTGCAGGATGCCCGCCTTCCCTGCCCCGTTCACCAAAAGAAGTAATTGCCGCGCTTCAAGGAGCGTGGCCACCCCCTGGGTGAGGGCCTCGGCCGGCACTTCGCGGCCGCTCCAGTAATCGGCGTTCACGGCACGCGTCTCCTCAGTCAGGGTCACGAGGCGCGTACGCGACGAGCGTGACGATCCCGGATCATTGAATCCGATATGTCCGTTGAGCCCCAGGCCAAGCACCTGGAGATCGCAGCCGCCGCGCGCGGCGAGTTCGGCCTCAAAGCTGCGGCACGCCTGTTCCACATCGCCAGCGGAGGCGGGCAAACGCTGGAACTGCTCCGGGCCGATGTGGCAAGCATCGAGGAGATGCGTACGCAACCAGGCGGCAAAGCTGACCGGATCTTCCGGCCGGGCGCCGCGGTACTCATCCAACTGCACCACGGTCACGCGGGAAAGGTCCACCAAGCCGGCCTGCTGCCGCGCTACGAGCTCGCGGTAGACCGGCAGCGGCGTGTTGCCGGTGGGGAGGCCCAACACGGCCGTCGGCTTCCGCCGCACAATACCTGTGATTTCATCGGCAACTGCTGCGGCGAATTCTGCCGCGGGCACGACACGGAGGCACTGGGAGACGGTCGCCATGCACAGCCAGTATATACAAGACAAAACGTGCCCCGGGACTCTGGCGCGTCGGCCACCCGGAGGATCCCCTGCGCCGGCGCTGGGAAGCCCGATTCGCCCCCGGCGATCCTGTTGCTCGTTGCCCCCCGTTGCCGGCTTCCGCCCAACACGCGACCCGTTGCCCAATCTTGCGGGCGGCGCCGGACCGACCGGAGGATTTTCGCAGACTATTTCTCGTTTGGGAGCTAGCGATTTCGGCTTCACAGGAGGTGACTCGGCGGTTGCCTCGCAGGGATGTAACATGCGGCGGAGAGTGGCACGAGCGACGTTGCGTTCGGTTCCCCGGCTCAACTCACGCCCGTCACTTGACCGAGCGGTAAGGTCGGGGGTACATTGATCTGGACAATTGAATAGCCCGATTCAGAGACCCTGAATCTTATCGAGAGTGGCTGAGGGAACAGGCCCGACGAAGCCACGGCAACCGGTCCGGGTCGCGTTCGCGCGCGACGCACGGATGTCAAGGTGCCAACTCCTGCCCGCAAGGGGAAGATGAGATGAGGGCTGTGAGCATTCTCCAGCCAACTACCCCTCTTCCCGTGGAAGAGGTTTTTTTGTGCCCTCCTCCCGCCACGCGGGCGCGCCTTCCGTCTTCGACCGCGGAGGGGTATCGGAAAGGAAGAGGATCCTCATGAACTATGTGCGCGGATTGCGCTGCCGAGAATGCAGCAAGCAATTCCCTCTGGAACCGATCTCGGGATGCGATGAGTGTTTCGCCCCGTTGGAGGTGTTCTACGACCTGACCGCCCTGGCGGCAGCGGTGCGACCGGACGATTTGGCAAAGCGCCCCGCCAACATGTGGCGTTATCGCGAATTGCTTCCCTTCACCGCAGCGGAGTCAGAAGGGTTGGCTTACTTGCCGGTGGGTGGAACGCCGCTACTGCCCGCGCCGCGCTTGGCGCGGGAGTTGGGCGTCGCCACGCTCTACATCAAGAACGATGCCGTAAACTTTCCCACGCTGTCGTTCAAAGACCGCGTGGTGGCGGTGGCGCTCAATAAGGCACGGGCATTCGGTTTCAAAATCGTGGCCTGCTCCTCGACCGGTAATCTTGCCAATGCGGTGGCGGCACAGGCGGCCGCGCTCGGCTTGGAAGCCTATATCCTGACGCCGGCCGATCTGGAAGCGGCCAAGATCGCCGCCACGCTCGTCTATGGCGCCAAGCTGTTGCGATTCGAGGGCACCTACGACCAGGTCAACCGGCTGTGCACGCAGATTGCGCAGACGCGCCCCTGGGGCATCGTCAACGTCAACTTGCGTCCCTACTATGCAGAGGGTTCGAAAACCGTGGCTTACGAGATCGCCGACCAGTTGGGCTGGCGCTTACCGGGCGCCGTGATCGCCCCCATGGCGGGCGGCTCCCTGGTCACAAAACTCGCCAAAGGCTTTGACGAACTACGGCAGCTCGACTGGGCGCAGGGCGCCACGCGCATCTACGGGGCGCAAGCCACCGGGTGCTCGCCCATCAGCACCGCGGTGAAACGAGAGACCGACGAGATCGAGCCGCAGCGCCCACATACCATTGCCCGCTCGCTGGCGATCGGTACCCCCGCCGACGGCTTCCACGCCAGCCGCACCATTCGCGCCACCGGCGGCTGGGCGGAGGACGTCAGCGATCCCGAGATTGTCGAGGGCATGCGGATGCTGGCCCGCAGCGAAGGCGTCTTTGCCGAGACCGCAGGCGGGGTCACGGTGGCCTGTGCTCGAAAGCTGATTCGCCAAGGTAGACTGGATCCGCGCAGCACGCTGGTCCTGGTGATCACCGGCAACGGACTCAAAACACTCGATGCCCTGGTCGCCGATCAGCCCGACTCGCCGGTGCTCGCCCCCCGGCTGTCAGATTTTGAAGCGCACCTGGCCGCGCTCGAGCAGGTCGGCGCCGTATCGGTCGCTTAATTTCCGTCGCCCGCTTTTTTGGGGAGATCCTGATGTCCTACGTGGTCCGCATTCCCACCCCATTGCAGAAGTTCGCCGAGGGCGCAGAAAACGTTGCCTGTGCCGCGCCCAACCTCGCTGCGCTGCTGGTCGAGCTCACGACGCGTTTCCCGGAGCTGCGGGACCGTATCTGTGAACCCGATGGTCGTGCCCGTCGCTTCTTCAACATTTACGTCAACGACGAAGACATTCGCTTCCTCGGCGGCCCCGGTTACCAGTTCAAAGAAGGCGACGACGTGCTCATCCTGCCCTCGATAGCCGGCGGCTGGTGACCGGGAACGGCGGAAAGCGCCCGGGCAGAGCGCGCCCCACGGTGGCGCACAGTCGCCTCGTTCATCACCTCGCCACCTCCCGCTGCAGGCGGCGCGCCCGCGGCGTTGTCGGATCTCATTGACGGGGGATGGTCTTTCTTGTTACGGTGCCGATGGGGCGACGTGTGTCTGGCGGCGCCCACTTTCGCCCGGAGGCTAGGGTTCTCGGCCCGCAATGATTGCCAAGAAGATCTTTTTGACCAAGGGCGTGGGCAAGCACCGCGAACGCCTCACGAGCTTCGAGTTGGCGCTGCGCGATGCCGGCATTGCCGCCTGCAATCTGGTGCGCGTGTCCAGCATTTTTCCGCCGCGCTGCAAAATTGTGCCACGCGCCACGGGCATCAACCTGCTCAGTCCCGGCGAGGTGGTGTTTTCGGTGATCAGTGAGAACTCCACTCGTGAACCTCACCGCCTGATCGCCGCTTCAATTGGTCTGGCGCAACCCGCCGATCGCAATATGTTTGGCTACCTTTCCGAACACCATTCGTTTGGCGAAACCGAGGCACAGGCGGGAGAGTATGCCGAGGAGCTGGCGGCTGAAATGCTGGCCACGACGCTCAACCTCGACTTCGACCCCGACCGCTCCTGGGACGAGAAAAAGGAGATCTACCGCATCTCCAATCAGATCGTGCGCACCATCAACATCAGTCAGTCGGCGGTGGGCGATAAACGCGGGCTCTGGACGACCGTTCTCTCGGCGGCGATCCTGATCGGCGAATAGTTGCCGGCCATGCGCGTTCCACACATGGATTTACGGCTTGAAATCCTGCAATTGCTGGCAGAACACGCGGAAGCGACGCCGGTGGATGAGGTGGCGGTATTCATGCTGCTCAATACGGTTGCGGGGGGGCATTACGAGGACCGCTACTCGGAAGACGCCATCCGCGCGGAACTGACGCGGCTCCTGGATGCGGGCATGATTGATGTTCGCGATGCCACTGGGGCTCCCGGCCTGGCATTGGCGCGCGATCATCGGTTGCGGCTCACTGGCCGCGGTCGCGAATCGCTGTGAAGCGCGCCCCACTGCTCCTGTTGATCCTGCTACTGACAGGGCTATATCGGCTCGCAGCGCAGGACAATTACGAAATTCAGACGTACGGCGCCGATACCGTTCCACCGCACCAGACCATGCTGGAGTTGCACAGCAACTTCACGCTGCAGGGTACCAAGCAGACCGTGGGCGGCGTCCTGCCGACCAACCACGCCTGGCACGAGACCATCGAGATCACGCACGGCTTCACGCCATGGTTTGAGACCGGCTTCTATATTTTCACCAGCGCGCGCTCGGGCAACGGCATTTCCTGGGTCGGCGATCACATCCGACCGCGCGTCCGCGCCCCGGAGGCATGGCACTGGCCGGTGGGGGCCAGCCTGTCCGCGGAGGTGGGTTATCAGCGGCCCGCGTTTTCCGCCGACACATGGACTTTGGAACTACGGCCCATCGTGGATCAGAAGCGCGGGCGCTGGTACTGGGCGCTCAATCCCACCCTCGACCGCTCCTTTCACGGCGCTGGCGTGGGACAAGGGTTCGTGTTCTCGCCGAACGCCAAGTTCAGCTACGACCTGTCGCACAAGGTGGCGGCGGGCTTGGAGTACTACGGTTCGCTTGGACCCCTCACTGGGTTTGACCACCTGCAAGAGCAGCAGCAACAAGTATTTCCCAGCGTGGACCTGAACCTGGCCCCACGTTGGGAGGTTAATTTCGGCGTGGGCGAGGGATTCACCCGTAGCACCGACCACCTGATCGCCAAGCTCATTCTGGGCTATCGCTTCGATTTTTAGGCCCGGGATGCCGAATCTGTTGGGCCGTTTGGGCTGCCGGGCAGAACCCCCGATGCTCCGCCCTGATTTCGGGAAACAGCGTCGTTTCAAGCGGTTGCGGCCCACGGCCCCCGAACACGAGGCCTGCGTTGCGGGCTGCCCCTTCTTCACGCAGCGCATCCAATCACGGTGGTACCCGAACTGAGCGGACTGCGCGGCCCCGCACTGATCCTTGTCGTTGACGACGACGAGGTCACGCTGATCCTCTCGCGTGCGCTGCTTACCGCCGAGGGCTACGATGTCGTCACGGCGGTCAACATTCAGGAGGCCCAACGCCTGGTGGAGGAGCGCCGTCCCGATCTCATCCTCACCGATGTCGTCATGCCGCGCGGGAGCGGCATCGAACTCTGCCAGATCCTGAAGGAAGACTCGCAAACCCGCTTGATTCCCGTCATCCTCGTCACCGGACTGAGCGATCGGGAGTCGAAGTTGCGCGGCATAGAGGCCGGAGCCGATGACTTCCTCAGCAAACCACTCGATCCACAAGAGCTGTTCGCGCGCGTTCACAGCCTGTTGAAGCTGAAGCAGTTCACCGACGAGCTGGAAAACGCGGAGACCGTCCTCACCTCATTGGCACTGGGAGTCGAAGCGCGTGATCCCTACACTGTCGGTCACTGCGACCGCCTCTCGCGCAGCGCCGCAGCACTCGGACGCCGCCTCGGCTTGCCCGAACCGGATGTGACCGCCCTGCGGCGCGCCGGCATCCTGCACGACATCGGCAAGATCGGTGTCCCCGACGCCATCCTCAAAAAGCCCGGCGGCCTGGCGCCTCACGAGTGGGAGATCATGCGCCAGCATCCGGTGGTCGGGGAACAGATCTGCCATCCCCTGCGCTCGCTGCGCCGAGTGCTGCCCATCATCCGCCATCATCACGAGCACTGGAACGGCGGCGGCTATCCCGATGGCCTGGCAGGCGACGCCATTCCCCTGCTGGCCCGCGTGCTGCAGGTCGCCGACGCCTATGACGCCCTCACCACCGACCGTCCCTACAAGCCCGCCCTCGGCCACACCGAGGCCAGCGCCATCCTGCGTCGCGAGTCCGAACAAGGTTGGTGGGATCGGCACTTGATCGACGCTCTTCTCCTCATGATCGAGAACACGGCCGCCTGAACAGGCCTTGCGCTCCGTTCCACTTGGTGTGTGCGGACCTGTCGGGAGAGAGGCCACTTGCCGCGCAAGGGCTGCGTCGAGCGGCGCGGTGGCCATCCCACCTGGCGAGAGATTGTTCCTGGAGATGCGCCGAATGGCGGACGGCACAGGCGTTCGGACTTGTCGCACGGGGTCACCTTTTCAGGTGGCGCATGAAGTAAAACTGCTGTACCTAACCACGCGGCTGACGCACAATTGAGGCACCCTCCACCTCGGCATCGTGGAAGTTCACGGGATGGCGCCTGCACCCCAATTCAGTTCGCCGCACGCGCCCTTGTACGAACCGGCGCGGCACGATCTCAGCATCATCATCCCGGCCTACAACGAGGCCGCGCGGCTGCAGCTGACGCTGGAAGAATTGCGCCGTTTCCTGCTGGCAGACGGTCGCAGTGCCGAAGTATTGCTGGTCAATGATGGCTCAACCGACGGTACTGCGGCACTCGCCCGTAATTTTTCGATTCCGGGCGTACCGCTGCGGGTGCTGGAGAATCCGGGCAATCGCGGGAAAGGCTACAGCGTGCGCCATGGCATGCTGGAAGCGCGCGGCGGCCTGCTGTTGTTTACGGATGCCGATCTCTCCGCCCCGATTGACGAGCTGCACAAATTGGAAGCGGCGATATCGGCCGGCGCTGATGTGGCGATCGGCAGCCGCAAGCAGCGGGAACTGATCCGCCGTCATCAGAGCCGCTTTCGGGAGTGGGCAGGAAAGTGCTTTAATCGCTTCGTCGTCCTCACCCTCCGCCTGCCCATCAGTGACACGCAATGCGGCTTCAAGCTTTTCCGTCGTCCGGCTGCGCAGGCCATCTTTCCGGCGCAACGCATCGAGCACTGGGGCTTCGACCCGGAGTTGCTCTTTCTCGCCCGCCGTTTTGGGTTCACAGTGGCTGAGATTCCGGTCGTCTGGGCGCATGCCGAGGGCGCCAAGCTGCGGCTCGGGATGGACAGCGCCAGCGCCTTCCTGGAAGTCCTTCAGATTCGCTGGAACGCACTGCGCCGCCGCTATCGCCGCGCGGAAGCCGACGCGCGTCGGCGCGCCGCCTCGGTCTGCGACCCCGATTGCGTGTTTCCCCCGCAGCCGCCACCGACAAACTGAACGATCTCGAATTCGTCGTCGGGACAGACGGCGACCTGCGGCCAGTCGGCGTGCCGCACCAATATCCGGTTGCGCTCCAATGCGATGCGTACTCCCACCCCCAGCTCCGCCACCAACTGAGCGACGGTGAGCCCGTCCGGTACCACGCGCTGTTCGCCATTCACCCGAATGCGCATAAGGCATGGTATCGGATGTCGCGGAGCGGTCCGACTCGGCGGAGGCCTCCCGAGAATCTGTGCGCGGTCGGGCCCCGAGCAAACCGGCGCCTGCCAGTTTTCCGCTCGCTGTCTGCGGCTGACCGAGAATCCGGTTTGACACCCGGAGCGCCCCGGCGCGATCATGGCAGGTAGTCTCCTGCTGGGTTTTCCAACCCTGAATAGGCTGTCCGGGTACGTGCGATCCGGGAGGAAGTGCGTCCGAGCGAAGGCAAAGAGTTATGGCAAGTGCCGCATTCAGCGAACCCGCCGTCCCGCCTTCCCCTGCACGGGGCGGGCCCGATCAGTTCTTTTGGCGGCGCCTGCATTCCATCACCGGACTGCTGCCGCTGGGCGCTTTCCTGCTCGAGCACTTCATTTCCAATGACGCCGTGCTGAGCGCCGATCCGGCGCGCAGCTACGGCGACCAGGTCAAGTTCCTCAACTCAGTGCCCTTTGTGCTGATCCTGGAAATCGCCTTGATTTATGCGCCGCTGCTCTTCCATGCGCTCTATGGCGTGTGGATCACCAAGCAGTCGGAGCCCAATACCCTGCGCTACTCCTGGTGGGGCAACTGGGCGTATCTCTGGCAGCGCATCAGCGGCATCGTGCTGCTGGCCTTCATTGCCTGGCATGTCTGGACAGCGCGCTTCAGTGGACTCAGCATTCCCGACAATCCTTACGCGGCCTACGACAAGATGGCGGCCCAGATGGCCAACCCGTGGATTTTCGCCTGGTTTCTGATCGGCATCACCATGGTCTGCTATCACTTCGCCTACGGTCTCTACCTGTTTGCCGCCAAGTGGGGCATCACGCTGGGACCCGTGGCGCGACGGCGCTGGGGTTGGATCTGCCTGTTGCTCGGCATCGCCCTGACCTACGCCGGGGCGGCCTCGGCCTTCAAATTCCGCGGCATTGATCTCTACCCCCTGCGCTGAGCGCGGCGAAAGGTTTCTGATGGCGACACACAAAGCCAACATCATCGTGGTGGGCGGGGGTCTGGCGGGCCTGGCCGCCACCATGAAGATCGCCGAGAAGGGGCACCACGTGGACCTCTTTTCCGTGGTTCCGGTCAAACGCTCGCATTCGGTCTGCGCCCAGGGCGGCATCAACGCCGCCAAGAACCTCAAGGGCGAGGGTGACTCCACCTGGTCGCACTTCGACGACACCATCTTCGGCGGCGACTTCCTCGCCAACCAGGCCCCGGTGAAACGCATGTGCGAAGCGGCACCAGGCATCATTGATCTTCTGGACCGCATGGGGGTGCAGTTCAACCGCACCCCGGAGGGCCTGCTCGACTTCCGACGCTTCGGCGGCACGTTGTTTCATCGCACCGCCTTCGCCGGCGCCACCACCGGTCAGCAGTTGCTCTATGCGCTGGACGAACAAGTGCGCCGCCACGAGGCAGAGGGCAGCGTCAGCAAGCACGAACACTGGGAGTTTCTCTCCGGCGTGCTGGACGGTAACGGCGCCTGCCGCGGCATCTGCGCCATGGATCTGCGCAGCATGACCGTCGCCACCTTCCCCGCCGACGCGGTCATCATGGCCACCGGCGGTATCGGCGCCATCTTCGGCAAGAGCACCAACTCCATCGCCTGCACCGGTAGCGCGCAATCAGCGCTCTACCAGCAGGGTGCTTGTTACGCCAATGGGGAGTTCATCCAAGTACATCCCACCGCCATCCCGGGTGAGGACAAGCTGCGCCTCATGTCCGAGTCGGCGCGCGGCGAGGGCGGCCGCGTCTGGGTCTATCGCGAGGGTAAGCCGTGGTACTTCCTCGAGGAGTGGTATCCGAAATACGGCAACCTGGTGCCGCGCGATGTCGCCACGCGCGCCATCCACAAGGTGGTGTTTGAACTCGGCCTCGGGGTGGAGGGGCAGGATGCCGTCTACCTCGACGTCACCCACCTTGATCGCCATACACAGGACGCCAAGCTGGGCGGCATCCTCGAGATCTACGAGAAGTTCGTGGGCGATGACCCGCGCAAGGTACCGATGCGCGTCTTCCCCGCCATGCATTACACGATGGGCGGCCTGTGGATTGACACCGAACGCCAGGCCACCAACATTCCCGGTCTCTTTGCCGCCGGCGAGTGCGAATACCAGTACCACGGAGCCAACCGCCTCGGCGCCAACTCCCTGGTCTCCTGCATCTTCGGCGGGATGCTGGCCGGACCCGCAGCGGTCGAGTACGCGCACAGCCTGCCGCAGGGCGCTGCGGCGACGCCCTCCGGCGTTTTCGAAGCCGAGCAGAAACGACAGATCGAGATCAATGACCGTCTCTTCCACAACCTCGGCCGGGAGAACCCGTTCGTGCTCTGGAAGGAAATGGGGCGCACCATGACCGAGCATGTCACCGTCAGCCGCGATAACGCCAAATTGCGCGGCGCCGATGCCAAGCTGCAGGAATTGCTGGAGCGCTATCGCCAGGTGAGTCTTGCCGACCAAACACGCTGGGCCAACCAGACGTTTTTCTTCACACGCCAGCTCTTCAACATGCTGCAATTGGCCCGCGTCGTGACCCTTGGGGCATTGGCCCGCGACGAGTCGCGCGGGGCGCACTACAAGCCCGCCTTCCCGGAACGCGACGACGTCAATTTTCTGAAGACCACCAAGGCACATTTCGCTCCCGACGCCGATGAACCGCGCCTGAGCTACGAGCCGGTGGATACATCCCTGATCACCCCGCGGGCGCGCAAGTACTGACGCTGCGCTGCCAAGGAAGGAAACCGACATGTCAGCCGCCACATCCCACGCCCCCACCCCGCCACTGCGCGGCAGGTCGGTCCGGCTGCGCATCAAGCGCCAGGCCGCGCCGGATGCGCCCGTCCGCTGGGAAGACTTCGAGGTTCCCTACCGCCCGGGCATGAACGTCATCGTCGCCCTGCTCGATATCGCCGAGCGGCCCGTGACCACACAGGGTGCCCCGACCAGCGGCGTCGCCTACGACGCCAACTGTCTTGAGGAGATTTGCGGCTCCTGCGCCATGGTCATCAATGGGCGGCCGCGTCCCGCCTGTTCCACCCTGATTGACAAGGTACTACCCGACCTCAATCAGCCGCTGGTGTTGGAGCCGCTCAGCAAGTTTCCGGTGGTGCGCGATCTGGCGGTCAATCGCGAGCGGTTGTTTAACGATCTCAAGCGCGTCAAGGCGTGGATCCCGATTGACGGCACCTACGATCTCGGCGCGGGGCCGCGCGAGGGACAGGCCACGCAGGAAGCAGCCTACCCCCTCTCGCGCTGCATCTCCTGCGGTAACTGCCTGGAAGTCTGCCCGCAATACAACGAGGACACCGGCTTCGTTGGGGCCGCCGTCATTTCGCAGGTGCGCCTGTTCAACCTGCATCCCACCGGAGCCTTGAACGCGCACGAGCGGCTCGAGGCGCTGACCGGCCCGGGCGGCATTCAGCAGTGCGGGTTCGCGCAGAACTGCGTCAAGGTCTGCCCCAAGGACATCCCGTTGACCGACTCCATCGCCATCGTCGGACGGCAGGTGCTGGCGCACACCGTCGGGCGGTCGGTGCGGGGCTAAGGAGTAGCCGGAGCGGGACAGGAGGCGCGCTGCCGGGCGCGTGCCGCAGGCCGCGCCCGGTTGGCCCGCTTTTCGGAATCGTTCATACTTGCGCCTATGCGCGCTCCCACCCCCCAGCCCTCGCTCTTCATCGTCTTCGGTGGTACCGGCGACCTGATGCGCGAGAAGCTTCTCGCGGCGTTGCACCGCCTGCACACCACCGGGCAGTTGCATCCCCGAACGCGCATCCTTGCCACGGCGCGCTCCCGTGACTTCAACGATGCGAGTTACCAGGCGCAGGCGGCCACGTGGCTGCAGCGCGACGGCGCTGCTTCCCCCGCGCTTGCGGCTTGGTGTCGCGAGTCCCTGTTCTTTCAGTCCATCGGTGCGGGCCAGTCGGCGGACTTTACCGCCCTCGCACAGCGCATCGCCGCGCTCGAGACCCAGCAGGCGTTGCCGGGCAACCGCGTCTTCTACCTGGCGCTGCCGCCGCAAGCGTTTCCCGGTACCATTCAAGGATTGGGCGGCGCCCAGCTCAACCGCGGGCCGGGATGGACACGCTTGGTGATCGAAAAGCCCTTCGGTCGCGACCTCGCTTCTGCCCGCGAGCTGAATCATCTCGTGCACCGCGAGTTTGAGGAGAATCAGGTTTACCGCATTGACCATTACCTCGGCAAAGAGACGGTCCAGAACCTGCTGGCTTTCCGTGTCGCCAACCCCATTTTCGAGACGCTCTGGAACCGCGACCGGGTGGACAACGTGCAGTTGACCGTGGCTGAATCCGCCGGCATCGGCGGGCGCGCCGGTTATTACGAACAGGCTGGGGCGCTGCGTGACATGGTTCAGAACCACCTCACGCAACTGCTGACGCTGGTGGCGATGGAGCTCCCAAGCAGTTTCGACGCGGACGCCATCCGCGATGAAAAGGTCAAGGTGTTGCGCTCGATCTCACCGATCGAACCCACCCAGGTGATCTACGGACAGTACGGCCACGACTCCCGCCTGCCCGCCCAAAATGCGGCCCCGGGCCCCAGCTACCGCGAGGAAGCGGGCGTCGCCAAGGACTCGCGCACGGAAACCTACGCCGCCCTGCACCTGGAGATTGCCAACTGGCGCTGGCACGGCGTCCCCTTTTACCTGCGTACCGGCAAGCACCTGCCGCAGCGCGTCACGCAGGTGGTGGTCAACTTCCGCCGCGCCCCGGTGTCCCTGCTGCGCCAGGCAGCCGCGCGCAGACCGAACGCGCTGGTAATCACCATTCAGCCCAATGAGGGCTTCGACCTGCTGGTGGACGTCAAAGCGCCCGGACAAGGCATGACGCTGCAGTCGCAGCGCCTGCACTTCCGCTACTCGGAAGCGTTCTCCGAGTTGGCCGAGGCCTATGAAACGCTGCTGCTCGACATTCTCGCCGGCGACCAGACGTTGTTTGTGCGCGCCGACGAAGTCGAGGCTTCCTGGACGCTCTACGCCCCGCTGCTGGCCGCGCCCCCTCGCATTCACCCCTACCCTTCCAACACGTGGGGCCCGCAGGCCGCCGACGCCCTGCTCGCGCGGCACAACCACGAGTGGGGAGCCTGCGAGTAAGAACGTTGACACGGCGGTCCGATGCCCAATCCCGTCGGGCGGCACAGGACCGCCCCGCCCAAAGGAAGGACACGAGACAAACGATTCCTGTCTCCCCTCAGTCCTTCCTTCCCTCGCGGGGTTGACGTCTGCGTTCTCGGCTCCCCCGGAGCCGACTCGGCGGCCGTTTCCTCGTTGCGCAGCGCGCGCTGGGGCTCGGCCGGGCTGCGTTACACTGACCCGGCATGCGCCCCTGCATTCTCTCGCTCCTCGCCGCACTGTCGTTGCTCGCGCAAACACACCACCCGATGACCGAGCCCGACGCGGGACCACGCATCACGGCGCGGGCACGCGCCCTGGCTCATTCCGCACTGGTCGTTGACACGCACGCCGATACCACGCAGTGGATGTTGCCTGCCGACTACGATTTCACCCGCTCCGGCAACACCCAGATGGTCTCGCTCGAGAAGGCGCGGGCGGGAGGACTCAAGGCCGAGTTCTTCTCCATCTGGGTGGAACCGCGTTTCACCGGCCACTACGCCCAGCGCACGCTCGACTTGATTGACGCCGTGCGCCGCCAAGTCGAGCAACACCCGGGCCAAATGGGACTGGCCACCAGTGCCGCCGAGGTGCGCCGGCTGGCGGCCCAAGGTCGTTTTGCCGCCCTGATGGGCATTGAGGGCGGTCACTCGATCGAGAACGATCTCGCCGAATTACGCGACTATTACCGGCTCGGCGTGCGCTACATGACGCTCACCTGGTCCAACACCAACGACTGGGCCGACTCCTCGGGCGACCAAAACGATCCCCGGGTGACGCACCACAACGGCCTCACCGATTTCGGTCGGCAAGTGGTGCGTGAAATGAACCGCCTCGGTATGCTGGTGGATCTCTCTCATGTGTCCGACAAAACGTTCTGGGACACGCTGGCCATCACCCACGCCCCCGTCATCACCTCGCATTCCTCCGCCCGCGCCCTCACCGGGGCGCCGCGCAACCTCAGTGATGCCATGCTGCGCGCCATCGCCAGGAACGGCGGCACAGTGCAGGTCAATTTCTACTCCGCCTTTCTCAGCCAGGCTTACTACGACCGCAACTTGGCCACCCAAGCCGCCGCCCACGCTTTCACCGCGCCGGTCGAAAAGCAATGGGAGCCGGACTGGATCAACGGGTACCCGCACATTGACGCGGCGCAACGCGCATTCGCCTCCCAACACCTGCCGCGGCCGCCCTTCCACGCGTTGATGGACCATTTCGTTCACATCATTGACGTGGCCGGGATTGATCACGTCGGCCTCGGCTCCGACTGGGACGGGATCGAGAGTTCGCCGCAGGGTATGGACTCCAGTGCCGACGTTCCGCGCATCGTGCAAGGACTGCTCGACCGCGGCTACTCGGCAAGCGCCATCCGCAAGGTGCTCGGCGGCAACTTGCTGCGCGTCATGGCAGAAGCGGAGCGTTTCGCCAAAAGCCAGCAGTGAGCAGCACCGAGCGCCACGCTGCCCTCGATACTCGTCCGGTTCTCAGATAACCTGCTCCGTGATCGAAGGAGGCCCCATGACACGCTCCCTGACGCTTCTCACGACGCTTCTCCTGATCGCACTCGGAGCCGTGGCACAGGAACCCACTCCACCCAGCCGCTCGGAGCGGCTGCAGGCCACCCCTCCGGCTGCGACACGCGTCATTCCAGCGGCTCCGGAGGCGGCCGTACGTGCCATCCTTGCCATCCAGCAAGAGGCTTGGAATCAGGGTGATTTGGAAAGGTTCATGAAGTATTACTGGAACTCAGGACAACTCACCTTCATTTCCGGCGCGGAGGAGACGCGGGGCTGGCAAGGAGCGCACGACCGCTACCTGCGGCGCTACGGTCACGATCGCGCCCACATGGGAGAGCTGAGTTTCAGTGAGCTCACCGTCGTGCCCTTAGGACCGGGTGCGGCGGCGTGCTGGGGGCGATGGCACCTGTTTCTGGCACCGGCAGGGTCCCCGCCGCATGAGAGTGGGGGCCGCTTTACGCTGCTCTTCCGCCGGCTGCCAGAGGGCTGGCGGATCATCCACGATCACACATCCTGAGCCGCGCCGGTCGCGATCGCTCCGGGGCCCCTGTTGCACGGCGGGCTTGTCACGCACCTTAGGCCCACTTCCTCGCCCCCTCCGTCTCGCGAGCAAACCTCGGATGCGCCACGGCATCTCTCGCCTACCGCGGGGATAGGTGTGATTGAAGCTTGCATGCTCTGGAACGAGCCGAATAACCGCTCGCACTGGGACTTTGACCTTGATCCGGAATGGCGACAGTTTGCCGCGATGGTGCGCCCCGCCGCGCGTCTACTGAAACGCGTCGCGCCCGGGGTGCGTGTGGTGCTGGGCGGGATCTCGCCGATTGACCCGCTGTTTGTGCGCCGTCTGGCGAACTTCCGGCTGCTCGACGAGGTGGATGTACTTGGGGTGCACGGTTTTCCGCTCGATTGGAATCACTGGATGATTGATGAGTGGCCGCAACAGTTGCAGGCGCTCGCCGCCGAGACGTGCTTGCCGCTCTGGGTCACCGAGGCCGGGGCCTCCTCGTTCGGGGCGGAAGAAGTGCAGGTGTTCGGGCTCGAGCGCAGCGTGGCGCTGCTGCGCGGTCGCGTGGAGCGCGTGCACTGGTACAGCCTCTTCGATCTGCCCCCCAACTGGCCGGCGACCACCCGGCATCGCGAAGCGGAAGGCAGCGCCTACTATCGCCACTATCACATGGGGCTGTTGCGCAGCGACGGCACGCCGAAGGCGGCAGTGGCGCACTTTCCCCCTGGCCTGGGGATCTGCCAGTGGTTCCATTTTGAAGACCCACGCCTGGAACAGGCGGTGGAATGGCTGCACCGCTTGGGGGTGCGGTACCTGCGCACCGGACTGAGTTGGGCCGACTGGTTTCGGCCCGGCGCTGAAGCCTGGTTCGACCGACAGATGGCCGCGCTCGCCCAATTCGACATGACGCTCACCCTCTGCTTTACGCCCGAACACCTGGGTTTGGCGCCGCATCACAGCAGTCCGCCGCTCCGACCGGAGGACTTCACCGCCTTTGTCGCTTGGATCGCGGACCGCTACCTCGGGGCTGGGTCGCGTTCCACTCTGCCGTCGGTAGAGCAGCCGGCGAGCTGTGGCGTCGGGGAGGCGGCATGAACGAATGTGTACTGATCACCGGCGGCGCCGGCTTTATTGGTTCCCACCTCGCCGCGGAACTGCTGCATTTTGGCTACCGCGTCCGCGCCTTCGACCGGCTGGCGCCCCAGGTGCATGGAGTTGCAGCGAGCTGGCCCACGTATCTGGCCCGCGAGGTGGAGCGCGTGCAGGGCTCGCTCCTCGACCCCAACGCCGTCCGGCGCGCGCTGCGCGGCTGCTCGGCGGTCGTGCACCTCGCCGCCGTGGTGGGCGTCGGGCAGTCCATGTACGAGATCGCCCATTATGCTTCCAACAATCTGCAGGGCACGGCGGAGCTGTTACAGGCCATCCTGGCACTCAACCGCGCCCCGCGCACGCGCAGCAGGGGCCCCACCATTGCTCGCCTGTTGCTGGCCGGCTCGATGTCCGTTTATGGCGAGGGACGCTATCGCTGCCCAGTCTGCCAGGCGGATTGGGACGCGGTACGGCGTAGCCGCGAACAGCTCGAGTCGCATCTTTGGGATCCGCGTTGTCCCGACTGCGGCGCGACCCTGCGGCCGCAGCCGACGCCCGAGAACAAGCAGGCGGCGCTGCACTCCTTCTATGCCCTGAGCAAGCAGGTGCAGGAGGACATGGCATTACTTTTCGGCCGCACCTATCGCCTGCCTACGCTCGCCTTGCGCCTGTTCAACGTTTACGGACCGCACCAGGCGCTCGCCAACCCCTATACCGGGGCGGTCGCCATCTTCGCCGCCCGACTACGCGCCGGCCTGGCACCGCTGCTGTTTGAAGACGGTGCGCAGCAACGCGACTTCGTCCATGTCAGCGACGTGGCGCGTGCCTTCCGGCTCGCTCTCCAGAGGCCCGACGTCTCCGATACCGCGCTCAACATCGCCAGTGGCGTGCCGGTGCGTCTCACGACGCTGGCGACGGCACTGGCCGCGGCGCTCGGTACGCCGCGCGCACCCGTTTGTAGCGGCCGCTACCGCG
This sequence comes from uncultured Acidobacteriota bacterium, assembly GCA_937898755.1. Classification (GTDB taxonomy): domain Bacteria; phylum Acidobacteriota; class Terriglobia; order Terriglobales; family SCQP01; genus CALEJU01. Next base: position 95,095 of record CALEJU010000006.1, on the reverse strand, counting down.
TGGGTGACATCCGCCACTGCATCTCAGACATCGGTCAAGCCCGAACGCAACTCGGCTATGCGCCGCAAATGACGCTCACGAGCGGGCTGGCACAGCTTGCCGCCTGGCTGCAGCCGATCCCCGTCGTCCCGCGCCGCACGCTGCAGCGTGCGGCCACGGAACTGGTGAGTTACGGCCTGACCGGCTGACGCCCTCGTCCAACCGCATGCATGTTCTCCTGACCACCGACACCGTAGGCGGCGTATGGACCTACACCCAGGAACTGGCGACGGGTCTGCTTGCGCGCGGAACGCGCGTCACGATGCTCAGCTTTGGCCCGCCGCCACGCCGGGAGCAGGCCGAGTGGATGCATCGTCTGTCCCTCGATTGCCGGACCGCACGGTTTCCCTTGGAATGGATGCAGGAAGCACCGTCGGCATTGGACGCGGCGCGGGACTGGGTGCGGCAACAAGCGCGCGAGCTCGCGCCCGACCTGTTGCACAGCAACCAGTTCGCCTTTGCCAGCCTCGCCAGCGAGCTCCCCACGATCGTGACGGCGCACAGCGACCTGTTCTCCTGGTGGCGGGCCGTCCACGGGTCGCGACCGCCAGAAACTCCGTTCTACGCCTTGTATGGCGATATCGCGTGCAACGCCCTTGTCACAGCCCACGCCGTGGTGACTCCGAGTGCCGTCGCGGCGGATGACTTGCGGCGCAGCTTCGGCTACTGGGGCCCGATCACCGTGATTCCCAATGGCCGCGATCCACGGCGCTTCCACCCCCAGCGGCACAAGCGCGACGTGGTGTTGTCGGTCGGACGCCTCTGGGATCCCGCAAAACAGTTCGAGTTGCTGGCCAGCGTGGCCGCCGCCCTTCCGGTGCGGCTGGCGGGCAGCCGCTGCCCACCAGGAACACGCACCCCCACGCCTGGAGTGCGCGGAACCACCTACCTGGGCAATCTCGGCGCGCGACAGTTGGCCTCCGAAATGGCGCAGGCGCGTCTCTACCTCGCCACCAGTTGCTATGAACCGTTTGGGCTGGCGCCGCTCGAAGCCGCGCTCTCCGGCTGCGCCTTGCTGCTCGCCGACATTCCCAGCTTCCGCGAAGTGTGGGGCGAGGCAGCGGCGTATTTTACGCCGCGTTGCGCCACCAACCTTGCGCGCGAGTTACAGCGCCTCACCTTCGACCTGCCGGCCTGTGTGCGACTGGCGACGGCGGGGTACCAGCATGCGCTGAACCATTACACCGCCGCCCGCATGGTGAGTGAGTACCTCAAGCTCTACCGCGGCGTGCTGACCGGTGCAGGCAGGGCAACTCGTCCCGATGACAACACAACCCACGCCGGGCAGCGCTGGGACCGCAAGCCGGAGGCCGCCTGATGCGCATCGCCTGGTTTGCCCATAGCTGGCTCTCTGATTGGAACCACGGGAATGCCCACTTTCTGCGCGGCTTGGCCCGCGCCTTGGTGCGCCGAGGGCATCACCTCGCGCTCTACGAACCCTTCCCCGCCGCCGCCGGGGGCTGGTCGTTGGACAACCTGTTGCAGGAGACGGGGGGGGCGGCCAGCGTCGCCCAGTTCCGCGACACCTATCCCGAACTGAATGTGACGGCCATCGCCGCATCCGCCGCGGCGCCCCGCTGGCACCCCGGATTGGCTCTCACTGTTCTTCCACCGCACGACTGGCAGGCGCAATTGCGCGATATCGAGCTCCTGCTGGTGCATGAATGGGTTGCGCCCGAACTGCTGGAGCAGCTCGTCGCGTTGCGGCAGCGTTACGGCTTTGTCCTTGTTTTTCATGACACGCACCATCGTGCCCTCTCCGATCCCACGGCGCTCGCACGTCTGCCGCTTGCCGCGTGCGACGCCGTGCTGGTGTTCGGCGCCAGTCTCGAGCGGCTCTACCGTTCCCGGTTTGGGGTTCGCCGTGTGTACACGCTGCATGAGGCGGCGGATGTGAGTTGGTTTGCTCCTCGCCCGCAACACCTCCAATGCGATGTCATCTGGGTGGGCAACTGGGGAGACGAGGAACGAACCGGCGCGCTACACCGTTTTTTGATCGAGCCGGCCCGGGCGCTCCAACACCCGGGCGGGACCAGCGACGGGAAGGTCAGTGGCGGACAGGTGGCTCGTTTCCGTGTGCATGGCGTTCGCTATCCGCCCGATGCGCTGACCACGCTGGCGGCGGCCGGCATTGCCCACGCCGGCTATCTACCCAACCTAGAGACCCCCAACGCCCTCGCGAGGGCACGCTTGGTGCTTCACGTGCCCCGCGGTCCGTATGCCGCACAGGGAGGACTGCCGGGCATCCCTACGATCCGCATTTTTGAAGCACTGGCCTGCGGCGCAACGCTCGTCTCCGCCCCATGGCAGGACAGCGAGCACCTCTTCGACGCTGGGGAAGACTATGCCGTCGCCCGCGACGCCGGGGCCATGACCGCGCTGCTGCGCGAGCTCTTGGCCGACCCCGAGGCAGCGCTCCAGCTGGGCAACCACGGACGCCGCACGGTTCTCGCCCGTCATACCTGCGCGCACCGCGCGCGTGAACTGGAGTCCATATGCCGGCACATCGGCCTCACTTGTTCGTCTTCGGTTCCAGCCTGACCTCTTCGTTCTGGAACGGAGCGGCGACGTACTACCGCGGCATCTATTGTCAGCTGGATGCGCTCGGCTATCGCATTACGTTCGCCGAGCCCGATATCTTTGGCCGGCAGCAGCACCGCGACCTGGCCGGCGACCCTCCCTATGCCACCTGCGCGGTGTACCGCAGCGATACCGAGTTGGAGTCGTTGCTGGCGCAGGCCGCATGCGCTGACGTCATCATCAAGCACAGCGGTGTCGGCGCGCGCGATCCATTTCTAGAGGAGCGTGTCGCGGAGCTGGGACAAGCCGGACCTGTTTGCTTGTATTGGGACGTTGACGCCCCTGCCACGCTGGCCGAATTGGAGGCCGACGCACAGCATCCCCTGCGGCGACAGCTATCACAGTTTGCCGCCGTCCTCACTTACGGCGGGGGGCCGCTGCTTCTGAAGCACTACCGCTCGCTCGGAGCGCGCCAGTGCCATACGATTTACAACGGCCTCGATCCCGCGACCCACTTCCCATGCCGGCCAGATCCGGCTTGGTCCGGCGACCTGCTCTTTATGGGCCACCGGCTACCGGACCGCGACGAACGGGTACGCGAGTATTTCCTGAACGTGGCCGAACGCATGCCAGAAATGCGAATGACCCTTGCCGGCGAAGGCTGGCAGGACCTCGCTCTTCCCCCAAATGTGCGCTACTTCGGCCATGCGCCAACCGCGCACCACAACCGCCTCAATGCTTCCGCGCGGCTGGTGCTCAATCTCAACCGCGACCGCATGGCGGCCTGTGGTTTCTCCCCGCCCACCCGCATCTTTGAGGCAGCCGGTGCGGGTGCCTGCGTGGTAACCGACGCATGGCCCGGCATCGAGCAGTTCTTCACCCCCGGCGAGGACATTGTCGTGGTCGCCACTCCCGAGGAGCTGCAATACGTCCTGCGGACCATGTCGGCGGAAGCGGCGCGAGCGATGGGGGCGCGCATGCGCCGTCGTGCGCTGCGCGAGCACAGCTACGTGCAGCGCGCCGCCCAAGTTGACGCCGTCCTGCGCTCCCTGCTCCACGCCCGGTTTGTCAATCGTCCAACCGCCTTGCATATTCGGGAGGCATGACGCGTGGACTTCGTGTTCTTCGGACTTTCCATCACTTCCTCCTGGGGTAACGGCCATGCCAGCACCTATCGAGGGCTGCTCCGGGCGCTGCATCGCCGTGGCCATCGCCTGACGTTTTTTGAGCGCAATGTCGAGTGGTATGCCTCCAATCGCGATCTGCCGGAAGCGACGTTTGCAGCGATCCGACCCTACGCCGACTGGGCCGAGGTGCGCGACGCGGCGTTCGCCGCCGTGCACGATGCCGACGCCGTCATTGTCGGCAGCTTTTTCCCCGACGCGATCCGGCTGCTCGACGCGGCGTTGGGACACACTCGGGCGCAGGTCTGCTTCTACGACATTGACACCCCGATAACGGTTCAGGGGCTGCGCGCCGGCCGCTGCTCCTATTTGCGTGCCGACCAGATTCCCGCTCTCGACCTGTATCTCAGTTTTGCCGGGGGCCCACTGCTCGATGACGTGCGCAATCTCTGGGGCGCACGGCGCGCTGCGCCACTCTATTGTTCCTGCGAACCCAACGTCGTGCAGCAGGCCGGTAACCGGCCTGCTGCGCAAGAAGTGGACCTGAGCTACATGGGAACATTTACCCCCGACCGCCAGGCAAAACTACGCCGCCTGTTCATGACGCCGGCCCAACGTCTGCCGGAAGCCCGATTCCGAATTGCCGGCCCTCTATTCCCAGATGTGGGCGACTGGCCACGCAACGTCGGCTACCAGTACCATCTTTCGCCGCGCGAGCACTGCTCGTTCTACCGCAGTTCGCGGTTCACCCTCAACCTCACCCGCCAAGCCATGGCGGAGGCGGGCTACTCCCCTTCGGTTCGTCTTTTTGAAGCGGCTGCATGCGGGGTTCCGATCATCACCGATCACTGGCCCGGGATGTCCGACTTCTTCGATCCCGGTACCGAGATCTTAACCGCCAGCAATGCCGACGAGGTGGTGGAATACGTCACAAACTTTTCGCCGGCTCATCGCGACCTCATCGCTGCAGCTGCGTGGAACCGTCTTCGGGATCAGCACACCCCAGCTCACCGTGCGCTCACGCTGGAGCGATACCTGGGTGAACTTTCCTGAACCCCCACCGGCCGGCCAATGCGCGCGCCTGCCACGCTTGACAGCGGGCCGCACGCCTCGCACACTTCAAACCAGATCGTGGTTGCAAGAGATGTGGAAGCCTTCGTATCCACTACGCACCTCAAGGAGAACAACGTTGGCTCGAACACGCGGCAAAGTGAAATGGTTCAATAACAGCAAGGGATTCGGCTTCATTGGACTCGAGGGCGGCAACGACGTCTTTGTGCACTACTCCGCCCTGCAAGGCGAGGGGTACAAGTCGCTGCAGGAAGGCGACGAGGTCGAGTTCGATGTCGTGGAGGGCAAAAAGGGACCGCAGGCCGAAAACGTCGTGCGGGTGGAATCCTAAAATTGCGCCGGCTCCATCCGACATGCCGCTACGAGCCTAAACGGGATTTTCCCGAACGGCTCGGTCCACCGCCTTGACCTGTCGAAGTAATCCCGCCAATCGGGCCAAAGGCAGAGCGTTGGCGCCATCGGACAGGGCGTGAGCCGGGTCATCGTGGACTTCAAGGAAGATCCCGTCCACGCCGGCAGCAACCCCGGCACGGGCAAGCGTTTCGATGTACTGCGGCATGCCTCCGCTCGAATCCCCTGCCGCTCCAGGCAATTGCAGGCTGTGCGTGACGTCGTAGACGACCGGAGCGCCCAGGGCGCGCATGATCGGAAACACGCGCATGTCCACCACTAGATTGTTGTAGCCGAAGCTGGCACCGCGCTCGGTAAGGATCACGCCCGCCGCAGGCGCGGCGAGGCGGAACTTGTCGAGCACCGCCCGCATGTCCCACGGCGCCAGGAACTGACCTTTTTTCAGATTCACGACGCACCCACTGCGCGCCGCCGCTTGAATCAGGTCAGTCTGACGGCAGAGGAACGCCGGTATCTGCAGAACGTCCACCACGGCGGCCGCCGCGGCAACCTCCTCCACCTGATGGACGTCGGTGAGCACCGGAACCTCCAGCTCGCGCCGAATACGCTCCAAAACGCGCAAACCCTCCACCAGTCCGGGGCCACGAAACGCCTTGCCGCTGCTGCGATTCGCCTTGTCGTAGGAGGCTTTGAAAACGTAAGGGATGCCCGCGTCGCGTGCTGTGTCGCGAATCCGGCGGGCCATCTGGAAGGCATGTTCCTCGCTCTCAATGACGCAGGGACCCGCGATCAAGAACAAGGGAGCCCCAAGCGACACACGCACCGAACCCATGTTGAATGGTGCGTACGAAACCGTCATAGCGCCCGTCCTAAGCCCGTCGTCACGCTCGCCGTGGCCTTCGTGGCTCCCTGGTGCTGCCGGTATGCCGCGCCGACGAAGTCGCGGAAAAGCGGATGCGGCTCCAGCGACCGCGACTTGAACTCGGGATGGAACTGGCAACCCAGAAACCAGGGGTGATCCTCGATCTCCACGACCTCGACGTAGGTGCCATCCGGGCTGCTGCCCGTAATGCGCAAACCGGCGCCGACCAGAAGCGCCTCGTACTCGCGGTTGTACTCATAACGATGGCGATGGCGCTCGCTGATCTGGCTGGAACCGTAGGCCTCTAGCGCGCGTGACTGGCCCTCGAGGTGGCAAGCCCACGCACCCAGGCGCATGGTGCCTCCCATCTCCTCGACCCCGCGCAGTTCGCGGAGCTTATAAATGACCCGATGCGCGGTGGCTGGGTTGAACTCCGAGCTGTCCGCATCCGCCAGGCCGCAGACATGGCGCGCGTACTCGATGACGGCACACTGCATGCCCAGGCAAATCCCAAAGAACGGAATCTTCCGTTCGCGTGCGTACTGAATCGCATTCAGCATGCCGGCGATTCCGCGCTTGCCGAACCCTCCCGGCACAAGGATGCCGTCCAAGCCGGCGAGCTGCGGCTCACAGGGTGACGTCTCCAATCCTTCCGCCTCAATCCAACGCAGATTCAGTTGCAGGTTGTGTGCCAAGGCTCCATGGACCAGCGCTTCCTTCAAGCTCTTGTAGGAGTCTACGTACTCGACGTATTTACCGACAATGCCGACTGTCACCTCGCCCAGCGGGTTTTTCGAGCGCCGCACCAGTTCTTCCCAGCGCTCCATGTTGCGCGGCGGCGCTTGGAGGTGCAGATAGCGGAGGATGAGGTCGTCCAAGCCCTGACCGGCCAGCAGGACCGGCACTTCATAGATACTGTCGGCGTCCTTCGCGGTGATGACCGCTTCATCGGCCACGTTGCAAAACAGCGCCGTCTTGCTTTTCAACTCGCGCGAAAGAAACCGGTCCGTGCGGCAGAGAAGGATGTCAGCCTGAATACCAATCTCGCGCAGCTCCTTGACGGAATGTTGCGTCGGTTTGGTCTTCAGTTCGCCCGCCGCCGCAATGTATGGCACAAGCGTGACGTGGACGAAAACCGCGTTCTCGCGGCCCACTTCCTGGCGTAATTGCCGGATGGCTTCGAGGAACGGCAAGGACTCGATGTCGCCCACCGTCCCGCCGATCTCGACAATGGAAATGTCGACATCCTCCGTGATGCGGCGGATGGCGCTCTTGATTTCGTCGGTCACGTGCGGGATGACCTGGACGGTCTTGCCGAGAAAATCGCCGCGGCGCTCCTTGGCGAGAATGGTCTCGTAAATCTTTCCTGCCGTGACGTTGTTAGCCCGCGTCAGGCGGGCATGCGTAAAGCGCTCATAGTGACCGAGATCGAGATCGGTTTCCGCTCCGTCGTCGGTGACGTAGACTTCGCCGTGCTGGAACGGGCTCATGGTCCCAGGATCCACGTTGAGATAGGGGTCGAGCTTGAGTAGCGAGACGCGCATGCCGCGACTCTCGAGCAACGCCCCGATCGAAGCTGCCGCAAGTCCCTTCCCCAACGAAGAGACGACGCCGCCGGTGACGAAAACCAGCTTACAAGCCACGAGGGCCTCCTGAGGGATATAGGCGCGTTCCGGGACGGTTCAAGTCACCCCGCCCGCGGGCAGGCGTGAAATTCAGTCCATGTTCAGGGGTGGGGGGGGCGGACGAATTAACAACGCTGCGGTGAAAGCGTCCGCTGAGGGGCACGGGTAAGTATACAAAATAACTTCAAGGCGGGACGCTGACACTTCGGCTTTCCCGCCCTTGCGTCCAGAAGGACCGCATGGAGGGAGGCTGGTAGCAAGATCTCCATACTTCCCATCCTCCCACCCTCCTTTTCTTGGGTTTGGGGCCCATGCGATCCCCGCTTCGCAGGCGCCGACGGGGCGGCTGCCTCGACATGCGCCTGAAAAGTGGGTTCCATGTGCAGGAGTTCGGCACCTCAACGGTTGCGCTCGACGCGTTTTTTCGGCATCATGAATGGGACCCGCCAAGTGGGGCTGTGGCGCAGCTGGGAGCGCGCTTCCATGGCATGGAAGAGGTCAGGGGTTCGATCCCCCTCAGCTCCACCAGTTCTTTTCCCTCTCACCTTTGAGGCGTGGGCGCACTTGGCCGAAAGTGTTTAATTTCCCGGCGGCGGAACCACTGCCACCAGCCCAGGCCATCGGCATTCGCTTCAGCAAACGCCCGAGTACCCGTCCAGCCTTCCGCCTCAACCCGGTAATCCGCAATCACCTCGCCCGTACGATCCGCTCCGCGCCGGCAGTGAACAAACAGCGGGCGCAACGCGGGGTCGCGCAAGATCCTTTCCGCCGCCTGCAGTTGCGCTGGTGTGCTGGCGCGCCAACTCGGGAGTGGAAGGCTGATGAAGTGCATTCCCAAGGCCTCGACTTGGCGGCGTTCGCGGGTGGCCTCGCGGCTCGCGCGCAAATCGAGCACAGTTCGAACTCCTAGCGTGCGCAGGGCGGCGAGCCCCGCCGCACTGGGCTGTCCCCCTCGGTACAATCCGCTTGCAACCTCGTGGAAGTTCGGCACGCCGACAGGAGGCACAGCCGCGCCCACGATTCCAACCCAGAGCAACGAGGAGAGCAGGCAGTGCCGCAATGACTGCATGACCCATGACACCACGGATTGATCGTCATTGACATTGCAAGAGACTGAATCGCCTCGATCGGCTAAATTCAGGACTGCTGGAATATGTCGCACCGTCGCCGACCCTGCAGCGAAGCCAGGATGCCCCACCCTCCGTTCAATCGCCGCCAGTTCGGCATGTCTTTCCTCGTGCCCCTCCTGTTGCTCTCCCTGGCGGGCGCGCAGAGTGCATTCGTGCGCTTCAACCAACTCGGCTATGAGGGGCGGGCTCCCAAGCGCGCCTACCTGATAGCGCCGGGAAAAGCGGCTGGCGCAACGTTTGAAGTACTCAACGCGCGAAGAGCCGTCGTCTACCGCGCTGCGGTCGGAAACCGTTTCGGCCACTGGGGCCGGTACACGGTCGCCGCTCTGGACTTCGATCCGGTCACCCAGGAGGGCGCCTATACCATCGTGGTGCAGGGCCGTTACCCGGCCATATCAGGTCCCATTCTGGTCGGTCCAGCGTCTCGCCTGTATCAACCCGCGATTGGACATGCGCTGCAATACTTCCGAACCGTTCGCGACGGCCCGGATTTTTATCGCTCCGCGCTGCGCACCGCGGCCGGGCACCTGCACGACCTCCACGCCCAAGTCTTCGAACGTCCTCACTTCGACCGGCGCAACCGTCTGCAAGGTGAACTGCAAGCCACCGGCCTCGCGATGGATGTCGCCGGCGGTTGGTGGGATGCGGGCGACTACTTGAAGTTTGTCGAGACCACCAGCTACAGCGTCGCCATGCTGTTGGTGGGCGACAGGGATTTCCCCGCGCAGATGGGAGCCCGATCCGGTCCCGCCGATTTTTCCGGTGAGGCGAAGTTCGGCCTGGATTGGCTTTTCAAGATGTGGGACGACCCGCATCGCACGCTGTACTACCAAGTCGGCCTCGGCGCCGGGAACGGCAGCGTGGTTGGCGATCACGACCTGTTTCGTCTTCCTCAGGCGGACGACACCATGGGAGGCGCCGACCCCACCTTTCGCTACATTCGCCAGCGGCCGGTCTTCCGGTCCGGGCCGCCGGGATCGCCGATCAGTCCTAATCTGGCCGGGCGACTTGCGGCGGACTTCGCACTTGGAGCACAGGTTTTCCGCACGACCGATCCGGCTTACGCCCGGCGCTGCCTCGAGGCGGCGGAACACGTGTACGACCTGGCGGAGACAGCACCGGCGGGCCGTCTGTTGACCACCTCGCCGTTTCGTTTCTACGACGAACACCAATGGCGTGACGATCTCGAGCTCGGAGCGACCGAGCTTGCCCGCGCTCTACGCAATACCCCCAGCACCACCGGCCTGCCGCATACCGATCCGCAGTTCTACCTGCGACAGGCGGCCCACTGGGCTCATCTCTACATCCACGACTCCCGTCGCGGACCCGACACTCTGAGCCTCGATAACGTGGCCGGGCTGGCGCACTTCGAGCTGTACCGCGCCATGAAGGCAGCAGATCGTCTGGAAACAACCCACGCCGAGCTGCTGGCCGATCTCCGGGAGGAATTGGACGAAGCCGAGAAGGAGGCGCGCCGCGACCCCTTCGGCTTTGGCGTGCGCTGGGCCTCGAATGACCCGGTGAGCCATGGCGTCGGCCTATGCATCATGGCGGATGAATACGCCACCCTCACCGCCAAGTTGCGCTACCACACCCTGGCCAGCCGCTGGCTCGGCAACATCCTCGGTGCGAATGCGTGGGGAGCCTCCTTCATTATTGGCGATGGCGCCGTCTTCCCCAACTGCCCACAACATCAGGTGGCAAACCTGGCGGGATCACACGATGGAAGCCCGCCGCGGCTCCTCGGCGCCGCCGTGGAAGGCCCCAACCGCGACTCCCGAGGCGATGGATTGCAGGGCATGCGGCATTGCGACGCCAGTGCGCGTTTCGCCCCGTTCAACGCGCGCGGTGCCGTATACAGCGACCGGGTGCAATCCTATAGCACCAACGAGCCGGCCATTGATCTGACCGCCGCCACCCCGCTCGCGTTTGCGTGGCAGATGGCGCAGCCCGATGCAGAGTGACGGGCATACTGCGCGCCGTGCAGGACAACCACTCTTGTCTGTCCTACAACCACCCGCAGGGCGGCGCAACTCCAGATCCTGGTTGTTAACATCCGGCCCGTGTTGCGGGCCGTTGGGGAGGACACACGACAGTACCGGTCCCACACTTCAACCGGCGGGCTCGAACTTAAGTTACGCCTTGCAAACCCAACTGAAGTGCGATGCCTTGCAGGGCAACGATGCAGAACTGGATATGGTCGTCCAGCGGAACGCCCAGCGCAGCCGCTCCCTGCGTGATGTCATCGCGGTTGACGGTGCGCGCAAAAGCCTTGTCTTTCAGCTTGCGGCGGACCGATCCCGGCTCGACCTCGAGGATGCTCTTGCTGGGCTTCACCAAGGCACACGCCGTCAGAAAGCCGGCCAGCTCATCGCAAGCAAACAGCGCCTTTTCCATGCGCGAGTCGCGGGAGACGTGCAGGTACTCGGCATGAGAGAGAATCGCGCGGCGGATGTCCTCCGGGTACCCCAGCTCCATCAGAATTGTGTGTCCCTTCTTGGGGTGGTCGGGTGGGTCGGGCCAGCGTTCGTAGTCGAAGTCGTGCAGTAGCCCGGTGACGCCCCACTTCAACTCATCCTCTTCCCACTGGCGCGCATAGGCCCGCATGCAGGCTTCCACCGCAAAAGCATGCTTCAGCAGGCTTGGCGACTGAGTGTATTCCTGGAGGAGCGCCAGCGCGGCAGCACGATCGAGAGTCATGTCATTTACCAGCGCCGATCCGGAATCAGGCTACGCCAGGTTCAGGGCTTCCTTGAAGGTACCGCGCTCATTCTCGATCTTTTTTTGCAGCATCAGGATCGCGTAGATGAGCTGCTCGGGCCGTGGCGGGCAGCCGGGAACGTAGACGTCCACCGGAATCACCTGGTTGACGCCCTGCACCAACGCGTAGTTATTGAAGACACCGCCCGAGGTGGCGCAGGCTCCCATGCTGATGACGTACTTCGGTTCCGGCATCTGCTCGTAAAGCTGCTTGATGACAGGCGCCATCTTCTGTGACACACGGCCGGCAATGATCATCAAATCCGCCTGGCGCGGCGACGGCCGGAACACTTCCGCGCCAAAACGAGCGATGTCGAAGCGTGACGCGGACATGGACATCATCTCGATGGCGCAGCAGGCGAGGCCGAAGGTCATGGGCCAGAGCGAATTCTTGCGCACCCAGTTGACCGCCTTGTCGAGCGAGGCCAACACGATGCCTTCGTGCTGCTGGTTGCCGTAATACAGCTCCCGGAAGTCGTGCGGGTCGAGGTTTTGATACCTCTCCTGCCCGATGCTCAGCGGCGTTTCGAACTCGGCGCTCATAGCCTCTAGTCTCCCACATCCAGGCATCAAAACTAAAGATCCCTAGCGGACGCTGGCGCGTCGGCTAATCGTGGGCTGCGCCCCCCCCGGCGCTCCCATCGGTCGTTGCCCACTCCTCTGTACCTGGGTTCTGGTCGAGACGTGACTTCTTTTGGGGCGACACCCCAGCGTCCCGGTATGATTCTTGTTCGACGTACCTATGCTGCTGAGCCTCGAAAACCTGCTTCGCGCCACGTTGCTTGCTCACCTGAAGAAGACCTACGACCTGGAGCCGGCGCAACTCGCAGTCGCCCAGCCGCCGCAGGCGGCCATGGGGGATTTTGCTTGCCCGATCTGTTTCGAGTTAGCCCGCACGCTGCGCCGTGCTCCCGCTAAGATCGCCGAGGAGATCGTCGCGCAAATCGTGCTGCCCTCCGCTTTTAACCGGATAGAAGTGGCGGGCGGAGGCTACCTCAACGTTTTCCTGCGGCGCGACTTCCTCTGGCAACAGATGGTCACAGCGTCCCGTGATGCCGGCTTACAGGTGCAATTTCCCGGCAAGGTCATCGTTGAGCACACCAACATCAATCCCAACAAGGCGGCGCATATCGGCCACCTGCGCAACGCCGTCTTGGGAGACACCTTCGTCCGCCTCCTGCGCCACCGTGGCGAACAGGTCGAAGTGCAGAACTATATTGACAATACGGGCGTGCAAGTCGCCGACGTGGTCGTGGGCTTTGAGCATCTGGAGCCCATGCCACCCGCCGCCCTCGCCGCCGATATTGCCGCGCTCCAGCGCCTCCGCGCTGAAGCGATCAAGGCCGGTCATCTTTCGCCCCCCCCGCACTGCGTCGCGCTTGCTCCTGAAGCCCCACCGCGGCCGACGTTTTCTTTTGATTACCGCTGCTGGGATCTTTATGCCCGCGTTTCGCAGACGTTCGAGCAACGTCCGGAATCTCTCGCCTGGCGCTCGAGCACGCTGCAGGCGATCGAGGCCGGTCCCGACGCGCCGGGCACTGCGGGCACCACCGCGCAATTAGGCGAACTGGTCGGCACTGCCGTGGTCCACGCGCACCTTGCCACCATGCAGCGCATCAACGTGCGCTACGATCTGCTGCCGCGCGAGAGCGAGATCCTGCACCTGCATTTCTGGGACACGGCCTTTCAGCTTCTCAAGAAGAGTGCGGCCATCCGCCTGGAGTCCTCAGGCAAGAATGCCGGCTGCTGGGTCATGGACAAAGCGGGGAGCGGCGTCGAGATTGAGACCGAGCCGGAGGCGGGCGACGCCAAGGTCATTGTTCGCTCCAATGGCACGGTCACATACGTCGGCAAAGACATCGCCTACCAGCTCTGGAAGTTGGGTCTGCTAGGCCGTGAGTTCCAATACCAGCCGTTCAGCACCTACCCGGATGGACATACGGTCTGGACGACCGCGTCCACGGCAGCTTCCGGCGCTGTTCCGGCCCCTGCATTCGGCAAGGCTAGCGCGGTGTTCAACGTCATAGACGCGCGGCAGAATTACCTGCAAGAAGTGGTGGTGGCCGGCCTGCGCGCGCTCGGCTTCGACCAGGCGGCCGAGCACAGCGTGCACTTCTCCTATGAGATGGTGGCGCTGACCCCCCGCTGCGCCCAAGAACTCGGCTACACGCTCTCGACGGCGGACGCCAAGCGTCCCTACGTCCAGGTTTCCGGGCGGCGCGGGTTTGGCGTCAAAGCGGACGACCTGCTCGACCGCCTCATCATGAATGCTTGGCAACAGGTGGCGCAGCGACAGCCCGAACTCGCGGTGGCCGAACAATTGGATCTCGGCATCACTATCGCGGTCGGCGCCTTGCGCTACTTCCTCTTGAAGTTCACCAAGTCAACGGTGATTGCCTTCGACTTCGCCGAGGCGCTCAGCTTCGAAGGGGAGACGGGACCCTATGTGCAGTACGCCGCGGTGCGGGCCGCCAACATCCTCCGCAAACAGAGCGGAGAGCTGACGGCCGGGAACCCTGCTTCTCTCCTCGAAGACATCGCCCTCTGGGAACTGGTACGCCTCGCCGCCCGCCTTGATGCCGCCGTCGAGACCGCAATCATCAGCCGCGAACCCGCTCATCTCGCCCGCTATGCGTTCCAGTTGGCGCAGGAGTTCAACAATTTCTACCACCACCACCCGGTGCTGACTGAAGCCAATCTCGAGAGACGCGCTACGCTGCTGCAGCTCGTGGCCATCGTCGAGCGCCAACTGAATACAGCGCTCGGATTGCTGGGAATCGGCGTGCCACGCGCCATGTAAGATGCTGGCGGACACGGCCCGTCGACTGATCGGGGGCTGCGCCCCCGGCACTCCCACCGGCTACCCTTGGTCGCCCCTCCGGGGCTGCGAGACAAGCAAGCACGGGCACTTCACTTCGGGACGCTGGCGCGGCACGATACACTCCCCTGCATGAAACGACGCGCGTTTCTCAAGGCCGCGAGTGCCCTGCCGGCTCTGCCGCCATGGTGGAACGGGGCCGCTTCGGCCTCACCTTCCCCTGCGCTGCCAGTCGGCGCCTATGCGCCGGGACGCATCCCGAATGAGTACAGCCTGCTGCTGCCGGGCGAACGTGAGGCGCTGGCGTCACCCCCACAAGTTGCCGGGTTTGGCGACGGAACCGTACAGGTGGGGACGCAGCAATTCAAACTTGGCGATGTCCATGCGGGTTGGGAGTTGGTGGCGATCCTGGGCTGGCTGAATGGCGTTGCTACGGCGGTCTTCGAAAAGCATGTCACGCACCAAGGCGCGCTGGCTTATGTGACCGAGAACGGCGTCATTGCCCTGATCCCCAAGCGCATCGGAGACCTGTCAAAGATCCGGCCGCGCCCCACCGCCACGCCCCATGGCGCTCGCCTGGAGCGGCCGGCCCGCTACGTTCCCGGTCCGGATGTTCCCGGACAATACATCCTGAATTCCAGCGAGGACCCCTGCTATGAGAACGTCGCCGCGCTCGGTCCGGAGCTGATCGGCTGGACGCTGGTCGCCAATGAGGAGGCCGGGCCGGAATACAGCTTGTTTTTGGAAGCCGACGGGAAGTCGCGGCAGTTCGCCAAGACGCCCGATGCCGCGTGGGCCCCCGATCTCAGTGGCCGCCGTTTCGATCCCCGCCGCCAGCTCCCTTCCGAGTATCTCTACGAGTACGTCCCGGGCTACAGCAAGCGCACACAACTAGGCGGCTTCCTGCCAGCGGCTGACATCGGAGTCTGGAACCCGCATTTCCAAGTCGGCTATGAGGTGATGATGGTGCTGCCGCCGGGACCCAACCCGGAGCCCATCGCCCGCATCCGCGCCATCCTGCCGCGAGACGCGCACGCCCTGATCCCCGTCGGCGATACCGGGGCGGCGGCGGCCCATACCGACGGGGCCACCGTGGAGCATTACTGGAATGGCAACCGCGAAGCCTTCTTTGCCAGCCTGATCGGCATCTGGAATCACTGGAACGATTTCTTCAACAACAACATGAGTGTCGAGCTACCCGATCCCTGGCTGCTCGATGCGGCGCGCGCCGGCATTGTCCTCGCACGGTGCAGCTATCGGGGCTTGCGGCCGACCTACCAGATCGGGGAGGGCGCCTACACCAAGATTCCCGAGCGCAGCCATGCCCTGTTTCCGGTGGCGCACTACGAGTTTGTCTGGACCCAGCAGCTCTGGAATCTGACCAGCGCTGTCGAGCCCTATTTCCAGTTCTACCTGGACAACTACATTCTTCCCGACGGCAATTTCCTCTACAACACGCAGGACCAGGTCGAGGCGCCGCTGAATGCCGGCATCTTTCTCGAGATTTCGGCGCGCGCCTATGACTACACGCACGACCTCGATGCGTTGCGCCGCCGCTTGCCCGTCCTGCGTCGCATGATCGCCTTCGTGGTGGAGCGTTATCAGTACAGCACAACGCGCTTCCCTGCCGGGGACGCACGCCATGGCCTGATCTGGGGATCGCCGGAAGCCGATAACGGTGAACCCAACAACGACTTTCCCGAGTCGCACCCGTTCTACTACCAGAACGCGGCGTGGATCTGGCGCGGCCTGTTCGAACACGCCCGCCTGTTGCAGAACGCGGCGGCGAACACGGCCGACGCAACGGAAGCTGCGGCCTGGAAAACGGAGTCCGCCGCACTTGTCGCTCTCGCCGCTCAACTGCGCAGCGACATCCACGCATCCTTGGAGCGCACGCTCGCGGCGCAGTCGCCGGCGCTGCAACACGCGGGCATCGCGCCCTTCACGCCGGACGACATCAGCCGCAGTCCGGAGCAGCTCTCCAGCTACGAAAACCACCGCTACATGATGGATTGGTGGACGGCCGACTGGGGCGATCCGCAGTTGGACCGTGGACACCTGACCCACCGGCGGCTGGCCGGCCAGGAACTGCTCGGTATGAACCTCGATGGGAATTACCCACGCACCTCGAACTTCATGGAACACGGCACGCTGGCGGTGCGCATCCGGCAGGACGACTTCCGTCCCTTCCTGCTCGCCCTCTACGGAAACCTCTGCTACGCCATGGACGTGGGCAACCGTTACGCGCCGGAAGACGCGTTACTGCCCGGCAATTTCCCGACCGAGGGCAGTCCCTATGCGTGGTCGGCGGTGGTCAACAGCGTGTTGCAGCCGACGCTCGCGCTACGCTGGCTGCTCTGCTACGAGGAGCACGCCTACGCGCCCGACGCGCCTCCGCCGCCTGTGCACTTGCAGAAAGCCGCGCCGCGTCACTGGTTTGCCGGCGGGGAGCGCATCCGTGTCAAGCGGTGTCCGACCCGCCATGGTCTGCTCTCCTGGACCACCGTCGCCGGTGCTGGCGAATGGACCACGACCGTGCAGGCCCCGCCCGATTACCCGGCGCCGCTCATCATCCATATCCATCCGCCCGACGGCCGGACGCTGAAGCGTTCGTCCGCGGGCGAATTACGGGGACAGACCGTCGTGCTAGCGCCCGAACTCTGGCACGATCACACGGAGATCAAAATCATCATCGCGTGAGACGCGGGCGCGTCAACTACGCGGGGGCTTCCCACCCCAGCGCCCAAAAGTGGGCGCGGGACCCCCGATTCGCCCCCGGCACTCCCGTTGGTCGCTGCCCCCCCGGTGCCCTGTTCTGGCCGACACGCGACCCATTGCCCAATCCCGTCGGGCGGTACCGGACCGCCCGCAGTAATTTCGCAGACCATTTCTCGCGTGGGCGCATGTGATTTCGGTTCCACCGGAGCCGACTGGGCGGGTACCTCGAGCCGACCGATCTTGCTACCATGCCACTCCGAGCCCCCTCGAGGGCGGAGGTGTTCCCCATGCCGCAGTTCCGACGGCTGACTTTATGCAGCGTGCTGGTGGTCCTGAGCGGGTTACCGGTCGTCGCACAACACGCCCGCCGCGCTCCAGGCCTCTACGCGACGCTCACCACCTCGCGCGGCACCATCATCGCCCAGCTTTTCCCCAAGGACGCTCCGAAGACGGTTCAAAACTTCGTCGGCTTGGTACGTGGTACGCGCCCATTTCGCGACATTGCCACCGGGATGATCGCCACCCGTCCTTTCTACGACGGGCTGCTGTTCTTTCGCACCATCTCCGGATTCATTATTCAGACCGGTGACCCGTCAAACCGGGGTACCGCTGATGTCGGGTTTGTGCTCGACAACGAATCCAACAATCTGCGCTTCGACCGAGCGGGCCGGCTCAGCATGGCGCAGGTCAGCGGCGATCCCAAGAGCCGCGCGGTGCAATTTTTCATTACGCTGCGTCCTGCCCCGGAACTCGATCGGCAACACTTCATCGTGTTCGGGCAGGTGGTGCAAGGCTTGGAGGTGGCGCGCGCCATCGCGTCCGGGCCGCACAAAAAAGACGGCGAGACGCCGTTGCGCCCCGCCGTCTTGAAAAAGGTCGTAATCGAAGAAGTGCACTGACCGACGCAGGCACCGATTTCCGCGCCCGCGTCGGAGGCGGAGTGACACAGCGGTGCGTCTACAGCAGCTTGCGGGCTTCCGCCAGCGCCAAGTCGTAGTCGGGCTGGGCACTGACCTCCGGTACGTACTGCGCATAACGAATTACCCCCTGCGCGTCCACCACGAACACGGCCCGCGACTCGAGCCTCAGGTCCTTGATCAGCGTTCCCATGGCCAAGCCGAAGGAACCGGTCTGGTAGTCGGAAAGGGTCTGCACGCGGTCCACGCCTGCGGCTCCGCACCACCGCTTCTGGGCGAAAGGCAAGTCCATGCTTACGGTCAGCACCCTGACCTTATCGCCGAGCTTGGAAGCCTCTTCGTTGAAACGCCGGGTTTGCGTGTCGCAAACCGGGGTATCGAGCGAAGGAACGACGCTGAAGATGCGGACCGTGCCGGCGGTATCCGCCGCCTTGACCGGCTTCAATCCGTTGTCCACCAGCGTAAAGTCGGGCAGCTTGTCACCTGCCTTGCGTTCCGGACCGAGGAGGGTGAGCGGATTGCCCATCAGGCTGGCCGCCCCTGCGCGTTCTTGCTCTGCCATGGTTTTTGTCCTTAAAGAAAAATGTCGGCTCCGTCGCCTGATTAAACTCCGATCACGGCGGTGAGCTCGCGCACGGCGTCCGCCGAGCGTTGCAAGTCCGCCTGCTCGGAGCTGCTCAACTTGACCTGGATGACGTCTTCGATACCGCGCGACCCGAGCTTGCACGGCACACCCACAAATAGGCCATGGATGCCGTATTCGCCCTCAAGATAGGCAGCGCAGGGCAGGATCTTCTTTTTGTCCTTGAGAATGCACTCCACCATCTCGACGGCGGCGGCGGAAGGGGCGTAGTAGGCGCTGCCCGTCTTCAACAGTTGCACGATCTCCGCTCCGCCATCGCGTGTGCGCTGCACCAGTCGGGCGATGGTGGCGGCATCCATCAGTTCGGTGATGGGGATGCCGGCCACGGTGGTGTAACGCGGCAGCGGCACCATGGTGTCGCCGTGTCCGCCGAGCACGAAGGCATTGACGTTCTCCACTGAGACGTTCAGTTCCATGGCGATGAAAGTCGCAAAGCGCGCCGAGTCCAGGACGCCTGCCATGCCAATCACGCGATTGCGCGAAAAGCGGCTCAACCGGAACGCCGCCTGCGCCATGGCATCCAATGGGTTGGTAACCAGGATCAAGATGGCGTTCGGCGAGTAGGTGACCACCTTCTCGACGGTCGCTTGGATCACCTCATAGTTTTTCTTCAGGAGGTCGTCCCGACTCATCCCGGGTTTGCGCGGGAAGCCCGCCGTGATCACCACCACATCGGAATTCGCCGTGCCCTCGTAGCTGTTCGCGCCCGTGATGGCGACGTCGCTGCCGATGATCGGGGTCGCCTCCCGCAGGTCGAGGCCCTTGCCTTGCGGCACGCCTTCCACCACGTCGGTCAGCACGACATCCGCCAACTCGCGGGCGGCGAGCCAATGCGCCGTCGTCGCCCCCACGTTTCCCGCACCCACAACTGTGACCTTGTTTCGCATCACAACCCGTCCCTTCCGGGCGCCTGAAGCAGGCGCCTATTGCATGTTTTCGATGATGGCCGTGGCAAACTCGCTGGTCTTCAGCTTCTTCGCACCTTCCATCAAGCGCTCCAAATCGTAGGTCACGCGCTTCTGCTGAATGGTCCTGCTCATGCCGTTCTCGATCAGACGGGCCGCCTCGTCCCAGCCCAGCGTTTCGAACATCATGACGCCGCTGAGAATGACGGAGCCCGGGTTGATGACGTCCTGGTCGGCGTACTTCGGAGCCGTGCCGTGCGTGGCCTCGAAGAAGGCATACTCGTCGCTCATGTTGGCGCCGGGCGCGATGCCCAAGCCGCCCACCTGCGCCGCGCAGGCATCCGAGAGATAGTCCCCGTTCAGGTTCGGCGTGGCCAGTACGTGGTAGTCGTTGGCCCGCGTCAAGATCTGCTGGAACATGGAATCGGCGATGCGGTCGTTGACCAGGATTTTGCCGGCCGGCAGCTTGCCGTTGTAGGGCGCCTGCGACAACTCGTCTTCCGTGACACAGAGGTCGCGAAACTCTGTTTTTGCAACCTCGTATCCCCAGTCGCGAAACGCCCCCTCAGTGAACTTCTGGATGTTGCCCTTGTGAACCAGCGTCACCACGCTGCGGCCGTGCGTACGCGCGTACTCGATGGCCTTACGCACCAGTCGCTTCGACCCCGTCACGGACATCGGCTTGATGCCCACGCCGGAATCGGCACGCACCGTTTTGCCCAGCTCATCTTTGAGGAAGGCGATCAGCTTGCGCGCTTCCGGTGTGCCTTCGCGGAACTCGATGCCGGCGTACACGTCCTCGGTGTTCTCGCGAAAGATCACCATGTCCATGCGTTCCGGGTTCTTCACCGGCGACGGCACCCCGGCGTAGTACTTCACCGGACGCACGCAGGCGTAGAGGTCGAGGATCTGCCGCAAAGCCACGTTCAGGCTGCGGATCCCGCCCCCCACCGGCGTCGTCAAAGGGCCCTTGATGGCGACTCGGAACGCCTTCACGGCCTCGATGGTGTCATTGGGAAGCCATTCGCCGAACTTCTGGTGAGCTTTTTCGCCGGCAAAAATTTCATACCAGTGCACCTGTCGTTTGGCGCCGTAAGCACGGCTCACCGCGCCGTCGAACACGCGTCGGCTGGCCCGCCAGATGTCGCGTCCCGTACCGTCGCCCTCGATAAACGGAATGATCGGCTGGTCGGGGACGACGAAGTGTCCATCGCGATAGCCGATGGCTTCCCCGCCGGTAGGTACTGCCACGCCGTTGAAACTCTGCATCCCTGCGCTTCTCCTCCAGACTGTTTACGACCGGCGCTGGCGACGCCGGACGGTACTCACTACCCGGCCCACGATCACCATCGCCAATCCCGCTTCCGCCAAATGCACCGCGGGACCCGAACGCCCGGCGCGCAGGCCCCACCCCCAGCCCACAAGCACCAGCACCACCCCAAGCCAGTACAGGGCCGTCGCGACCCAGCGCTCCCATGCTTGCACTGTCATCGTGCCATCAGCTAGCGGCGCGCCGTCGCGCGCCCGAGCTTTCCACGATATCAAATCGGGGAGGAAAGGGAGGAAGGAGTATGGGCACGCTTCCCCGCCCTCTCTCTTCTGCGAGCCACGGAGGCCGCCGTCCACATGCCGTATCCTTTCCCTTATGTCGGACCCGGCCCCGCCCCGCTCGCACAAGGAACTCCTCCGCCTCATTAAGGACAATCTGGCCGCAGAACGCGAGGATGCGCTGATGTACCGCCGTTTGGCGGCCCAGGAAACTGACTCCGCACGCCGGGAGCTGCTTGAAAAGCTCGCCGCCAGCGAAGACCGCCATACTCAGCGCTGGGCGGACAAGCTGCGGCAGTTCGGAGCTCCCGTCCCCCCGCCTCACTTGGGGCTGACCTCCCGCCTGCAACTCTGGCTGGCCACCAAAATCGGCACCGAAGCCGCCATCCGGCGGCGCGAGGCCGGTGAAGGAGCGACGGCCGAAAAATACCGTCTCATGGAGCAACGCTACGGACCCGAAGCGGGCGACGTCCTGGCCGACATCCAACGCGACGAACTTTCGCATGCCCGCAAATTGCGCGTTCTCTCCCAAGCGCAAGGCCCCGCCCGCGCGCTCACGATTGCCATGGGTCGTGAACACTGGCATCGCCATGAACACACCTGGCTGGCCGACGCCATCTACGGCGCCAATGACGGACTCGGGGCCGTCTTCGGCATCGTCGCGGGCGTCGCCGGCTTCAACGACCTCAACCAGATCGTCCTGGTGTCGGGTATGGCCGGCATGATTGCCAGCGCGCTCTCCATGGGGGCAGGTGCGTACCTCGCGGCGAAGAGCGAGCGCGAGCTCTACGATGCTGAAATGTCTCGTGAAACCAGAGAGATAGAAGAAAATCCTGAAGAAGAACGCGAAGAATTACAGCTCTTCTACCAACTGAAGGGTTTTTCGGAGAGTGAAGCCCATACCCTGGTCGCACGCTTGGGGGAGGATCCCGCGCAGTTCCTCAAGTCCATGGCCAGCGAGGAACTCGGCTTGGCAGGCATCCCGACCCGCCGTCCGGCGCAGGCCGCCTGGTCGGCGGGCTTGTCCACCACGGTAGGCGCCAGCATCCCGGTTATCCCGTTTTTCTTCCTGTCCGGGCCGCCGGCCATTATTTGGGCCTTCGCCGTCAGCTTGCTGGCTCATTTCGCGGTAGGCGCCGCCAAGAGCTTGTTTACCAACCGCAACTGGTTCTACAGCGGCGCCGAGATGACACTGATTGGCCTGCTGGAAGCCGTGGTGACCTTCGGTGTCGGCTCCTTGGCGGCCCACTACATGGGCAGCCATGTCTGATCAAAGCATCGCCGCCAGTACCCGGGCACGAGGCAACGACCAACGGGAGCGCCGGGGGCGGTAGCCGGGGCCCCCAGCGTCCAAGTTGGGGCGCTGGGGTGGGAAACTCTCGATTGGCCGAGCCGCCAGCGTCACCGCCCGTGATCGGCGGCCTGCTGTTCCTCGGCGTACATGGATTCGATCAGAGCGCGATATTTCGTTTCGATCGTGCGGCGGCGCACCTTGACGGTGGGCGTGATCTCTCCCCCGGCCAGGCTGAACTCCTGTGGCACGAGGCGAAATTTCTTCAACGTCTCGAAACGCGCCAGTCCCGCGTTCAGACGTGCCAACTCCGCCGTGAAGAGGTCCTGCACGATGGGCAGGTTGCAAAGCTCCGCGTTGGAACTCCAAGTTCGTCCGTGCTGCCGGGCATAGGTCGCGAGCGCGGGAAAGTTCGGCACGATGAGGACACTGGCGTAGTTGCGACGGTCCCCGATCACGACCGCTTCCGCCACGTAGGCCGAGTCCTTGAGCCGCGCTTCGATCGGCTGCGGAGCAATGAATTTACCGCCCGAGGTCTTCAGCAGATCCTTCTTACGATCGGTGATGTACAGGAATCCGTCGGCGTCGAGGTGCCCGATGTCCCCGGTATAAAACCAGCCATCCTGGAGGGCCGCGGCCGTCTCCTCCGGCAGATGGTAATACCCGGAAAACACCGACGGCCCGCGGACGCACAGTTCACCATCCGGCTCAAAGCGTACTTCGAGGTTCGGAAGCGGCTTGCCGACAGAACCCACGCGCCGTTGACCGGGTTTATTGACGGCAATGACCGGCGACGTTTCCGTGAGGCCGTAGCCCTGGTCAATCACCAACCCCAACGAGAGCATGAACTCCGCCAGTTCCCGGCCCAGCGGTGCGCCGCCGGCGAGACACTTGTTGACGTGCCCGCCCAATTGTTTGCGTAGTCTACTGAAGACGAGGCGGTCGGCCACGGCCGACTTCAGGCGCAGTGCCCAGGCAGCGCGTGGACCGGCGGGATTTTCCCAGTACGGGCTCATTTGCCGCCCGACGCCGCGCGCCCAGTTGAAGATGCCGCGCAGCCACGCGGGTTTGCCGGCAACTTCCGCCTTGATCCGGGCGACGATCTTTTCATAAACCCGCGGCACGGCGACGATGAATGTCGGCTTCACCTCCAGCAGGTTGGCCGGCACCTTGTCGAAGCTCTCGGCGTAATACGTCACCTGCTCGAAAATGAAGTCCACGTAGCCCAAGTGCCGCTCGGTAATGTGCGACAACGGCAGGAACGACAGGCGACGCTCGTCGTCGCGAAAATCGAATCCGACGGGTGCGACATTCAGGTTCGACACCAAGTTGCCGTGCGTCAGCATGACGCCTTTCGGGACGCCGGTCGTTCCGGAGGTATAGAGCAACGTCACCACGCGATCGGACGGGGTCGCCAGCAGGGCGGCATCGAAGTCTGCCTCGCCGAGGTGCGGCACGGTCGCGGTGAGCGTGGCCCAAGCCCGTTGCCGCGAATCATCCGCGGCGGGGGCTGCGTCGAAAGCGCAGATCCATTCCAACTCTGGCAGCTCGTCCCAGACAGCGATGACTTTTTCCACCTGCTCCGCGGTTGAAACGAAGACCCCACGTGCGCCGCTATCGCGCAGGATATAGGCGACCTGATCCGCTGGAAGCGTCGGATAAATCGGCACGTCAATTAGGTCGCTGCTGAGACAGGCGAAATCCACCAGCATCCATTCCGGCCGGTTTTCGGAGAACAATCCGACGCGATCGCCGGCGGCCAGGCCGCACGCGCGCAGTGCCGCCCCCAGGCGACGGACGCCCTGGTAGAAGTCGCGCGCACTGGTGCACTGCCATGCCCCCTGGCGCTTGGCGTATAGAAGGGGCGCGCCGCCACGGCACTTGATCCACAGCAACAGTTCGCCCATGGTGCGCAGTCCGGGGGAATCCAGCGCGTTCCAGAAACGGTTATAGGCTGAGGGCTGGCTCATTGCATTCGAACCATCGCGCGCGGGGCGCATCACCGGCACATCCTGAGAGGCTAGTGCAGCATGACGGTCGCCGTCGTGAGCGCCAGGCGCGCCACCACCAACGTGGCGGCATTGTCGGCCGTCCACGCATGGTCTGGGGAATCATACGCGAAGGCAGCCATGGCCAACTCGCCCTTCGGGGTGGACAGGATTCCAACGTCGTTACGAATATCGTCCAACGCTCCCGTCTTGTGGGCCCATGTCATGGCGCCGCCCAGCCGTGCTTGCAGTTGATCGGTGTAGCGTGGAAAGCCGTCCACATCACGCTGCTTGGCGAGCACCTGCAACATCCGATCACAGGCGGCCGGGCTGGCCAGCTTGTGGGCATGCAGAAGGGTCAGAAGGGTGAGCATGTCGCGAGCGGTGGTCTTGCCGAGCCCGAAGCGCGCCTGGTCGGGCGGTGCGGGACCCTCGATCGGCCGGAAGACCTTTTTGTAGAGCACCGTATCGTGTAATCCGAGCGCCTGCATGCGCGCGTTGACGGCAGGAATGCCGACCTGGTCAATGACCAGGTTGGTTGCGGTGTTGTCGCTCTCGACGATCATCAGCAACACGGCATCACCAAGGGTCAGGGGCAGGCCATCGCTCAGGTCCTGCAGAATCCCCGAACCCTGCACTTTGTCCGCAGCGCGAAGATGCAGGGGCATGTCCCAGGCCAGCTTTCCGGCGGCGACTTCATAGGCTACTTCGACCATGATGGGCAGCTTGATGGTGGACGCAGTGGCGACGGGAACATCGGCGCGCCACTCGATGCGCGCGCCAGTCTTGAAATTCAATGCGGCGAAGGTCACCTGACCGCCGTAGCCGCGCAAAGCCTCCCGCACCGCCTGCGGCGTCGCGGTCGCCGGCGGGACGGCCGGCCCCATCGCCCCCTGCGCCTCTGCCAGCCCCGCCAGGACCAGCATGAGACCAAGCCATGCCCAAACACGCATACGTTTTCTCCTGACCGGTCCTCAGCGTCGCGCCACCGGTTTCAATACAGCAAGTAGCGGGCGCGGATGCTCATGAATGCATCAATGCCCGGCTGCCAGTCCGTGGCGATATCGCGGGGATCGTCGCCGCGCACCACGTCCTCGACCACCGCCCGGCTGCCCGCCAGTCCGTGCATCTCGCTCGATCGCCACTGCTGAGGATAGAAGTGTTCCAATGCCGACGCCAGCTCAAAGCCCAGTTGCCCGGCATCGAAGCGGTCGCGATCGGTGAGGATGATTCCGACGCCCTCGCAGCCTTGGTTGGCGTAGCGGCTGGCGGTGGGTGTAAAGCGCACCGGGAGAAAGCGCACTGCCGGAATGCGGCGCGCGTTGAGGTACGCCGCCAACTCACTGCCGTGCATCCACGGGGCTCCGACCCATTCAAAGGGGGTATCGGTCCCGCGCCCGACGCTGACGTTGGTGCCCTCGATCAGCGCAACGCCAGGATAGAGGATGGTCTCCGTCAGGTTGCGGAGGTTGGGCGAGGGATTGATCCACGGCAGACCGACCTCGTCAAAGAAGTCGCCGCGTGACCAGCCGCTCATGGCGACGACATGTAGATCGGCACCCAAGTGCAGTTCGCCATTGAACATGCGCGCCAATTCACCGACCGTCATGCCATTGCGCACCGGCATGCCAGGGAAATAGCCGACGAAGCTCTTCTCTTCCGGCGCCAGCGCCGGCCCTTGCACGTGAATGCCGTCGATCGGGTTGGGGCGGTCGAGCACGACGATGGGCAGATGGGCGTGTGCCGCAGCCTCCAGCGCGTAGCCCAGCGTCGTTTCGTAGGTATAGAAACGCTCGCCCGCATCCTGTATGTCGTAGACCAGCATGTCCACGCGGCGCAGTCCATCGGCAGGAAGTTGCTGTGTGGTCTTACTGTTGCCGTAGGCGCTGAAGACCGGAACCTGGGTGGCGGGGTCCACGGTGTTGCCGATGGCGGGAACATCCAAGGTTCCCGCCCAGCCGTGCTCAGGGCTGAAGGCGGCGGTGACGTTGACACCGGCCGCCGTCATGACGTCAATGTTGCGCCGGCCCTCGCGGTCCACCCCGGTCTGGTTGGTGATCAGACCGATGCGATGTCCCTGCAGCATGTCGAAATGTCGCGCCTCGAGGTTGTCGAGTCCGGTGGCGACGGCTCCATTGCGGTAGAGGGCACGATGTTCGGCCGCGCTCACCTCGCTGTATCCGGTGATCCGTTCGAGATCCGCTTCGAGCAGATCCGAACGACGACCCGGGATCATCCGCCCGGCGACCAACGGATCCTGGCCGTGCTCCCGCCCGTCGGGCGCCACCAGGCGCGCCACGGCGGTGGCAACCTGGCTCCGCAGTCCAACCACTGCCGCCCGGCCATGGGGGTGAATCGCGTTTGACATCAGCACGATGTAGGTGTCGGTAAACGGGTCAATCCAGAGGGAGGTACCGGTAAACCCGGTGTGGCCGAAGGAGCCGACCGGCAGCAGTTCGCCGCGATTGGAGGCGAAGGGCGAATCAATGTCCCAGCCCAAACCGCGCACCGCCGGGATATTCGCCGGAGACTGCGGCGTGCTCATCTTGGTCACCGTCGTCGTGCCGAGGATGCGCCGGCCATGCGCGCAGGGCATGGCTTTGTCCCCCGGACACGCCACCCCGCCGTTGAGCAGCATCTGGGCGTAGCGCGCCAGGTCGTCGGCAGTGGCAAAGGACCCCGCGTGCCCCGCCACGCCCCCCATGAAGCGCGCCGTGGGGTCGTGCACCACGCCACGCAGGAAGCGCCCCGTAGCGGGATCGATCTCCGTCGGTGCGATCTTCGGACGCCAAGCCAAGGGCGGGAGAAACGTGGTGTGCCGCATGCCCGTCGGCTGCCAGACGTGGGTGGCGACGTAGACATTCAGTGGCTCGCCGGAGACGCGGTGCACGATCTCCCCCAATGTCTCAAAATTGATGTCGCTGTAAATGAACTGCGAGCCGGGCGGCACGATGGGTGCGATGGCATAGATCTTCGCCATTGCGAGGTCGTACCCCTGCCAGCGGTGCGAGACATCGAGGTCAGGCGGCAGCCCGGAGTAATGGGTCAGCAGTTCCCGTACCGTGATGCCGCTCTTGCCATTGGCGGCAAACTCCGGAAGGTAAGTGCTGACCGGATCGTTCAGTCGGATTTTCCCTTCTTCCTCAAGCTGCATGATGGCCGGCGTCGTGGCCAAAACCTTGGTGAGCGAGGCGCAATCAAAGATGGTGTCCACCGTCATCGCCTCACGGGAGGGTTCGACCGCGCGATCCCCATAGGCGCGGCGATAAACGATGTGGCCGTTATGGCCGACAATGAGGACCGCACCCGGCAGCTGCTGCGCCTGGATGGCCTTGTTGACGATCGCGTCGAGCTCCGACCATTGCGGGCCGGTTGCGGCGGCAGCAGGCGTCGTGGCCACGGGGCCCGGCGGCGGGGTCTTGGCCGCGATCAACGAGCCGGCGAGAAAACCAACGACGATGGCGAATGGAAACAACGGGCGTCGGACTACGGAGTGCGTCAATGACGTATGTCCCTCACAATTCCCAGAAGCGCGGATGAGCCGCTGTGCTATATAACGGTGGCGTCCAGCCAGTGTCCCTTGGGCGCGCCAACTCTCGAAACTGATCATGCCACGATCTCATTCCGCTTCTCGCGCGCCTCGCCGCCAGGCCGTCAGCCCGCACCAGGTGGCGCAACTCGCCACCGAACAACTCAACCCCTCCAGCCGCAATTTGGATCTAAAAAGCACGCGCCAGATTCTTGCGCTTCTCAATCGCGAGGATGCGGCGGTACCGCGTGCGGTCCGCCGGGTGCTTCCCGCGGTGGCGCAAACAGTGGATGCGATCGTCGCGTCGTTCCAGCAAGGCGGTCGTCTGATCTATGTGGGCGCGGGCACCAGCGGGCGCCTGGGGGTGTTGGACGCATCGGAGTGTCCTCCCACTTACAACACGCCGCCCGGACAGGTCGTGGGTGTCATAGCGGGCGGGCCCAAGGCCTTGATTGCCGCTACCGAGACCTCCGAGGACGACCCCGCCTTGGGCGCTGCCGACATGCGGCGCCTGCGCGTGAATCGACGCGACACCGTGGTCGGCATCGCCGCCAGCGGCCGCACGCCGTACACTCTGGGGGCGCTCGCCTACGCCCGCGAACAGGGGGCCTGCACCGTGGCTTTGGTCTGCGCGCCGGATTCTCCCCTCGAGCGAGCGGCGCACATCGCCATCGTGCCACTGCCGGGGGCCGAGGTCATCTCCGGGTCCACCCGCATGAAGGCCGGTACGGCGCAAAAACTCGTTTTAAATATGCTCTCGACCGCCAGCATGGTCCGTACCGGCAAAGTCTTCGGCAACCTGATGGTTAACGTCCATCAGAAGAACGCCAAGTTGCGCGCGCGCGCAGCGAATATTCTGGCGCAGGCGGCGGGTATTCAGGACGTTGAGGCGAGACGACTCCTGCGCCGCGCTGGCGGCGATCTGCGCATTGCAATTTTGATGGCGCTCGCCGGCGCATCCCCCACCGTGGCACGCGAGGCGTTGCAACACACCAGCAATATTCGTACGGCGATCGCCCTCCTGACGCGGCATCGCGCCACATCGCGCAGCGCGCGCAAGAAGTGAGGGTCAGGAGCGCCGCGGCGACAGGTACCTGACTAATCCGCCACCGTCTTGACCATGTCATCCGGTACACTCGCAGAGGGCCGGCATGCAGACCCTTGTAAGCGCACCACTGGCGTTCACCCCGCTGCGGCGGATCCATCAACCGCGCCTGTTGATTGAAGACGGGCGGATTCTGCGGGTGGGAAGCCGCGACGACCTCGTCGCGCCCACGACCGCCCAAGTACGTGATTTCCCGAACGGCATCCTCGCCCCCGGTTTCATTGACCTCCATCTGCACGGCGGTGCCGGACGGGACGTCATGGAAGGAACGCCTGAGGCGCTGGCTACCGTTGAGCATTTTCTCGCACGCCGCGGCGTCACGGCGTATTTGCCGACCACGGTGACCGCCCCGCTTGAGGCCACGCTGCGGTCGCTGGAACGGCTGGCGGATGCCATCCAGCGGCCGCCGCAACCGGGACGCGCCCGCCCGGTTGCCATCCACTTGGAAGGACCGTTCATCAGTCATGCCAAGCGTGGTGTGCATCCTCCGGAGCACATTCTCGCGCCCACCCTGCCGCTGTGGGAGCGTTTGTGGAAGGCCGCTGCGGGGCAGATCGGCGTCATGACCATCGCTCCCGAGCTCCCGGGCGCCGTGGAGGTTATCGCGACGGCGGCGCAGAGCGGCGTGCGGGTCAGCTTGGGCCATTCGGACGGCTCGTGGGCCGCGGCACAAGCGGGGATTGCAGCGGGCGCCTGCCATGCCACGCACACGTTCAACGCCATGCGACCGCTCGATCACCGTGCGCCGGGGATTCTCGGCGCGGCCCTGACCGATCCACGCCTCACCGCCGACCTCATTGCCGATGGGATTCACGTGGATCCCGTGCTCGTCGACCTCTTCTTACGCGCCAAGGGACCGGAGCACGCGATTCTCATTACCGATGCCATCAGCGCCACCGGGATGCCGGACGGCGACTATCAACTTGGACCGCTGCAGGTCGAGGTCCGCGCCGGGCGCTGTCTCTGGCAGGGGAGGTTGGCCGGCAGCGTGCTCACGCTCGACCAGGCCGTGCGCAATGTCATGCAATTCGCGGGCTGGGACTTGCAGCAGACCTTGCGCCTCGTCACCCTCAACCCGGCCACACGCCTCGGCCTGCACCCGCGCAAGGGGGAACTGGTGGCCGGAGCGGACGCTGACCTGGTGGTACTGGACGCCGCGGGCACCATTCAGGCAACTTGGATCGCGGGACGACCGATCTAACCGGCGTCGCAGCGACACAAAGAAACAGGACGTTTCATGGACAAGCTGGTCATTCGTGGCGGTATTCCAATTAGCGGGACGATCCGTGTCAGCGGGGCGAAAAATGCCGCTCTTCCCGCCATGGCCGCCTGTCTTCTCACCGAAGAAGCCGTGGTGCTGGAAAACGTGCCCGACGTGCGCGACATCCAGACAACGCGCAAGCTACTGGAGAGCATGGGGGTGGAGACTGACGGCGGCGAAGGACGCGCGCGTCACCGCATCTCGCTGGCGGCGCGACGCATAGCTGTTGCCGAGGCCTCCTACGAATTGGTCAAGACCATGCGCGCCTCGACCTTGGTGCTGGGCCCGCTGTTGGCCCGAACCGGGCAGGCGCGCGTCTCGCTGCCGGGTGGCTGTGCCATCGGGGCGCGACCGATTGACCTGCATCTCCATGGTCTGGAGTCCCTGGGCGCGACGATCACCCAAGATCACGGCTACGTGGTGGCACAAGCGGCGCGCCTGCGGGGTTGCCGTTATCGCTTTGAGCGCATCACGGTCACCGGGACCGAAGACATCCTGATGGCCGCAGTCCTAGCCGATGGCGAAACCGTACTCGAGAATTGCGCCATGGAACCCGAGGTGGTGGATCTCGCCGATCTGCTCACCAAGATGGGGGCGCACATTGAAGGCGCGGGCACTCCCACCCTGCTTGTGCGCGGGGTGACACGCCTCCACGGTGCCCAGCACCGCATCATTCCCGACCGCATCGAAGCGGGAACGTTCATCCTCGCCGGCCTCATGACCGGCGGCGAACTCCGCATCGCGCAAATGCATCCCGCCCACCTGGGGCACGTCCTGCAACACTTGCGGGAGGTGGGGGCCAACATGGAGGTGGGTGCCGATTTTGTGCAGGTCAGACCCTCGGGTCGACTGCAGGCCGCCGACCTGACCACCGCGGAGTATCCCGGGTTCCCGACGGACTTGCAGGCGCAGTTTATGGCGCTAGCGACGCAGTCGGAGGGAACGGCAAGGGTCACGGAGACGATCTTCGAGAACCGCTTCATGCATGTCCATGAGCTGAATCGCATGGGCGCCAACATCAAAATCGAAGGCCGCTGCGCCACCGTGCAAGGCCCGGCGCCCCTGATGGGCGCGGCCGTGCTTGCCAGCGACCTGCGCGCCAGCGCTTCCCTTGTCCTGGCCGCTTTGGTCGCCGAGGGCGAAACGATCATTGACCGCATTTACCATCTGGACCGCGGCTACGAACGACTGGAGGAGAAGCTCCGCGGTGTCGGCGCGGCGGTACGGCGCCTTGGTCGATTGATTCCCGAACGCCATGCCGCGCAAGCCTGATGACGCCTGGGGGGTCGGCCAGATTGGGGGCTGTGCCCACGCTGCTCCCGTTGGTCGCTAGTCCCCCACCGTACCCGGGTGCTAGCGGACACGCTGCCTCGGTTCGCGGTACCGGACCGCCCGCAGGAAGTTCGAAGTCCGTTACGACTTGGGCTCTCGGCTCCACCGCAGTCGACTCGGCGGGAGATCCAAGGCTACCATCGGTCGCCGCTGCGGGGCTGCAACGCAAGCAAGCGCGCGCGCACCCCCTCAGGAGGTGGACGCTAATGAGGACTGAAGTCCACCTCGAATCCGGCTCCATTGCGCTAGAATCAGACAACAACTTGAGGTCGAGGAGGAGTTCCGTTTTGTCAATCGCTACACTGGTGCGCCGTTGGTTGCTGGTCGTTCTGGCGTGTGCCGCCATTTTTCTGTTGTCGCGCGACTCGGCCTCCGTTCAGCACAGCACGCGGATTTTGCGATGGATCCTGACGCTCTTTCAAGCCGATACGCCGGCGCGGGTTGCGCATCTGGCCGGACCGTTTCGCAAGTTGGCGCATATCACTGTATATGCAGTGCTTGCCTTCACCACCTTCCGAGCGTTCGCTCTCGGTCAAAGTCAGATCTCGAGTTGGAGGATTGTCTGGCGCGCCCTCGCCTTTTGTTGTTTTTATGCCGCCACGGATGAGTTTCATCAGCGTTTTATCCCGAACCGGGTGCCTTCGGTCTGGGACGTCGGGATTGATACCTGCGGGGCCTTCGTCATGCTTCTCTTGATCCACTTCGCGGTGAGTCGCCGCAGCGACTCTACCCCGCCTGCTTCGGATAGCTTGACGTTACGTTCCGCGTTGGCTCCATCCATCGAGTGAAGCGTCGCTCGACGGCGCAGGCGCCTCCTTTGAGCCGCGACACCTTGCATCCGCCCCCAGCCCCGTGTACCGTTCTGTTTCGCTATGGGGTCTTCGTTGCTGGATCGGCGGAACACCAAGGCACTCGGTGCAATCCTGTACGCCGCTGTCTTCATCATTGCCGCGGCCAAGGCGACTCCCATTCCTCGCGTCTCGCAGGTTTCGTCTCCAGTTCGATCACCCGGGAGCACGCGCCCGCAGCCGCACCCCCTGGTCGGGGACGACCTTTACACGTTCCAAGGCGCCACGACGCATCCGCTGCGACTTGAAAGCGATTCGAATGGCATGGTCAGCTTTGCCTGGCCCAGCGGACCGGGAAGTTGGGACACGGCGTTACTGCAGGTCAGCGTGGGGCCTGCTGCCATCAGCGCGCCGGACTCCTCCCCGCCGCGCTGGGTTGACATGAGCGTCTCGTCGCCCTGCGCATGGGCGCCACCGCTCGATTATGGCCGCCAGTTGGACACCGACACGATCAGCCCGGGCCGCCCTGCCCCGGCGGGCTGCGTCCGGCAGTTTGTCGAACCGGAAGCAAGCGGCATCCGGTATTTGAACCTGAGTTTTTTGCATGCGACGGGCGTCAGCGACGGGCAGCAAGTCCAACTGAAAACGCATGACGTCGCTTTGCAGCCGCAAGCGACCCTGTGGCTCTTTCACACCCATCTGCCCGCCCATGCTCGCGTTCTGGTGCTCGCCCCGCATCCCGATGACGCCGAAATCGCGGCATTCGGAATCTATGCACAGCAGGACGCCTGGGTCATCACGGTCACGGCCGGCGATGCCGGAGGCTTTGCCTATCGGGCCGAGTTTGCAGCCCCGGACTACGCCTTCAAGGGCCGATTGCGCGTGATTGACAGCGTCACCGTTCCATTGCAGGGCGGGGTGCCGCCGGCCCACTGTTTTAACTTGGGATACTTCGACGCACGGGTGGACGCCATGTATACCCATCCCGACATGCCTGTGAGGGAAATGTACGTCGACAACGACGACACGCTGCCCTATCGCCGCTTGAACCCGGGACGGCTGTTGCCGATACAGCGCCGCACCGCCACCTGGAATCACTTGGTGGCGGATCTTCGCAAGGTTGTCAACACGTTGCAGCCCGACGTCATCGTCGCACCGCATCCCTTTCTCGATGCGCACCGCGATCACGAGTTCGTCTCGGTGGCTTTGGCGGAGGCGCTGCGTCATGTCCGGCTGCGGCACGCTCCACAACTTCTCCTCTACACCAACCACGCCGTGCCCGATGAGCGCTACCCCTACGGGCCCACCGGCACGGTGGCCGGGTTGCCGCCCAGCGGCCGCGCGGGAGTTCCCTTTCAGGGCGTCTATTCGCTACCGCTCGCCCCCATGATGCAAACGCGGAAGCTGTTTGCGCTCGAAGCAATGCACGACTTGCGGGCTGAACCCGCGGCCGAGTACGCCTTCCCTACTCCCACCGGCGCAGCTCGCCATCTGAATCCCACTCCCGAACCCGCAGTGGACGAGAACTACTTCCGCCGCGCTGTGCACGCCAACGAGATCTACCTGACTTACGACGCCGCCGGATTCCAGCAACTGGTGGCGCGTTTTCTTGCCATCGCGTCCCCTCCAGCACATCCATGAAAAAAGCTTGCCTGCCGATTCTCTTCTCCATGGCCGTGGCACTCCCCGGGACGGCGCAGGTGGCCGATACGCCGCTGCCAGCGGCCATGCAGGACGTCATGCAGCGTCCCGCCTTCCGACACTCGAGTTTCGGGCTGGCCGTGTACTCGCTCGACCAACAGCGGATGATCTGGGCTCATAATGCCGAGCAGTTCTTCACCCCCGCCTCGACCACGAAGCTGCTGACCGAAGGGACGACCCTGGCGCTGCTGGGCGCGGACTTCCGCTTTCACACCCGCATGGTGCGCACCGGACCGGTTGATCGCCACGGGACGCTGCACGGCGATCTGGTGCTGCAGGCGAGCGGCGATCCCGACCTCTCCGGCCGGCAGCAAGCAGACGGGCGCTTGGCTTTCGAAAACGAAGACCATGCTTACGGCGGCAGCCCCGACACGCGAGCTGTTCCCGGCGACCCTCTGCAAGCACTGCGAGATCTGGCCCATCAGGTGGCGGCGCGTGGCATCCGGCGGGTGACTGGCCGCATCCTTGTGGACGTCAGCTTATTTCCTGAAGGCGAGGCGGAACTCGGTACCGGCACGGTCGAGTCCCCGGTCTGCGTCAACGACAACATCGTGGACGTCACGGCGTTGCCGGCCTCCCAACTCGGACAACCGCTGGGGTTGCAGGTGTCGCCGGCAAGCCCCTATGTCCGGTTTGTCAACCACACGACGACTGTCGCGTCAGGGGGTAAAGCGGAGATCGACTGGACCGCGGATGTCGTCAACCCGGATCTGACGCACACCGTGACAGTGACCGGCAGTCTTCCCTTGGGCGGGCCCAGCCGGCTCTTCGCCTATGCCGCCCCCTCCCCCAGTCAGTTCGCTGCCGTCGCGATGACGCAAGCCCTGCAGGATGGTGGCGTTGCCGTGGAGCACCCGGCGACGCTCCCCGCAGCGACCAAGGCCGGCGCCTATGTGCCGCTCGACCTGGTTGCCGAGCATGTATCGGCCCCCCTCTCAGAGGACATCCGCATCACGCTCAAGGTGAGCCAGAACTTGCACGCCAGCATGATGCCGCTGCTACTCGGCGCCTTGCGCGGTCATGTTACGGCCGGGGCGACGGCGCCTTCCGATTGGGCACAGGCCGGCTTCGATCAAGAGCATCAATTCCTGCAACAAGCCGGGCTTGATCTGGACAGCGCTTCGCAAGCCGACGGCGCTGGCGGCGCGCAGTCCGCCTTCTTTACCCCGAGTTTCATGGCGCACTACCTCGCCTATTTCGCTGGTCGTCAGGATTTTCCTGTGCTCTTTGCCGGTCTACCGGTTTTGGGCCGCGATGGCACCCTGTTTAACATCCAGACGCAATCGCCCGCTGCCGGCCAGGTTCACGCCAAGACGGGGACGTTCTCCGGTTACAACGCCTTGAACCGAACAGTGATGGTCACCGGTAAAGGCTTGGCCGGCTATTTCACGGAACCGGATGGGAGGCGGTATGCGTTCGCGTTCTACATCAATCGGGTCCCCGTGTCTCTGCAGGAAGACGCTGTCACTGCCGTCGTCGGCCAGGCGATCGGGGAATTGGCTGCGGACGCCTATACTGCACTGCTGCGCCCAATCTCGTGACGGACGCTGGGCAAGGGCAGCTCCGGAGGGGCGACAACGCGAACGTCCGCATGCTGATGTTGCCCCACCCCAAGCGTGAGCCATCGCACATCCAGCCCTGATAGCCTCGCGCGGGTATCCACAGAAGGCGATCATGGCTTAGACTGGGGAAAAGCTACACTAAAGGGGCGCAACCGGCCGCCCAGCATGTGATGGAACCGGTAGATCGAACTTACAGGCCTGAGGTGGCATGAAGCGTCTTATTTTCGTGAGTGTTGCAACGGTCGCGGCCCTCTCCAACGCCGGCTGCCTCCTAGGACGGCACAAAAACACCAATCCCCTGGCGAACGTGCATTCCGCCCAGCCCGACAAGGTGCTGTTTGACCGTGCCGCGAAGGATCTGGACGCCCGCAAATACACGGTCGCGCGCCTGACGCTCCAGACCCTGATCAACGCCTACCCGGACAGCGAGTACTTGGCGCGCGCCAAGATGGCGGTTGCCGATTCCTGGTACCGCGAGGGCGGCACGGAAGGCTTTGCGCAAGCGGAAGCCGAGTACAAGGACTTCATTACGTTCTTCCCGACCATGAACGAAGCCTCTGAGGCCCAGCTCAAGGTCGCCAAGATCCACTACAACCAACTGCAAAAGCCTGATCGCGACCCGACGCATGCGGTACGCGCGGAGCAGGAGCTGCGTGCCTTCATGACGCAGTACCCCAACAGCCCACTTCGCGATCAGGCACGCAAGATGCTGCTGCAGGTGCAGGAAGTGCTGGCGGAACGCGAGTTCCGCATTGGTCGCTTCTATTATTTGCGCGACGACCTGCGCGCCGCGCAAAGCCGACTGCGCGATGTCGTCGAGAGGTACAAGTACTTCAGCGAGGGCGACGAGGCCTTGGATTTGCTGGGGCGCTCCTACCTGCAGAGTTCACAGCGCTACAGCGAGGCGGGCGCGACGCAAAAGGGTCGGGTCCACGAGCTCATGCTGAAGAACGCCGCCCAGGACCGGCAGTCCGCCATTACCTACTATTCCTACATGGTGGACCGCTATCCGCTCAGCTCCAAGGTGGCGGATGCCAAGGCGGCGCTGGCTCGTCTTCATGCGCCGATCCCCAAGCCCACCGCGGCGGCGATCGCCTTTAACCGGCAGGAGATCGCCAGCCGGGGCGAACCCACGCGTTGGGAAAAGATGACCGCCATGCTGCGCTCGCGGCCTCTTTCCGAGCTGTTGCGGGCCGATCAGGTGGGGTCGCCCTCGCTGAGCGCGGAGCCGATTTCCACCAGCCTCGAAGCGCAGATCCCAACCACGACCGGCACCATCAGCGCGAGCGTGGGAACGGGAGGCGCCGCCAGCGCGCCCGTGCTGCTCAGCGACGTTCCAGACAGCGGCACGGCCAGCACTCCCACCGGTCAAGCCTCGACGGCAATCGAAGGCAACAATGCCAACGATCTCAACGCGCTGCACCGGAACGTTGATGGCACCGAGGCGGATCCCACTAAGAGTCTGACCCCGGACGAGTTGGACAAGCTGGAGCGGGAGCGCATTCTGGAATCGGAAGTGGAGCACAACGTGCCGCTTCCACCCTCCCAGCAAAAGAAGCTGAAGCCCAAGAAAAAGAGCCTTCTTGGGCACCTGAAACCCTGACGGGCGTTCTGACCATGCCCCAGCCACCGCCCGGTCCGCACGACTTGGATGACTGGCGCATCGGCGCCGGCTATGACTCGCACGCCTTCGCAGCCGGGCGCCCCTTGTGGCTGGGCGGGGTACGGATCGAGCACCCGCTGGGGTTGACCGGCCACAGTGACGCGGACGTCCTTTTGCACGCCATCTGCGATGCCCTGCTCGGGGCCTTGGCCCTCGGCGACATCGGCACGCACTTTCAGGACACCGACCCACGCTGGCACAACGCCGCCAGCCGCCAATTTGTGGCGCATGCCTGCACCCTGGTCGAGGAGCGCGGCTGGGCCATCGCCAACGTCGACTGCACGCTCATCTTGCAGCGTCCCAAGCTGCAACCGCTGAACCTGCAACTACGCCAGTCGCTGGCCGATATTCTGCAACTGGATCTGGACCGGATTTCCCTCAAGGGGAAAACCCCGGAAGGACTCAATCAGGATCAGACGGCCATCGCCCACGCCACGGTGCTGCTGCGCCGCCGCACCCGGCGGCAACCCTGACGGTGCTTCCCTACTGACATGGATGACGACGAACTCCTGCGCCATCTCCGGTCGCGGCCGCAAGAGCGAGCCACGTTTAAACAACTGGTGCGCGAACTCAGAATCAAGGCGGGGCAGCGCCAGGCACTTCGCAGCCAACTCCACCGCCTGACCCATGGCCACCAACTGCAGCGCACCGGCGATTTTTTCGCCGTAACGCAGCGCAGCACGGCAGACACAAAGATTGCCTCCAACCAGAGCCACAAAGCCTCCGCCCGGCCTACGCTGTCGCATCCATCGTCGCCGGCTGGTAGCAGTCCGCGCCTGCGCCCGGGCGAGTTGGAGGGGCGTATCAGCGTGCATCGCGACGGCTTTGGGTTCGTGCTGCCCAGCCTGCCCTTGAAAGCGGTGGAAGGCGACATCTTCATCCCTCCGCCGTTTCTCAACACCGCCATGCACGGCGACACGGTAGCCGTGCAGCTCCTGAGGCCGCCCAGCGAAGGAAGGGCGGAGGGGAAGGTGACGCGGGTCCTGCAACGGGCGCACGCCAGCGTGGTGGGCTTGTTTCAAGCCGCCAGCCCCGTCGCTTTCGTGCGTCCCTATGAGAACCGGTTGCGGGAGCGCATCATCATTCCCCGCGGCGCCGAGCGCCCGGAGATCGCAACTGCGCCCCACCGTGTCCTGGGCGCCGAAGCGCAACACCACAAAGTCCCGAAAGCTTGGGATACGAAGTCACTGGACGGAATGGTGGTTGATGTCGAGATCACGTCCTACCCCACCCTGACCACCGAGGCACGGGGCCGCGTCGTCGAGGTCCTGGGCCATCCCGACGACTTCGGGGTGGACGTCGAGATCATCATCCGCAAGCATCACCTGCCGCATCGCTTCCCTGACCCGGTCCTGGCCGAAGCCGCCGCCGTGCCGCCGGCGCTGAGCCTTGACGACCTGGCCGGGCGGCGCGATTTCCGATCGCTTCCCACCGTCACAATTGATGGAGAGACGGCCCGCGACTTCGACGACGCCGTACACGTGGAACGGGAGCGAAACGGGCATTTCCGACTGCAAGTACATATCGCCGATGTCTCGCATTACGTGCGCCCCGGAACGGCGCTCGACCAGGAGGCGCGGCTGCGCGGAACCTCGGTTTACTTTCCCGATCGCGCCATCCCGATGCTGCCCCAGGAACTCTCCTCGGATCTCTGCAGCCTGCGACCGCAGCAGGACCGGCTGGTGGTGTCCTGTCTCATGGAGATCAGCCCGGAGGGCGAAGTGGTCGGTTACGAGCTGGTTCCCGGTGTCATCCGCTCGACGGAGCGTATGACCTACACCGCCGTTCACGCAGTGCTGGAAGGCGACCCCGCCAGCCGGACGCGCTACGCGCGACTCGTGGACGGCTTCGAGCGCATGCGCGACCTGGCCACGATTCTTAACCGGCGGCGCGTGCAGCGCGGCTCCATTGACTTCGATCTGCCGGAGCCGACCATCGCCTTTGACGAAGCCGGCCTGATGCAATCCATCGCGAAGTCGGCGCGCAACCAGGCCCACCGTTTGATTGAAGAGTTCATGCTGGCCGCCAACGAGACGGTGGCCCGCCATCTCGAGGCGGCGGGACGCCCCAGCGTGTATCGCATTCACGAAATCCCCGACCCCCGCAAGATCGCCGAGTTCGAGGAGCTGGCGGCCAGTTTCGGCTACTCGCTCGGAGTGGGACCGCTCCCGGTACGGCGCATTCGCACCCGCAGCCAGGGGCGCATCCGCACTATCGAGTTGCCGATCGAGGGCAAGGTCACCATCTCGCCGCGTAATTACCAGGAGTTGACCCGCCGCATCGCCGGCAAGCCCGAGGAGCGCATCCTCAACTACCTGATGTTGCGTTCCCTGAAGCAGGCCCGATATTCCGGCGAGAACCGCGGACATTTCGCACTCGCCACCGCGAGCTACACGCACTTCACCTCGCCGATTCGCCGCTACCCGGACCTGCTCGTCCACCGCCTCCTCAAACACGAGTGGTCCGCAGACTTCAAGGCTGGCGCGTTGCTATCCGGGTCTGAGATCGCCACCGTAACGCGTGAAAACAGTGAAGCCGAACGGCGAGCCGACGACGCCGAACGCGAACTCACCGATTGGAAGAAGGTCCGCTTCATGGAGACCCGTCTCGGGGAAGAGTTCGACGCCCTCATCCTGCACGTTACCCGCAATGGCTTCTACGTGGAGTTGCTGGACCAGTTCATCGAGGGCCTGGTGCCGGTCGGAGCGCTTGAGGACGACCGTTACTTGTTTCAGGAGGGGAGCCACGCGCTGGTCGGACAGAAGACCCACCGCCGCTTCCGCATCGGCGACCGTCTGAAGGTGATCGTGGAACGCATTGATCCGGTACGCCACCAGGTCCACTTCGCCCCCGCCCCAACACCAGTCACAAAAACGCGCCGACGCCGGCCACTGACCTGACACTGCACCGAAGGGGCGACCGAGGGTGGCCGTCCAGCGGCGCAATGCCGATTTATCGGCGCTAACCATCGTCCTACATCGAGCCGGGCCGTCCGGCCACGCGGGTCGACGCCGTCGCCTATGCGGTCCATAGCTGGGGCTTGGGTTTGCTGCGGGTGGGAGTGGTGTGTCCCATTTTTGCGGGACCCTTCGGCTGGGCGGTTTCACGAGTCCAGCGCACGCGACCAGTTCGTTGTCCCCGCACATGGGAACGCGTGTGCTCCGACGCGGGGTACGTGAAAGAAAATCTGGCAGTGTGCGAGACGCTGGCGCGTGCATCCACAGGCGATGTGAAGCCGTTAGAATCGCGGCATGGATCCCACTACCCAGACAGTTCTTGTTGCCAGCCTTTTCGTCCTCGTGACCCTGCCTCTTCTGATCGTCTGCCAACGCCTGACGCGGCTGATCCGCATCATGGGACGCATCGAGGCCATGAACCTGCGCAGCTTGCAACGCTGGAACTAGGAGTGGGAACGGTGCCGTTGTTCGCGGATCGCCACCCCATAGCTACGGCCCAGGAACTGCGCTCCCTGAAAGACACTGCCTAGAACGTCCACTCTGACCCCGCGGCCCGGAACGCCATGCCCGCCAAATACCCAGACGGTTCCCGTGCCATCGTCCACCGAGTAGATGCCTTCCCCGAAGGCGCCAATGCTATTTTGCACGGTTCCGGCGATATGGACGGTCTTGTTGTTCCAGTGCCCCGGATCGGCCAGCAGACGCCCGATGGACACAGTTTGCGCGCAGGCAATCAAACCGAGCCCCAACACCCCCAACAGGCCGAGCCAAAGCCATTGACGCCGTAAACTCGCCATATTGATGACCTCTTTGCAGTGGACGGACTACCCATCTACTTCGTTGCGACCACGTCCGTTTTTGTTGCACGGACGGCTGTTGGCGCGTAGGGCTAGGCGCGGGCTCCGCCCGAAGCTCCCGTTGGTCGCTACCCGGCTTGCGCCGGGTTCGCCCCCGCATGACCGAGGCGCCAACGTCCCAGCGTCAGCGACGCATCTGGGCGGCAACTCCGAGCACTTTACGAGCGGGCTCCTGCCGCGCCACCTCGGAGCATAACGCAGCAAACACTCGCGGGTCCCAGAATCCACGCTGCACCTCATCCTGCAGAACGGCAAGCGCATCGGCAACGCCCAATGCGGGTTTGTAGGAGCGGGCCTGAACCAAAGCATCGAAGACGTCTGCAACTTGCAGGATGCGAGCCGTGAGAGGAATAGCCGCACCGCACAAGCCGTCGGGGTAGCCGCTCCCGTCCATGCGTTCATGGTGATACCGAATGATGGGCAGGACGAGACGCAGCGCTTTAAACGGCGCGCAGAGTCGTTCGCCTTCGAGCGGATGCCGCCGCATGATCTCCCATTCCCCAGCATCGAGCGGGCCCACCTTGTTCAGGATGGCGTCCGGCACCATCAATTTGCCGAGGTCGTGCAAATATCCGGCTTTGCGCAGCGCGTCAATATCCTGCTGTCCCAACTCCAGGCGATGCGCCATGCGCACCGCGTAATCAGCCAGGCGCGCACAGTGGCCCGCCGTACGCTGGTCCCGCGCCTCGACGCAGCGTGCCAGCGCGAAAAGCATCTGTTGCGCATCTTCGAGACTTTCGGTGTACTCCTTGACGCGCACCAGGGCGCGCACGCGCGCGAGCAGTTCTTCTCCCTGGATGGGCCAAGTCAACAGATCATCCGCCCCAGCGTGGATCGCCCCCAGCCGTTGCACCGCATCGACTTGATGCGTGAGCAAAATGATGGGGGTCAGGCGGGTGGCGTCCAAGCCCTTCAGCTCGGCGCAGAGCGCTATCTCATTCGGGCCAGTCACCGCCAGCAGCAACAGCGCGGGGCGTTCGCACCGCATGAGTTCCAGCAAACGTTCGCCGTCGCCGCTGACCGTGACGTAACCGGCTTCCGTCAGCAGCGAGCGGAGCGTTCGGAGACTCTCGGGGTGGGAGTCCACGATCAAAATTCTCGTGCTGCCAAGGCACGTGGCGGGAACTACGGCGGTCTCGCGGTCCAAAATAGAGATCTCCCGCTGCCGAGCAGCGGCAAACCTCGGCGTCCGCCCGCAATCGTGTTCTCTGGATTTCCAGGCCCTGGAGTTGCCGATTACGGTACCCGGACGCAGGCGCATCTCAAGAGGCGCTGGACGCCAGGCGGTGGGCGCCGCGCACCATCGAAAAATCCAACAGCCACAATCTGGTTGCGTCGTGGGGCCGGCCCGATCGACGTCGCCATCTCAACTCGCCAAGGGATTCAGACTGGCAGGATCGAAGCTCGCATCGGCGCCGATGGGCTTCCGGCTGAGGACTTGCAACACCAGGGCCAACCGCCCGCTGACTCCCCTCTTGGAATAAATCGTCTGCAGATGGCTCTTGATGGTGCTTTCCATGACCCCCAGGGACTGTGCGATTTCTTTGTTACAGGCGCCCCGTACCAGGTGGTCGAGGATTTCCGCCTCGCGCCGGGTCAGGTTGGTGGCCGGCATTGCCGTGCGGCCCGTGCCCTCGCGCATCATGTCGATCGTGGCGGACATCACTTGCGGGGTGAAGTTACGCCCGCCGCGGGCGACACACATGACAGCCGCAACCATTTCGTCCCAAGCCGCGGAGTGATCCAGATACCCGCGGGCTCCGGAAAAAAGAAGACCCGTCTGCACTTCCGCCGGGCACCCCGCGCCCAGCACCAATATCCGCAGCGACCGCGTGTAAACCGCAAGGTGCTCCAACTGTGTCATCGCGTGCGGCCAGGGGCAGTTCCAGACTGCAGTTGAACTCTGCGTCGAACGCAGGCGCAGCACGCGCTCGAAGCTGGTCATCGCCTGCGCGCGAATCCCTCCGGCCAGCAAGCGTTCCACCAGCAAGCGCCCAGTCAGAGCGTTGCCGTCCACAACCCAGACGCTGCTCGCGTTGCCGTCGCCTCCCCGCTTCATGCTACGCCTCCTGAAAACAGGCGCCAGTTTACTGAGCGGAGGGCGTGTGTCAACACCCACATCAGAGGGCATCCGTGCGACGGGACGTACCTCGCACAACCCGGCCCGCCTACACTTCAGGTCGCTTTTGATCAGAGCCCGCCACTTCCTTGCGGCGGGCGGACTCGATGCGCGCTTCCTGGGCCAAGAAGCGGTGTTTGGGCGCTTCCATCCATGGGCGCACCAGTGGGTAGAGCCACCAGATCAGGATCAGTGCACCTACCAGAATCGTCACTGCGACGATGATGAAGTTGATCATGGACGTCCTTGCATCGCTGACAGCGAAGCCGGCGGTGCAGCCACGGTCGAGGGCGTGCCGTAGAACGCGCGCACGTAGGCCACCACCGCCTGCACTTCCGCCTCGGTGAGATTGGGCCATGCCGGCATGGCGGTGCCGGCAACACCCTGGCGCACCGCTTGCAGAGCAACCGGCACGCCAGGTTGCAGCTCATGGAAATTCGCCGGCACGGGCCGCAGCACGCCCGCCATCGTCCCGTTGCCCGCTCCCTCGCTGCCGTGGCAGGTAGCGCAATGGGTGGCGAAGACGGCGGAGCCTGCGCGCAACAGCGCCGGGTCCGGGGGCGCACCTGTCGCGTCCGGTGGTCCCAGCGAGGTCACGTAGGCCGCCACGCCCTGCAACTCGGCAGCGGAGAGTTCGCTCCACGATGGCATCGCGGAGCCGGGGATACCCGCTACCAGCACCCTGCTCAACAGGGGCGCGGAGAAGCGGAAAGCGGTCAGGTTCAGTGCATGCGGGAATAGAGCAGCGGCGGTTGCCGTGTCCCCGCTTCCGCGCATGCCATGGCACCCGGAACAGTTGTGGCGGAACACGTCGGCCCCGACCTGGATCTGCCCGGGATCGCGCGCATCGAAGGCCAGGATTTCGCCCAGGCCGCCGGAGCGGGGCGATCGCATCGGCACCTGAGGCAGGTTCATCGCGCCCATCGGATCCTGGGACGAGGGCGTGGGCGTTGTATCGAGTTGCAGGAGGGGTCCTGCGTTAGGGGCGGGCTGTTGCAAGGTCGCTGCCTGTCCCAACGTCCTCAAGTAGGCCACCAGGTCAATCGCGTCCTGGGTCGGCTTGGCGGCTGAGCCGTCGAAGAGCCACGGGAAGGGTGGCATGACGGAGTCGGGCACGACGGACTGCGGGTTGTAGAGGTGGACGAGCTGCCAGTCCGCGGGATGACGCGTCGTTTCGCGCGCCAGATCCGGCCCAATGCGCCGCGTTCCCCAGAGTTGCGGAAAGTCGTGCGCAGTCTCCCAAGCCGCCGAGGGCACGCCAAAACGGCGCACATCGTCGGGGGTGGAACGGACCTGTTGCGTATGACAGTATGCACACCCATCGCGGCCGTAGATCATGCGACCACGCAATTCCGCCGCCGTGTAACCGCGCTCGGGCCCCCCTGCCATCTCGCGTTCCAGGGCGCGGGCCGGCAAAACACCCAAGACCACAAAGGAGAGGACAAAGAACACAACCCCGGCCGCGAACGTCCAGACATAGACGCCCCCCAACCAGTTCGCTCCCGGCAGAGCGACGGGCGCGACTGCGTCCGCGTCCCGTTCGGCGGCCGCCTGACTGAATGGACGCCATTTCCCGGGCTGGCGAGGTCCGATCAAGAGGCTGAGCGCAAAGGCGCCGAAGCCGCTC
Source organism: uncultured Acidobacteriota bacterium (assembly GCA_937898755.1). GTDB lineage: Bacteria > Acidobacteriota > Terriglobia > Terriglobales > SCQP01 > CALEJU01. The sequence continues at coordinate 50,284 of CALEJU010000006.1, read as the reverse complement.
AGCAGCAAGGCGCCGTCCACGCTACGGAACAGCCAGAAGCCACGAGAGGCACGCACGGAGGTCATCCAGCTCAGCGAGCTGTGCCAGAGCGCCGCTTGTACCAGCCCCGCCGCGGTCAAATCCACCACCATCAGCAGAAGACCGATGGTCGTCAGCCAGTAACTCCATCCCAGAGCGCGACGACTGAAACGTACGCCGGGAAGGCGTTCCCAGATGTGGGCCAAGCCGCCCATGACGCCGAACGAGGCGAAGCCAATCATGGCCAGATGGGAGTGGCCAATCACCCAGTCGGTGAAATGCACGGCGCGATTGAAACTCATCACCGCCTGCAGCGATCCCTGGATGCTGACCACGAGATACAGCACGACGCTGGTCCAGACGAAGCGCAACGCCAAGTCGCTGCCCACCAGCGCCATGCAGCCCACCAGGGCGAGCAGCAGGTTGGCCACCACGAGGATGACGTCCAAGCCCTGGTAGATGGAGGCCACCACCGCCCCGCGCTGGGCTGCCATGGGAATGGCGGAAAACAGGTAGTGGTGGGTGCCGTTGAGCGGGTACACCAGGAACAGCAGCCAGAAACCAACCATCGAGTAGAAGTGACTGTAGACCGGTCGCCCGGAGGCCACGGGCAGCACGTAGTACGCGATGACCAAGGTCAGCGGCGTCACCAGCAGGCCCACCGCATCGTGGATCCAGAGGCCGCTGAAGGCCGCCCCGGCCGCGCCGGGCAGCAGATGCGGAAGCAGGTTGCCCACCGGGTAGGCGAGAGCGGTGAAGACCGCACCGCCGATCAGGTACCAGCCGGCGACATAGATCTCGCTCAATTTGGCGCCCACAAAGGGCATCACGAACTGCACCACTATCAGGACCAGCGCGAATTCAATGACCAGCGCCACGGCGAGCGGAAACTCCGCCCACTCCAGCGGCTGGCTGACACCTGCCAGCACCAGCGTCCAGCCCGGTAGCACCGCAGCGAGGTTCCAAACCCAGAACATGGCCCAGCCCAAGCGTCGGCTGGTGACCGGCCGGGAGGCGAGCCGCGGTAAGGCGTGATAGAGGAAGGCGAGGAACCCGTTGCCCAGCCACGCGAACAGGATGCCCTGCGTGTGGTCGTAGCGCAGCCGTCCCCACGTAGACCAGGCGTGCTGGCTCAACAAATGCGGCAGGTGGAATTTCAACGAGACGGTCAGTCCGAATAAGGCGGACACCATGAGCCCCAAGACGGCGGCCCAGCCGTGCGCGCGGATGAGATCGTAATCCACGCGCGGTGACGACTCTGGTTGTGAGGTGACAGTTGGTGACATGGGAATTAAGAACTCTAGCTAGCGCCCCAAGGTCGGCGATGGCCCGTGCACGGCCGCCAAGTATTGCGCAATCACGGCGATATCGGTTTCCGGCACGGGCGCACCGTAAACGGTACGCATTTTGTTGACTTCCTTGGTCCAAACCACTGCCGTCAGCGGGGGCTGGTCGGCCACCAGAGCGGTGGAATGACAGATGGAACAGCGGGTCAGAAAGACTTCTCTTCCGTTGCCGGCAGGAAAAATAGGCGCATCTTGCGGTTGGGCCGCGGCATAGGACCGCAAACTGGAGGAGTTGGTGGGCGGTGGAGGCGCCGCGATGAAGAGATTAAAGCGCGCCTGCACGATGAACACGGCGGCCACCAATCCCAGCAGCAACAGCGCGCCCACGACCAGCACCTGCCGCCGCTGGTCTCGAGGAGAATGAGAACGATAAGCATCCATGGGCAGACGTCCTTGTCAGCTGCGGGCCGCGACCACCAGCCGGTCAGCCACCGCGTACATAAAGCCGCCGCCGTTCCAGTTGGGTTGCAGCGGCTGGACCTCACCGGCGCGGCTGGTGGCGCGCACCCACCACGTGACGTTTTCCGGGCGTGTGGGAACGATGATTGCGCGCCAGCGACGGAAGGAATAGCCGCCCAAATCGGGACCCAGTGCCGTCGCCTGCCAACTGCGGCCCTCGTCCGGCGAGATCTCGACGCGGGCGATGCCACTGCCGCGATCAAAGGCCACCCCCTCCAAGGCCAGAGGCCGACCCACGCGGGCGGGCGCCACGCCGGCCGGCGCCACGAAGATCGAGCGCACCACGAACTGCCCGATCGGCACGGTCTGGGTGGCCGGCTGATCAGGGCGTTCGTTTCCAAATGGATTGTCGGGCACGCGGTAGGCCTTGGTCATCCAGAACCCTTGGAAGGGTTGGGTGAGGGCGTCAATGTAGGTAAGGGACTTGACCCAATAGGTCGCATACCAGCCAGGAACCACCAAGCGCACCGGGAAGCCGTTGAGAAACGGCAGCGGGCCATCGTTCATGGCGTAGGCGACCAGCGTGTCCGGATGCAGGGCATGGGCGCGGGATAAGGATTTGACAAACGGAGGTACGGTCGGAAGCGGCGGCTCATCGAGGCCGCGACAGGTGACCTCGACAGCATCAGCCGCCAGGCCCGCGCGCTGCAGCAGTTCGGCAAGCCGGACACCGGTCCAGCGCGCATTTCCCATCGCCCCGTTGCCCCACTGGCCACCCGGAACACGCGGCTGGAAGAAACGACGCGCATTACCGGAACACTGATTGACCGCCACCAGAGTGGTCGCCGGCATGGCTCGCAAGTCCTCGAGCGACAACTGCAAGGGCCGCGCCACCCGCCCCCGGATCTGTAGCCGCCAGCTGGCGAGATCGACCTGGGTGGGGATGCCGGCCAGGTGCCAGCGCACAAAAAAAGCCTCGTTCGGCGTGAGGTCGGTCTGGAAGTACTGGAGCGGCGTTTCCAGTAGCGGCGCCCGATCGTTGTGATAGAGCAGCGGCACTTTCTGCGGGAAGCGCGCCAGCGGCAACTGTTCGGGGGGCAAGTATCCGGGCGGCGGAGGCGGTAGCGAGTCGCCCCGCTCACACGCGCCGGTTCCCAGAGCCGCCAACGCCCCCGCCGTCAGGGCGAGAAACTCCTTGCGGTTCATCATCTCTCCTCTGCGACCTCGGCAGCATGCGACCCGGCCAGCCGGGCGAGCGACATGACCAGGACGAAAATGAGTGCGGTGAGCAGCCCGATCTCCCACATATTCATGCGCATCGCCTCCAGATTCGGGGCTTCCGCGCCAGTGCTGCCGCTGGCGTAGGCGGTCTGCAACGTCAACACCAGGATGCGGCGAATGGCGGCGATCAAGCCGACAATCAGAAACGGCTCCGCGGTGAGGACCAGCGATCGCACCGAGATACGCACCGTATGCAGGATCTCGATCACCATCAAGGTCAACAACAGCCGATCGAGCGCCATCAGGATGCCTTGGGTGAGGCTGTGCGCCACCCATTCATGCCAGAGCAGCGGCACGACGCTTAATACCGCCAAGGCCGCTGTCAGGGCCAGCATGCCGCCCAGGACGGCGTACATCCAGGACTCCATCAACCCCAGCAACCGGCAGGTCTTGAGACGTAGGGTGGTTTCGGCCTGACCGATCAGGGCGCGCTCGCTCCCGCCCACCACCGGAACAGAGTCCGTCTTCACTGGCGGCCTTTCGGATTGTGTTTGCGGGAAGGACATAGCCCGAACTTTATCCGTTCGGAGCGGCTCAATCGAACGAGTAATTCTGATGGCCTATTCACCTCGTACCCGAGGCTGCCCAAAACGCCGCGCTCTGGCACAACCTGTCTGGGATGCTTGAAAACCTCGTGGAGGACGCTCATGTGCAGCCTATAGGGGATGCTTGATGGCCTCGCGGCAGAACTGCATGAAGCGCCCGGCCAGACCGGTGGGGGGAGGGCCTTGGGGAAACACGAACGCAAAGGGGCGTACCAGTTGCAGCCGTTCCACCGTTACCAAGCGCAGCGTACCCAGACGTAATTCCTTGGAGACGGCCCAGCGCGAGACGGCTGCCAACCCGAGCCCGGCTTCAGCCGCGAGCTTGATGGCTTCCGTGCTACCCAACTCGAGAATGGGCCGCAGTCGGCTCTTGGGACGGAGGCGGTGGAGGGCTCGTTCAAGAATCTCCCGCGTTCCGGAACCGGATTCGCGGACCAGCCAGGGAGCGGCCAAGGCGTGATCCAGATCAAGGGGAGCGGCGGCTATGGGCTCGCGCGAAGCGGCAATGATGACCAGCTCATCGCGTCCGAACGGCACCGCCTTCACCTGAGGAAGGTGGACCGGGCCTTCGACCAACCCGAGGCCTGCCTCCCCATCTCGCACCGCCTCCGCCACCTGTTCCGTATTGCCGGCCCGGAGACAGAGATGCACGCGCGGATGCGCCTTCTTGAAAGCCACCAGAACCGTCGGGAGGACATAGTTGACCAGCGTCGTGCTGGCCCAGACCCGCAACTCACCCGCTTGTTCCTCCGGTGGCCGCAGCTCAGCTTCCACTTCCTCATACAAGGCCAGGACACGCTGCGCAAAGGCGAACAACTGTTGGCCGGCCGGCGTCAGCTCGATCTGCCGTTTGGAGCGGTCAAAGAACCGCGTGCCGTACTCCTCCTCGAGCGCCTGGATCTGCAGGGTGACCGCCGGTTGCGTCAGGGAAAGCCGGAGGGCCGCGCGCGAGAAGCTGCGTTCGCTGGCCACGGCATGAAACACCTTGAGACGAAAGTCGGCCATGGGTACTGGCAACGAGTCGAGGGAGAGCGTAGCCCAACCGGGAGGTTGACTCAATCGGCGGCGGGTTTGCGCGCTCGCTCAGCGTAGACCACGGCCGTGATTACGGCAAAGACTTGATTGGCCAGGAAGAACCAGGCCATGCCACCCAACGAGAGCACGCGATGACCGGCAATTCCCTGCCCGAGAAGCGGGAGCACGAGGAAGGCGTTGATGCACCAGGGAAATAGCCCAAACTGGAAGCCACGCCACCAGGAGGGGCCGCGCAGACGTCGCTCAAAGAGCGAGACGTATAACGCCACCATCACCAGTCCGGTGCCGACGTGAAACCCCACCCACACCGCTGCGGTCGGCGGGGGGTGATGCGCCAAAGCTGGAACCAATTTCCCCAGGGTACCGAGCATGAGGCGCAGAAGGCCCCCACTCTCGGAACGCAGCCCGAGCGCGGATCCGGCCGACAAGAATGCCATATTGCCCAGAATACCCACCAAGCCGGCCAGCACCGCCGGCCGCCACCTCGGCGTTTCCATCCATGGTTGTGTCACTGTTTGAAAACCTTTTGCTACTCGGTAAGTGCCAACCGCGGGCCCTAATATTCCCGGAGGGTGACTTTTTCCCACTGCGTGGGAATATTGCAGCGCTTCCGCGACACTCACCTCTTAACCGGCGCGCGGGCCAGCGGCGGAGGCGATCCCCAGGGCGGAGATGATCTCAAGATTGTGAGCATTGCAGACGCTACCTTCGAAAGCTGGATCCAGCAGTACTCAAGGCTGCTGTTCGGCATCGCCTACTGGAGCACCGGGGCGAAGTCCACGGCCGAGGACCTGACGCAGGAAACATTCTTCGAGGCTTACAAAGCTCGTGACACGCTGCGGGATCCGGAGCGCGCGCGGGCATGGCTGTGCGGCATTTTGCATCATCGCGTGGCGCATTACCTGCGACGACGCAAGCGGCGAGGCGAGGTCTCACTGGAAGTCTTCGACGGGGGAATGGAGCCGGCAGCAACGGGCGGCTTCTCCGTCCGTCACCATGCGCTGCACCAGGCCCTGAGGGGTCTGGACGCGACGTATCGCGTTCCGCTGGTTCTCTTTTATTTCGAGCAATTGTCCTACCGGGAGATCGCCGAAATTCTGGCGGTACCGCTGGGAACGGTGATGTCTCGGCTGGCGCGGGGTAAGGCGGCGTTGGAGTTCGTGCTGCGACCGCACATCTCCAACATCGTGACCATGCCGCATCGTGGAGAATCGAAATGAATTGTGCCAAGTATCAATTCGAGATGCACAGTTACAGCGATCGTGATGAGCGCGACCCGGGATTTGCCGGAATGCTGGCGCACGTCAACGCCTGCGCAACCTGCGGGCTTCTGTTTCTGCAGATGCGCGAACGCGACCGCGGTATCGCGACCACGATGCGGGCGGTCATGCCGCCGCCGGGTTTGGAGCAGCGCATCCTGACCGGCTGGCAGCACACGCGGCTGGGGCCCGAGCGCCGCGTTCGCCGCTTCCCGTTCTCTGCCTGGCAACTGGTCGCGGCGATGATGGTGCTCGCCGGCGTGATCGGCTGGAAAGTGTATTGGCAACGAACTCAGGCGCCAACCCCGGCCAGCGTGGCGCGGGCAGCTGTGGCACTCACCGGCGAGCGGAGCCGGCTGCAGTACGAGACGCCGGACCGGGCCAGCATCCTCGCCTGGGCGGGCAACCAGACCGGCACCCGGCTGCAACTCGCGCCGAATCTGGATCGCGTGCAGTTCCGCGGCGCCAAGCGGGTTCAGATTGCGCAGCACCCCGCTGTCCTTCTGGCCATGCGCTATGAGCGGCGCGCCGCTCTGGTGGTGCTCCCGGGCTTTACCGTCGCCGTGCCGTCGCTGGGGCCCCAGCTCTTCAACTGGAACCACACTTCCGCCGCCGTGTGGAGCGACGCGCATCAGACCTACGCCCTGATCTTTGCCGGTTCGCAGGACGACTTGAATCAGTACATGCATCGAATGGGTATCGTGTCCTGACGCTTGAGCCGGTGGGCCCCTCGAAAGGAGACCGCCGTTGGTGCGACGTTTATTCCCTTCCCTGATGTGCCTTTTCGCGGCCAGCTTGGCGGCGGTGCAGCCGGCGGCAGCGCCCGAGCACGCGCTGATGACGGCCATGGCACAGATGAACACCGCCATGGCGCGGGTCAGAATGACGGGCCAGCCCGACCGCGACTTCGCCCGCATGATGATTCCGCACCACGTCGGGGCGATCGCAATGGCAGAAACGGAGCTGCACTATGGTCACGACCCGGTGTTGCTGCGCCTGGCCCAGGAAATCGTTGTCACCCAACAGCAGGAGATCGTCGTCATGAGACGCGCCCTCGCCGCTCACTCGCACCCCCGTCCGTAATGGTCCGAGACTTTGTCTAAGAAAGCCGAATACCCCATGTCTCCTCGTCCCCTGTTCGCCCTATGCCTCGCATTTTTTGGTCTCGGGTTCGTCCTCTCCAGCGCCGACCAGGTTCCTGGTGCGGCCAGCGCACCCGCCATCCCAATCACCTCGCACGACCGTGTTTATCTCTCTGATCAGTCCTCAAACACAGTCTCAGTGGTGGACCCGGCCAGCGAACGGCTGCTGGGCGTGCTGCGCCTGGGGAATCCCACGCCCGGTGACCTCAGCCCGCTGTATACCGGTCAGCTGCTGGTTCACGGGATGGGCTTCTCGCCCGATCACCACACGCTCGACGTCGTCTCCATCGGCTCCAACTCCGTGACCTTCATTGATACCGCCACGAACACGGTCAAACACGTCACGTACGTCGGAAGAGCACCGCACGAGGCGATGTTCAGCCCTGACGGCAACGAGGTCTGGGTGGCGGTGCGAGGCGAAAATTATATTGAGGTGCTCGATGGCCACACCTACCAATCCAAGTTGCACGTCGAGGTGCCGAACGGCCCCGGCATGACGATCTTTTCGCCCGACGGCCATTACGCGTATGTCTGCTCCAGCTTCAGTCCGGTAACGGTCGTGGTCGACGCTCATTCGCATGAGATCGTCGGCCACGTCGCGCAGGTCTCGCCCTTCTGTCCCGACATTGCGGCCACCCCCGACGGCACCCAGGTCTGGGAGACGCTGAAGGACACAGGCAAGACCGAGGTCTTCAACGCCCGACCGCCGTTTCAGCAGATCGCCGTGCTGCAGACCGGCCCCATCACCAACCACGTCAACATCGTCCGCAACGCGCACGGGCAGTTTGCCTATGTGACCATCGGCGGCCTGAACGAGGTGAAGGTCTTTACCACGAGCGATCAACCCGCGCTGGTCGCAACCATTCCGGTCGGCGATCTGCCGCATGGGCTCTGGCCCTCGGGCGATGGTCGGCGCATTTACATTGGACTTGAGAACGCCGACGCTGTCACGGCGATCAATACGCTGACGCAACGCGTGGTCGCGGTGATTCCCAGCGGACAGTCGCCGCAAGGCATGGTCTACATTCCTGACGCGGTTCCGTCAGGAACAGGGATGGAGCACTTGGAACCGCTCGGCAAGGCGGGCGCCGCCGTGCACCTGTCCTTGGGCAAGCCGGGCAGTCACGAACCGCTCAGTTCGGTGGCGGTGAACGATCAGGGTCTGACGGACCTGATCGAAGTGGCGGCCACCGGCCTTCAGCCGCATACTGCCTACCTGCTCGCCTTGGCCCCACAGTCAGATGGAACCGGTACGCTCGAACTGCTCACGCAATTTCAGTCCAGCCCGTCCGGAACGGCCGTGGTAAGCGCCCTCGCACATCTGCGCGGCGTACTCCAGCCCGGCGAAGAAACGTCACGCCGCTACCTCGTCATCGTCACGGCGCCGGAGGGGAAAGCGGGCGCGCTGGTTCAAGTCCAGCTCGCGACGCCCGGCCGGCGTTAAGTTCGGCGTCTCCAATTGGGAGAGCGCCCCCGAAGCTCGGCAAACGTAAAACCAACCAGCGCGCCTTCCAAAGAGTACCTCTCGTCATCGGCCCGATTAGCAGCTTCAACTACCAGGCTGCGACGCACCGCCGAACTCACCCCGGACCGCGGCGCACAGAATATCAAGCGGAGTTGATGGCAGCTGGCAACTTTTGGGGTGCTTACTGGTTCTGAGTCAGGGTGGACATCGCGCCACCACACGATTGTCTTCCCAGAAAGTGAATCTAAATGAAAAAGATCGTTGCTTCCGTATTCGTGCCGTTGGTGCTGACGCTCCTATTCGGACTCCCTGCTCTTGCGACCGCACAAGCCTCGGATAATGGCCAGATGGCGAACATGGGCCCAATGCAGCACAAAGGGCGAATGGGTCACAAGGGCGAAGCGCATCCGGAGGTCCGGCAGGCCATCCGCATGCTGAATCACGCCAAGATGGTGCTGCAACGCAAGGCTGCCAATGATTTCGGTGACCACAAGGCCGAAGCCATCAAGGCGATTGACCAGGCGCTCGACCACCTGCAGATGGCTCTGAAAGCCGACCAGAAGTAAACCCGCTTTTCCGTTTCCGTTGCACGCCGACGACAAACGGGCGGGTGCACACTGAAGAACATCAAGAACAGAAGTGACTGGTGAGCGCCACTTGGCCCCGCCACGAACGTTCGCTGCGATCCTGTGGCGACTACTTCAAATAACACTGCTGCGTGCGCTCACGGCCTGGACGGTCCAGGGGTGGGCTGATCGCAGCGCAACGAAAGGGGCACTGTGATGAACGGATGGATGGGCGGAGGCGGATGGATGGGCGGTGGGATGTGGTTTTGGACGGTAATCGGGGTACTGGTGGTGGTCCTTCTGGTCGTCGTGATTAACAAGCTCTCTAAGAAATAATCGCGTGCTTACGACCCGCCCATGATGTGACATGTTGCCCGACGCTGGTCACCCTATCCACCGACACAACGGTGAGCGAGACTGGGCTGCCCTGTTGGTCAATTACTTTGGCGCCAGGCAGGTCACAACCGCAAAGAGACCATGACGAAGAGACAGCGGGGCGTTCGCCCGCGAATGCCCCATCGTCGAGGCCTGTCACACTCCACTGCCATGCCGGGTCTCTCCGGGTTCAACTGGCTCACATAGCGGGGGAAGGTCAGTGGTACCACCTTCCTATTAGATTGAAGCCAATCACTACGCCGGGTCGATGGGCGCTCACGGGGAGACATGAATCGAACACGTCGACACGTGCTGCAGAACTCCGCCGTCCTCCGTGCGAGAGTCCTCGCCACCCGGAGTGCCGCAGGCGCACAACAATCGACGGAACATGAACGGGACATGAAAAGATCCAGATGCCGATAAAACGTATTTTGTATTGCCTGCTTGTGCTTTTCATTTGTGCTGGAGGGCCCGCTCTCCATGCGCAAATGAATCCCTATTTCACTGCGATCAATTACCCGGTTCGCAAAGACACGATGATGGTCATGTTGTTGCCGGACTTCCAGTCCGCGCGGACCACGCGCAACTTTTTTACCGGTATGGGCATGGTTGAGTACGGCATCACGCCCCGCTGGACTGCAGGGTTCATGCTTGAAGGCCAGCACATCCTCGGCTTGCCGGCCACCTATGGCGGACTGCGGATCAATAGTTACTTTCGCGTCTTCCCACACGACCACATGCTGAACTTCACCGTGTACGGCGAGTACGAAGACCTCAATGCGGCTGCGCTTTACAAAATGGAGGTCTCGGGATTCGGCGGCGAAGATTTGAGCGGGCCTCTGACCGTGGCCCGGCGTACGCCCGTACGTACATTCGAGCAGCGGGCGCTTCTATATCACGATTGGGGCAACACAAACCTCACCTTCAACTTCATCAGTGAGACGGGGATTGGGAGCGCCAGGCATGACTTCGGCTATTCCTTGGGGGTCTTCCGACAGCCCGTCTGGACTGGCATGGATATGAGCAAAGACGCCCCGAGCATGGCGGGCATGACAAAATCATCGGCACCTTCGGCGCTTTCGTTCCGCCGCTTGGGATACGGATTGGAAATGATCGGGGCGCTTGGCGACACGAAGCAATTTGGCTTTGACTGGCCGCGTCAGCAGCAGTATGTGGGCCCTGTCTTCAGTTATGCCGTATCGCGCAAATGGAGCCTTCACGTGGAACCGGCATTTGGACTTTCCGACGTGAGCGACCCTTTTGTCCTGCGCATGGGTGTGGGGTACTCGATCGATCACTTTGCGCAACGGCTGGCCCGCGCATTCTGAGGCGGCGCTGCAGACTTTCTTCCCGCGCATGACGTCAACTCACACGACGTTGACCAGCAACTTCTTCCCGCCAACCGTTTTTGCCTGGGTTCAGAACCTTTGTTTGGGAATGCGACATTTCCAAATGATCCCAGCCCCGAACCGGAACGGTTGACACCGTTCGGGATGCCGCCCGGTTGCCGCCGGGCTACACGGTTCTCCTCTGAGATGCAGAGATTGTGCGCGTAGAGAGCTCCTTTGAGACCCGTTCCGAGGAAAGCGACGCTCCGATGACCAAACTTTTCACACCAGCAAGAATCGCAATACTCCTACCTCTGCTCGCGTTGTTGGTTGCCCGGGCAGACTCCCAGGCAATCCCGGCTCTCGAGAACATCCACTCGCAGCAGGAACTCGAAAAGGCCGTGACAGCGCTCGATGCGGCGCTGTTTGATTCCTATAACCGTTGCGAATTAACAAAGTTTGCCACGTTCTTCACCGACGATGTGGAGTTTTACCATGATCAGGGCGGCGTCACGCTCGGCAAGGCGAACTTGACCGAAAGTGTCAAGCGGTACATCTGCGGCAAAGTGACGCGGGAACTTTTGCCAGGCACACTTCGCATCTATCCCATGAAGGGCTATGGCGCAGTTGAAATGGGCGTTCACCGCTTCCACCACCCCGGGCATGACGATACGGAGGGGGTGGGCGAAGCGAGGTTCATCCATCTCTGGCAGTACAAGGACGGCGCGTGGAAGATTACGCGTGTTATCAGCTACGACCACCATGCTGCCGCCAAGTGAAGGTCGCAGGGGATCCATACTACGTGGCAGTTGTCGAGAATATGGCGCTACCCGGCATCCGCAGCCCTGGGCTTCCAATCGGGTCAGCCGCGCGAGATTGCAACGCCCGCCCCTGTTCTTCACAGCCGGAACGGGTCTGGCGCCCGCGGCTGAAGTTGGCCGATATGGATCTCGCGCTGGAGTTCTAACCGATGCACTGTCCGGTTGTATTGCAGGCGACCGGTCAGCGTCGGGTCCGTCGCGTCGCCGGCTGATCTGGGGCTTGCGCCCCAAGCGACGCTCATGTCGCCCTAACCGGTCCCCGCCGGGCGCGTCCCTTCCGCACGGTTGCTATACTGCGGGCGGTGATCCGCGACGGCATTTTTTATGGGTTGGGATTCGGCGCGGCGGGGGCTGCTGTGGCGCGGCTGCTGGGCTGGCCCTGGGCGATTCCCTTCTGGGTGCTGGCGGCTTTCACTGTTTACTTTTTTCGTAACCCCGACCGCCTCGTTCCGGCTGACCCGGCTTTGGTGGTCTCGCCGGCTGATGGCAAGGTGACGGCGGTCGAGGTGCTTCCTGCCAGCGGACCGTTCCAGACGCGCATCAGCATCTTCCTCTCCGTCTTTGACGTCCACGTCAATCGCTCGCCTGTTGCCGGCCGGGTCACGGCAGTGACCTATCACTCCGGACGCTTTCTCAACGCCTTAAACCCGGCATCGGCAGTGGAAAACGAACGCAACGAGGTGCGCGTCGAGGGGCCGCAGGGAATGGTGGTCTTCGTCCAGATCGCCGGCCTGATTGCCCGCCGCATCGTCTTCTGGCCCAAGCTCGGCGCCGTGCTGGAGCGCGGCGAGCGAGTGGGGCTGATCAAGTTCGGCTCGCGCGTGGATGTCTACCTCGGCTCCACCGCCGAGCTGCTGGTACGGGTTGGAGATCGCGTCAAAGGCGGAGGTTCGAGCCTGGCGCGCCTACCCGTGGCCGTGGACGCCGGTGTGAACCGCAGTGCGGGTTCGACGGTCACTCGCTCACGAAACCATGGCTGAGGCGACACCACTCCCGCACCCCCTGTCCCGGTCGCCCCGCCCCTTGCGGCGCGGCGCGGCCTTGCTGCCCTCGCTCTTCACCGTGGCGAACCTGGGCATGGGTTGGTATGCCATTCAACAGACCATCCTGGCGGTGCACAGCGCCAACCCGGCGGCGCCGCTCGATAACGCCGCCAAGGCCATCGGCTGGGCCATCCTGCTTGATGGTTTTGATGGACGCATTGCGCGCATGGTCAACGCGGCCAGCGACTTCGGCCGGGAGTTCGATTCCCTGGCCGACGTCATCAGCTTCGGGGTGGCCCCGGCGATGCTGGCCTACACTTGGGGATCGTCGTTTGTCAGCCTGGGCCCGGTGCCGGGCCTGTACCTGACGCGTGCGGCGCATTTCATCAGCTTCCTGTTTCTGATCGCGGGAGCGGCGCGGCTGGCGCGCTTCAACATCGTGAGCAGCGACTTCAAGCCCACCAACCCGGGCCGCGCCGGCAAGCGCTACTTCGTCGGCATGCCGATCCCGGGCGCGGCGGGCGTGGTTGCGGCCGTGGTGCATTTCTTTACCTCCCCGGCGCTGGGCATCGGGCTGCCGATCACCGTCTGGGAACCGGCGGTGGTCTGGCTGGCCCTGGTGCTGCTGCTCTCCTACTGCATGGTGAGCACCTGGCGCTTCTACAGCTTCAAGGACATTGACCTCCGACGCCGCCATCCTTTCGTGGTGACGGTGATGCTGGCGGCGTTGCTGGCCGGATTGTGGCTGTTCTCCGAAGTGGTGCTGCTGGTGCTGGCGTTGTCGTATCTCGGCTTCGCCGTCGCCTGGCGCGCCTCTCACCATCTGCGCAAAGCCCATGCGGCGCGCATCTGAGCGCGGCATAGACCCGCGCTCCCAGGAGCCCTAGTGCCCTCCCCTTTCCGCATTGCCATCGTCGGCGCCGGCACGCTGCTCGGCCAGGAGATTGGAACCGCCCTGCGCGATCGCCGCTTCCCCATGCGCAGCCCGCTGCTGCTCGACGACGTGGCGGAAACCGCCGCGCCCGAGGCCGCAGCGCCGGAAGCCGATGAAGCCACCCGCTGGCTACGCACCTTCGGCGACGAGCCCGCGCTCATGGAGCAGCCGCAAGCCAAGCACTTCGAGAACCTGGACGTCGTTTTCTTCGCCGGGGATGCGGCACAGACGCGGCGCCATTTCGCCGCCCTGCGCGGGCATGAGGCGCTGGCCCTCGATGTGGTCGGTGCTTTGCGCGACGAGCCGCAGGCCGAGCTGCTTGCGCCCGGCGCTGCCTTGGGAGCGGCGTCCGGGCTACGTCCACGACTGATTGCAATACCGCATCCTGCCAGCCTGGTGTTGCTCGAGGTGCTGCGCAGCGTGCACGCCGCGGCGCCGTTGTCTTCTGCCAGCGCCGTGGTGGTCGAGCCCGCGAGCGAACGCGGCCAGGCGGGCATCTTCGAATTACAACAACAAACCCTCGGGCTGCTGCGCTTTCAATCGCTGCCCACCGAGATCTTTGACGTGCAGGTCAGCTTCAACTTGCGCGCGGGGCTGGGTTCCTCCGCCCTGCCCGACCTGACCGGCATTGGCGCGCGCATCGGCCGCGAAGTCGCGCACTTTCTCGCACTGGGGGGAAACAATGCGCCTCCCCCGCCGGCGGTGCAAGTGTTGCAGGGGGCGCTGTTTCACTCCCACGCGATCTCGCTCTGCCTGCGGACAACCGCCCCGGCGACCGCGAGCGCCCTGCAACACGCTCTGCAAGCGGCGGGGTTGGTGGACGCCGAACCTGAAATGCCGGATCCCGTCGCGGCCACCGGCAAGGACACCGCGCTGCTCGGTCCGGTGGTGGCGGATGCCGCCGCGCCGCAAAGTTTCTGGATCTTTGCCGCGCAGGACAACCTGCGCCGGCGCGCCCTGTGCGCCGTGGACCTGGCGCTGGCGTGCCTCGGAACAAAGCCGCGCCCGCAGAGGGTCATATGAGAGGCACCGTCCTGTCTCTGACGTGCCTTGCCGTCTTCCTGTTGGCCGGCTGCGGCTATCACAACATGGCACGCCTCACGAGGCTGCCGCCGACGGTTCGCATCATCGCGGTACCGGGACTGCAGAACCGCACCCGGTTGCCGGGGATCTCGCAATCCATCAGCGCCGCCGTGGCGCAGGAGCTCATCCAGCGTGGTTACCGCGTGCAGCCCGATGTCGAGGGCAGCGATGCCGTACTCGAAGGGACGGTGCTCGACCTGCAGTTCACGCCAGTCACCTTCGACCCGGTCAGCGGCCGCGCCACCACGGTCGAGATCCGCATGCACCTCGACGCCCGTCTCACCGATCACCACACCGGCAAAGAGCTCTACCGCAACGATGATCTGGTCTTTCACGACCAGTACCAGGTGAGCCCCAACTCCCGCGACTTCGTCGAAGAAAACCCGCTCGCCATCCAACGTCTAAGCCGCACCGTAGCCGCCACAGTAGTAAGTGCCGTCCTCGAGAACTTTTAAGTCACAGACGTGCCGCGAGTTTTCACGCCTCACGCTCCTCCCTCAACTCTCAACGTATTTAGCCGTCCACAGCCTATCGCCCACGCTTCACGCTCCAACCTTCACGCTCCACGTTATAATCCGCCCGTGCCCTCCACCCCACGCGACCTGCTGCCGGCGCTGAGCCGGCAGTCGCTGCGTCCCGCCTACGCGCTCGTGGGCGATGAGTTATTTTTCCGTGACCGATTCCGGAGCGCCCTGCTCACCCTGCTGGTTCCGCCCGAGTTGCGCGAGTTCTCGGTCTTCGAAGAAGACCTGGTACTTTCGCCGCTCGACGACATCCTCGACCGGGCACGCAACTCCTCGCTCATGGCGCCAGTGCAGGTTTTCTTCATCCGCAACGCCCGTGACCTCTTCGCGCGCGGTGGGGGCGAGGCGGCGGGCAAAGCGAAACCCAAGGCAGGGCGCGGCAGCCAACGCAAGCACGGCGACTTTCCCGACAACCTCGCCGCCTACGTGCGCGACCCAAACCCCGGCTCGGTGTTGGTCTTTATCGCCGACCACCTGCACCTGCCGGTAAATCCGCGGGCGATCTCCATGGAGGACCGGTCGCGATTGGAACGCATCCAGGCGACGCTAGGTGTCCACTGCGAGTTGCTTTTGTGCTCGCGGCTGCCGGAACAGAAGAGCCGGAGTTTAGTCGCCGAGCTGGCCGGCGAACAGCAGGTGACGGTCGAAGATGACGCTGCCGAGTTGCTAGTTGAGATGCTGGGCGGCGACATGGGCCTGGTCAGCAGCGAGCTCGGCAAATTGTGCATCGAGGTCGGGAGCGGCGGCGGCATCACGCGCACCCACGTCGAACGCTCGGTGCAGGGCGCGCGCCAGCGTTCCGCCTACGACTTGGCGCGGGCGCTCGCCGGACGCCACCGCGGGCGCGCGCTCGAGGCCCTGCAGGTGTTGTGGGAGAACGAGGGCGTGGCGGGGTGTATCCCTCTCGTCTTCCAGCTCAGCCGGGCGTTCAAGATGGCGCTGGTGTTGCGCGAGAAGCGCGTGCGCGATCGCAACCAGCTCTATGCCGTCCTTCCCGAGGGCCTGCGGCCGCCCGCCTTTGCCGCCGATGACATCCTCGACCTCTCGCAGCGCATGTCGGAACGGCAGCTCATACGCGGCATTGACCTGTTGCAACGGGCCGACGTGGACCTGCGTTCCAGCCCGCTCTCCGCCCGACTGCTGTTCGAGCAGATCATCTTCGATCTCACCAGTGCGCCGGAACGGCCGAGTCCGTGGCAGCAGGAGGCCTTTGCACTGTGAAGGGCGTGCTGTCGGTCTTCAGTTGTTGGTTGTTAGATGTTGGTGGTTGGTTGGATATTGAAGCGAGCAACGAGACGGACCGGCGGCGTTTTTGATGCAGCGCCTGTCTTGCAGTCCCGCCGCTGCATCCCGCTCTACCGAGAGCTAAAAATCCAACAACCGGATACGGACGACTACCTGCGCAACCACGGATTCCTGTATTCGCGTTCCCAGGGGTGGAGGCTCTGCCCGGCCTACGATCTGAGTCCCGTGCCGGTTGACCTCAGACCTGGCCTTCTTTCCACGGCGACAGATCTCGAAAACAACTCCGCGTCCCTGGCTCTGGCGCCAGTTCCGTTCACTTGGAGGGTTCAGTCAAATCTCTCGTGAATCACCTCCCGGCGCTCGTAGCCGGCTTGCTTGAAGCGCTCTCGGACATCTTCGACCATGGCGCGCAGGCCGCAGATGTAGACGCGCAGTTCCGGTCGCGCGAGGAACGGCGCAAGGTGTGCCTGTACGCGTCCGTGCGCGCCCTTCCAGCCCTGCGGCGGGCGCGTCAGCGTGGGCAGGTAGCTGAACCCAGGACGCGCGGCGGCCAATCCTTCCATTTCCGCGCGGTAGAGAATGCCGTCCTCGTGGCGGCTGCCAAAGACGAGATGCATCGGGGCCTGCTGGCCGCGGCGCAGCAGCTCGCGCAGGATCGAGCGTATGGGTCCGATCCCGGTGCCGGTGGCAACAAACACTGTCTCGCGTTCAGAGATGCGCGGGACAAATACACCGTACGGCCCGTCGCACATAATCTCGCTTCCCGGCGCCAGATCGCAGAGGTAGTTTGAAAACGGTCCCTCGGGAACGCGGTTCAGGCAGATGGCAAAAGCATCCGGCTCCGACTCCGTCGCCATGCTGTAAGCGCGCTTGTCCGGCTTCTCGTGCACGGTGCGATGCACGGAGACAAACTGTCCGGAGACGTAGCGCAACGGGTCGAGAGTCTGGAAGCGGAGATGGTGTGTCGTCGAGTTCAAAATCCGGTTTTCCACCAAACGAGCGCGGAAGCGTCCCGGGCGGGGCAAGGCCGGCAGGTCAGGGTTCACGCCTTCTCCTTTTCTATCTAAAACATTACAAAAGACTTATTCGCGTTTCAGAGGCAACGCAGCGACAGCGCGGGCAAAAAACTGACCAAATTTCATTTTTTTATTTTCAAAAATCCTGAAAGTGGTATCCTGACGACATCCACACACTTGACCGTGCCCCCCGTGGGGCAACGACCACTCTCCGGAAGCCAGATCCCCCTGGCTTCCGGGTTTTTTTTGACTTTGGGGCGTCGGCTGAGCGTGGTTTCCCACCCCAGCGCCCCAAAAGCGGGCACTGCGACCCCCGATTTCCCACCCACCGCTCCCGTTGGTCGCTGTCCCCTCATGCCCGGGTTCTCGCCGACACGCGACTGTACTCGAGCCGACTCGGCGGGTGCCTCGATCGGATCTGCGTCGGCGATGGCGTTCATGGCTCACCTTACAACTCTGACACATGGATTTCGCCACATGGATTTTCCATGCGTCGCGACTAGAATGAAACAGGCAGCCTTCGCTGCCGCACCCTAATGCGCGAGGCATTCTGCATGGCGACCGACTCCGTTCTCCGCAGTGCTCCCCTGGCCGAGGCCGATCCGCAGGTCGCCGCCGCCCTGGCGCAGGAGACGCGCCGCCAGCACGAACACCTGGAGATGATTGCATCGGAGAACTTCGTCAGCGAAGCGGTGCTGGAAGCAGCGGGCTCGGTGTTCACCAACAAGTACGCGGAAGGCTATCCCGGCAAACGTTACTACGGCGGCTGCGAGTACGCCGATCAGGTCGAGGAACTGGCGCGCCAGCGGGCGAAGGAGATCTTCAACGCCGAGCACGCCAACGTGCAGCCGCACTCCGGCTCGCAGGCCAACCAGGCGGCGTACTCCGCCCTGATCCAGCCGGGCGACACCATTCTGGGCATGAATCTGGCGCACGGCGGCCACTTGACGCACGGGCATCCGCTGAACTTCTCGGGCAAGACCTACAAGATCGTGCCCTACGGCGTGACGCGCGACAGCGAGCGGCTGGATTACGACGAGTTGGAGCGGCTGGCGCGCGAGCATCGTCCCAAGCTCATCGTGGGAGGCGGCAGTGCCTACTCGCGCGTGATTGACTTCGCGCGCATGCGCGCCATTGCCGACGAGGTGGGAGCGTTGTACCTGGTGGATATGGCGCATTTTGCCGGGCTGGTGGCGGGCGGTGTACACCCCAACCCGATGGAGCACGCCCACGTGGTCACCTCCACCACCCACAAGACGCTGCGCGGACCGCGCGCCGGCTTGATCCTATGCCGGCAGGAGTTTGCCGCGGCGGTGGATAAAGTGGTCTTTCCCGGCGTGCAGGGCGGACCGCTGGTGCACGTGATCGCGGCCAAGGCGGTGGCCTTTCTCGAGGCGCTGCAACCTGCGTTCAAGACCTACGCGACACAGGTGGTGGCGAACGCGCGGGCGCTGGCGACGGCGCTGCAAGCGGAAGGCTTCCGCATCGTCTCGGGCGGCACCGACACGCATCTGTTCCTGCTTGATGTCGCCTCGCAGGGGGTGCGCGGCAAGGAAGCGGAGTTCGCGCTGCACGAAGCCAACATCACCGTCAACAAGAACGCCATCCCCTTTGACCCCAACCCGCCGATGAACCCCAGCGGCATCCGACTGGGAACGCCCGCCTTGACGACGCGCGGCATGCGCGAGCCGGAGATGCGGCACATCGCCGTCTGGATCGCGCGCGTGCTGCACAACGTGCAGCAGCCGGCGGAGTTGGCGGCGGTGCGGCGCAGCGTGCTGGAGATGGTGGCGGGCTTCCCGCTCTACCCGGGGCGGCAGACGTTGGCGCCGTCCGAGAGCGCGGCGCTCGAGGTGGGGCGCTAGTCCGCACTCCCCGTCAGGATGCCCTCCATGCTCACGGTGGCCATTGACATCCGGCGGGTCAACCAGTTCGGCTTCGGGACCTACCTGCGCAACCTGGTGCGTTGCCTGGGGCGTTTGGACGGCGACAACCGCTACCTGCTCCTCGGCCGTCCGGAACAGGCCGAGGCGATGGACGCGCGTGGGGCGCGCATCGAGTTGCTGCCCTACCTCGTGCCGGAGGCCTCACCGCGCAACCTGGTGCAGATGCACACCATCCTGCGCCGTGCGCGTGTGGACGTGCTGCATGTGCCGCATTACCACTGGATCCCGCCCCTGCTGCCCTGCCCACACGTGGTCACCATCCACGACCTGGTGGAGTTCATCGCCCCGCTGCCGGGGCGCTCGCGCCTCGTATCGCGCTCGCTCTTCAACCCGGTACGCCGTTCCGTGCGCCAGGCGGCGCGCGTAGTGGCAGTCTCCGAGGCGACGCGACAGGACGTGCTGCGCGTCTTCGGCGTCAAGCCGGAACGCGTCGAGGTGGTCTACAACGCCATTGACGAACGCTTCCTCGCCGGCCATACCAGCGAGGCGGAGCGGCAACTGGTGGCGGCGCGTTACGCCATCCACCACCCCTACATTCTCTATGCCGGCAACGTGCAGCCGCACAAGAACGTGGAGAAAATCATCGAGGCCTTCGCCGTGCTCAAGGCCGACCTCGCCCAGACGGGGGAGTTTCCCGAGTTGAAGCTCATCATCATCGGCGATGAACTCTCCAAGCATCCCCACCTGCGCCGGACCGTGATCCGCACCCGCCAGGAGGCGAATGTGCGTTTCCTCGGCTTCGTGCCGATCGAGATCCTGCGCGTGTTCTACGACGTCGCCAAGGTGTTCGCCTTCCCCTCCCTCTACGAGGGCTTCGGCCTGCCGCCGCTCGAAGCGATGGCGCATGGCACGCCGGTGGTGACCTCGAACCTGAGTTCGCTCCCTGAAGTGGTGGGCGATGCCGCCGTGCTCGTCAATCCCGACAACGTGTTTGACATCATGCGCGGGCTGAAACAATGCCTGCTCGATCGCGGACTGCGCGAGCGGCTCAAGGAACGCGGCTACGCCCAGGTGCAACGCTTCAGTTGGGAGCGCTCGACGCGCCGCATGATCGAGATTTTCGAGGAAGTTGGGGCGGAGAGTAAGCCGTAGGCGGTGGACGTCGGAGGGCCGGCGGTCGGGAAAACCGGCCGCCAACGGCCACCAGCCCAAATCAAGGACGGAAAACGCTTGCCAGCCGCCCCGGCTCACCCGACAATGAGCGGGTTTGTTGTCGGCGGTTCAGGAGCCCCCTTTGAGTCTTCACTTCCATCCCCTGCTGATTGACTACACCATCATCGGCCTTTACTTCGCCTTCGTGCTGGGCATCGGCTTCCTGCTGCGCAAGCAGATGAAGACGAGCGAGGATTTCTTCCTCTCCGGCCGCAGCGTCGCCAGTTGGATCACCGGGCTGGCCTTTCTCTCCGCCAACCTGGGGGCGTTAGAGATGATCGGCATGGCGGCCTCGGGCGCCAAGTACGGCATGCTGACCAGCCATTTCTACTGGATTGGCGCCGTGCCGGCCATGGTCTTCGTGGCCATTTTCATGATGCCGTTCTACTACGGCAGCAAGGCGCGTTCGGTGCCGGAGTACCTGCGCCTGCGCTTCGACGAAAAGACGCGCGCCTTGAACGCCATGACGTTTGCGGTGATGACGTTGCTCACCAGCGGCATGAGCATGTATGCGATGGCGCTGCTTTTCCAGTCGCTGATGGGCTGGCATTTCGCCGTCAGCGTCTGGCTCTCGGCGGGCATCGTGCTGGCCTACACCGTCACCGGCGGTTTGACTTCCTCGATCTACAACGAGGTGTTGCAGTTCTTTCTGATCGTGCTGGGTTTCATTCCGCTGACCTTCCTCGGCCTCAAGCAGGTGGGTGGTTGGGCGGGTCTTTCCTCCCGTCTGGCCACCACGCACCCGGGTTACCTGCACATGTGGAAGAACATGAACCATGCCTCCGCCAATCCCATGGGCGTGGAGTGGTTCGGTCTGGTGATGGGACTGGGCTTCGTGCTCTCGTTCGGCTACTGGTGTACCGACTTCCTCGTCATCCAGCGCGCCATGGCAGCCAAGGACATGACCGGGGCGCAGCGCACGCCGCTGATCGCGGCGCTGCCCAAAATGCTGTTCCCCTTTGTCGTCATCCTGCCCGGCATTCTCGCCCTGGCTTTGGTGCCCTTAACGCAATGGCCGGCGCAGAACGGCACCGCCAACTTCAACCAGGCGCTGCCGCTGATGATCGCGCAGTACTACCCCTCCGGCATGCTCGGCCTGGGACTCACCGCCCTGCTCGCCAGCTTCATGTCCGGCATGGCAGGCAACGTCACGGCGTTCAACTCCGTCTTCACCTACGACATTTACCAGAGCTACATCCGCAAGAGCGCGCCCGACAAGCACTACCTCGCCGTCGGGCGCTGGACAACGCTGGTAGGCATCGTGCTCTCGGTGGGAACCGCCTACGTCGTGGCGCAGTTCGACAATCTGATGGACTACATGCAGTTGGTCTTCAGCTTTGTCAACGCGCCGCTGTTCGCGACTTTCCTGCTGGGCATGTTCTGGAAGCGGGCCACCGGACATGGAGCCTTCTGGGGACTGCTCTCCGGCATCTGCGCGGCCACCGGACACTATGGCCTCACTACGGCCGAGGGCAAGGGCGGCTGGATCGCCGTGCTGCACACCTATCCGAGCAGCATGGCGCAGAACTTCTGGGGCGCCATCTGGGCGTTTTCAGTCAGCCTCATCATGACCATCATCCTGAGCCTGCTCACCGAACCCCGCCCGGAGGCGGAGCTGGTCGGGCTGGTGCGCTCCATGACGCCCCGCGCCTCGGAATCGCACCTGGCCTGGTATCAACGCCCCGTTTACCTCGGCATGGGCGTGGTGGCCGTGCTGATCGGGTTGAACATCTGGTTCCGCTAAACCCAGGCGCCGGCCCGGCCTGAAAGAACGACTTTATGGACCTACGTACTCCGATCGGACTGCTCTTCTCGATCTTCGGCGTCCTGTTGCTCGGCTTCGGCGCCACCCACACTGGCGCCGAGTTCGAGCGTGTGGGCGTGAACGTGAACCTCACCTGGGGTGGCGTCCTGCTGGGATTTGGCCTGTTCATGCTGCTGCTGGCCGCATTGGCGCGCCGCAAGGCGGCGAGCGACAAGCACGAGGTCGCGGGGGGCGGGCGGTAAATCGCGTGTGGGCGGGTGCGTCGGGCCACGCGGGGGCGCGCGGCCTAGTCATGTTCTGGGCCGCCCGCCGAATGCATCCTGCAGCACCGCGGTGTTTTTTTGTCACCCTTGGGTGACTGCGAGTAGCCGTAGGCAAGCCGCTGGCGCGGCTTGCCCGCGGACCTGTTTTGCGCGCGTACCTGTGCCGAGAAATCGGCCCTAACCACCTCCAAGCCGGAGTTCGGGGCCCCTTTCATCTGCGGCTGCGCCGGACGCCAAAGTGCCCCTAGCTACCAACGGTCGCCCTTCCCGGTCTGCAAATCAGCGGACTTGCCGCAACCCCTTGCTGCCATGTCTCGTCTGATAGAAAGAGATAAAAGTGATGGCGGAGGACGGCGATGCGACGAAATACGGCACGGCAAATCGTTCTATTGGGGGCCATGGGAGCGGCATTAGGAGTGATCGCCCCAGCGCAAACGGCGCGGCCTGTTGCGAATCACCCTGCGGCACGCCAAGGCGCCGGCCGGGCGCTGGACGCCCAAATCCAGACATACCTCCGGCAGGAACTCGCCAAACACAAGGACTTGAGCGGAGTTCGGGCCACGGTCGAAGACCGGGTCGTCACGCTTACCGGTTCGGTCAATAATTTCCGCGACTCGCTGGAGGCGCAGCACCGGGCCCGGCAAGTGGGCTCCGTTGACGGAGTAGTTAACCATCTGCAGGTCAACGCACCCCCAGTTCCCGACCAGAAACTGGCGCAGAAGATCGCCGACCACCTGACCTACGACCGTATGGGCATGGGCCAGACGTTCAACTATCTGGTGACCAACGTGAAAGACGGCGTGGTGACCGTGTCGGGCGTCGTTCGTAATTACCCCGACCGTGACTCGGCGCTGGCCATCGTGGACGACACCAAGGGCGTGCGTGGCGTAGTGGACCACATCCAGGTCGCGCCGCTGTCCCAGTTCGACGACGAGATCCGCTACGAGGCGGCACGCGCCATCTACGGCAACCCCACGCTGCAACGCTACGCCTCCGACCCGGCGCACCCGATCCGCATCTTGGTCGAAAACGGCCACGTGACGCTCGCCGGCGTGGTCACCAGCCAGCTGGACAAGCAGATCGCGGAAACGTCCCTCGGCGGCATCAACGGCATCTTCAGCGTGAAGAACGACCTGGTCGTGGCGCCGTAACGCGGCTAGCCGTGGAGGACAGACTCTTCCTGTCTGCCCTCCCCAGCGGCCCGCATCGCGGGCCGGATGACCAGACGGTGGACACGGCGCACAGTGTGCTTAGCTCACGCTATGCTCAACCATGCCGTCGCGTGTCTCTCCGGAGTTAGCTGCCACTGAGGTCCTTGATGCCGCGGGGGCGGCGGTGCGGCTCGACTCCGTCTGGCATGCACGGCCTGCGCTGCTGATCTTCCTGCGGCACTTTGGTTGAATGTTGTGCCGCCAGCAGGTGGCGCAGTTGCGCCCCTTCGTGATCACCATCCGCGAGCTGGATACCAACCTGGTTTTGATCGGCAACGGCACACCGCAACAGTTGGCCGGATTCCGCCGCTTCGTGCCACCTGAAACATTGGTTTACACCGACCCCAGCTTGCGCAGTTTTGCGGCGCTCGGCTTGGGACGCGGCTTGTTCCACTGGCGAACGATCCTGCACGCGATTCGAGCCTGGCGACAGGGGTTTCGGCAAGGCACGACGCAGGGCGATCCCTGGCAGTTGGGGGGGGCGGCGCTGGTCCTGCCGGATGGGACGCTCTCCTACAGCTACATCAGCCGCGAAGCGGGAGACCATCCGCGCCCCGAGGATCTCGTAGCAGCCGTGCGCGCCACGCGAGCGGAGTGAAGGCGGTGGACGGTTGGGAAGGGGCACCGGCCTCAACAACGTTCCCCGTTCCGATCCGGCTAGAGGGTTAAACTGCGCGTCCCAACTTTCGGAACAGTTCTGCGGAGGGCGGATGCGACGCGAGTTCATCGAGAAAGGGTCCCAGGGCGATTTCGAGACCAACGCCGTTGAAACCAGCCTCCATGAAGCTCAGCACGCCGGCATGGGCTCCCTCCCAGTTCTTTTGCCCCAGGTGAATCGCGATTAGGGAATAAGGGCTGATGTACTCACCGAATTGCTGGCGCTGGAGCAGCTCGGCCAGTATCGCGAGCGCTTTTTCCTGCTGACCTGCGAAACCGTAAGTCATGGCGAGTTGGGAGACGAATATGACGGCGTGCCGGGTGAGCGCGACCAGCTTTTCGCCTACTTGGATTGCCTCATCCCACCGGCCCAAGGCACATATGGCCATCTGCTGGGGCCACAAACCCAGCATGAAATTCGGTTGGAGTTCCAGCGCCCGTTGGGCGTTTTGGATGGCCGCCTCGTACCTGCGGGAAACGACCAAAGCCAGGGCGGACAAGCCATAGATGAACGGTGACAGGGGATCGAGTTCGACGGCTTTGGCGATACAGACCTCCGCCTCGCCGACGCGGTGCCGGGTGGCAAGGAACAGGCCGAGGTAGGCGTGGGCGACGGAGGAGCGAGGTTGGATCTCAAGCGCCATCTTGAAGTGGCGTTCCGCATCTTCGAAAGTCGGCGAAAAAAACTGGGTCACCAACGCCATCGAAAAATGGGACTCGGCCAGCATCGGGGCCAGTTCGAGGGCCCGCTTCACGGCTGTCTCGGCGCGCAGTTTCCCCTCGGCCGGAGGCATGTAGCCATAAATGGCCAAAATCGAGTACGAGTCCCCCACACCGGCATGGGCCAGTGCATAGTCGGGATCCAGATCGATCGCGGCGCGGAAACACTCCAGTCCGGCGCGCAGGTTGCTCTCCGTGCGCTGATCCCACAAGCGTCTCCCTTTCAGGTACAACTCGTAGGCTTGCAGATTCTCGGAATGCCGGCGGGGGAGAGCGGCCTGTTGGCCGGCCAAGGTCGGCTCCAAGGTCTTGATAATCGCCGCCGTGATCTCATCCTGGATTTCGAAGATGTCGGTGACCTCGCGATCGTAACGCTCGGACCAGAGGTGGTACCCATCCGCAACGGTGACCAGTTGCGCGGAGATACGCAGGCGCTTTCCGGCACGTCGAACACTGCCTTCCAGCACCGCCTCAACATTCAATTGGCGGCCAATCTCGCGAATGTCGACATCGCCGCCGCGAAAACGAAAAGCGGAGGTTCGGGATGCGACCTGCAGCCCTTGCAGCCGGGCCAGGGCGCCGATCAGATCTTCAGAAAGACCGTCACTGAAGTACTGGTTGTCGGGATCGGCGCTTAAGTTGGCGAACGGCAGCACGGCAATGGAGGGGATCTTCTGCCCCGCCCGCACCTTGCCGCTCGATGCTGATTGCAGGGTGCGACGAAGGTCCTGGAGGGCCTCGATCAACTCGCGCGCTGTCTGGTACCGATCCTTCGGATGCTTCGCCATGAGCCGGGTCAGCAGACTGCCGAGCGCCGGTGGGAGTCCTGGATTCGTCTCCGCGAGGGGCGCGGGAAACCGGTTCAGAATCGAATCAAAAATGACCGCGGTGGTCGAGCCCACAAACGGGCGCTGCCCGGTGGCCATCTCGTAGGCCACCACCCCGAGCGAAAAGAGGTCGCTGCGCTCATCGAGGTTCTCGCCGCGCGCCTGTTCCGGCGACATGTAGGCGACGGTTCCCACGGCCGAGCCCGGGCTGGTTAACTGCTCCTCCATTCCCAGTGTTGGTGATTCTCCCGGGGCATTGTCCGCCGGTGGCGCACAGCTTTTCGCCAGTCCGAAATCGAGCAGCTTCGCATGCCCGTCTCCCGTGAGGAAAATGTTGGCTGGCTTCAGGTCGCGGTGGATGACGCCGCTGCGGTGGGCTTTCTCCAAACCCTCGCTGATCTCGATCCCGATCTTGAGCAGGTATTCCACGGGCAGGGGACCGTTCTGTAAACGCTCCGCCAGCGTCTGCCCCTCCAGATACTCCATCACCAGGAAATCGGTGCCGCCCTGCGCACCGATATCGTAGAGCTGGCAAATATGGGGATGGTTGAGCGAGGAGATGGTGCGCGCTTCGCGGTCAAAGCGCTGCCTGGCCTCGGGGTTCGAGGACAAGTGAGCGGGCAGTATCTTGATCGCGACGGTACGGTCCAGTCGCGTGTCGCGCGCACGGTAGACCTCACCCATCCCGCCCGCGCCCAACGCCGCGATGACCTGATATGGCCCGAGTTGGGTACCTGGAGTCAGAGGCATGGAGGGAACCGAATACTGCGCAACCCATCAACAGCAAGGGGCAGCAAAAAGCGAATTGAACAATACCACTGCTTGCGCGTAACGCAGCAGTCAGGCCGTTCCCGTTCGGCCATGTCAGCCAACACCATTCACCGGTGATTGGGCATCGTCGCGCCGACAAGCGGAAGGGCTGACGTGATCCTTCCACGCTTCTCGCCCTGTTCCCCACTCCTCAAACCCCGCGCTACCACCCTGCATCTAACCGCGCATCATGTCACGTCGCTCTGAACGCTACGCACGCGCCTACGCCGCATCCCATCCCCAAACCCCGGTAGTTCACCGGACCAGCGCCTCGGCCGCGCCATGGCTGGCGCTGGGAAGCGCGGCCGTCGCCGGAAGTCTACTGCTGCACCGTCCCCTCGCACGGTGGGGCGCGGCGGTGGGACTGTTGGCCGGTTACGTCATGGTGCGCAAGGTGGCCAGCAAGCCGCAGGCTCGGACGACGGAACTGAAGGCCGCGTAAACGGGAAGGGTTGTCGGTTTTCGGTTGTCGGTTACGCGACTGCTGGACCGAGACAAACGTTGCCGGAGCCGAGAACCGACAACCATCAAACCGTTCTACAATCGGCGGTGATGCGACTTGTGCAACGGCTTGGGTTGGGGGCGCTGCTCGCCCTATTGGCTGCGCCGCTCGCGGCGCAGCGAGCGCAATGGCTCACTTTCGGGCACGACCCGCAGCGCAGCGGCTGGACGCGCGAGGAGACTGCTTTCACCCCGCAATCGGTCCCCCGCCTGACGCTCCTCTGGAAGGCGCAGCTCGCCAACCAGCCGCGATCGCTCAACGGGCTGACCGCCCCCTTGATTGCCAACGTGGCGACGCCGCACGGAAGAGAGGCCATGGTCTTCGTCGCGGGTAGCTCCGACCACCTCTTTGCGCTCGCTGCGGCCACGGGAAAGACGGTCTGGCAGGATGATTTCGTCGCCACCCAAAAGGCGCCCGATGCCGGCATGTGGCTGTGTCCGAACGCCCTGAACGACACGCCGGTGATTGACGCGGCGCGCCAGCGTCTGTTCATCATCGCCGCTGACGGGCGTCTGCATACCGTCGCGCTCGCCGACGGGACGGAGATTGGCAAGCCATTCCGCTTCGTGCCGGCGTACTCCAAGATGTGGAGCCTGAATTACGTGGATGGCACGCTCTACACCAGCATCTCGCAGGGCTGCGCCGGTGCGGTGTCGGGCGTGGCGGCGGTTGATCCGGATGCTCCCGGGCATCCGGTGACGACCTTCTGGAGCGCTCCGAACGGGGCGGGCGTCTGGGGACGGGGCGGCCCGAGCGCCGACTTCAAGGGCGACATCCTGGCCGCCACCGGCGATGCCGGGTTAGACCCGCAGGGCGGCGTCCTGGGCGACTCCGTCCTCCGCTTGCAGGCTAAGACACTGAATCGGCTGGACTTCTACACCCCCCCGAACTGGGCGTATCTCAACAAGCTCGACTTGGACCTCGCCACCTCAACCCCAGTCGTATTCCGCTGGCGGGACCGCGTGCTGACTGCGGGGGGCGGGAAAGAGGGCGTGGCTTACCTGCTCGACACCGCGAACCTCGGCAGCAACGACCACCATCGTGCGGCGGATGTGACGCCGCGGCTGGCCAACGCATCTCAGACCTTTGAGAAGTTCGGTATCTGGGGCACGATGAGCAGTTGGCAGGAACCCGACGGCACGGTCTGGCTGGTGATCCCGACATGGGGACCCCCGGCGCCCACCGCGCCCGCCTTCCCCGTGCGCAACGGCGCGGCGCCGGATGGCAGTTTGATGGCGTTCCGCGTCACCGCCGACGCCGCCGGACAGCCGCGCCTCACCCCGGCATGGATCTCGTCCGACATCGCCGTGCCCGAGCCGGCCGCGATTGCCGGCGGCGTGGTCTTCGTACTGGCCAACGGCGAAAACACGCAACAGGTTTACAACGGCGACATCCACAAGCTGGTGGGTGATCGCGGAACGCTGCCGCAGCAACAGGCGAAGTTGTTTGCACTGGATGCACATGACGGTCGCGCGCTCTGGGACAGCGGCACCACCATCCAGGACTGGACACACTTCTCCGGCCTGGCGATCGGCGCCGATGAGGTGGTGATGGTCACCCATTCCGGCCAGGTGTACGCCTTTGGGTTGGGTGGCGCCCCGCAACCATGAGCGAGACGCCCTCGGTGCCACCGCTGCCGCTGCTCACCGAACCGGGAGCGACGCGGCCAAGCTTTCTCGACCCCACCACCTTCCGGGTTCTGTTAACCGCACTGACGTTCGTACTCGCGGTAGGGTTCATCTACATGGCGCGCCGCACGCTGGTGGCGTTTCTGTTCGCCATCCTGTTCGCGTACCTGCTGGAACCGCTAATGCAGCAGCTGCAGCGGGCGCTGCGACTGACCCGGGCCCGCGCCATCGGGCTGATCTACCTGTTTCTGCTGCTCGCCTGCGGTCTCTCGGGGCGCGCTTGCGGCCCGGTCATCCTGCGCGAGGGCCAGAACCTAGCCAAGACCGCCCCGGCACTGAGCGCCAAGGTCTCATCGGGCAGCATCGCGCAGGAGATCGGACAGAAGCGCGGCTGGAGCTGGCAGACGCAGGATAGGTTGCGGCACCTGTTGCAGAGTCATGCCACAGAATTCCAGTCGCTGGAACTGCAGTTCGCCTCCTATGCCGCGCAGATCGCCAGCCACATCTGGTGGTTCATCCTGATCCCCATCCTGGCGATCTTCTTTCTGCTGCATGGCGAGAACTACGGGCGCGAAATCGTGGGCATGGTCAAGGATCGCCGGCAGCGCGCCATCCTCGACGATCTACTAGGCGACATCCACCAGATCCTCGCCTCCTATATCCGCAGTCAACTGCTGCTCACCGTGCTGGCCACCCTGGTCTACAACGGCGGGCTGTGGGCGATGCAGATGCCCTACGCGTTTGCGCTGGGCAGTCTGGCCGGAGTGCTGGAGTTCATTCCTGTCATCGGTCCGCTGGTCGGGAATGCACTGATCATCGGGACCGCCATTTTGATCGACTACCCGCACATTCTCGGTCTGCTGGCGTTCCTGGGCAGCTGGCGCCTGGTGCAGGACTACGTCGTGGCGCCGCGCATCATGGGCAAGGGCGTGGCCCTGCCGCCGCTGGCCATCATCTTCGGTGCCTTGGTGGGGGCGGAGATGGCCGGGGTCATCGGCGTCTATCTCTCCATTCCGGTGATGGCGACGCTGCGGGTGGTCGTGCTGCGCTGGTATTCGTACCGGCGTGCCGTCGAGCAGTCGCACGCCGAGGCGGGGAACGCGAAGTAAGGCGAAGGCCGAAGGGCGCGGAGATGGAACGACTTGGGCCGCTGTTCGCGCCTTCGCCATTTCTTCGCCTAGCCGGGTCTCATGCAGTTTTCAATCACGGGGAGCCAACTTGGCGAGTGCCGCGGTCGGTGAAGAGATCGCTGAACTCAGCCTTTATTTCTGCAGGAAGTGCAGCGACGGCGGCTTGATAATAGCGTTCAATCTGCGCCTTGTTGGCACTGTCAAGAGACTCGTAGAGATCTACAGCGCTGACGGAAAACGTGTCGCCACGTCGGTAGCCACCACCGAAATGGCTGGATAGTTCCGGTAAAACTCTGCCAAAGTCAATGATCTTGGTTTTTCTCAACTTCAGATCTCTCAGGGAATGGCGCACCGCACGAGGACCAAAGAAGTCATCGATTGCTGTCCTGAGGCCCTTGAACTCACGTGGCTCCTTCAGCAGGAAGGACATCGTTGCTTCTCCAAGCTGAAGACGCGTTTGAGTCAAGGGATCCCAAAAACCAATACCTCCTTTGGAGAGCTGCAGTTCCAAATAATCTTTCACCGCAACTGCGACGAGAGCATCGGTAGCTGTGGCGTGAATCCGTTCCTCAAGGCGCCTGATGGCCGAGGGCGCAATCTCAACCTCAACTTCGTGTATCAAACTGGCTGACTTGAGTTTGGCGCGAAACCGACGTCCGGTTCCGATTGCGTCCGCCAGCGTTCGAGGAGCGGTCTCATCCGCAATGACATCGACGATACTCCACCGCGCTCGAACGGTAGCGTCAAAACTAATTCCTAGCTTCTGGAGTCGGCTGCGGATTCCATCAATTACCGCGCGAGCGTCTTGGAGTTTCGATGCATCTTCCAATACGATCTCTGCCCAGACCCCCTCCGGCAACTCCAGAAGCTGGTCGACAACCGACTCCAGACCCACTTCATGGAGATCGTGTTTCAGAACACTGCTAAGTTCCAGATTGTTCATGATTCACCCCGGGTCTGCTCGGCTATCGCCTCAATCTCAGCCAAGTACAAGTATTCAACGACTTCGAGGCTCATCGCCCGTACCGCTTCCGCCGCAATCTCGAGATCTTGAGGTTCCCAATGGGCCGGTACATAGTCGGCCCTTTCACGGAGAACATAGAAGCGACGCAATTTCTGCTTTGAGGCTGCTCCACGATGATACCCAATGGTGCGCTGCAAATTCCCGTGTTTTGTGCGCTCGTCATCTCGTACCTCCTTCAAGGCGAGCCAAGCATTACAGGCATGAAACAGCGCGTAGTATGAGCGCGAGACGGCATTGCGAAGCTGAAATTCTCCGTGCATAGAGTCGAGCGTGGTCCGCAGAAATCCATTTGCCGCGTTAATGCGTTGCGCGATCTCGGGATCTGGCATGCCTGTAGCCATCGTAAACCGAGTTTAAGGCAAGTGCTCGTTGTCAGATCAAGGCATCTACCAAACCGGCTCTCGTATGAGGCGCGATCGTAGGGAGCTAGGACCGGAGACTCCCCGCGACAGTCCTACGGGTGGTCCGATGTCGCCCGGCCGGATGGCACAGAGTTTGCGTATCGCCCAGTGTCCAAGCAAGCTGGACCGCGACCATCGGGAGGGCAACCGGGACCCCAGCACCTTAACTTCGGGCTCTGCGGTGGGCAACTGGGGCAGTAAGCCCTAGCGGGGTCGACGTGCCAGGGCACAGAGGCCCAGGCGCCGCCGCGTTACACTGACTCTGCGGCACTTCATGGTTTCCTTGAGTCTTTTTTGGTCGCGCATGGCGCTGACCCTGTACCTCTGTGGCGGCGTGACGGCGCTGCTGGTGGCGCTGGCTGGACGGCGGGCGACGGTGGTGGCTGCGGCGGGGCGCTGGCCGCGGGCCTGCGTGCGCCTCGGACTGGTGTTTCACTTCGTCAGCCTGGTCGAATCCGGCATCGCGGCGCATCACTTCCCGGCGACGCAGTACAGCGAGGCGGCGAGCCTGCTGGCCTTTCTCATCGTCGGCGCGCTGGTCCTGATGACGCCTCCGCAAGCGCCACAGGCGCTGACGGCGGCGGTGATGCCGATTCCCTTCCTGCTCCTGTTGACCGCCATCTACGGTGCTCGTGGCGTCAGTCATGAGGGCCTGCTGCCGGTAGCTCCAGGGCTGCGGGCGGCGTGGGTGGGGGTGCATGTCTCGTTGATCCTGCTCGGCGACGCGGCGCTGGTGATTGCGGTGGGCGCCGGCATTCTCTACCTGATCGCGGAACACGCCCTGAAGAGCCGGCCGCCGCGCCCCATGGCGCGGCGACTGCCGCCTCTCGAAACTCTCGACCTGGTCGCGTACCGCAGCCTGCTGTTTGGCTTCCCTCTGCTCACGCTGGGCTTGCTGATCGGCCTCTACGGCGCGGCGGCGGTGTGGGGCCGGGTGGGCTGGACCGACCCCAAGATCGAGTTGGCGCTGCTGACTTGGGGCATTTACCTCATCCTGTTGCTCTCGCGCTGGTCGGTGGGCTGGCGTGGACGGCGGGCGGCTTACTTCACGCTCCTTTGTTTTGCCGTGGCGGTGATGGGCTGGGCCTCGAGCACGCTCAGCAATCTGCACCGCTACCTCGCACGATGAAACTCCTGCTACTTGGCGTCAGCCACCATAGCGCGCCCCTCGAAGTACGCGAGCAACTCGCGGTCCCGGAGACCGAACTGGGCGAGGCTGTGCAGCGGCTGCTGGAGGCGCCGGGAGTGCGCGAGGGCCTGATCCTTTCAACCTGCAACCGGGTCGAGATCCTCGTCAACTGCGACGCCACCGACACGGCCGAGGTGGACGCCCCGATTTTCTTGCAGAGCATTTACGGACGCGACAGTGCCGCGCTGCGCCCCTACCTCTACCTGCAGCAGGAGCGCCATGCCGTGCGTCATGTGTTTCGCGTCGCCTGCAGCCTCGATTCCCTGCTGGTCGGCGAGCCGCAGATTCTCGGACAGCTCAAGCAGGCCTACAGCGCGGCGCGCGCGGCGGGTGGCATAGGCAGCGGCCTCGAGGCGCTGCTGACGCGGGCTTTCAGCGTGGCCAAGCGCGTGCGGACCGACACCGAGCTGGGGCGCAACCCGGTCTCCATCAGCCACGCGGCGGTGGACCTCGCACGGCAGATCTTCGGCACGCTCGCCGGCAAGACCGTGTTGCTGCTGGGCGCGGGCAAGATGGGCGAGTTGGCGGCGCGCTACCTGGTCGCGCAGGGAGCCGGACGCGTACTAGTGGCCAACCGCACGCTGGCGCGCGCCCAGGCGCTGGCCACGAAGCTGGGTGGCGAGGCTTTCGGCCTCGACCAGTTGCCCGAGATCGGCCACCGCGCCGACGTCATCATCGGTTGCACCGGCGCCGCCACGCCCGTTCTGCGCCGCGAGCAGGTGGCGCAGTTTCTAACGCGCCGTAAATACCGGCCCGTGCTCCTGCTCGATATCGCCGTGCCGCGCGACATCGAACCGGAAACGCGCACGCTGGACAACGCCTTCCTCTACAACGTGGACGATCTGCAGGCGGTGGTGGACGCCAACCTCGCCGACCGGCATCGCGAGGCGGGCCGCGCCGAGGCGATCGTCGAGGCCGAAGTGGACGCCTTCCTGCAGCGCATCCAGAGCCTCGACGTTGTACCCACCATCCGCAAACTCCAGGAACGCGCCGAGGAGTTGCGCCTGCAGGAGTTGGCACGCCTGCGCAGCCGTCTGGGCACGCTGACCCCGGAACAAGACCAGGCGGTTGATGCTCTCACCCGCGGCCTCATGCAGAAATGGCTGCACCGCCCCCTGGTGGCGCTCAAGGATCTGGCCGGAGACCCGAGCGGACTGCCGCTGCTCGACGTCGCCGAACGACTCTTCGGCCTGACCGCGTCGCCCCAGCCGGAGCCTTCGGTCACCACGCCGGTCACCACAAAGGAGCCGAAGTGAACCCATTACGCATCGGCTCGCGCGGCTCGCAACTGGCACTCTGGCAGGCTCGTCACGTGCAGCAGCGCCTGGCTGAACTGGGTGCCACATCCGAGATCCGGGTGATACAAACCAGCGGCGACCGCATCACCCACGCGTCGCTCGCGGACTTCGGTGGCAAGGGTCTTTTCATTAAAGAGATCGAGGAGGCGCTACTTGCTGGTGCGATTGATTGCGCAGTGCACAGCCTGAAGGACGTTCCCAGCTCCCTGCCCGCCGGGCTGGGCCTGACGGCGATTCTCACACGCGAGGACCCTCGCGACGCGCTGGTCGCGGCGCCGGGCGTCACCTTCGACAACCTGCCCCCGGGAGCGCGCTTGGGGACAAGCAGCTTGCGGCGCCAGGCCCAGGTACTTGCGCGACGCCCGGACCTCGCCGTCCTGCCGCTACGCGGCAACGTGGACACCCGGTTGCGCAAATGGGAAGCTGGCGAGTTCACCGCCATCCTTCTGGCCACCGCCGGACTCAACCGCCTGCAACGCACCGCATCAGTAACGCAGTTGCTCGAACCCGAACACCTCTGCCCGGCGGTGGGACAGGGCGCGCTGGCGCTCGAAGCGCGCCTGCACGATGCCGCGACTTGCGACCGTCTCGCTGCCCTGGAACACCCTCCCACTCGCCTCGCGATCGAGGCCGAGCGCGCCACCGTACGCCGGCTCGACGTCGGCTGCCATGCCCCGGTGGGAGTGCTCGGGCGGATACGCGACGCCACGCTGAGCCTGATCGCGGTCGTGGCCATGCCGGACGGCAGCCGCATCGTACGCGCTGCCTTGGAGTTCCCCACGGTCCGCACGATTTCCGATGCCCAGGCTGCGGGCGCCGCCCTCGCCGTCTTGCTCGAGGAGCGCGGTGCTCGCGAGATCCTGCAGGCCATCTACCACCCGATTCAGTCGCCAAAATGAAACGGCCCCGGTTAAGACCGGGGCCGTTGGCGGTGAACTGGAGGAATTGGCCGAGGCGCTCGCCTGCGGTCAACTGCGACAGGAGCAGCGACTCCCGCCGTGAACGGGCAAAGGCGAACGCCTAAGCCCCAGCCACCTCACTAGTCCATCGTTGATAATTGCCTTCTTGCACTGGACCACCTCCTTCCTAGTGTCGAGGCCAGACTAGCACCACCTGAGCCGGCGGCGTCAAGAGGCGGCTGGCGCAAGCTACCCAGGCGCGCCCATCGGTGGCTGCCAAAAAAAAATCGAATTTATTCTGCAACTTTCTCCCGCGAGGCGGGTTCGACCGATTACATCCGTTCGCGCACAGGGACAACGCGGCCTACCCAGGCCGCGTTGTCCTATTG
This sequence comes from uncultured Acidobacteriota bacterium, assembly GCA_937898755.1. GTDB lineage: Bacteria > Acidobacteriota > Terriglobia > Terriglobales > SCQP01 > CALEJU01. The sequence goes on along the minus strand of CALEJU010000006.1, from coordinate 15,108 downwards.
GGGGGGCACTGAAGCGCCACTCGCGGATTGCCATGTGCCGCGGCCCCATGGTAATTTTGGGAGTCCCTTTTCGAGCGGGAGTAGCTCAGTGGTAGAGCACTTCCTTGCCAAGGAAGATGTCGCGGGTTCGACCCCCGTCTCCCGCTCCATTCGTCCCGCCGCTGGCCGTCTCCCCGGTTAATTTGTGAGGTTCCGTACAACTTGCAACTTCCGCTCGTCGGCCTCCTCTATCAGCGGCTGCATTGCGGTCACCCCCGAACTGTCAACCTTGAACGCTGTTCAAGAAATTGCGCAACAGGTCCTTGCCCACCGTGGTGAGGATGCTTTCCGGGTGAAACTGCACGCCCTCGACGGCGCAACCGCGGTGGCGGACAGCCATGATGACGCCGTCCGAGGTGCGGGCGCTGACCTCGAGGCACTCCGGCAGCGAATTCGGCTCGATCACCAGCGAATGGTAGCGCGTGGCTTCGAAGGGCTGCGGCAAGCCCTGAAACAGCGTCCGTCCATCATGGTGAATGAGGCTCACCTTGCCATGCATGAGGACCGGCGCGCGCACGATGCGGCCGCCAAACGCCTGGCCGATGCTCTGGTGTCCCAGACAGACGCCGAGGATGGGAATTTTCCCGGCAAAATGGCGGACCAAGGGCACGCTCAGTCCGGCTTCGGTCGGCGTGCAGGGGCCGGGGGAGATCACGATCGCCTCGGGCGCCAGTCTCTCGATTTCCGCCAGCGTGGTCTGGTCATTGCGCCGCACCTCGACCTCGTACCCCAATTCGCCGATGTACTGCGCCAAGTTGTAGGTAAACGAGTCGTAGTTGTCGAGAAGGAAGACCATGGGGGCTACAGTCCGGCGCGGGCGAGTTCGATGGCGCGCAGCACGGCGCCCGCCTTGTTGACACACTCCTCGTGTTCACGCTGCGGCACAGAGTCGGCGACGATGCCTGCGCCCACCTGCAGGTGGGCCACACCGCGCCGCATGACCAGGGTGCGGATCGCGATGCACGCATTCAGGTTACCCGCGAAATCCAAGTACATCACGGAACCGGAGTAGACGCCGCGGCGCGTGGGCTCCAGCTCCTCGATGATCTCCAGGGCGCGCACCTTGGGCGCGCCGGACATGGTGCCGGCCGGAAAGCAACTCATCAGCGCGTCGAACATGTCGTACTCGGCGCGCAGGCGGCCGCGCACGGCGCTGACCAGGTGCTGCACGTGGGAGTATTTTTCGACGAACATCAGGCGGGGCACCGAGACCGAGCCCACCTCGGACACCCGTCCGACATCGTTGCGGCCGAGGTCGACCAGCATGATGTGTTCGGCGCGTTCCTTGGCGTCGGCCGCCAGTTCCTCGGCGAGGCGGAGGTCCTGGGCGTCATCGGCGCCGCGTGGACGCGTGCCGGCGATGGGGCGGTACTGGATGTCGCGGCCGTTCACCTGCACCAGCATCTCGGGCGACGCGCCCAGCACGTGCAACTCGCCGGTGCGCAGGAAAAACATGTAGGGGGAGGGATTGACGGTACGCAGGGCGCGGTAAACCTGGAAGGGCGGCACGCGCGTGGGAATGTCCCAGCGCTGCGAGATGACCACCTGAAACACGTCGCCAGCCGCGATGTAGCGCTTGGCCTGCTGCACCTTGCCGCGGTAGGCGGCCGGGCTGAGGTTGGGCTTGAGCCGCAGTCCTCCGGTTTCGACGCAGCGTGGCGGCAGTATCGGAGGACGGCGCAGGCGGCGTTCCATGCCGTCCATGTCGGCCACGGCGCGGGCGTACTCGCGCGTCAGCTGGGCCGCGCGCCCGGCGCGTGGCACGGCACTGTCGACGCGCACGCAGGCGATCAGCACGATCTGGCGCCGCACGTGGTCGAAGGCGACTTGGCGCGAGAAGAACATGAGCACGGCATCGTCCACGCCGAGGTCATCGCTGGCAAGATCGGGAAGCCGCTCCATGGTGCGCACCATGTCGTAGCCGAAGAAGCCGACGCCTCCGGCGATGAAGCCCGGGCCGCCGGCGACCGGGGCGATGCGATTGCGGCTGACCTCCTCGCGGGCCATTTCGATGACGGTTTTTGTGCTCGCGCTCCAGCGCCCAGCGCGACGCGTCTCCACCTTGCCGTGCTGCTGCCGGATGATGAGATCGGGATCGGCGCCGAGGTAGGAGTACCGCCCCAAGTTCTCGCCGCCTTCCACGCTTTCCAGAAGGTAGGAGTAGGGCTGCCGGGCGGTACCGGCGATCTTCAAGTAGGCCGAGACCGGCGTTTCGAGGTCCGCCAGCAACGTCCGAGTGAGCGGAATCAGTGTGTAGTCACGCGCCAGGCGGCGCACGTCCGCGAGGGAGTGGCTACAGGGACGCGTGGAGGGGCGGGGCGGCATGGGGGAACGCTCATTGTACCCGGTGACGCTGGCACGGCGGCCGATCGGGGGCTGCGCCCCCGGCGCACCCGTTGGTCGCTGCCCCCCGTGTCCAGGCTCTTGCCGAAACGCGACCACGCGCCTGATCAAATCACGCGGCCGGACCGTCCGCAGGAATGACGCAGTCTTTTACTCGCTAAGTTACCCGCGATCTCGACTCCGCAGGAGCCGGCGCGCCGAGGCGGAGCGGACAAATGGCACTCCTTGCCCCTGTGGGGCCGCAAACCGCATGCGGCCGCGCGCTACTGCACCGTCAGCGTGACCGCCACGCTGTGCGTGGGCAGGCCGGCTCCGGTGGCGTTGACGGTGATGGTGTAGTTGCCCGCGGGCGTGCCCGGAATGATGTGTGGAGCGGGCGCGGCGATGCCACCTCCGCCACATGCCTGCAGCAACAACGCTGCGCCCGCCAGAAGCAGAACACGCCGCGGCGCTCTGCTCATTGCGCAGGCCATCAGGAGTACCGCCCACCAGGCGGCGAGATTGGACCACGGCCCCGATGGCCTGCTCGAAGCAGCCAGCGTCCCCGTGCTGCTGGCCATCGTGGAGACCGTAAGCGTGCTGGACAACGGATTGACGCCATCCAGCGTAGGCGCTGCGTTGCTGAACGTGCAGCTCACCGTGGCGGGCAACGCGCCGCAGGCAAGCGCGAGAGCACCGCTCAGGCCACCTGACGACGTCAAGTTCAGCACATAAGCCAGTTTTGAACCCGCGGCTCCTGATTGCGCGGTGGGAGTGGCGGAGAGCGTGTAATCGCGGGCAACAACCGTCACGGTGGCGGACGCGGTGTGCGTGTGCGTACCATCGCTGGCCGTCACGAGAACCAGCGAGTTCCCCACCGGCAGAGCTCCGGCCGCGAGGCTCAGCGTCGCCGTGGCCCCGAGGACCAACCTCGCCGGGGTCGCGGTGCAACCGGTCGCGGGCTGCTGGCAGAGCAGCGTGATCGGCTGCGTGCTGCCGCCAACCGCGGCGGTGGTGATGCTGAACGTCGTGGCGGCCCCTTGATTCAGGGACAGCGTGGCCGGCACCAGCGCAATCGAGAAGTCAGGCAACGGAGTGGCCGTCTCGGCGAAGGTGACCACCGGCAGATGCGCGGCGCTGGCGCTGATGGTAATCGGGCCGGACTGGGCGGGAAGCACGTAGCCATCTCCGGCAACGCCATTGCTGTCGGTCGTGACGGAGGCGGTGTCGAATCGGCCACCGGCTTTGCCGTCGTCGAAGCTCACCGCAACCCCGGCGACGCCGTTGCCGCGCGCATCGGTAACTTCGACGCGTAACGGATCGCTCAGTCGCGTGCCCACCGTCTGCGTTTGATTCGATCCGCCGATTGGCGCCAGTTGGCTGGCCGCTGCCGTCAGCGCAGTGACGGAGAACGTTGCAACGGATGCAGTCGGGTTGGCGGCGACGCTGGCCGTGACGGTTATTGGTCCGGCGTGTTGCGGCAACGTGTAGCTGCTGGCAGCGGTGCCGTCGGGAGCGGTCGTGGTCGTGGCGGAAGAGAACGATCCGTCGGCGCCGCCATCGTGCCACGCCACCGCGACCCCGGACGCGTCGGCGCCGAAGACATTGCCGACGTGAACAACGAGCGGCTGCGGGAGAGGGGTTCCGACCGGCGCGCTCTGTCCGGCGCCATGCAGCGCTTGCGCCAGGGCGGAGGCCGCATTGAGTTGAAACGACCACACGCCCTCGCCGACGCTGCCGGCCAACAAGCGTCGCGATCCGGAGAGGAGTAACAGCGCGGTCGCTGTGGCATGTTGCAGCATGCTTCCCAGCGGCATCCAGTGCCGGCCACTGTCCGGGCTGGCGATGACGCCGGCGTCGCTGGATGCGTAAATGACGGCGGCATCCAGAGGCTCGCCGAGCAGTTGCCGCACGCGCGGCAGCGTCGTTGTACTCGTAGACCAGGACACGCCACCGTCGGACGACGTCCAGATCTGTGCGCCGACGATCCCGTCGAGCGCCACCCAGACCCGTCCCGCCGCGCCCGGCAGGATGGCATCGAGCGCCGCTCCCGGCTTCCACGGTCCGGAGACGTCCCGCCACGACGCGCCCCCGTCGTCGGAGCGAAGCAGTTGTCCCGCGCTGCCGCCTTCCCAGACCACCGCAGCCGATCCCGGCGCGATGGCCAGCGCCGTGATCGTCCCGCTTACCTCCGAACCCGGTTGCGGCGCCCATGTGCGTCCCGCATCCTGACTCCTCCAGATGCGCCAGGTACCGCAGTACAGCACACCGCTCCCATCGGCGGCCAGCGGGACAAGCGTATTGCTGTGGCTTTGGTCGGCGGCAGGCGAGTTCGAACCTGTGACTGTTTGAAAGCTCACGCCGCCGTCATCGGAGCGGCGAATGGCGGCGGCAAAGGGATCGGCGGCGACCACGACGCCGGAGGGCAACGCCAATAATGAGCCGCCGCCGCTGGCGGCGGCAAGCGTCCAGCTCGCGGCATCGTTACCTGGCAGAGCAATTCCCTGCCCGTCGAGTGCGGCAAAGATTGCGGGCTGTGCGCCGGAGGGTGCGGGCACGGCGAGCGCATCCACGGACAGGTTTCCCAGCGTTGCGTTCTGATTCTGGAAGGTCACGCCGTCGAGCGAACGCCAGACGCCGCCATCGCTGCCCAGCCAGAATCCCCCACTGCCGTCCCAAACCAAGGCGTGCTGTCTCGGGCTGACGGCGGTCGAAACGGCCGTCGCGGTGCGGTTCACCCAGGACGCGCCGGCATCCGGCGAGAACCAGAGGTCGGCGCCCCCGAGCCAGAGTTGTCCACGCCGCGTGGGATCAGCGGCCAGCAGACGCCGCCCCGGCGGCCACGCTGCCACACCATCCGCGGCGCTGCCGGTGAGTGATGGAAGCCGCGTCGGCGTCCAAGTCTGGCCGGCGTCGGCGGAGTGCAGGAGCGCGACGGGGGCATCACCGACGCCGACGAACAGCGCGAAGACATCGTCCGGAGCGGCCGCGACAACAACTTCAGTCGCGCCCGCAGCGCCCACCGCCAACTCCGTGAACGTGGCGCCACCGTCCGTGGAGCGCAGGACATGCCCGGAGCGCGTCGCGAGCCACGCTCCACTTACCGTGACGACGCTGTTCACGTTCCCGGTGAGCAGTTGCGTCCACGATGCGCCGCCATCATGCAACGTGTAGAGGCCGGGTGGCGTCGCGGACTGTCCCGGTCCAGTGGCGCAGACGAGCAGCGTGCCGTCGGCGGCGCTCACGATCTGCACGACGTCGAGACCAGGAAAGGCGCGGGGGGACAGCGTCGCGCCCCCGTCGCCGCTTGCCCAGAGGCCGTCGGTTGCGGCACCCTCTGCGCCATCGAGTCCCACCCACAATCGCCCGCCGCTGGTCACGTGCAGCGCCAGCGCGTTGCGGGATCCAAAGCCAGAAGGCAGCGCGCTCCACGAGGCGCCGCTGTCATTCGAGCGCCAGAGGCTGCCGCGACCGCCGGCGTAGAGGACCCCTCCAGGCGCGGCCGCAAGCGTGAAGATGGCGCCCCCACGCGCGCCATGCGGCGTGGTTAGCGGCTGTGGACCAAGGAACTGCCACTCCGCCTGCGCGCGCGCCGCAGGCGCACAGAGCACGAAGATGACGAGCAGTAGAAGCGCGCGAGGCACATCTCCAAGTTAGAAGTTGGAATGAGCCGGGGAAAGCACCCAGAGGGGCGGCGCGCGGTTCAGTTCGGGATTGATGGTTCGTAGTTTTTAGTTCGTGGACTTGGCTATCGGGGTGGCTCGCAGGGTCGGACCGCAATGAACGCCGTTGCGGACCCCGGCTGACGCGGTTCCGCCGCGGCGTCGTAGCTGACCTGTGGCGGGCGCCCCAGACCACACGCGATGCCTCCGCTGGCGCGTGGTAAGGAGACACCCGTGGCGCCCGGCGGAACGCCCGATTACAGGGTTCCGCGTTCCGTGTGCCAATCGGTGTCCATTGCACTCTTCGAGCCCGCTACGAACCCGGGTCCGGCTGTGTCAGAAGCTGCAAAAGCAGAAACAAGCGCTTCAAGCCGAGTTCGCGGCCGCAGGGGTCGAACCATTCCTGCAGGGTGTGCATGCCGCCGCTGCGGCCGCCGCCGCCCAGCGCCACCGCTTCGCGCCCCAACGAGAGCGGAATGTTGGCGTCCGTCGAGGAGCGCTGGATGTGGGAGTGGATGCCGAGCGCCGCATCCACGGCGGCGAGGGCGCGGAACAGGCGCGAGTCGGGCGCCAGCTCGCCGGCCGGACGGTCGCCGATGACTTCGATGCGCGCCTCGACGCGTCCGCTGCGGGCGAGCGCATTTTCCTCTGCCACGCCGGCGGCGCAGATGCGGCGCACACTTTTGACCATTTCCGCCAACTCAAGGTCCTCGGTGGCACGCAGGTCGAGTTTTAGGTTGGCTTCCGCCGCGATGGTGTTGATTGAGGAGCCGCCCTCGATCGCGCCCAGGTTGATGGCGCTGCGTCCGGCGACCGGGACAATCTGCGCCAGCAGCGCGGCAGCGACTCGTGCCAGGGCATGCACCGCGCTCGCGCTGCCGGCATTCGACCAGCTATGGCCGCCCGGGCCGCGGAAGCTGAGCTTGAGGCGCTTGCTGCCCAGCGCCTGTGCGGTGATGTGTTCGGTCCCGGAGCCGTCCACCACGATGGTGCGGCCGATGCGCCCCCGCCACGGACTCTCCCCGAACAAATGCCGCATGCCGCGCAGGTTGCCTTCCCCCTCTTCGCCAACGTTGCCCACAAACAACACGCCGCGCCGCGTGCGGCAGCCGTTGTCGTCGAGCGCGCGCAGCAGGCCGAGCATCGCGGTCAGCCCGGCGCCGTTGTCGGCGATCCCAGGACCGTGGAACAGGCCGTTGGTCAGGGTGGGCTGCAGGACCGTGCGCGGCGGAAATACCGTATCGAGGTGCGCTGTCACCGCGAGCAACGGCTCGTCGGGGTGGGTGCCGGGACGGAGCCCGATCACGTTCCCGACCGCGTCAATCTCGGTCTCGTGCAGACCGAGTGCCTGGAACTGGCGAAGCAGCCACTCCGCCCGCCGGCCCTCGAGCCCGGTCGGCGCGGGGATGCGCGTCAGCTCCAGTTGCTGTTGCCGCAGCCAGGGCTCGAGCGCGACAAACTGCGCCAGTTGGGCAGCCGCCACGGGCGAGTCCAGCCAGGTGTGCAGTTCCTGGATCTCCTCGGCTAGGTGCGGATCAGCGACGGGGGGCACGCTCTCCAGCATATAAGGAAGCGGGGCCTCGCGCTGAGCTATCGCCGGAACGCCGGCGCGTCGGCCCACGCGGGGCTTCGCCCCGGCGCTCCGCCGGTCGCTGCCGTCCCGTAACCGGGTTCTGCTGGATCGTTCCCACTCTCCCCACTCCACGCGCGCCGCTCCACGGCGTGCCTACTCGTAACGCACCGCGACCAGATAGAGCCCGCGGGCGGGAAGCGTCCGGGCGGCGGCGCGGCGGTTCTTGGCGGCCAGAATGGCGGGCAGATCGGCGGCCGTTCGCTTGCCCTGCCCCACCTCCTGCAGCACGCCCATCAAGTTACGCACCATGTGATGCAGAAAGCCGTCCCCTTCGACCTCGTAGATCAGTTCCGGGCCCGCGCGACGCAGCTCAGACCGTATGAGCGTGCGGATGTTGTGGGTGCGGCGGTGCCCGACGGGCAGCAGGTCGCGACGTTCGCGGCGGGCCTGGGCTGCGTCGAGGCTGGCGGCGACCGAGGTGAAGTCGTGCGTTCCGGCAAAGAGCGGCGCGGCCGCGATCATCGCCTCCTCGTCCAGCCGGTAAGGGAAGTGGTAGACGAAGTGACGCAAAAACGGCGGGCACACCGAATCGCGATACATGCGGTAGCGGTACAACTTCGAATGGGCGCGGCGGGCGTAGAAGTCGAGCGGGACGTCCGCCACTTCCTGCACCCGGATGGCCGCCGGCAGGCGCGTGTTGAGCGCGCGCAGCAGGTTTTCCGCCGGCAGCACGTTCTCCAAATGGACGTTGGCGACCTGCGCGAGAGCGTGCGTGCCGGCGTCGGTGCGGCCCGAGCCGTGCACCAGCACCTGTTCGCCCGTCACCTGCAAAAAGGCCGCGGTCAGCAGCCCCTGCACCGTGGGCCGCCCCGGCTGCACCTGCCAGCCGTGGAACTCGGTGCCGTCGTAGCTGAGCGTGAGCTTAAGATTGCGCACAAGAAGCCGACATTTTTGCCATCGTCAAACGTCAGTGTACAAGGCGGACGCCGACGCGTCGGCTGTTCGCTGCCCCCGTGCCGGGGCTCTGGCCGTCACGCGACAGCGTTGGGACGGTCCCAATACCGGCCGCGGCGGAGCCCGCAGGGCGAACCGAACGGATCGCGGCGTGCGAGGAACCCTGCAAGCGTGGCCCGTTTAGCGGTGGTTCCGACTTGCCGTAATTGCCTTGAGGATGGCGCCCCAGGCTACATGCGATGCGCCCGCCGGGGCAGGTTCAGGAGGCGCGGTGCATCACGAGAGTGGAGGGCCCGAATGGGCTTACCGCCGACAGCGTAGCAGCCCGCTTGTTATGATGAAGACCCCGGCGCTGGCGTGCGAAGATGAAACTTCTGGCCGCGAATGCGCGTACAGGGGAGTGAGTTCCGCTGGGGGTGGGGTGGGGTGTACTCTCCCCTCCTTGAACGGGTCGCCGTGCCACCACGAAAGGGTAATGGTTTGAAAGACTTGCGTCGCTTTCTTTTCTCGCGCCAGGTGTTGCTCGGCAGCCTGGTCGGTGTGGGCCTCGTCATGGGCGCGTCAGCCCAGACGCACAGCGTGGATGTCAGCCCCGACGGCATCAATTTCGCCAAGGGACGCGGCTGGAAGACCAGCCTCTTCGGGCAGCGCGAAACCGCCGTCGCGCCCGCCGACCTCGGCAACACCGACCGCATTCACTCCCTGCTCAAGGACGGCAAGCTCTACCTCTCGCTCAACGACGCCATCGCGCTCGCGATCGAGAACAACCTCGACATCGCCATCCAGCGCTATAACCTCTCCATCGCCGACACCGACATCATGCGCGCGCATGCCGGCGGTACGCCGCGCGGCGTTTCGACCGGGGTGGTGAGCGGCACGCCGGGCGGCGGCGGCACCTCGAGCGGGGCGGGCGCCAGCGGCTCCGGAGCGGGCGGCACTTCCTCAGGCAGCGGCGGCGCGGGCGCCGGCTCGGCCGGCCTCGTCACCTCCACCACCGGCGGCGGGCCTGCGGTCGGCAACCTCGATCCCTTCTTCAGCTCCAACCTGCGCATTGACAGCAACACCACGCCCGAGACGACCAGCTTCATCACCGGCACCAACCAACTCATCTCGCACACCGGCACGGCGAACTTCAACTACAACCAGGCGTTTCTCACCGGCACCAGTCTGGTCGTCGGCTTCCAGAACCAGCGGCAGAGCTCCAACAACGGGCGCAGCCAGATCAACCCGTTCCTCAGTTCCGGGCTGCAGGTGCAGTTGACGCAGCACCTGCTGCAGGGCTTCGGCACGGGGGTCAACAACCGCGAGATCCGCATCAGCAAGAACAACCGCGAGATCTCCGACGTCTCCTTCCGCCAGCAGGTCATGGCCACGGTGACGCAGATCGAGAACATCTACTGGGATCTGGTCAACGCCAACGAGACCTTGAAGGTGGCGGAGGATTCGGTCCGCCTCGCCAATAAGACGCTGAGCGACAACCAGCGGCAAGTACAGATCGGCACGCTGGCGCCCATTGAGATCACCCGCGCCCGCTCGGCGGTGGCTACCAACCAGCAGACCCTGATCGTGGCGCAGACCAACCTGCTCTACCAGGGGCTGCTGCTCAAGAACGCCATTACCAAGAACCTCAACGACCCCATCCTGGCGGCGGCCGACGTGGTGCCCACCGACCAGATCCACCTCGCGGACACCGATCCGGTGGAACCGATCCAGGATCTGATCAAGGAAGCGCTGCAGTACCGCCCCGAGCTGGCCATCTCGCGCATTGACATGACCAACCGCCGCATCACGCTGCAAGGGGTGCGCGACGAGCTGAAGCCGACTGTTGACCTGGTCGCCGCCTACTCCGGTTCCGGGCTGGCCGGCACGCCGACCATAGACCCGCGGACCGGACTGCCCTACGATCTGGGCAGCTTTAGCGGCGGCTACGGCCGCAGCCTGCACCACGCGCTGGCGGGCAACTACCCCGACTACGCTGTCGGCATCAACGTGCAGATTCCCATCTTCAACCGCTCCGGGCAGGCGGACGTCATCCGCTCGCAACTCGAACTGCGGCAGGCGCAGTTGCGGCAGCAACAGCAGTCGAACCAGATCGTCATCGAGGTTCGCAACGCGCAGTACACGCTGCAGCAGAACCGGGCCCGCGTGCTGGCGGCGCAGGATGCGGTGACGCTCAGCCGGCAGACGCTCGATGCGGAACAGAAGAAGTTCAACCTCGGCGCCTCCACCGTGACCAACGTCATCACCTCGGAACGCGACCTGACCCAGGCGCAAAGCAACCTGGTCAGCGCCATGACCGACTACCAGAAGTCGCGCACCACCCTCAATCAGCTCACCGGCCGCACCCTCGCGAGCGACCGCGTCTCCATCATTGACGCCGAAAACGGCCACGTTACCACCATGCCGCAGGCGCACTGAACCCCAAGCCGGCGCGGTGCGCGATCTTTAATGGACCAGGCCAGCGCGGCCGGCAAGCCACGCATCCTCTCATGCCCCGTTCCCCGGCCCGGCGCATCGTCTATCGCGGTACGGCGTTTTCCGTGATGGAGGAGTCCGCCTTTGAGCCGGGCCGCCACCGGCCCCTGACGCGCGAGGTGATCGTACACGGCCCGTCCGCCGTCATCCTCGCCTGCAACACAGCCGGTGAGATCCTGCTTGAACGCCAGTACCGGCGCGCGGCGCGCCGCGTGCTCTGGGAACTGCCGGCCGGGGGCGTTGATGCCGGCGAGACACCGCTCGCCACCGCCCGCCGCGAATTACGCGAGGAGACCGGCTACACCGCCACGCGCTGGCGCAAGCTGGTGCGCTTCTTCCCCTCTCCCGGCGTGCTCGACGAAGAAATGCACGTCTTCCTCGCCACCCGACTCAAGGCGGGAACGCCGGCGCTCGAAGCCGACGAGACCATTGCCTGCCACTTCGTCTCCCCCCGCCGTCTGCGCACCATGATCACCTCCGGAGCCATCCGCGATGGCAAGACGCTCGCCGCCTGGGCGGCGTGGCTGGTGCGGGAAGGCGATGAGCGATGAGCGAAGAGTGCTGAGTGATGAGTGGCGAGTGATGAGTGGAGGGTGGAAAGTAATGAGCGAGCGGCGGGGTTGCGGTAGAGGGTTGCGTTGAAGGGTGGCGTCGATTCATCGGCGCAAGAACCTGGGACCGATCACTCGACGCGAAGACATAAGACAAGCGGCCCGAACCAACAGCCAACAACTGACCACGCAATTGCCGGAACCGTTCGGAACCCGCCGGCTAGCGCGCCAGTGACCTACAGCGGCCCCCGCGTGGCTCACGCGCCAACGCCTCGACCCTAAAGAACAACTTCCGCAGCGGGCTCCGACGGTTGCGGCGGCAGCGGCATCTTCCGAATGGCGTTGCCCGCGCGCACGTCCCCGCCATGCAGTTCCTCTTCCGCGTTGTTCTGGCTTTGTCGTTTTTGATCTGCGGCCTTGGTGGCCAGGAGAGCACGCTGTGGAGTCGGCACGATCCGACCTCGCACACCGGCGTGCCGTGGAGCGGCGTGCTCGAAGATGCTTCCGGCGTCGCGGTCTCCGGCGCGATCCTCCATCTCTACACACAGGACCACACCTTGCTAGGGAACGTGACCAGCGCCGGCGATGGCCGGTTCGAGTTCGACAGTGTCCCAAGCGGTCCCTGCATGCTCGAAGTCAATGTGCCCGGACATCAGCAGGTCTCGCTCTCGCTCTTTGTCGACGGCCCGAAGCAGATGCTCGCGTTGCGTCTGCCACCCGAACAGGACCCACCCAAGGCAAGACCAGCGCCTGCCCCTGCAACCGTATCGGTCAGCGAACTCGAAAATGACCGCGATGCCCCACCCAAAGCACGCCACGACTTAAGCAAAGCGGGCGAGGCAATGCGCAAGCACGACTGGGCCAAGGCCGTGCGCATGACGGACGCCGCCATTGAGGCCGGCCCTCGCTGGGCCCGCGCCTACCTGTTGCGCGGCGTCCTCTACCTGCAGAACCGCATGTACCCGCAGGCGGAACGCGACCTGGTCACCGCCACGCGCATCAACCCGCAAGGAGCCCAGGCCTACGCCGTCCTCGGCGCCCTCAGTCTCAACACCCACCAGCCTGCCCAGGCGGAGCTCTACCTCAACCAGGCGTTACGCAACAACGCCGACCTCTGGCAGGGCTACTTCGAGTTGGGGCGGCTTCGCCTGCAACAACAACGCTTCCAGGACGTCGTGCGCCTCGCCTCCCAGGCCCTGCACGCCAACCCGCCCGGCGCCCTCGACTGCTACCTGCTGCGCGCCTCCGGCTACCACGGCCTCAACCAGAACCAGGCCGCCGCCGCGGACCTGAAAACGTTCCTCCAACAGGCCAAGCCGGACGACCCTGGCCGGCCCGTAGCGGAGAAGGCGCTGTTGCAGCTGGCGGAGAAATGACTTTTGGTTGTTGGATGAAAGGGGTGCCGTCCGCCTCATCACTTTCCACTTTCCACTCATCGTTCATCGCTACTCCCTCGCAATTCGAGGCGGAACCGGCACCACGCATCGAGCGTGCCGCGCCCCCAGCGCTGCAGCCGCCACTGCACGCGCGCGTAGCGGTGCTCCGGCGCTGGGCGGAAACGTAGCGACCACTCCCCGGAATAAAAAACCTGCGGCAGAGCGGCAAACGGCTTGCCCCAGGTGGCACCGTCCACAGAGCCCTGCACGGTAACCTCAAGCGCCTGCTGCTCGACGGCTTCCCGCACGCTCAAGGTCAATAGATACTCCGGGGCTGCGATGGCGAGCGGCTCGCTGTGGCCCGAGGCGGTGGTTGCAGCCACGTCCGACACCAGTTCCCATGCGGTGGGGTTCTCAGTCATCCGTGTTTGGGATGCTAGCATCCCGCAAAAGTAGTGGCGCGCGGACCGCGCCTTGCGCACACTGGTGACATGCAGCCCACCACCGCCCTGCTGGGCGTCATCCCCGCCCGTCTCGCCTCGACCCGTTTGCCGCGCAAGGCGCTGGCGGAGATTGCCGGCGTTCCCATGATTGAGCGCGTCTACCGCGGCGCACGCGAGAGCCGGGCGCTCGCGGAGATCATCGTCGCCACCGACGCCGACGAGATCCTCGACTTCTGCCGTCGTCGCTCCATCCCGGCCCGGATGACCGCCACGACACACCTTTCGGGCACCGATCGCGTCTGGGAGGTCGCCATGACGGAGGGCGCCGAGGCGGTGGTCAACATCCAGGGCGACGAGCCCATGGTGCGCGGCGCAATGCTCGACACGCTGGTGGCCGCGCTCTTTGCCCGCGCGGAGTGCGAGATCGCCACGCTCGCCACTCCAATCTACGGCCAGGAAGCGCAGGAGCCCAGCGCCGTCAAGGTGGTCTGCGACGCGCGCGGCCTAGCGCGCTACTTCTCGCGCGCCCCGATCCCATTTCCCCGCGACGGCGCTCCGGGCGCGTACCTCAAGCATCTCGGCTACTACGCCTACTCGCGCGGCGCCCTCGACCAGTTCCATGCCCTCCCGGTCTCCCGCTTGGAAGCCATCGAAAAGCTGGAACAGTTGCGCTTTCTGGAAAACGGCTGGGAGATCACGGTAGCCGAGACCCCGCACGACAGCATCGGCGTGGACACCGCGGAAGACCTGGCCCGCGTAGACGCGGTACTCAGGGCGAGGCGGTAGGCGGTGGACGGTGGACGAACGTCCGCCCATCAGCTTTCCGACCTCCCCTATTCCCTTTCTCCCCTACTCCCGCTTTTCCCCCCTCCCTCGCTTTCGATCCGCTCCACGGCCTGCGCCAGCGTGCCGCGTTCGCCGCGCACGCGGGTGTATTCCACCTGCTGACCGCGGCTCAACGTGCGGAAGCCCGGCATACGAATCTCGCTGTGATGGACGAACACATCGTCCCCGCCCGCCTCCGGCCGGATGAAGCCCCAGCCTTTCTCGGGATTGAAGTTCTTCACCGTACCGCGCTCACGCATCGAGGAGTCCTTTAACGGTTGTCATTTGTCGGTTGTCGGTTGTCGGCCGGAGAGACAACGATTGTGGATTTTGATTGTTGGTTGTTGGCCACGCGCACTATGCGCCGATCGCGGACGCCATTCCGCGCCGCAGAGGTGAACACACCCTATAGCGGTCCAGCACACCCCGCCCGCCTCATCACTCATCACTTCTCGCCGCCCGCCTCATCACTTTCCACTTTTCACTCTCGGCTCACCGCAGCTCGCTCCTCGCTTCCCGCCCCGCCACTGGAAACTCCACCACGACCCCGGCGCGGCACTGGCAGTTCCCGCGGTGCGCCGCCAGCGCGCGGTCGAGCGCCATCGTCTCGCGTAGCGCCGCCACCAGGCCGGCCCTGCCGCCGGGGAAACCGTGCGGGCCGTTGCGCACCTGCCGCAGCAGACCACGCCGACGCGTCTGCAACGCCATCCAGGGAAACTCGCACTTCATTACCTGAAACCTCGTGGCCTAATCACAGCACGCGATTGTCGCGACTTCGTGACGGCTGCCTTGAAGACAGGGAGGAGGGTCGAAGGGGAAGACGGGAGGAAGGGAGAAGGGAGCTGTCTCTTATACACATCTGACGCTGCCGACGATCTTACGCGTGTA
>CALEJU010000005.1 GCA_937898755.1 uncultured Acidobacteriota bacterium | reverse complement strand
CTACACGCGTAAGATCGTCGGCAGCGTCAGATGTGTATAAGAGACAGCCCTTTAGCCCCGCCCCCCGGGCCGTCGTCCTTGATACCCTTAGACAGTGGCGCCTGCCGGGGAACTTTATTCCCCGAGGTGGCGTCTATTAAGACGAGATGCGGGTTAACGAGAGCACTCTTGGGACGGAATCCATCGGCGCGGCCCAGGGAGCCGAAGCGGAGTTGGTCGCGGAGTTGCGCGCCGGTTCGGTCGAGGCGTTCAACTACGTCATCGCCGTCTACCATCCCCCGTTGTATCACCTCGTCTACCGCATGCTGGGCGACCCGGCGGACGCCGCCGACACGCTGCAGGAGGTCTTCCTCAAGGTGTTCCGCGCGGCGGCGCATTTCGAGGGTAAGAGCAGCCTGAAGACCTGGCTCTACCGCATCGCCGTGCATGAGGCGAGCAACTACCGTCGCTGGTGGCATCGCCATAAGAAACAGGAAACCTCGCTGGAAAGCGAGGATAGCTTTGGTCGCACCTTGGCCGAGCGCCTGCGGGACCCGGGGGCCTCGCCGCTGGGACAGGCGATGCGCGCGGAGGCGCAGCAGGAGATCGCCCGCGGTCTGGCGGCGCTACCCGACCCCTACCGCACCACGCTCATCCTGCGCGACATTGAAGGGTTCAGCTACGCGGAAATGGCGGAGATCCTCGAAGTGCGCGAGGGAACAGTGAAATCCCGGCTGGTGCGGGGGCGCGAGCTGCTCCGTCAATACATGGTGCGGCGACCCCAGATGCGCGAAGCCTTGAGTACAGGGGACGGTCGGGAGGTGCTTCCGGCGAGTCCGTCGCGTTCCGGACCTGACGACGGATCTCTGTCATTGCGAGCCGAGAAGGTGGTATCACGATGAGCGAGCCTCGGATTGCCTGCCACGACATGCAGGAACCGCTGTCCGCCTATCTGGACCGTGAACTGAACGCGGACCAGAGTTGTGCCGTGTGGCGGCATGTGGAAAACTGCCCGGGTTGCGCCCGGCAACTGGCGCAAATGCGAGCGCTGCAGGAAGAGTTGCGATCCCTGCCGACGTCTCCGCTGCCACCGTTCCTGGGCCTCCGGCTGCGGGTGGCGGCCTCGCGCTACTCGGTCCGCGCGGAGCGCTTCGAATACCTCAAGATGCGCATGCAAGGTCTGGTGCGAGCCTTGGCGGTACCGGCCGTGGCGGGCATGATGGGCGCCGTCTGCCTGATCGGCCCACTCTGGGGTGGCTTGGCGCGAGGCATCATCCCGACGGGTCCCGACGTGCCGTTGGGTTCCGCCTCGCCGGCACGCGTGGCGTGGAGCCCTGCGGTGAACTTGGATGAGCCGGTTGTTCTGGAAGCCAGTGTGGATGCGTTGGGACGGGTGAACGGATACCGGGTTCTCTCGGGAGCGGCGAGTCCAAAGCTGATCGCGCAGCTCAATAACCAGCTCCTCATGACCATCTTTCAGCCGGCGACCTCGGATGGCCGTCCCACTGCGTCGCGCGTCCTGATGCAGTTTGACTCGGTGCGTGTCCGGGGATGAAAACTTTGAGCGGGGGCCGCCCTCGAGGACGCTTGGGCCTTTTGGACGCACCGGGGTGGAATGCCCTGACCTTGACCGAGGCGCCAGCGTCCTCGCTATTCCCGGGTGCGGGTAGCCGCCTCGCGGTGCTAAACTCAACAAAACTCAAAGAGAAAGTGGCACGGGTTGAGAGACGACTGCGGCCTCTGCCCGAGCCAGAAACGCTTGAACCATTTATCCCGATCTTGCGCCGCTCTCGCTGTGTTGGTGTGTGGCTTCGCCGTGGTTGGCATGGCGCAGAACGACGCCCCACCGGGTAGTTCCGTTCTGGCGCCGCGCTCCTCGACGCGGCTGAGCGTGCCGCTTCGCACCAACGTCGTCTTGGACGTGAACCCGTCTTTATTTGCGGTCATGGCGGCCATCAACGTGGCGGGCTACGATTCCGGCCTGGACACGGGACACAGTCAGGAACTGCGGCGCCAGATCCGCGACCGACTGCTGGCCAAACAACTCCCCGTCTACGGCGAGTTGCGAGAGTTTTACCAGCGCCATCTCAAGGCCGATCCCGGCCTCAATTTGGCGCAGTACGTCTCGCTCGCCCTGCTCATCGGCGATCCCCCGGATTTCAAGGTGCTGGTCCCGCCCCAAGACCTGCCTCCGGACGCCTCGGCCGTGCTGGACTTCCTGCCGCTGCTACGCCGCTTTTATGACGATGCCGGCGTGAATGGCGTGTGGAACCAATATCGTCCGGTCTATGAAAAGGCGGTGGATGATTACTCGCCGGCCATCCGCCGGGTGATGTCGGGCATTGACTCCTACTTCCGACTGCCGCAGCAGTACTTGGGACGGCAGCTCTTTATCTATCCGGAGGTGCTGGCGGCGGCCGGGCAGACGCATGCCCGTAATTATCTCGACAACTACTACATTGTCGTCAACCTCGACGTTTCGACGCAGATGGACGACATCCGTCACACCTATCTGCACTACGTGCTGGACCCGATGGTGAGCAAATACGGCGGCGCGGTGCGGCGCATGGATGGGGTGCTGCCCCTGGTGGCGCGGGCGCCCGCCTTGGACCCGCAGTTCAAGCACGACATGGGGTTGTTCTACACCGAGTGCCTGGTGCGGGCGGTCGAGATTCGGCTGAGCGGCAAGCCCATTGCGGAGCGGCAGCGCCTGGTGGAGGACGACGTGGCGGAAGGGCTGACGCTGACGCGTCCGTTTTACCAGATGTTGCTCGCTTACGACAAGGACGTGGTTTCATTCAACGAGTTCTATCCCGATGCCGCTTACAACTTGGACGTGGCGCATGAGTTGAACCAGGCGCGCCGGGCCAACTTTGTCGCCACGGCGGCACATCGCGCTCCTGTCCAGCCGTTGCACCTGGTGAGCCTGTTGCAAGCCGGGGAAGAACAATTGCGGCTGCACGACCTCGACGGGGCGAGCCGCATGGCCACCCAGGCGCTGCAAACCGCGGGCGCGGATCACGCCGCGGCGCATTACCTGCTGGCCGTGGTGGCCACCCAGCAACAGCACCCGGACTTGGCGCAGAGCCTGTTTGAGAAAGCGCTGGCCGAGGCGCCTCTGACCGAGGGGCACGTGCGCACCTGGGCCAACATCTACCTGGGCCGTCTGCTCGATCTGCAGCAGCAACGCAGTGCGGCGCTCACGCATTACCAGGCGGCGTTGGCGACCGCCGATACTCCGGTGGCGCGCGAGATTGCCCAGCGGGGGCTGCAGGCGCCCTTTGCCTCCGGTCACCCGCATGCGATCAAGTAAGCCGGGCGGCAGCGCGGGATGCCGCGGGAGACCGCCATTTCGCGGTTCGGCGTCCGGTTCGATTTCTCGGTGGGAGCATTCATGAATCTAGTGTCATGGCGTGCGGTGGTGGTGGCAGCAACAATGGTGGTGGGCGGATTTGGTCAGAGCGCCGCTCCGGCTCCGGCGTCGGGGACCGCGGCCGCCGCAGCGCCCGGCTCGGTGGCCTCCGGTCCGAGTCCACAATCGGCGGAGGAGAAGACGGCATTGCAGGCGCTCGCCACGGCGTTGCGGAACCCGAGCACCTCGCCCGAACAGATGGATACCTCCCTGCGACAGTTTCAGTTCCGCTACCCGCATAGCCAGTACAAGGAAACCCTGGCAACGGTTGGCATGGAGTTCTTCCGCAACCACAACGACTATGCCCGGACTTTGGAGTACGGGATGGAGGCCCTCGAGGTGAACCCCAAGTCGTTGCCGGTGCTGGTCAGTCTGGCCGCCATCATTCCCGACCGGGTACGGGATACCGACCTCGACCGCGACGATAAGCTGAAACAGGCGGAGTCCTATGATGCGCAGGCGCTGCAACTGGCCGATGTGTTGCCGGCGGTCATGAACGGACAGCAGATGACGCCTGCGCAGCTGGAGCACTTGAAAAACATCATTCGTGCCGACGTCCACACGTCGCGAGGGAAGATTGCCGCGCTGCGCCAACAATACCCGCAGGCGGAGGCGGAGTTCCGCCTGGCGATTCCGCTCTCCGATCCCGAGAGCGCCGCGCTGGACTACTACCACCTCGCCCAGGTGCAGGAGGCGATGAAGCAGTATCCGGCGGCGCAGGCCTCGCTGGACCAGGCGCTGACGGGCGGAGCGAAGAACCCCACCCTGCAGACGCTGGCCAAGGCCGAGAAGGAACGAGTGGCGCGGTTGGCGGCTGCAAAGCCCTAGGGCCGGCCGTGGTGAGCTGTCCTGAGAGTCGGCGTCCGGAGCGCGTCCAGTCGTGGCGCGGTTTGCGCAGTGCATGGCGGATAGTGAAACATCGCGAGGCGGGATGGCGGTGGGCACCTTGGACGAGTTGCAGCGCCGCATCGCCTACCAGTTCCGCGATCCCCAGCTGTTGCAGCGTGCTCTCACCCATCGCTCCGGGGCGACGGTCGCCGCAGGTTTGGAAGACGGCCACGGGCTGGCGCGCAATGACAACGAGCGCCTGGAGTTTCTCGGTGATGCGGTGCTTGGACTGCGCGCCAGCGAACGGCTGCTGGCCGCCTTTCCGCAGAGTTCCGAAGGGCGGTTGAGCCGCCTTCGCTCCTGGTTGGTGAGTGCGCGGCACCTCTCGGCGGTGGCTGCCGAGCTGGAACTCGTGCACCACGTTGACCTGAGCCGCAGCAAAGTTGGGGTGGGCGGCCGTGGCCGGCAGCGTATCCTGGCCGACGCCGTCGAGGCCATCATCGGCGCCATTCATTGCGATGGGGGGTATGAGGCGGCGGCCGCTTTTGTGGATGTCCACGTGCTGCGCGGTGAGATGGAAACGCTCTCGCCCGAGTCGCTGCATGCCTTCGTCTACAAGTCCGTCTTGCAGGAGTGGGCCCATGTCCAGGGACAGCCGCTACCGGCGTACCGCGTCGTGGACGTCGCCGGCCCGGAACATGGCAGGACGTTCACCGTCGAGGTGAGCGTGGCCGGTATCAACGCGACCGCGGTCGGACAGAGTCGCAAGGAAGCCGAACAGCTCGCCGCGCAATCCGCCCTGACGCAACTGGGAGCCATTTAACCGGGGGCCGAATCGGCCCCTGCGGAGCCTGCGCTTGGCGTCCCGGGGCGAGCGCCCATGGCCGGCGGGCGGGCGTCTTCGGCTAAACTGAACGGGGAACAGGAGGCGTGCTTGGCGAAGAGTCAGACGCCGGCGGATAAGCCGGCCAAAACGGAGGCTGCGGGCAAGGTGAAACGTCCCTTGTCGGAAAATTTCATTCGTGTCTGGGCCCCGACGCTGGTCACCGCCCTGTTCATCATCACTTTCAACGTTCAGGCCTTCGAAATCCCTTCAGGTTCGATGGAGAACACGCTGTTGATCGGCGACCACGTTTTGGTGGACCGGGTCCGCTTTTCGCCCCCCTCCACGTATCTGCACGGGTTGGAGCCTTACCGCCCGCCGCAGCGCGGCGACATTATCGTTTTCATGTCCATGACGCAGCCCGGACTGCACTTGGTCAAGCGGCTGATGGGACTGCCAGGGGATCATCTCAAGGTGGTTCACAAGGTGCTCTATCGCAACGGGGTGGCCTTGAACGAGCCCTACGCGGTGCATGACCGTGAGTATGATCCCGGTCCGGACGACTGGCCGAACGGCTTCCTGCCGAACGAAACACCGGAATGGGCGGCCAGCAAGCAGCAGTTTCTTCAAAATGGCGAGATTGTGGTGCCGCCCGGGCATTACTTCATGATGGGCGACAACCGCGATGAGTCTTACGACTCTCGGTTTTGGGGCTTCGTGCCGCAGGATCACATCATCGGCCGCCCGGTGTTGATCTACTGGTCGTACAAGAGCGATGAGAGCGATTACGCCGCCACCGACATGGCGGATCGGCTCAAGGGACTGATCTCGGTTCTCATCCACTTTCCGGTACGTACGCGCTGGAATCGCACGTTCAAGATCGTTCATTAGCGCGAGGCAGGCGGCCACGGCACCCCGCCGGCCCTCATCGGTGTGATGGATAGTGCCTGGCTATGCCGGGAACCTCGGACGGGTTGTCTCCGGCCGGGAGCTGCCGTCCGACACGTGTGACAGCCCACTCTCCAAAACGAATCGGGATGGCGGTCTTAGGACTGCTGCTCGTGCTCTCGCTGCTGCCCACCTGGAACCTGCCGCGCGCCAAGAGCCGTGTCTTGCAGGCCCTGGAGCGCGCGCTGGGACGGCGGGTCACGGCGGACGAAGTGCATCTCGTGCTGTTCCCATGGCCGGGAATCGAGTTGGTCAACCTGCACGTGGCTGAGGCGCCCCCGTTCGGGGCGGAGGACATGCTGACTGCCGAGACGGCGCGCGCCACGCTGCGTCTGCTCTCGTTGTGGAGCGGGCGTCTGGAATTTTCCACCGTACGTCTGGAGTATCCCAGCTTGAACCTGGTCCATGCGGCAGCGCCGGGAGTGGGGTGGAATGTTGCCAGCTTGCTTGATCAAGCCAGCGCGCGCGGACCGAGCTTGCGGGCGACCACCGAAGGCACCTCGCTGCGCCAAGCCTTGGGCGCCCCGGTCCGGTTTCCCTACCTCGAGTTCGCCCATGGCAGGGTGAACTTCAAGGAGGGCTGGACCAAGTCCCGCATCTATCTGGACGAGCTGGAAGGTTCGGTGGCGCTGGAAGAGAGTGTTTGGCGGGTGCATGTCCGCTTCGCCACCGCCCGCACCGACGTGAGCCTCACCAACAGCGGCGACGTGACGGTGGACGGAACCTTTGCGGCGGCGCGCCAGCCTCTGCGGGATTTGCCCTTCGACCTGACGGTGCGGGTGCAGAATGCCTATCTCCCGGCCGTGAGTGATCTGGTTTGGGGACGCGACCGCGGCGTGTATGGAATCGCCAATCTGGTCGCGCGTCTACAAGGGACTGGAAGCATTTTTCAGGTCACGGGCAACGTCCAAGGCAGGGCACTTCGGCGCTGGGATCTTTTGCCGCCTCCGGTCGCGATCCAGGCGGGCTTCGTGGCCACTTACGACGTGGCCGCCGATCAGTTGACGATTCATCATCTCGGGGATCCCGCCGGAGCCCATATCACAATTACCGGCCGGGTAGCGCATCTGTTGCACGCCCCGCAGCCCACGCTGCACGCCGTGTTCCGCCAGGTTCCCACGGCGGATCTGCTCATGCTGGTCCGTGCCGTCAAGGCCAACCTGCCGCCCGACCTGACCGCGACCGGCACCTTTGATGGGGAAGCCGGGATCGGCACTGCGATCTCCGTCACGCCGATCTCCTCGCGGATGACACGCCCTGCAAAGCCCAGCCCGCGGGCAGCCGAACACGCCGCGTTGTGGAGCGGGTGGTTGCGCGGCGAAAACGTGGCGCTGCAAACCGGCGAGGAACGCGTCCAGATCCCAACCTTGCAGGCGGTCTTCAATCCCGTCAGCGCGAACCTGCGGTGGACGGTTCCGCTCACCGCTGTCGTGGTCAGCACCGGCCAGAAACGACAATCGCCCCTGCAACTGGGCGGCTTTCTTGATGCGCAAGGCTTCCAGGTGCAGTTTGTCGGCACCGACGTCAGCGCGGAAACCTGGGCGAGCCTGGCGCATGTCTGGGGGTTTGACTCCCCGTGGAATCCCGCGCTGCGTGGCAATGCCCAGCTTGCTTGCGCGGTGAGCGCCACGTGGAGCACCTTCCGCCATCCGCAGTGGAGCGGTGAGATGGTGCTGCCCACGGCCAGCTATACGGTCCGTGCCGGTCTACCACCCCTGCTGCTGGCGCCGTTGCTCCTGCGCCTGGGCGTGAACGGCGGCGACGGAGTTTCGCAAGCGGTCCATGCCTCGGGAAATGCCGATACCGGGCCGTTTGAGGATCCAGCCTCCGCTCCCATCGAAAACTGGGTGCGCGGCGATTTTTCTGGCACTTGGCGCGGCGTGAAACTCGACGGCTGGGTCAGTTGGCCACTGACGACAATGACCGTGCCGACGCGTTTCAAGTTACACCTTGCGCATGTCACGAATGGCGACATCGTCGCGTACTTCTCCACCTACATGGCGTCGCCGCCCGGCGGCCTGCTGGGCAGCGTGCTGTTTGCGTCGGGTCGAGTCGCCCCATGGCCGTATCATCCCGCCGAGGGCACCCTGCAGGTCGAAGATTGGGAGATCGGCGGTGTTCCAGTACAGGCCCAAGCCAGCCTGCAGATTGCCACGCGACCTGACGGTGGGAGCGATTGGAACGTCCCGACCCTGCGGGTCAACCTCGCGGGTGGACATTTCGCGGGCAAGGCGGCCGTGAGCGACGGCGAGCTCACGCTTGCCGGTCAAGCGAGCGGCTTGCAACTTGAAGCTTGGGCAGCGGCGACCGTCGTGGCGAAGGGAACAGGGGCGCCACGGAATCCGACGGGGTTGGCGGCCGATGTGCGCGGCCTGTTGAGCGGCAACGTGAACTTCTCCTGTCCGCTGTCCGCAAATCGCGACACGTGGCGCGCGGACGGCGAGGCCGTGCTCGAACGAGCTCAAGTTCCCGTGGTGGAAGGTGGTCGCACGCATACTGAACCGCTGACACGGGTCGCCACCAGCTACCAGTTGCGGCGCGGCCTGTTGCAGTGCAACGACGGGCGCCTGTGGCGGAAACGCCTGCAGGCGCCTTTTCATGCCGAGATTGACCTTCATCAGCCCCCGTGGGCCATTCGTTTCTCCACCAATCCGGGCCCGCCGGCGCCGCAGTCCACCAAGGTGCAGGGCGCCGCCACGCGTGGTCGACGCTGAAGGCGGAACGCCGGCCGTGGGTGAGCCGTCAGAACAACATGTACACCCATCCCCCGCTCCGAGGTCTCCCGTTGCTCCTCGTCTTTCTGGGTGTGCTGGGAGCGGCATGGGGAGGGACCGACCTTGCGGCCAAATTGCAGCGCATCGAGACCGCATCCCGTACGGCCAATCCGCAGCCGCCGATCACGCTTACGGCTTTCGATGTGAACGCCTTTTTTCGAGGGCCGGGCGCGCGCAAGTTGCCGGCCGGGGTCTCGCATCTGGTGTTGTCGTCCCAACCTCCTGGCGCGGGGGGCAGGGCCGGATCCATCGAAGGCACGGCGCAGGTTGATTTTGACCGTTTGCCGCATGGACGTACGTCGGCACGCATGCTTCTGCTCGGCGCCCTCTTCAGCGGCGTTCACGAACTCGCGGTGCACGCTGCAGTGCGTGATGCTGACGCGCCCACCGCCCACCTCCACGTTGACTGGGTCAATCTCGATGGGCAGACACTCCCCAATTTCCTGATTGATGCCGCGCTGCAACAGTTCGTGCAACCCAAGCATCCCGAGATCAGTCGCGACTTTGCCGTGGCGCTTCCACGACATGCCACGCGGGCCGCGGTCGGTACGAACGTCGTCGAGCTGGAATACGGGCGCTGAAGCGGAACTGGAAAGAAGATACCGCCGCCCCCTTTCCCCTGCGCAAGCGCCCCGGCGCGAGGTGCCATGAGTGGATGGTTCCCGCTGGGCGGATGTCGCTTTTCCCGGCTTCTCGTGCGACTGTAACCGGGGGAGAGGTGATGTCATGCAGGTGAGCTATCGCGGGTTGCAGCCCACGCCGCAAGGGCAGGCGGTGTTTGAGGACTGGCTGGGACGCTTGGAGACGCGGTTGCAGTCAGGTTCGGATCGCAACCTCGTGGTGCGCGCGACGCTGCAGGAAATCTACGGGGCGGATCCACACGCAGTCCCACCACTTCTGGCGGCCAACTTCGACCCGCGCAACGTCACGCTCGAACCGGAATACTACGGTGATGTGGATGCGGTGCGCTACGCGGAGCGCAAGCCCCTGATCTGGCTGTGGATGATGTTCGATCGCTCGCCGGCCGGCCTTAACCACTGGTTCGGGTTCCAGGTGCGCCGGCTGCTGGCGCGCCACATCTTCCGTCACTGCGGCAACAACGTGAAAATCTTCCACGGCGTCGAGTTCAGCTTCGGCTACAACCTGACGGTGGAAGACGATTGCGTGATCCACAAGTACGTGCTGCTCGACGACCGCGGCGAAATCGTGATTCACCGCGGCACGTCGATCTCCGATTACGCCAACGTGTACTCCCACAGCCACGCGCTGCTTGATGCGGCCGAAGTCACCAACCACCGCACCGAGATTGGGCCGCGCGCACGCGTGACCTACCATGCCACGGTGCTCAGCGGTCAGCGCGTCGCCGCCGACGCCATGGTGGGCGCCATGGCGGTGGTAACCCATCCGGTCCCCGCCCGGCACGTGGTGGGCGGCATCCCGGCCCGGCTGCTGAAGGTCAAACCCTGAGCGGAAGACGAAGGGCGAGGGGCGAAGGCCGACGGGCGAACGAAGACCGCGAAGGATTCAGTTGTGCGGATGGTGTTGCGCGGCCTTCGGCCTTCACCCTTCCGCCTTCGCCCTTCGGCTAAAAGGGTGAGACCAGGTTCCCGGCGGTGTCGAAGTTCCAAGGCAGCTCCGCCTGCACCACCTCGCAGGGAATCTTGGCCTCGAGTTCGACCCGCAGGTTGTGGCTGACGGCGAGGTGCGCCACCTCGAGCGTGTTGCGGATCCAGGCGATCTTGGCGTGGGCGATGTCGAGCAGCCCGGCCGTCTGCAGCAACGCCACCACTCCCTCGCGATCATTGGGGAAGGTGAGCGGCACGCGCGCATTGCGCGGGGTGGAGGCGGTGAGGGTGTTGACGCGCGTTGAGGTCCACTCGATCTTCTCAAAGAGGCGCTGGCTGATGCCTTCCAGCAGTCCGATGCCGACCGCGTTGCCCTTGGTCTGCGGCGTCAGGTCGCGGACGTAGATGCGCTGGATGATCGTGGTGGGCCAGGTGTTGGAGTCGCCGTGCACGCTGCGGTTGATCACCTTGGTGTCGAGCCCGGCGCCGCTGATGTTTTTTCCCATCTCGTCGATGATGAGCAGGTCCACCTCGGCGACTTGCAGGCGCGGCACCCACTCCTTGACGAGCGCCAGCAGGCGTTCCTCCTTGCCGGGCAGTTCGTCCGGAGAGATCGTCTCGATGCGCGCCGTCTGGTGAAAGGCGTCCTCGAGGACCATGACGCCGCCGAGACACTTGCCGGTGGCGAGCACGGCGGAAGCGGCGGCGCGGATGGCCGCCTCATAGCGGTCGCCGCGGATGGCATAGGCGTGGTAGCTCTGCGCCCCGCGGTGCTTGCCGATGCCCATGGCCATCATCTTCATCATGCCGCTCTCCAACTGACCGGCGAAGTCGGTATGCGGCTTGATGCGGTTGACCAGCAGGAAACCGTCGGCGGCATGGGCGTGGGCGTCCATGTAGACCTCCATGCCGGTTGCCGGGCTCTGGCCGAGGTGGGTGGGAACGATCTCGGAACGAATCGCCACGCCCATGGTGGCTTCGGTGATGCCCGATTCCTGGAGGACAGCGGTCTGGCCGGCGGAGGTGGCGCCGCCGTGGCTGCCCATGCAGGGGAAGATGAAGGGCTTGGCGCCCAGGTCCTTGAGGTGGTCGCAGACCAGGCGCACCAGCGTGTCGTAGTTCGCGATGCCACGGCTGCCGGCGGCCACGCCGACCGACATTCCCGGCTTGACGCGCGCGCGCCAAGGGGCGGCGGCGAAGGCGGCGCGGGCGGCGGCCGGCACGTCGGCCAGCCCGCGCGAGGGGTACTTCTGGCGCAGCAGGGCCAGCGGAGGCAGGGCGAGAGAGTCAGACATGCTGTTGTGATTGTACGGGAGCCGCCAGCCCGGGGTGGGCTCGCAGTCGAGCACATGTAGACGTGTAGGACAGACACTCTTTGTCTTTCCACCTCGGCGGCGGCTGCAGCGCAGTCTTGCTCCTTTCCTCCGGCTCCGCCGGTCAGCGCCTCTGCAACCTCCCAAATTGTCCATTCATCTTCCACAACGGCTGACGCGGATCCCGCGGCCATCCGCCGCGAACTGGCCGAACAAAGGCAAGGAAGTGAGGCGAACGCGCAGCGGATAACCTATGGCCAGACGATTCCGACTCACATCACCCCGAGCAGTGTTTTAGTTCGAAGTTGCCAAACGGTTTTTCCCAACAGGGTCCCACGCTCGATTTCCTGCCAAGCCTGCACGGATGCAACTCGCAACTCCACATCGTTCGGATAGATGGTCGTCAGTTCGGCCACGGCTTGATTGACCGCTAGAAGACTAAGTACGAATGACTTCTCCGCTACTTCTCGCTGAAAGGCATCCGTGATCTGAGCGTCTGACCAGCAGTCCCGAATCTGGATGCTGGTGCCCTTGTTAAACATTTGCTTTAACACGTTCGAACCCGCCAAGCCGTGAGCAAATGTACAAAGGGTTCGGTACTCCGGATATAGCCGCTCTAAGCAGCGCCGCCGATCCCCTTGCGGCAACCGGTTCACCACGCGTCCAGGGGTGGGAAAGCGCGGAATTCGGATAGGCCGAACCCCGGGCGGCAGCGGGGTCCCGATCTCATCGTGCTCGATTGTCGCCTTCTCCGCCACGGTGATTCCGAGCAAATGACGTTGAGCCTCTAAACTCGTTGGCCCCTGCGTTGTGAGAAACCCCTGAAATCGATCCAGCCCTTGCGTCTCCTCCCTTTGTAGAAGAAAATCTATGTACATTTGTCGCCAACCGTCGCGAAGATAAATGTCCACGTTGGCAGGGCTCTCAAACATCAGGCTGAGCGTATAGAGTCCCTCGAGTTGCAACCGCGCCAACGCCAATGAATCGACCCCACCGGGTTGTTCCCAAGCTGCGCCGAGCATTTTTCTGATATTTGTATGTGTCGCTCGCAGGGCAGAAAAGATAAACGAAATGTTCCCTTTGTGCAGTGGCGTGAAATTCAATGTCGGCCGGTCGGTGCTATCAAGGGCACGAATGGCGCGGGCCACGCCCAGCTCCATCTGCTGAGTGAGCCGATTCCCATCTGATTTGGCAGCGGGGTCGATATCAACGAGGTGCCGGTAAGCGCACGAGTGCACTCTTACTTCTGGCATAAAAGCCCCAAGGAGCCGTCTAATTCAAATTTGCCGGCCATATCGATAGGAACGGGTCGGCCCCAAGCTGTTCCCCGGAATGCATGATCCGTCTTGAGGCAACGTCGAGCTTTCCGGCAGCGCCCGCTGCTATCGGCAAGCCGCTGCCGCGTACAAGTCGTTGCCGCGTAGAAGAAGGCTTACATAATCCGCCGAAGAGGCTTCACGTCCTTCTGATCTCCGTGTACCGCACCCCACAATAATGCCCTTCAAATGCAAATGGGACCTTGAACGCTCTCGATCAGATCTTCGACGTCGTAGTTTACGCTCGTTGCTGTCTGTCCATGCGAACTCGCACTCGAAACACGCCGCATACCATGGCCGCGAGGAGTCCGGGACCGACACTCGGCATAATGGACATGAGCCCATGGGAATCTCGGTGGCTTCGGGGTGAATCGCTGCCCATGAGAGCGCGGGGCTTCGGGCTATGAGGTGGACCGCGACTACTGATCGGATGTGCCAAGAAGCCCGGCGGCACTGCTGCCGCCGTGACTGGGGCGTGCCGGCCGGAGGGCCAGCATGAGCCTAGAAGACCAAAGGGCGGCGGGCACCCCCACCTCGTCTTGAACCTAGGGCGGGGCGGTGCTAGGCTAGCTCGGTCTGCTGATTTCGGGCGCGCCCGCGTCCGGGAGGGTACCAGCGTGAATTCCGGGGAAGCGGCTATCCGGGAGTCCTTGATAGCCAGCAACGACCACTTTCGCCAGCTTGCCTCGCAGCATACCGAACTCGAACAACAACTGCACCGCTTGAGCGACCAGCGCTTCCTCAGCCCGGAGGAACAGGTCGAAGAAGCGCGGCTGAAAAAAGAGAAATTGCACGTCAAGGACGCGATGGAGAACCTTCTCCACGCGTCCTTGACGCATTAGGGACGCAATAGAACAGCGCGCCGGTTGGCCCCGCAGCGCAGCCGTGGGGGTGGTGTATCTTCTGGCGGGGCGCCGTCTTCTGCTGCACGGCGGAGGACATGGCCTGGAAGTGCGCCCCCAGTCGCCGCCCCGGCGGCGTCTGGTGTAAGCTACCGGGACGTGCGCGCGATCCCGTCTTTCAGGTAGACCTCATGACCCGATGTATGCGCTTGCCCTTTCTCTGCATGACTTTTGTGGCGGTTGCTGTGGCGCCGTGCCTGGCGACTTTCCACGCCGACGGAACGCGGCCGCTACGCATCGCCCTGGTGGACGTCGAAGGGGGAGGCGGGACGCTGATCGTGACGCCGGCTGGACAAGCGGTGCTGATTGATACCGGTTGGGCGCGGGCGGATCATCGCGACTCCGACCGTATTCTGGCGGCGATGAAGGCGGCCGGGGTACACAAGATCGACTACCTCATCTCCACCCATTTTCACGAGGACCACATCGGCGGTTTGCAAGAGCTGGCGGCCAAGGTTCCCATCGGCGAGTTCATTGACCACGGGTTGCCGGCCTCGCCACCGCCCGACGACATGAAGGCCGATCTGGTGGCGGCCTACATCCGCCTGACGCAAGGCAAGCGCCACACCGCGCGGCTGGGCGAGAAACTGCCGCTGCGCCAGTGGCCGGGCACACCGGCCGTATCCATCACCGTCCTGACCGAGGCGCAGAACATCATCCACGCCGCGCAAGCGCCCGCCAATTCGCGCTGCAGCGCCCTCACCAGTCTTCCCAAGGACACCAGCGACAACGCCAACAGCGTGGCCACTGTGCTGCAGTTCGGCAGCTTCCGCTATTTTGACGGCGGCGACCTGACGTGGAACACGGAAGGAAAGCTAGTCTGTCCCCAGGACGAGGTCGGCGGGGTGACGGTGTACCAGACCGATCATCACGGCTTGGAGATCAGCAACAATCCGGTGCTGCTGGCAACCCTGCACCCGCAAGTAGTGGTGGAGAATAACGGGGCGCAGAAGGGCGGCCAGCCAGCTGCGTATCGTCGTCTGCAAGCCGTGGTGTCGCCGCGCGACATCTACCAGCAACATCGCAATATCGACAGCTCTGCGGCCGACAATGCGCCCCCGGCCAACACGGCCAATGTGGGGACCACGGACACGGGCTTTGGTTTGCATCTGGTGGTCGCCTCCGACGGCATGAGCTACCGCGTCATCAATGAGCGCACCGGACAAGCACGCGCCTATCGCGTCCCGTAGCCGTCCGACGGGAAATTCCGCCTAATGAATGGCGTCGCCGGGGCCGCTATTCAGGGTGCATGCGCCTTCCAAGGAGGGATGTCTATTGCCTTGCCTCACCCCGAAACGAGCGCGGGCGGGGCATCGCTTCGTGAATGGCGAGCGCTCCCGCCGGAGGGGGGGCGCCCGAGCGAGGTCTGGCTGCGGTGTGTTTGCGGGCGGCCCGTGGGCGTCCGTCACGCCGGCGGACGCTGTGTCTGTGGCAGCCGGGCGGCGGAGGCGCGGCAGGGCGTCATCGAGTTGGCGCCCACGGGCTATTGGGGAGAGATGCCGCAGCCCCAGATGCAGCGCATGCTGGAAGCGGCGGCGCTCGATTGGCGGCGCGCCATCGCCGAATATGCCCCGGAAGAACTGCAGGATTACGTTCCCCACCCCCATCGCGCCGCCTTCCAGGACATTCTCCCGGCAGGCCCGCAGAGCCGCATCTTGGATGTGGGCGCCGGGCTGGGCGCGATTGCCGCCACCCTCGCCGAGCGCCACTGGGTGGTGGCGCTGGAAGGGGTGAGGGAGCGGGCACTCTTCATCGCCCTCCGGCAGCAGCAACAACGGCTGGAGCGGTTGCTGGTGATCAATGCCGATGTGCGCCGCGTGGACTTTTTGCCCGGGCAGTTCGACGTCATCCTGCTCAATGGCGTGCTGGAATGGGCCGGAGTGTGGGACCACCAGCGCTCGCCGACCGCCATGCAACTGGATCTACTGCGCCGTCTGCGGGGCTGGCTCGCGCCCGGGGGGCTGCTGTATATCGGCATCGAGAACCGCTTTAGTTGGCATGAGTTCCGCGGCGCGGTCGACCATAGCGGCCTGCCCTATACCAGTCTGTTGCCGCGCCCCGTGGCGCGCCTCGTCTGCCGTCACGCGCAGCACTATCGCGCCGCGGTGAATACCGGCTATCGCACCTACACCTACTCGCATCGTGGCTATCAACGGCTGTTTGAGCGCGCCGGGTTGGCACTGCGTTCCACCCATATCAGCATTCATGGCTATAACCAGCCGGTGGAACTGGTGCCGCTGTTGGCGGAGGCGATTTACTTTCAGGTGCGCAGCCGGGCCCTTCCCTCCGATCAGTGGCGCGTCCGCCTTCGGCAATATCTAAAGCTCGCCTTGGCGCGGGAGTGGTTCTGGCGATGGTTCGGAGGCGATTTCGTCTTTTTACTTGGTGCTGCCGTGGAGGAGCGGAACGATGCATGAACTGCTGCTGGCGCGGCTGCAGGCCGACCCCACGCTGCACCTCGCCCGCCTGCGTTCCGATCCGGACTGCAGTCTGCTGGCCGCCTTCCGCGCGGGCGAACGCGCCCCGCGCTGGATGGCGAAGGTCGCATACCAAGCCTCGGGACGAGCGCGCCTGCGACGTGACCACGCCGCCCTGCGACATTTGGCGCCCACCGCCGACATGTTGCGCGTTCCTGCCGTCCTGGCGTGGCACGATGCCGACGAATCCACTTGCCTGATCGAGACGGGCATGCCCGGATGGCCGGTCACCACACTTCCCCGTCCCGAGCACGTACACATTGCCTGGGCGTGGCTGCAGTCCTTTCAGGCGAGTACAGCCGCCCCTGATACAGCTCTCCCTCGCGAGCATCCTGACCCCGCGTTGGCGGCGCCATTACTGCGGCATGTGGCCGGCCTGCCGGCCTCCGATCTGTCGTGGGTCGCCGTTCACGGCGACTTTTGGTGGGGCAACATCCTCTGGGACGGGTGTTGCCTTGCCGTGATTGATTGGAACGGGCTGCATCACGGCTCGCCGCTTGACGACCTCTTCACACTGGTATTTCGCCTGCCCGGCGAGCGCGTTGCCGGTGCCGACGGCCGCCTGCGGCTCCTGCGCCAAGCTTTCTTTGACTGTACCCCCATCGCCTTCCTGGTCCGGCGTATGGCGCTGCAGGCAATGGGTAGTGCCACCGCCGCCGGCGCGGAGTTCTACCGCTTTTTGCTCCACCGCATGCGCTGGGAGATGGGCCTTGAATGGCAACCACGCTCGCAGCGCGAGTGTTACAAGGCGCGCGAGGAATGGACTCTGATGGTTCGCTGGCTCGTGATCCAGGACTTCCCCAACCCCTTTGCGCTGTAGCCGGGGCTGTCCGGCAAATCACGAGGGACGGCACGCGGAGGGCTGCCGTTTGGACGGTCATCTCACGAACCGAGTTCTACCTTCAATGTGGCGTTGGCGCGAGATCGAGAACCATCAAGACTGCATCCTCCACCGGATGTTGGTAGTACTGGCGCCGACGTCCGGTTTCCTGGAACCCATGGAAGCGGTAGAACGCCTGGGCGGAGATGTTGCCCGCCCGCACTTCAAGGTGGATGCGAACCACGCCGCGCAGTTGGCAGAGCCGCACGCCTTCCCGCAATAGCGCACTTCCGATGCCCTGGCCGCGCAGGGCCCGTCTGACCGCCAGCGCCTGCATCTCGGCCTGATCCAGCATCCCGAGCATGACCAGGTAGCCAACCAATCCGACTCCAGGTTGTTCCGCCACGGCAATGTATTGGGGCTGGCCGGGCTGGGCGTTCTGAAGCAACTGCCGGAAAAGGGCATCGCTCCATGTCGCCTCGCCGAAGGCTTCCCGCGCCAGAGGCAGGAGCTCCGCCAGATCATCCAAACGGGCGGGGCGAAGGGAGACGGAATGGGGCATGACAGGCGTCAGGTCCAGCATGATACAGTCCGCCGCGGCACCGGCTAGATCTTGCGGAACAGCTCGGCGTCTGAGCGGCGGATGTAGTTGGCGTCGAGGCGTAACGCGTCGAGACGCTGCCCTTCGCGCAGGAGTCGGTCGCCGAGTTGTCCGATCCAAGGTGCCAGAAGAGGTGAGGCCAAGAACGTTGAGGCTGACCGCCCCAGGCGCAGCCGTTCGGCCAATGCGGGATTCTGGGTCCACACCGGCCAGTTCAAGGATCGCAGTCGGGCTTCGGCTGCGGCTACTGGTAAAAGCAATTCAGCGGGCTCACCTTCACTTTCGCCTGTGGGATCGCGCGCGAATTGCAGCGGGCCGTGCGGGTAGAGGCCCAGATAGCATTCGTCCCGCGACGCGTCCAGCACCGCAACGATGGGCCCCCGATCATTGTCCGAACTGGCGCCCTGCGCCGCGACTGCAACCAGGGTGGAGATCGAGATCGCCGCCAAGCCACGTGCTTCGACCAAGGCCTTGGCAGTGGTCAACCCGAGCCGCACGCCGGTGAACGACCCCGGGCCATGGGCCACGGCGATGGCTTCAAGCGCGTCGCGTTTCATGCCGGCAGCCGCCAGAAGCGCGTCCATCCCCCCCCAGAGCTGGGTGGAGTAGAGACGGGCGTCGAGCGGGATGGTCTGCAAGACCACCCCATCGCGAAGCAGGGCCGCGCTGCCATGGTGTGATGTGGTTTCGAGGGCGAGCAGAAGCACATCGGAAGTGTAGCGTGGCACAAGGATCGGAACCCATGGGGAACCCGTCGTAGGCGAAGCGCCAGCGTCTCGACTTACAATCGGTTCTCGTGTCCGACGCCACTTCCACGCCGCTGATGCGGCAGTACAGCGCGATCAAGAAGGCTCATCCCGAGGCTTTGCTCTTTTTTCGCCTGGGCGACTTCTACGAGTTGTTCTTTGAGGATGCGGTGCTGGCGGCGCGCGAATTGCAGATCACGCTTACAGCGCGCAACAAGGAGAAGGGCATCGCCGTTCCGATGTGCGGCGTGCCGTTCCATGCCGCCGAGAACTACATTGCCAAACTGATCCACAAGGGCTACAAGGTGGCCATCTGCGACCAGATGGAGGAGGCCGGCCAGGCCAAGAAGCTGGTGCGGCGCGAGGTCACGCGGGTGCTGACGCCCGGCACGGCCGCCTTGCAGGCCACGCCCGAGGAAAATCGTTACCTGGCTGCCGTGGCACAGGGTGGGAAGGGAGAAAGCGGCGTTGGTCTGGCAATCCTGGATTTGTCGACCGGGGAGTTCCGCAGCACCGAGCTGAGCGGTCCGGAGGCGGCGACGCGCCTGCGTGAAGAGCTCGAGCAGTGGCGGCCGCGCGAGATCCTGTTCGCCAGCGACATGCCGCTGTTTGCAGCGAGCGGCGAGCGCACTCCGATCGCCGGTGCGGCGCTGACACCGATTGAAGAGTGGATCTTCGCCCCGGAGTTCTCGCGCCGCGTTCTGGAAGCGCATTTCGGCGTTCTCTCGCTTGAGGGCTATGGTTTGCAGGACCGTCCGTTGGCCGCCGCCGCCGCCGGGGCGATCGTCCACTACGTCAAGGAGACGCAGCGCAGCCAGATCGCGCATGTGGACCGCCTCGGTTACTACGAGCGCCAGCAGGGGCTGATGATTGATGCGGTGAGCGCCCGCAATCTTGAATTGGTGGAGCCGGTATTTGCGGGGGCGGAAGCCGCCACCCTGCGCGCCGTGCTGGATGCGACGCAGACCCCCATGGGAAAACGGCTGTTGCGCGCCTGGTTGCTGCGACCCTCGATTGAGCGCGATGAGATCGGCGCCCGCCATGACGCCGTGGGTGCGCTGGTCGTGGACTGGCAATGCCGTGCGCGCTTGCGCGAGGAACTGGGGCGCATTCTCGATCTGGAGCGGCTGCTGAGCCGCAGCTCGCTCGAGACGGCTACGCCGCGCGATGTGCTCGCGCTAAAAGCGTCGCTCGACCAGGTGCCGCGGGTGCGCGCCGTGCTGGCGCCGCGGGTGGAAGCACGCTGGCGGGCCTTGGCGGAGCAACTCGCCGACCTGGAACCGCTGCGCACGCGTATTGCAGCGACGCTGGTAGATGAGCCCCCGGCGCAGACCGCCAACGGGGGATACATTCGTTCCGGCGTGCTGACCGAACTCGATGAGCTGCGGGGTCTAAGCCACAACGCGAAAAGCATCATCGCGCAGATCGAATCCCGGGAGCGCGCGCGCACCGGCATCGGTTCGCTGAAGGTACGCTTCAACAACGTCTTCGGTTATTACCTCGAGATTTCGCGCCCCAACCTGCCGCTTGTGCCGACGGACTACGAGCGCAAGCAGACCCTGGTCAACGCGGAACGCTTCACCACACCCGAACTCAAAGACCTGGAGGTGAAGGTCCTGACCGCGGAAGAGAAGATCCTCCACCTCGAGACACGGATGTTTGCCGAGTTGCGGGCGGCGGTGACGGCCGAAGCCCGGTCCATTCGACGCAATGCCACCACGCTGGCGGAGATTGATCTGCTGGCCAACTTTGCCGAACAGGCTGCAGCGCACCAGTATTGCCGTCCCGAGATGCTGGAGGAGAGCGCGGCGCTGGAGATTCGCGGTGGACGTCATCCCGTGGTGGAGAGACTGGGGTTGGAGGGAGTTGCCGACCGTTTTGTTCCCAATGATTGCTATCTGGGCGGAGAGGCGCAACGCGTGCTGCTGATAACCGGGCCCAACATGGGCGGCAAGAGCACGTATCTCCGCCAGGTGGCGCTGGCGGCCATCATGGCGCAGATGGGCAGTTTCGTGGCCGCGGACAGCGCCCGCCTGCCGCTGTTTGACCGCGTCTTCACCCGCATCGGTGCGAGCGACAACCTGGCTCGCGGTCGCTCCACGTTCATGGTGGAGATGACCGAGACGGCAGTCATCGTCAACAGTGCCACGCGGCGCAGTCTGGTGGTCCTCGACGAGATTGGACGGGGCACGGCGACCTATGACGGGCTGTCGCTGGCCTGGGCCGTGATCGAGTATCTGCACGGCCGCGTGGGCGCGCGCACGCTATTCGCCACCCACTACCACGAGTTGACCGAGCTGGCACAGCATCTTCCCGGGGTGTGCAACGTGCACGTGGCGGTCAAGGAGACGCCGACCGGCATCGTCTTCCTGCGACGCGTTGAGCCGGGCGAGGCCAGCCGCAGTTACGGCATCGAGGTGGCCAAGCTGGCCGGCCTGCCGGCGGAAATCATTGACCGGGCGCGCGTCGTACTGCGGCTGCACGAGACCAGCGAACGCCGCACGGGAAGCGAGCTGGAGGGCGCGACTGCGCCTGCTGGAGGGGTGCAACTGACCATGTTCACGCCGCTCTCGCAGCAGATTGTGGACCGCCTCGCTGCGCTTGACTTGGATCGCCTCTCGCCACTGGAGGCGCTTAACTTACTGGCCGAACTGAAACGGCAGTTGCTGTAGACCATGCCGCCCCGAGGCCTCATGTCCAAGAGTCCAACGCGAACACGCGCCATGCTGGTGGCCGGCATCATGAGCGGCACCTCGGCGGATGGGGTGGATGTCGCGCTGGTGGCGATTCGCGGGCGGGGTTGGCAGCGGAAGATCGAGCTGCGCGCCTTCTCCAGCTTCCCGTTTACCGCGCGGGAGCGCGCCCGAATTTTGGCGGCCTGCGACGCACAGGCGATCGCGGTGGCCGAGCTGAGCCGGCTGAACTTCTGGTTGGGCGAGCGGTTTGCCGACGCGGTGGCACGCGCGTGTCGCCGCGCACGCCTGCCGCTGGCGCAACTCGACCTGATCGCCTCGCACGGGCAGACCATTTATCACCAGGGAGTCTCCGCGCGCTATCTCGGCCGCCGCAACGCCAACACGCTGCAATTGGGTGAGATCGCGTGTATCGCGGAACGCACCGGTGTCACCACGGTGGGCGATTTCCGGGTGGGGGATGTCGCGGCGGGTGGACAGGGGGCGCCGCTGGTGCCGATGCTCGACTATCTTCTGCTCCGCCATCGTACCGAGTCGCGGGCGGTGCTGAATCTCGGCGGCATTGCGAACGTCACCCTGATTCCTGCGGGCGCCGCTCCCGAAGACGTGCGCGCCTTCGATACCGGTCCCGGCAACATG
This sequence comes from uncultured Acidobacteriota bacterium, assembly GCA_937898755.1. Lineage (GTDB taxonomy): Bacteria > Acidobacteriota > Terriglobia > Terriglobales > SCQP01 > CALEJU01. The sequence continues at coordinate 112,576 of CALEJU010000005.1, read as the reverse complement.
GTGATGGATGCCCTGGTCGGCCGTTTCAGCGGTGGCACGCTGCGGTACGACCGCGACGGACGGCTGGCCGCTGCCGGACAGGTACTCGAGCCGGTGGTACGCGCGCTCCTGCGCGATCCGTTCTATCGCCGCAGTGGCCCGAAGAGTGTCGGGCGCGAACAGTACGGGGGGGAGTTCGTGGCACGGCTACAGACCGCCTGTGGCGCCAAAGCGCGTCCCGAGGATGTGATCGCCACTGCCACGGCGCTTACGGCGCGGAGCATCGCAGGGGCGCTGATCCGCGCAAGGACAGACTGGCAAGTCATCGCCTCGGGTGGTGGCGTCCACAACCGGACGCTGCTGCGGATGTTGGCCGAGGCCGCGTCCGGCTGTCGCCTGGCGAGCTCGGAGACCTACGGCATCCCGCCGGACGCCAAGGAGGCTGTCGCCTTCGCCGTGCTCGGCCATGCCACGCTCCTCGGCGAGCCGGGCAACTTGCCAAGCGTCACGGGAGCGCGACGCGCGGTGGTATTAGGGAAAACTGTCTGTCGATGAGGGACTGTGAAAAGTAGAACGTGGAAAGTGATGAGGGACGTGGAGGGGGATGCTTTGCGGCGCTGGGTTGGGAAGCCTTTGCCGGTCGGCGTGCCCGCGTCCTCGTGGGATGTTATTGATTTAATTGGAAGATGCGCCAGGGAGCGGCAGGGGTCGGAGCCGTCGGCGTGGCGATGCGGCCGGCGTCCCTGGCGGCAGCGGGAAATTGGTCGGATTCGCGGGCGTTGACCACGACCCAGCCGTGCTGCGGCCATGCCGCTGTCGCGGCGCCGTCGAGTTCGGGCAGGACGCGGTGCAGATAGAACTCGGCGCCATAGCGGGTTTCGCGCTGCAAGCGCCATCCCCAGAGCGGGCATTGTTGCGCAAAGGCGGGCGGTACTTCGCCGTCGCTCTGCTCCGTCCCCGGCGTCGTGGTCTTGGGAAACGTCGGTGTGCCGGGGATGGGTTGCGCGGCAAGAGCACGTGCCAACGGACGGGCGCTGACGAGCGTATCAAGCTGCACGGCGTAAGGTCCCGTTGCCCATAGCACCGCCACCGCCATTCCGGCCGCCGCCGCTCCCAGCAATATGGGGCGGCTGCCGCGCCATAGCAGCCAGACAAGCACTGCAAAGATCGCTACGTGCATTCCCGCGAAGCCCAAGGTCACCGATACGTGGCCGCCAGGGACCAGCGCTTTCGCCCAGCGGACGTCCAGCCAGACAGGAAAGGCGAGCAGCAGGCCAGCCGCCAGCGCCGCGTTGAGCACCAGCGGCCAACGCGGCATCCGTTCCCACAAGTCGTCGGCCGCGAGCGCAATCAACGCAATCAGCGCGGGAACAGCGGGAAGAATGTAGCCTGGCAGCTTGGAGCGCGAGAGGCTGAAGAAGACCAGCGGTACCAACACCGAACACCACAGGTAGCGTTTCAGGTGAGGAGCCGGCCCGTTCGCCGTCCAACCGCCGCGCCGCCAGTCGAGGAAGGGGAGAACCGCCATCGCAGTCCAAGGGAAGAGCGCGGCGAGCAAGATGGGAATGTAAAACCAGAAGGGTTGAGCGTGATGAAAGACGCCGGTGGTAAAGCGCTCCACGTTGTGCTGCAGGAAAAAGATGCGCAGGTACCCGGGATTGCGATGCGCGACCAGGACGAACCAAGGCGCCGCCACGGCGAGATAAAGGCCGACCGCCCAAGGCTGCAAGCTGGCTAGTGCCCACCGCGGTTGCCGCGCCCAGAACGCGTAGGCCAGCAGCGTCCCGCCCGCCAGCACCAGCGCCACTGGACCCTTGGCCAGCGTGGCGAGAGCTAGAAGGACGACGACGGCGGCCAGCCAAGGTGCGGATTTCCGATTTTCGGCGTGGCGCTGCAGCCAAACGAAGAGCGAAAGCTGCGCCAGTGCCAAAGGGGCCGTCAGGGGCATATCCATGGCGGCAGCGCGCGCAAACCCGATCAGAAACGCCGAGGAAAAACACAGCAGGGCGCCGATCATCGCCGCTCGTTCCCCGCGCTGGCGGTATAGGAATACCGTCAGACCAAGGCAGAGCATGAAGCCCAGAAGTGCGCTCGGCAATCGGGCGGCTGCATCAGTGACGCCCAGGAGGTGGTAGCTGCCGGCCGCCAGCCAGTAATCAAGCACCGGCTTCTCGAACCAGGGTTGCCCCATCAGACGGGGCGTGACGTAGTCATGAGTGCCGAACATTTCGGCGGCAATCTCGGCATAGCGCGGCTCATCCGGCCCCACCAGCCCAATGCCCCCCAGCCGCCAGAACAGCGTCACGGCCGCCAGCCCAAGCAGGGCCAGCCAGAGGAGCGAGCGAGTGCGGGACATGCCGGACAGAGTAACAGGCCTGGCGCGTCGGCCACGCGGGGCTACGCGGCGGCGCTCCCGTTGGTCTCTGCCCCCCGTACCGGCCCTGCGATCTCGGCTCCACAGGAGCCGACCCGGCGGGTGCTTCGAAGAGTCGAAACGCCTTTCGATGCTCTACCCTCCACGCTTGACGTGCCTACGCGCCTCGTAAAGCCCGACTTCGCCCTCGGGACGCGTCTTCCAGCGGCGATGGATCCACAGCCACTGATCCGGGTAGGCCCGAATCCAGCGTTCGAGAACGGCGGTATAGGCGGCGGTGTTGGAAACAGTATCGGCCTCCTCGTCGCCGGTGGTGATCAGGGGAAGGGGCGGCTCGAAGCGCAGGACGTACTTTCGCCGGGACTCCTCCCATACGGTGTAACCGGGCACCACCTGCGCCCCGGTCCGCAAGGCGATGCGTGCCATGCCGGCAGCCGTGCAAGCCGCGATACCGAAGAATGGAACGAAGACGCCCTGCGGCGGCGAGGAGTTTTGATCGAGCAGGATGCCCACCGCCTCGTTGGTGGCCATGGCGCGCAGAAGACCACGCACGAACTCATGTTTGCCGATCGGAGCGTTGCCATGCAGCCCGCGGTAGCCGTTGACCAGGTGATTGAGAAATGGATTGTCAAGTGGCCGGATGACGAACTTGAGGGGGTAGCCGTTGACCGAATGGGCGAAGCTGGAGACCTCCCAAGCGCCGATATGCGCGGTCAGGATGAGCACGCCGTGGCCAGCCGCTTGGGCCGATTGAAAGTGTTCAAGCCCCTCAGTCTCGAACAAGTCCTCCAATCCGGCGCGGCGATACTTGGGAAACAGGCAGAACTCCGCCAGTTGGCGGCCCAGATGGCGATAGAGGTGCCGCAATACCTGAGCTCGTTCCGATCGACTGAGTTCAGGGAAAGCGAAGGACAAGTTGCGGTGCCCGACGCGGCGCAAGCGCGGGTGAGCGTAGTAAAAGGCGCGCGTGATCGCGCGACCCGCGGCCCATGCCAGGGGTCGAGGCAAGCTCCCGATGGCGTGGGCCGCCAGCCAAACGGGGGCGAACTCAAGGCGATGACGCAGGCGGGGGTGGGAAGCGGCGTCCAACCCGCGAAAGTAGCACGGAACGTTGCTGGCACACCGGCCCCGCCGAAAGATCGGCGCGCCTGCTTTGGAACGGCGAGGAGCCACCTCGCGTCGAAGACCCAAGTCCGGGAACGCGGCAAGGTGCGCGATGGCACATCGTCCCACCACGGCGTTCCAAGGGTCCACATCCGGCCGCGTACGGGCTACAATGAGGCCTTCGGGGAAGCTATGCGCAAACTGAAAGCGAGTGCGTTACTGGTGGGATTAGCGCTTTGGACCGGTTTGGCGGCGCAAGGGCGGCCGCGCCATAAAGCGACCGTATCCGAACCACCTGTGGTGCATGACGGCGATAGCCCGGCATACCATGCCGAACCCCCGCGCACCAAGCTCGGCCCCATCCTGTCGGCGGGTCAGTTCTCCGATCCACGCATCAAGGCCGTCTACGCCATGGCCGCCAAAGTTCCCAAGGTGCTTTACCAGGAGCCCTGCTATTGCTATTGCGACAAGGGGTTTGGCCACCATAGCCTGCACGACTGCTTCGCCGGCACACACGGTTCAGAGTGCGGCATCTGCCTGGAGGAAGGCGCCTACACCTACCAACAGACAAAGCTCGGCAAAACGCCAGGGCAGATTCGCGCTGGGATCGAACGCGGTGAGTACCGCAGCATCGACCTGAACGCCTTGGGCAAGGACCAAAAGTACTAGGAGTACACTTCTCGGTGAGTGGGGTGCCCCCGCGCGGGGCACCTGCGGGCCGATCCCCCACGGCTCTGTGAGGAGACGGAGGTAGGGAGTGCAGACTGCCACAACGCCCGCGCGCGAGCAGGCAGCGGCCACCAGCCGCTATCTGAGCAAGCTCTCAATTCTAATTCCCGTTTACAACGAGCGCCGCACGCTACCTGCCCTGCTGGAGCGGCTGAACGCAGTCCGTTTTCCGATCGAGATCGAGGTCGTCATCGTCAACGACGCTTCGACCGACGGAACGGAAGAGCTGCTGGCAAAATACGCGGAATTGCCTGGTTACCAGGTGATTCACCTTGCCAGGAACGAAGGAAAAGCGGCTGCGGTCCGGGCGGCCATCGCGCACGCCACGGGCGATGTTTTCGTCATCCAAGATGCCGATCTCGAATACGATCCGGGAGAGTTGCCGGGCTTGCTCGATCCGATTCTCGATGGACGGGCTGAGGTGGTCTACGGCTCCCGCTTTCGTGGCGCCATGCACGGAATGTCGTTTCACCACACCTTGGGAAACCGGGTGCTGACGTGGGTGACCAACGTGCTCTACGGTCAACACCTCACCGATATGGAGACCTGCTACAAGATGGCGCTCGCCGAGGTCTACCGTAATTTTACGATTGAGACCCGGCGGTTCGAGCTGGAGCCGGAGATTACGGCCAAGATTCTGCGCCAAGGGCGACGCATCGTCGAGTTGCCGATCTCGTTTGAGGGGCGGGGCCGTGGGGAGGGGAAGAAGATCTCCTGGGTGGACGGGTTTGGGGCGTTGCGGACGCTGGTCCGATTCCGCTGGCAGCAGAGGTCAGCAGAGGCGCCCGGCCAACGGTAGAAAACTCGGCCTGAAACGTAGTCGGGGTGCGGTGATCTGTGTCGGCTCGAATGCCCCAAAAAACCGCTTTCGGCGGGCTCCAACTCAGACTATTCTGAGAGCTACCGATCTCCGCCTCCAGACGCTTCCCTGCGTCTGCCTGAGCCGAAATCGAGTCTGCTGCGGGCGAGGTGCGTTTGGCTGAGTTTTCCCCTGTGTTATTCACTTCAGAATCGGTCACGGAAGGGCACCCGGACAAGATTGCCGATCAAGTCTCCGACAGCGTGTTGGATGCGGTGTTGGCGCAAGACCCGCACAGTCGCGTTGCCTGCGAGACGCTGCTGACCACCGGGCTCGTGGTGGTCGCCGGGGAGATCACCACCCGCGCCCAGGTGGACTACCAGGAGATCGCCCGTGAAGCGGTGCGTCGTGTGGGCTACACCGATGCCAGCTTTGGCTTTGATTGCAATACCTGTGGCGTGCTGGTCAGCATTCACCAGCAATCGCCCGATATTGCCATGGGGGTGGATCGCGACGGCGCCGGTGACCAAGGCATGATGTTCGGCTATGCCTGCAACGAGACACCGGAAAAAATGCCGATGCCCATCGCCTTGGCGCATGCGCTCTCCCGGCGACTGTCCGAGACGCGGCGGAGCGGGGCGCTCGACTTCTTGCGCCCGGATGGCAAGAGCCAGGTGACGGTGGAGTACGTTAACGGCCAGCCCACCCGCATCGATGCCGTGGTCGTCTCGACCCAGCACAGCGATGCCATTTCCACCGAAGATCTGCGCCAAGCCATTCGCCGCCAGGTCATTGATCCTGTCATGCCGGCGGCCATGATTGACCGCAGCACCAAGTTTCACATCAACCCCACCGGACGTTTCGTGGTTGGGGGTCCGATGGGCGACACCGGGGTGACGGGTCGCAAGATCATTGTGGATACGTATGGCGGCATGGGGCGGCACGGCGGCGGAGCGTTTTCGGGCAAGGACCCGACCAAGGTGGATCGTTCGGCAGCCTACATGGCGCGCTACATCGCCCGCAATGTGGTGGCGGCGGGTCTGGCGCAACGCTGCGAGATCCAGTTGGCCTATGCCATTGGGGTGGCCGAGCCGGTCTCGGTGCGCGTTGACACATTTGGAACCGGCACGGTCGCGGAGGAGAAGATCGTGACGGCGGTCCGCAAGGTCTTCCGCCTGACCCCGAGCGGCATCATTGAGATGCTGCAGTTGCGCCGGCCGATTTATCGGCAGACGGCGGCCTTTGGCCATTTTGGCCGCTCCGAGCCCGATTTTACCTGGGAGAAAGAAGACCAGGTGCAAGCGCTGCAGCAACAGGTGGGCGTCAAGGCCGAGGCCTTGGCCGGCGCGCGCGCTTGATCGCGATCTGAGCTACTTCAAGTGGCCGTCCCTCCCCGGAGGGGCGGCCACGCTTTTTGAGCCGGAGAGTTGTGTCATGCGCCAGCTAGGCGGTTGGGCTCTGGATTCGGCGGTGGGCGGGGGCGCCTCCTACGCCGATGTGCGCGTGTTGGGCGAGCGGCACCGCAGCCTCTCCACCAAGAACGGCAAGGTGGGTCACGTCGGTGATGAGGAGTCGCTTGGGGTGGGCATCCGGGTGTTGCTGGACGGCGCATGGGGCTTTGCCGCAACCGACCGCCTCGATCGCGCGGCGATCGAACAGACGGCGGCGCATGCCTTGGCGATTGCGCGGGCGTCCCGCCATGTATGCCGCACCCCGGTGGTCCTGGCTCCCGAGGCGGCCCATCAAGCGGTATGGCACGGTCCCTGCGAGGTGGATCCGTTCACGATCCCGGTGGACGAAAATATCAGCCTGCTGCTCGAGGTTGATGCCGCCCTACGCGGCGTCGCGGGGGTCACGCTGGCCGAAGCCGATCTCGATTTTCGGCGGCAACACCAAGTTTTCCTCTCTTCCCAGGGTTCCGATATTGAGCAAGTGCGCCACCTCAGCGGCGGCGGTTATGCCGCCCTGTGCTTCGCCGGTAACGAGATCCAGAAGCGTTCCTATCCCAACTCTTTTGGCGGGCAGTTCCAGTTGGCTGGTTACGAGCTGATCGACCGCTTGCAATTGCTTGAGAATGCCGGACGAGTGGCGGAGGAGGCGGTGGCGCTGAGCCGCGCCGCCCAGTGTCCGCGGCAGGTAGGAACCATCATCCTGGACAGTTCGCAGTTGGGTCTGCAGATTCATGAGTCCATCGGCCACCCCATCGAGCTCGACCGGGTGCTGGGCATGGAGGCCAACTTTGCGGGGACCAGCTTTCTCACGCTCGACAAGCTGCGCCACCTGCGGTACGGCTCGGAATTGGTCAACGTGGTCGCCGACGCCCGTCTGCAGCATGGCCCCGGTTTGGGCACGCTGGCTTTTGACGACGAGGGCGTACCGGCACAGTGCACCGACATCATTCGTGCCGGGGAATTCGTCGGCTACATTCACAGCCGCGAAACCGCCGCCATGGTGGGTGACATGCGTTCCAACGGCTGCATGCGGGCCGAGTCCTGGAACCGCATTCCCCTGATTCGCATGACCAACATCAGCATCCTGCCCGGCCCGCAGTCGCTCAGCCCTGAGGACCTGATCGCCGATACCGACGACGGAATTTACATGGAGACCAACCGCAGTTGGTCAATTGACGATAAGCGCTTCAACTTTCAGTTTGGCTGCGAATTGGGATGGGAGATTAAGCACGGCAAGCGGACGCGGATGCTCAAGAACCCCAGTTACTCCGGCATCACCACCGAGTTCTGGAACTCGATGGACGCCATCTGTTCCCGCCCCCATTGGACCTTGTGGGGAACGCCCAATTGCGGCAAGGGTCAGCCGCAGCAGACCATGGGTACCGGGCACGGTGCCGCCCCGGCCCGCTTCCGCAACGTCCGCATCGGTACCGCATACCAGAGCTGACATGCCCCACCCGGACCCCACCGCCCCCGCCTTGAGTCTGGACGAAACGCGGGCGCGCGCCATCTTCGCCATGGTTTGTGACGCCAATGGCGATCATGCGGTCGAAGTCACGCTGGCCGCCACAGTGTCCGAGCTGACCCGCTTTGCCAACAACACCATCCACCAGAACGTGGCGGAAGAGCATGTATCGCTTTCCGTGCGCACCCAAACCGCGGACGGTCGCACCGCGCGTGCCACCACCAACCGCCTTGATCCGGAGGGCGTTCGCGCGGTGGTGGCGCGCGCCGGCGAACTCACGCGTCTCCAGCACCCCGATCCGGAAGCGTTGCCCATGGCCGGCCCCCAAACAATTGTGCCGGTCACGCGCTTTTTCCCGGCTACGGCGGCGCTCTCGCCTGCCGACCGCGCCGCCGTGGTGGGCGACATCGTCTCCGAAGCGGACCGCCATGGTTTCACCACGGCCGGCGTGGTGGCCAACCAGCAGGGGGCGCTGGCCATTTTGAACTCCAATGGGCTGGAGGCCTTTCACCGCGAGACCAGCGCGGAGTACTCCATCACGATGCTGGCAATCGACAGCTCAGGATGGGCGAAGGGCAACGCTCCCGACCTCAGCCGTCTGGCCCCGGTCGCGGCCGCTCGCCGCGCCGCCGAGAAGGCACGCTTGAGTGCCGCTCCCGTCGAGATCCCTCCCGGTCGCTACACGGTGATCCTCGAGCCGGCGGCCGTGCTCGACCTGATGGGCTTTCTCTTTTATGATTTCGGGGGCCTCTCGGTGCTCGACCAGCGGAGTTTTCTGACCGGCCGTACCGGCACCAAACTGTTCGGCGACAACATCACCATCCGCGACGACGTGGCCCATCCGCTGCAATCGGGCGCCCCATTCGATGGCGAAGGGATCCCGAGACAGGCGACGACCCTGGTGGAAGCCGGAACCGTGCGCCACCTGGTGTATGCCCGCCAGACTGCCGTGCGAATGCAGCGCGAGCAGCCCGCCATGCAAGCCGCACCTACCGGGCACGGTTTTCCGCTGCCCAATGAATACGGCGAGGCTCCAGCCAATATTGTGATGCAGGGCGGCACAAATTCCCTCGACGCCATGATCGCCGACACGGAACGCGGCATCCTCGTCACGCGTCTCTGGTATATCCGCGAGGTGGATCCCTTCAAGAAGATCCTGACGGGGATGACACGGGACGGCACGTTCCTGATCGAAGACGGCAAGCTACAGCGCGGCGTGAGGAACTTTCGCTTTAACCAAAGCATGGTGGAGATGCTCAATCAAGTCGATCAATTGGGGGTTTCAGAGCGCAGCAGCGGGGAAGAGTCCTTCGACATGGTTGTGCCGCCGATGCGGGTGCATGGCTTCCAGTTCACCGAGGTGACGCGCTTTTAACCTTGGCCGCTGTGGTGCGGGGCGGCTACACTATGAGGACTGAAGATGTTCGCGCAGTATCCGCTATGGCAGCACCGCACATTTTGCTGATCGAGGATGATCCCATGGTGCGCGATGCCATTCGCGAACACTTGGTTTTTCGCGGCTATACGTGCACGGAAGCGGGCAATGGCGCCGAGGCACTGCAGATCTTGCAAACACTGAGCCCCGACCTCATTCTGAGCGACATCTCGATGCCGGTCATGGGCGGCATCGAGTTTTTAATGAAGAGTCGTGCGCTCGGCTCGCGGGTGCCGATTATTTTCCTGACTGGGGTGAACGACTCGACGGTGCGTACTTTGGGTAAAGACGTGGGGGCGTTTGAATGCGTCTCCAAGCCGCCCGATTATGACCACTTGGATCACCTCATCAAGAGCAGCATCGCGGTGAATCGCTAGCACCTGCGCTGCCGTAACTTTCTGCTGTGGCGCTCCGGCCGTGGCAGCCTCTCGCTGTTTCCCCGCTTCTTAACAGGAATGTCGCACCGCGAGCCGGAGCCGCCGACGATTCTGCCGCCGCTGGATCCCGATCCGACGGAAACGCCTTTCCTTGACCCGCCACCCCGGATGCCGCCGGGCAAGCCGGAACATTCGCCGGACGAAGATCCCGCAACTCCTGATGTTCCGCCCTTACCGCAGCCTGCAATTAAAGCAAACTGGCGTCAATCTCGATGTTGCGGGAGCCGGGCTGTGCGGGGAGAACGGGGGCTGAAGGCGCAGGCGCTGCCGCCACCTCGGGCGGTGTGAGGGGGGTACCCAAAAGTTGTTGCAACTCGCCCGGGGAATCGAAGTAATTGCGCAGCAGACGCTCGACGGCGCGAGCGCGCATCCACTGTCGCGTCACTTGGGGAGAATAAAGAAAGGCCCGCCCTTGTTTGCGGCGCGCCACCACGCCTTTGCGAACCAGGCGCTCCATGACGGTCAGCACGGTGGTGTAGGCCAGGGGGCGGCCCTGGATGGCGACAGCTTCGCGAATGGCGCCGACTCCGGCGGGTCCCGAGCGCCAGAGGACATTCATACAGTCCAGCTCGAGCTGCGGCAACTCGCTGCCGTGTCGCGGGGTCATGGCGTCTCCTCATCCGTCGCCGCCACCGTCGGTCCGGGGATGGTGGCGAGATAGCGGTCGAGCTTGAGCAACGGCCGATCCAGCGAGTAGTTAAAGTCCGTGAATGCTGCCGTGACCTGGCGGTCCCGATCCAATTGCGCGTACATGGACTGCATTTTCGAGTCGAGATCATCGAGGTAGTGCAGCACGAGCGCTTCGGGGAACATGGGCAGTTTCGGGGAGCCAAACTCGTAACGGCCGTGATGGCTGATGATGAGGTGCTCCAAGACCACCTGCAGGGGACGCGGGAAATCGGGAAGGGCGGCAATCTTGCGATGCAGCAACTCCAGGACGAGGACCATATGGCCCAGCAGTTGCCCCTCGCTGGTATACGAGAAGGACCGCTCGTAGCTGAGTTCAAAGATCTTGCCGAGATCGTGCAGCACCACACCCGCGATCAACAGGTCGCGATCCAGGCGTGGGTAGTTCTGTACGACCAGAGTCGCCATGCGACAGAGCGAAAGGACATGTTCCAGCAGTCCGCCGAAGAAGGCGTGATGTAACGTCTTGGCGGCCGGAGCGCGTTTGTACTCGTGGGCGACGGTCTCATCCTCGAGCAGTGACAGCAGCAGGTCGCGCAGGGGCGGCTGCTCGACGGCGCGGACGTAGCCCAGCAACTCGGCGAACATCGCGTCCACATCGCAGCGAGTGGTGGGCAGGAAGTCGGCTAATCGAATCTCCGACTCTTCCACGCGCCGCAGCTTATGGATTTGCAATTGCGGCTTATTGCGAAAGAGTAGCACGGTGCCGCGCACCTTGAGGAAATGATCGCGCTCGAAACTATCCTGCACCTCCTCGACGTTGTCCCACATCTTGGCGTCCAGATCACCCGTGCGATCACTGAGCACGAGCGAGAGGAACGGCTCCCCCGATTTCTTCAGCCGCAGTTCCTTGGCCTTGCAGAGAAAGATGCCGGTGAGCTTTTCGTTGGCTTCCAAATCGGCCACGAAACGCGTCTTGAGTACGGCGGTGTCGGCGGATTCTTCCGCCGGCGCCAGGGGCAGGGTGGGAGGGAAGAGGTCAGGCATGGGACACGCCTCGATGTGCGCCGGTCGCCTGCGGCGGCACCGGCGCAGGATGGCTATTTCTTCTTGTCAACCGGCTTGGGCATGTCTTGTGGCAGCACGCGCTCGAAGCGTTCCACGTTGACGCCCCCGATGTCGCTTTTGCCGGTGTCGTTATAACCTTTGGCGATCACGATATAGGACTCGTTGCGCAGCTTGGAAAGGTAATGGCGCAACTCCGGCTGCAGTTTTTGTTCGTACAGGCGATACTCGATCTCGCGCCGCGCCTCCTCCAGCGTTTCCTGACCGGCGTGATGCACCGCGTTGACTTTGAGGATGAGGTAGCCGTTGGCGGTGGTGAGTACAGGGGTGACGCTGTTGACGTCCATTCCGAAGACCTGTTTTTCCAGCTCCGGCGCCAGGCTGCCCTTTTTAAAGAAACCAATGTCGCCGCCGCTTGAGGCAGTCTGGCCTTGGGAGTAGCGCTTGGCCAGTGTCGCAAACGTCTCGCCCTTGGCGGCCCGCACCCGGACTTCATCGGCCAGCTTCTTCAGGCGCGGCAACTCGGCTTCCGGCTTGTCCTTCGTGCTGATCAGGATCTCGCTCAACCCAACCTCATCCTGGCGGACAAACTCACCCTTGTGGGCGTTGTAGTAGGCGGCATCTTCTTCCGGGGTCACCTGGACGCGGGGAGCGATGTCCTGCGAGATGACCATCTGGCTCAGGATGTTGCTCTTCAGCGACTGTTTGAAATCGTCGTAGTCCTGTCCCTGCGCCTCGACGGCCTTCTGCAGATCCTCCAGGCTGGGAAGGTTTTGACTACGCCGGATATCGTCCAGCCGCTTCACTACTTCGGTGTCCGCGTTCAGTCCGAGATCGCTGGCACGCTGTTCGAGCAGGCGCTGATCAATAAGATCCCGCAGCAGATTCTTGGATCCGGAGGCAACGAAGGCGTCGGGATTCGTCACGCCCGGCTGGTGCGCATCACTGACGAGCTGTTCCTGCGCTTTTTGCAATTCGAAGGTGGTGATGACGCCGTTGTTAACGCGCGCCACCATTTGCTCCAGCACCTTGGTGGGCCCCCCAGCAAAGACGGCGACCGGCACAAGTACCAGCGAGATCAATAAACGACGGCGGTTCATGGTGCGAAACTCCCAGCGACAGTTTATCCTACGAACGTCGAAGCGGCCCATGAGGAAAGTGCGGCGTATCATCCGCTCCGTCTCCCCCCACTTGTCTGTCAGGAGACTCCATCGTGCCTCGTTTTTTCCGCTGGCTCGTGATTGTCGTTCTCGTGGTGGCCGTCTACCTCGGGCTCAAGGTGGCGCTGGCGAAATTCAATTTCTGGCGTTTTGGGCAGGATGTGGATGACATCAGCCGCGATGCCGTCTTCCAAGGGCGCGACGTCACCCTGGTGCAACAGGACATATTCAAGGACGCGTTCAAGATGGGCTTGCCGTTAACGTTGGAGCAAGTGCATGTCGAGCAGGCCGGCAGTGGACTTGCCGTGCATGCGAAGTACAGCGTCCCGGTGGATCTCGCCATTCCGGGTCGCGAGGCGCCCATTCATTTCACGACCCTGCGGTTCAACCTGGATTCGGAACACACGCGGCTGGGACAGTGAGTTTCGTTTGAGAGCCGACAGTCCACGTGCGAGACAAGCTTTGTTGTCCCACGTCCCGCATTGGGTCGTCCACCGTGCCAATCGTCAACCCGTACTAACGCTGCCGACCGCCGAGATGGGTCAGGGTTTGAATGATCAGTTCGGCGGCGTGTTGAATCTCTTCCTCGCGCAAGGTGCGATCACGTCGCTGGAAGGTGGCACGTAGCAGCAGGCTGTACTCGCCGGCCGGGATGGGTCCGCCGCGGAAGACTTCGCGGGGTTGAAGCAAGTTCAAGGTCGGCAATTGAAGGGCGGAGATGGCCTGCTGGATCTCCACCCATTCCACCGTATCTGAAAACTGGAACGAGAAATCGCGTTCACTGGCCGGGAAGCGTGAGGGGGCAACAAAGCCGGCCGGACGCGGTCCGAGCCGGGAGAGGAGTTCCCAGTTCAACTCGGCAAGATAGACAGGCTCCTTGAACTTCCAGCCGGCGGCAAGCTCAGGGTGGAGCTGTCCGAGACGCGCAACCCGCGTGCCGTCGCAGCGCACTTCGGCCGCGCGCCCGGGGTGAAAGATGTCATCCTCCGGCGACGGTCGCCGCCACTCGGCGTCGGGCACGGCAACGCCCTGAATCAGGGCTTCCACCTCGCCCTTGAGGTCGAAGAAGTCGTAGGCTCGTTCCGGGCTCGCCCACGTCGCGGCTTCCGCCGCGCCGCAGGCACCAAGGCAGAGCACCGTCGTTTCGTCGAAAGTGACGTTCGGCACGCCGTCCTGGGCGACCGTGCGCGTATACACCTTGCCCAACTCGAAGAGACGGAGATTGCTGTTGCCGCGGTTTAAATTGTTACGCAATAGATGGAGCATGGAAGGCAACGGCGTCGTGCGCAGGACCGCTGCCTCTTCGCTCAAGGGATTGCGCATGGCGATGGGGACCACGCCGGGAGCCAGCGCCTCGCATTCTTCGCGGGCGGCAAACGTGAGGGCAATGACCTCGGCGTAGCCGCGCCCGCGCAGGGTTCGGCGCACCCGGCTTTCCATCTCGGCGGTGGGTAAGTTCTCGACCGCTCCGCTGAACGCGGGCAAGCGACTGGGGAACCGATCAAAGCCGTGGAGACGAGCGACCTCTTCAATGAGGTCGGCTTCGCCTCGCAGATCGGGGCGCCAGGAAGGCGGCGTAACCGACCACGAATCCGAATCTGCCTGGCAGAGGCACCCCAGCGCGGTTAAGTACCGCTCGACTTGGGCAGCGGGAATAACGACACCCAGTAGCCGGTGCAGGCTGGTGGCGCGCAAGAGGACGGATCGCGACTGAAAAACGCGCGGGGAAACGTCGATCAGCCCGGCTAACACGGTGGCGCCGGCCTGCTGTTGCAGACGGGCGGCGATTCGGTCGGCGGCCACCGCAAGGGCGAGCGGATCGGCGCCGCGCTCGAAGCGGTAGGAGGCGTCGGTGCGGATGGCGTGGCGTTGCGCGGTGCGACGGATGCCCAGCGGCGCGAACCAGGCGCTTTCCAGCACCACCCGCCGTGTCCGGCCACTGATGGCGGTCTCTTTGCCGCCGATCACTCCGGCCAGTGCCACCGGGCGCTCCGCGTCCGCTATGACCAGATCCTCAGGGTGCAGAGTGTATTCCACGTCATCGAGCGCCAGAAGTTTTTCCCCTGGATGCGCATAGCGGACGATGATCCGTTCGCCGCGCAGCAGGTCGGCGTCGAAGGCGTGCGTTGGCTGGCCCATCTCCTGGAGCACGTAGTTGGTGAGGTCGGCGGCATTATTGATGGTGCGCTGCCCCAGCCGTTTCAAACGCTGCGCCACCGCGCTGGGCGAAGGCTGAATATGGACATCCTCGAGGACGCGGGCGCAGTAACGTGCGCACGCTTCCGGTGCGGCAACCTCGACCTGAAGACGGGACGAGGCCGGAGTCGACGACTCCTGCAACGGGCCGCGCGAGGCCTCCAACGGTCGCAGTGTCTGGGCAGTGGCCGCCCCCAGCTCGCGCGCCACGCCGTGGTGGCTCAGGCAGTCAGGGCGGTTAGTGGAAATGTCGAGCTCGAGGAGCACGTCATCCTCCACCGTCTGCCTGGATTCGACAGCGAGGCCGGCCATGGTCAGGCTGCGGGACACTCCTTCCGGGTCGCGATCGGTCGCGACGAACTCACGCAGCCATTGAAGCGAAACGAGCATAGGGATTGGTGCGCGTCGGGCGCGCTATTCGCGGAACTGGTCGAGAAAGCGCACGTCGCCGGAGTAGAACCGCTGAATGTCATCCACGTCATAACGCAGCATGGCGACACGTTCCACGCCGAGACCAAAGGCAAAACCAGACCACTGCTCGGCGTCGAGGTGGACAGCTTCGAAGACGGCGGGGTGAATCATGCCGCAGCCCAGGATCTCGATCCACCCGCTCTGTTTGCAGATGCGGCAGCCCGCCTGGCGACAAAAGACGCAACTGACGTCCATCTCGGCGCTAGGTTCGGTAAACGGGAAGAAGGACGGCCGGAAGCGCGTGCTCGCGCTGGTGCCGAACAGTGCCCGGGCGAAATAGTCGAGCGTGCCTTTCAGGTCGCCGAAGGTGAGATCGCGGTCCACTGCCACGCCGTCCACTTGATGGAACATCGGCGAGTGGGTGGCGTCGGGCGCATCGCGCCGATAGACCTTGCCGGGAGCGACCAGGCGTAAGGGTGGCGGGCGCCGCTCCAAGGTATGGATTTGCACTGACGTGGTGTGCGTACGCAGCAACATCCCCGGCAGATCAGCCAGATACAGGGTGTCGTGGCTGTCCCGTGCGGGATGGGAAGCGGGCACGTTCAAGGCCTCGAAGTTGTAGTACTCCGACTCGATCTCCGGCCCTTCGCCCACCGAAAAGCCCAAGCGGTTGAAGATGGCCACAATTTCTTCCGTCATCTGGCGGATGGGGTGCTGCGGGCCCAAGCGAGCGGGCCGGCCAGGGAGGCTGATGTCCGCTCGTTCGCGGTCCCATTGGCGGGTCGCGGCAGCGGTTTTCAGCCGGTCCGTCGCGGTGGTGAGACTGGCCTCGACTTGCGCCCGCAAGGCGTTCAACCCCTGACCAAGAGGACGCTTCCATGCCGGCCCAGCCTGACCGAGCCAATTGTCCTTGAGGGCGGTGAGGTGGCCCGACTTGCGCGCCAGCCACGTGTCCCGGAAGGCGCGAAGCGCCTCCTCGCTGGTCAGACCGGCCGCCTGCTGCCGTACCAGATCGGAGAGCTGTTCAAACAAGGTATCGAGCTGTTCGGGGCGTGCGAGGCCGACTGCCGCCCACGGCTGGACCATGAGCGCCAGGACCTCGGACGGCCCAAGTTCGCCACTTACCGCCATAGGCATGGTCGGGTGCCGCTTAGGAGGCTTGGGCCTCAATCGCGGCGCGCGCCTGGGTGGCGAGCGAGGTGAACCCCGCCGCGTCATCCACTGCGATGTCGGCCAAGATCTTGCGATCCAACTCAATGCCCGCCAGTTTCAGTCCGTGCATGAACTGGCTGTAGGACAGCTGATTAAGGCGGGCGGCAGCGCCGATGCGCACAATCCAGAGTTCGCGGAATTGCCGCTTCTTCTCTTTCCGGCCGCGATAAGCGAATTTGAGGGCGCGCTCGCCGGCTTCCTTGGCTGAGCGGTACAGCTTGCTCTTGGTAAGGAAAAAGCCCTTGGTGCGGCCGAGAATCTTCTTGCGACGTTGGCGGCGTTTTTCGCCGCGTTTGACACGTGGCATCGTTTTTCTCCTTGTGGAAAGACCGCCTCAGGCACGATGGAGCCTGGGGGGCGGCTGAGCTCACCCTGCGCTAACAGGGGCCCGGGTTCATCCCTTTAGTAGGGAATCATGCGGCTGACCACGGCATGATCGGCGGCGCTGATCAGGGTGTCCTGATCGAGCGTCCGCTTCCGCTTGCGCGATTTCTTGGTCAGAATATGGCGGGCAAAGGCGCGCCCGCGCGTGATCTTGCCGCTGCCGGTTTTTTTGAACCGCTTGGCGGCGCCTTTGTGGGTCTTCATCTTGGGCATATGACTCACGTCCTCGGACAACAACCGTTACTTCTTCGGGGCCAGGATGGCAATCAAGGTATTGCCCTCCATGCGCGGACGGAACTCAACGATGGCGGCCTCGTTGACCTGCTCCAGCAGGCGGTTGATCAGCTGAAAGCCGATCTCCTTGTGGGTGATCTCGCGGCCGCGGAACATGACCGTGGCCTTGACCTTGTCACCCTCTCCCAAAAACCGCAGCACGTTGTTCTTCTTGAAGTCGAAATCGTGCTCGTCGGTATTGGGTCGGAACTTAACTTCCTTGATGACGATGTTCTTCTGGTGCTTCCGAGCTTCCCGCGCCTTTTTCTCCATCTGGTACTGGTACTTGCCGTAGTCCATGATCCGACATACGGGAGGCACC
This sequence comes from uncultured Acidobacteriota bacterium, assembly GCA_937898755.1. GTDB lineage: Bacteria > Acidobacteriota > Terriglobia > Terriglobales > SCQP01 > CALEJU01. Next base: position 95,153 of record CALEJU010000005.1, on the reverse strand, counting down.
GCGGTGGGCGACACCTCGACCAGATCCAGCGTTTTTTGGCGGGCGACCGCCAGGGCTTCATGCGGCGGCATGATCCCAAGCTGCTGGCCCGTTTCATCAATGACCCGGATTTCGCGGGCTCGAATGCGCTCGTTGGTGCGCGTGCGGGGCTCAGGGATACGTCGCGGGCGGAAGTCGGCGATGAGATAGCCTCCTGCAGTGCCACCAGCAACCGGCGGGGCACGAGCCTTAAATGCCTGAGAAGTATAGCACGCAGTCGTCAGACGCAGAATGCCTGCGGCCGACCTGGCAGCGGGAGCTGAATCCAGCCGAGCGCAAAAATAAAAGGGTGGAGGTTGCTCCCATTCCCCCGTTGCCGCACGTCTAAATGTAGTCTAGGTAAAGACAAACAGCACCCCGGCATCGGTCGCGTCCTGCAAAATGGGCGCTCAAGACCATCCGGGAAGGAGAACGTAATCATGGCGTCTACCGGTGTTCCTGGCGATCATTCCCGCCGTCGTGTCCTGACTCTGGTCCTCGTGGCCGCGGGAGTGATGGGTTCCCTGGCCGTCTATCGCACCCATCTTCCCCTGACTGCGGCGTCGTGGCTGGGCGGCACCGCCGTTTCGAGCCAGCCACCGCTTGGAGATGATGCGGTTGGGCCGTTGCTGGCTCAAGATCGCGCCATGGAGGCCTTGGCTCAGCGGGTTACGCCGGCCGTGGTCAATATCGTCGTCACCTCGCACGCCCAGAACCAAGGCGGCGACGGGAATGATGCGGCCCGCCAGTTCTTCGGCCAGTTCTTCGGCGGCCATCAGCCGCCTCAAGGTCCGCAGTTCGAGCAGGGCAGCGGTAGCGGTGTGATTCTCTCGCCCGACGGCTACATCGTGACCAACAACCATGTGGTGGAGGGCGCCACTTCGATCCGCGTCACCCTCAATGACCGTCGCATCTTCGACGGCCACGTTGTGGGTACCGACAAGCTGACCGACTTGGCGGTGGTAAAGATCGACGCCACCAACCTCCCCAATATTCCCTGGGGCGATTCCAAACTGCTGAAACCCGGCGAGACGGTGGTGGCGGTCGGCAACCCCTTCGGCTTCCAGTTCAGCGTCACGCGCGGCATCGTGAGCGGCTTGGGTCGGCGCGGCATGTCGGCAGACCGGCGCGCGCCCGGCGACTTCATTCAGACCGATGCAGCCATTAATCCCGGCAACTCGGGGGGTGCGTTGGTGGACGTGCGAGGAGAGGTCGTCGGCATTAACGCCTTCATCCTGACGCAATCCGGCGGCTTCAACGGGTTGGGTTTTGCCATTCCCAGTTCCATCGCCAAGCCGACCGTGGATCAATTGATCAAGCACGGCAAGGTGACGCGCGGATATCTGGGAATTGGGATCGAACAGATTGATCCCGAAACGGCCAAGTTCTTCGGGGTCACCGACAATCGCGGTGTTCTGGTCTCGCAAGTGGATCCTGAGACACCGGGCGCCAAGGCGGGCTTGCAACAGGGCGACGTCATCCGCGCCATCAACGGTACGGAACTCGACGACCCGACGCAGTTGCAGGTCATGGTGGGTGAGTTGGGGCCGGGGGCGAAAGCCACGCTGACCGTCCTGCGCAATGGCAAGCAACTGACCCTTCCGGTGACGCTGGGCGAGATGGACATGCAAGGCCAAACGCAGCGTGCCAGTGCCGAACCCAGTCAGGGCGGCGTCCACCTGGGTGTGGCGCTCGGGGACATCACCCCCGACGTCCGCCAGGAGTTGCAGATCCCGGACCGTATTCATGGTGCGGTCATTGAGCAGGTCGAGCCCGGCGGGCCTGCCTACATTGCGCAACTACAACGCGGCGATGTCATCGTCGAAGTGAATCGGCACGCCGTAAGCAGCGCCAACGACGTGCGGCAACAACTGCAGGCCGCACCCAAGGGGCAGGACGTACTGTTGCTGATCTACTCGGGCGGCGCCAACGGAGGGACGATCTACCGGGTGATTCATCCCGGACCGACGCCCAGCGCGACCCCGCCCAAGCAGTAATCCGGCGGCAACGCCGTGAACACCAACGGGAGCCCGTTCGGGGCTCCCGTTTTTTTATTACCCTTCACACTGACACTTCCCCCCGCCACTCCCGTCCGCAGATCACGCGCGCTTGTGGCGCGAGCGACTCCTGGTCCATCCTCAACTCCTTATGACGATCGTTTCCGGCTTCGCCACTCCTGCAGGTACCGCCGCGTACGCCTCCCGATTTCCACCCCTCGTCGGTGCCGGACATTTCCGCAACAGCGTCCCCGAGGGGCTGCAGGTCGCCTCGCTCGGAGCGGGAACCTACCTCGGGGAAGCGGATAACGCCGGTGATCAAGGCTACGAGGCCGCGCTGCGGGCGGCGCTCGATGGTGGGCTCAACCTCATCGACACCGCCATCAATTACCGCCATCAGCGGAGCGAACGGGTGATCGGAAGGGTGGTGGCGGGCTATGCGCGCGAGGAATTGCTGATTTGCAGCAAGGCTGGTTTTCTCCCCTTTGATCACGAGCTGCAGCCCGATCCGCGGCGTTATCTGACTGAGACGTACGTGACCACCGGGCTTGCACCGCGCGAGGAGATCGCCGGCGGTTCGCACTGCATGGCGCCGGGTTACCTGCGCGACCAGCTGGCGCGAAGCCGGCGCAATCTGGGCCTGCGCACACTTGACGTGTTTTATCTACATAACCCGGAGACGCAGGCGGCCGAGCTCGCGCCCACTGTTTTTGAAGACCGCATGCGGCGGGCATTTCAGGCCCTTGAGGAAGCGGTGGCCGCCGATTACATTCGCGCGTATGGCGTGGCGACATGGAATGGATTTCGCGCAGATCCGGCGGAGTCGGGCTATCTCAGCCTGCGTCATCTGCTTGCGCTGGCGACCGAGGTCGGGGGCGCAGGACATCATTTCCGTTTCATTCAATTGCCCTTCAACCTTGGCATGCCGGAGGCAGCACTGCGCCCGAACCAGCCGGTGGAAGGGCCGGGGGACTTGCGTTCGGTGTTCGAGGCGGCCACCGTATTTGAAATGAACGTCGTCGTGTCGGCCAGCTTGGGTAACGGCCGGCTGGTCCATCTACCGGAAGAACTCCGCGGCTACCTGCGATTACAGTTCCCACAACTGAGCGGTGACCCCGCCTTGGCGCTCCAGTTCGCACGCTCCGCCCCGGGGGTGCTGACCGCCCTGGTCGGTATGGCGAAGACGGCCCATGTGGCGGAGAACCTGCGGCTGATTGCGCAGCCCCCGGCCACGCCCGATGTCATGGCTCGCCTGGTTGCGCCCTAGCTCGGGACCGCGAGTGGTTCTGGTATTCTTGAAGAGTCCGGATGCGGCCCTGCCGCCGTCGTCTCGATCCCCGCCATGATTAAAAAAGAGCGCCTGTTTACCCCGGGCCCGACCGCCCTTTTGCCGCAAGCGCAAGCTGCCTTGGCCGCCATGACGATGCACCACCGTACGGCGGAGTTTCGCCATGTGATGCGGTCGACGCTCGACAAACTGCAAGCCTTCCTCAACACCAAGAACGACGTCATCCTGCTGGCCTCCTCGGGCACCGGCGCCATGGAGGCGGCGGTCGTCAACCTCCTCTCGCCGGGCGAGCGCGTGCTGGCCCTGAGCGCCGGAAAATTCGGAGAGCGCTGGGTGAAGCTTGCCCAGACCTATGGCGCCGTGGTGGAGACCATCCAGTTGCCTTACGGTGAGAGCTTCACCGGGGCGGAACTGAAAGACCGCCTGGTCACCAGCGGCGCCAATCGCCATGCGGCGGTGCTGGTCCAAGCGACTGAGACCTCGACCGGGGCGCGTCACGACATCGAAGCCATTGCCCGCGCCGTGCGCGAGGCCGGCAGCGACGCGCTGCTGATTGTGGACGGCATCACCGGCATCGGCACGGGACCTCTCGAGATCGATACGTGGGGACTGGATGTGGTGGTGGGAGGCTCGCAGAAAGCCTTCATGATCACCCCCGGCTTGGCCTTTCTTTGCGTTAGCGAGCGAGCTTGGGAGCGCATGGAGGCCTCCAAGACACCGCGCCTCTATTTTGACCTGCGCCGCGAGCGCAAGTCGCAGGCGGCCGGCGAAACTGCGTGGACGCCCGCCACGGCCCTGATCGCCTCCTTGCTGGCCGCACTGGACTACATCGATACCATCGGCGGCCGCGCCGGCCTGACGGCCAATGCCGAGTTCTTGTCGCAGGTGCTGCGCGATGCCACGGCGGCGATCGGGCTGAAGCGCTTTGGCGGCGGCATCCCGGCCGGCGCCGTCACCGCCATTCAGGCTCCCGAAGGAATGGATTCCGGGGTCATCGTCAAGGGGCTGAAGCAGAATTTCGGGAGCGTCGTGGCCAATGGACAGGGCGAGATGAAGGGTAAACTCTTCCGAATTGCCAGCATCGGCTATTACGATTTTGCCGAGACCGTTTCACTCATTGCCCAGCTTGAGTTGGTGCTCTCCCAAGCTGGCCGCCTGCCTGCCGCCGAGCTCGGCAAGGGCGTGAAAGTAGCGCAGCAGCTCTGGCTGCAGCGCCAGACCGCAGCAACCGGGAAACCAGAACTGGTCGCCACGCGCTAAGGACGCGTGAGCTTGTGGCCTTTTCCCCTGGGGGCCATGAGCCAAGGTCCCATGCGCCTCGTTGTGACGCGAGCCAACAACCAACCGTGAAAAGCCAATAACGTCCCCATGAAAATCGTCATTCCTGAAAAAGTCTCTGCCCGAGGTGTCGAGGAACTCAAGAAAGAGCCAGGCTGGAAAGTGGTGCAGCTGACGCCCGACTCGGTCAAGACGGGCGACTTGGCTCGCGAGTTGGCCGACGCCGATGCCTTGATCGTGCGTTCGGCGGTCAAGGTGACGCCGGGAATGATGGCGGCGGCGCCCAAGCTGCGCGTCATCGGCCGGGCGGGTATCGGCGTGGACAACGTCGACCTCGACGCCGCCACCAAGCAGGGCATTGTGGTGATGAACACGCCGGGCGGCAACGCGGTCAGCGTAGCCGAGCTGACGCTGGGGTTCATGATTGCGATGGCGAGGGAATTGTCACGCGCCGACGTCACCACGCGTGCCGGCAAGTGGGAGAAGAAGTCGCTCGAGGGCGCGGAGCTGAAGGGCAAGACGCTGGGCATCCTGGGCTTGGGGCGCATCGGGCTGGAAGTGGCCCGCCGCGCCCGCGCCTTCGAGATGGACTTGGTGGCCTACGATCCTTTCGTCGCCACGGTAGCCGCCAAGGAAGCGGGAGTGAAGCTGCTGTCGCTCGATGAAGTGCTGGCGCAGTCCGACTACCTGAGCCTGCATCTGGCGCTGACGTCCGAGACGCACGGGCTCTTGAATGCCGAGCTGCTTGCCAAGTCCAAGCAGGGGGTGCGCATCGTGAATTGCGCACGGGGCGAACTGGTGGACGAGGCGGCCCTGTTCGCCGCCCTGCAATCGGGCCAGGTTGGCGGCGCCGCCCTCGACGTGTTCCAGAAGGAGCCCCCGGGCGAGAGTCCCCTCTTCGCTCTGCCGAACGTCATGGCGACGCCGCACATCGCCGGCTCGACCAAGGAGGCGCAGGAGCGCGTGGGTCATCGTATTGCCGTTCAGGTGAAGGAGTACCTCGCCCACGGGATCATTCAGAATGCCGTCAATGTCCCCAGCGTTGGGTACGAGGAATACCGCGAGCTGCAGCCCTGGCTGAATTTGGGGGACAAACTCGGTTCGCTGTTGGCGCAGTTGAGCGTCGGGCAAGCACGGGAACTCTCCTTACGGTACGGGGGCGAGCTGGGCGACTTGAATACGAGCCTGCTTCGCAACGCCGTCATTGCCGGTCTGGTCAATCACGTGGTGGACGAGAAGGCAAATCTGGTCAACGCCCAGACCATCGCCCAAAGGCGCGGCATCGCGGTGCATGAAGGGCGCGGGCAAAGCACACGCGGCTTGGCGCGGTCGCTCTCCGTACTGCTCAAGACCGATAAGGGCGAGCTGCTGCTGCAGGGTGCGGTCTACGGCAACGAGCCGCGCTTGGTCGGGCTTGACAGTATTGATATCGAGGCACCCTTGACCGAACACCTGCTCATTCTGCGCAACGACGATGTCCCGGGAGTGATCGGCCATGTGGGCACGGTGCTGGGCGAGCGCGGCATCAATATCGCCAGCTTCTCGCTCGGTCGCCAGGCGAAAACCGCCGTCACCGCCGGTATGCCGCTGCGCGCCATCGCGCTGGTCTCGGTCGACGGCCCGGTGCCTGTGGAGGCGCTGGCGCCGCTGCAGGATCACCGGGGCATTCACTCGGTACGGGCCGTGCAGCTGTAATCGAGGCACCCGTGGAGCCGGCTTCTGTGGTGCCGATGTCGCAGGGCACCCGCCGAGTGTCTACGGGCGCGACCGTGCGAACCAGCGGGCGATGATCTGTTCGGCGGGTTTGCCGCCCAGCATGTAGCTTGTGTCAGCGGGCGACGCATGGCTGCCGTCGCTGTGCCACTTCCACCAGTAGAGGCCGTTCAATTCAGGCGCACGCCAGATGGCATGCAAGACCGCCTGAACGCCGCGGGCCTGCGTGGCCGCGGACACGTTTCCGCCTCCCTCCTCGGTCCATGGAGCGGTCAGCGCATGGCTGAGGCTAGGGAAGCCCACCTCGGTCAGGATCACCTGCCGGTGGAAGCGCTGCGCCACGCCCCGGATCGTGGTCATGACACCGGCCATGCGGGCTGCCACCTCGGCGTCGCTGGCATCGTCGCGCGCGGCGAGCGGGTAGTAGTCATTCAGGCCGATGACGTCCAGCGCATCGGCGAACGGGAGGCGCTCGAACTCGGCGCCCCAATTGGCACAGTAGGTGACATTGCCGGTGTAAACGCGGCGCACGTCGGCGATCAGGCCGCGCCAATCGGCCTCATGTTCGGGCAGCAGGCTCAGTCCGGGAAACTCGAGTCCCACCGAGAACAACTCGGCATGGATCGCGGCCGCGAGGCGCGCTTCGTGCAGGATGTAGCGCCTGTAATCCGCAAACCAAGTGCGCCAGTCTGACGGGGCGGCGAAATTCAGGTCGCTCGTCGCGCCGCTTCGGCGCCAGACCTGAGGCTTCAAAAAGACGGTCATCCCGAGGCGATGTGCTTCTGCGGCCGCCAGCCGCACGCCGTCGTCGCTCTCGAGCGAGTGGCGCCAGCCGTAGCGCAGCGCGAGCCCGGAGGAGAACGCATACGGACTGAGCGAGACGGCGGTGACGTGCAGCGTGTGCAGCCGCGCCAGCGTGGCGAGCGTGGCTGGGGAGAAGTAGCCCTCGCCCTCCGCCGTCAGCGCGACGCCACGTTGAAAAGGCAGCGGGACGCGGGCGGGGGAAGCGGTAACGGCGGAAACCGCCTGCCGCCAGCGCTGTTGCCACGTTTGGTCGACCGTCGCGAGAGGAACGCCCAGGGACGATTGCACTGCCCCGGCGAGGTCGCCCGGCTGGCGCACGTGGCGGGCGAGTTCCAGAACGTGATTCAATCCGTAGCCCTCGACAAGAAAGCCGGCCAAAGCCCGCGCGCGCGCCGGAGCCACAAAGGTGTCTTCGGTGGTCTGCGGGTCCGGAAACAACACCTCGGACACGCTGCCCCCGCCCTCGACCGACATGACGCCGTCCTGCTCCGGGGTGAAGTGATCGGGTCCCGGCTCCGGATCAGTGATGACGCCGGCAAGACCGCGCAACAACCAGGGGTTCACCCGGTCACCCTGACTCTGGCGCAACAGGAACGCGCCGATATCTTCAACTGGGACCTGGTCGAAGGGAGGCACGAAGAGCAGACGAACCGTACCTTGTTGGGGATCAAGACCAGACGCAGCGCCGTCGGAGGTGTCCATACGCGCCTGTTCCAGACTTGTCCATAAAACCAAATGCAGTGGCGGGGCCGAATTCAAATGCAGGCGTGCCGCGGCACGCCGCAGGGTGGCATCGGTCGCGGAAGCCAGAGTTGCCATGCGCGCTTCCGGCAATGGGTTCCCTGAGACAGCGATGGTGACCGCGCCCTGATGCAGCAAGTGGTCCTGTCCCGTGCGGCTCTGCCAGACCGCCGTGACCGGTCCAGCCGCGACCACGAGCAGCAACACGGCTAGCAGGATGATGCCCTGTCGCGGGGTTAGCTGGCGGCTCGGATCCGGTCTGGGGAACGCGCCGATGGCCGCCAGCGCGCATATAAGAGCCAACACGCCGAGAGCGGCAAGCCAGGGTGCCGGCGCGTGGACCAGGGGTCGCAACCAAACGGCCCGGATCGTAAGGAGTGCGGCCGCCAGGGGGACGTACCAGGCGAGGAACAAGCAGGCGACGCGGTTCTGAAAATTGAGCAATGGATCAAAGGCGAGAGAGGCAGAGCGCCGCGCCACCCAGGCAGAGAACAAGAGCAGGGAACCGAGGCCCAAGGCGACAGCGGCCCCTCGCGGCCAGCCGCCCAGGCGGCGCGCTTGCCAAGCGAGAGCGCCGAGCAGGGGCAGCGTCGTGGACCATGCAGCGCAGAGCGCCCCATCGAGAGCGAGGATGCGCAACCAGCTTGGCCGCGCCACACGGGCCAGAAGCACGCCCAGGAGCACGGTCGCCACCCCCAATCCCGAACTGAGTTGTTCGAGATGCTGCCGGCTGACTGCGTCGAGGCGCCACAACGAAACGTGAATTTCGAGCCCGTACCAGTGCAGCCGCCATGCGTCGACGTCTGCTCCCATGCGGCGGGCGAGTAGAGCGCGTACGGCGACGCCCCGGGCTTGCTCGCCGCGCCCGGCCAGTAGCAGCGCGGTCCAGCAACCCAGCGCCGCCTCCACCCAGCGCCGGGCGGTGCTGGGCGCGCCTGCCCCAAACGCGGAATAATAGGTCGTGTTGACGGATTGGGAGGACATGCGGAGGCGGTATTGATTGCAAACGTCCCCACATGAGGGTGCCATGAAACTGTCCCTGCGCAAGGTTGGCCGACGGCTGACGATGGCGGCGGCGGTATTGCTGCCCGCGAGCGCACTGTTCGTCGCCGGACAGAACACGCCCCTTCCCGCCAAGGCACCCGGTCTGGCGATCGGCGCGCGCGTCCCTGCTTTCCGCGCCGTGGACCAGTTTGGCCATGAGATGGACTTCGCTTCGCTGCGAGCCCCGCATGGCCTGGTGTTGCTGTTCTTCCGCTCAGCCGACTGGTGACCGTTCTGCAAGCAGCAGCTGGTCGAGCTGCAACAGGCGCAGGCGCGGTTTCGCGCCCAAGGGTTGGCGGTGGCCGCGATCAGTTACGACTCGTCCGCCATCCTGCGGGATTTTGCGCAGCGCCACCACATCACCTTTCCTTTGCTGGCCGACCCGGAGTCCCGCATCATCCGTCGCTTCGGGGTGCTAAACCCCCATGCCGAAGGTTTCACCAAGGGGCGGGCTTACCCTGGCTTCTTCGTGCTGACGCCGAGCGGCGTGGTGCGGGAGAAGTTCTTCGAGTCGGCCGACCAACTGCGCTATACCGCCAACAACTTGGTGGCACGTTTGTTTCCCGAGCTGACCGAGGAGGTCGAGCGCACAGTCGCCGCGCCGCACCTGCAGTTAAGCCTGGCGCAGTCGGATGCCGCCGCCGGTCCCGGAAGCCGCTTGACCCTGCTGGCCCACTTGAGGCTCCCCGATCAGGTGCATGTCTATGCCCCCGGGGTTGAACACTACATTCCGTTGCAACTAGCGCTCGACAACGCTCCCGGCTACGAGTTGCGGCCGGCGGTATACCCGCAAGCGAGGATGCTTTCACTCCCGGTGATCCACGAGACGGTTCCGGTTTTTGAGGGACGATTCACGGTTGCGCAGGACGTGGTGCTGGCACTGGAGAGCAACGTCGTGGCCCCGGGCGAGACCAAAACGCTGGTCATCCGCGGGCATCTCACCTACCAAGCCTGCGACCAGCGGGAGTGTTTTGCGCCAGCCAGCGTACCGGTGAACTGGCGGGTGAAGGTTTTGCCCTTGGATCGCGCGCGCGCGCCGGAAGCCATCCAGCACAGGGAGCGTTGATGGGGAGAACGCTGCCGCCGGAGTCGAGTCAGTGTTGGATGGCGATGGGAGAGGACGCGCCGCGGAGCTCAACCGCGCGGTCCGGTTGTTTCCCGCACGACCAGCTCCGGCACAATGACCAGCGGCTGACGCGCCACCCCATGCAGGGTCTTGTCCTTCACGGCGCGGATGGCTTTCAAGACAGTGTCCACGGCCACCGATCCCAGTCTTTCCAGGGGCTGTCGGACCGTGGTAAGTGCCGGCGTACCCAATGCTGCGGGGGCAATGTCGTCGAACCCGACGACCGAGCAGTCGTTCGGAACCGAGAGTCCGGATTGCACCAGCGCTCGTATGGCGCCAAGCGCCGTCATATCATCGTAGGCCAACAGCGCCGTGAATCGCCGGTTCTGGTGGAGGAGTTGGCCGGTCAGGTGTTTTCCTGCCTCGAAGCCCGAAAACGGGTCGGGAAGCGACGGCAGGTCCAACACCAGCTTGGGTTCAAGGCGCAACTTTCGGGAGCGCGCAAAAGCCCGCACACCACGCCAGCGCAAGGCAGCGTCGGTGAGCATGCGGGGACCCCGCAGGAAGGCGATTTTGCGGTGTCCCAACGCATAAAGGTGTTCCATGGCGGCGTAACCGCCGGCTTCGTTGTCGGTGATCACCGTGGGAACACCGGACTGTGGCATCAGCGTGCCGACAATGACCGTGGGGATCTTGTTCTGCGCCAGGTCGTTCAGGAGATCGATGTCCATGAAGAGCCAGTTGGCAATGACCAGCAATCCCTCCACCCGCCGCTCGAGCAGCATTTCCAGATACTGTTCGAAGCGCTTCCGTTCATTGCGCACATCGGCCACAAAGGGCAGGTAGGAGACGGCATACATGGCCTCGAAGGCCCCCTCCAAAACCCCGGTGCAAAAGGGATCGCGGATGTCGAAGGTCAGAATGCCCAGCGTGTGGCTGTTCTGTCGGCGCAGGGAGCGCGCCAATACGTTAGGCCGGTAGCCCATCTCCTTGGCCACCCGCAAAATGCGCTCCTTGGTCGCGGCCGCCACATGGCGCGCCAAGGGCGCGTTGTTCAGCACGATGGAGACGCTGGCGGTTGAAACACGGCTGGCCTTGGCCACATCCCGAATGGTCACCATGGCAGTGTGGAGCCTTGGATCCGAGGCTGCTTTCTCCTCTCCTGACCTTTCCCGGACTACACGTTGCCGCGTTTCATCTCCGCCATCAGGTGATCACACGAGCGCACGGCCAGCGCCATGATGGTCAGGGTCGGGTTTTGACAGGCGGTCGAGGGGAACCCGGCCCCATCCATGACGAACAGGTTCGCGACGTCGTGGGTCCGCTGGAACTGATTGAGTACCGACTGCCGGGGGTCATGGCCCATGCGGGCGGCGCCGACCTCGTGAATGGCCCAGCCCGGCGTGCTGGCTTTTTCCTCCAGGCGGATGTTTTTGGCGCCAGCCGCCTCCAGCATCTCGGAAGCGGAGCTCGCCATGTCGTGCACCATGGCCTTTTCGTTGTCGCCATAGGTCATGTGGAAGCGCAGTACCGGGATGCCAAAGGCGTCCGTGACGGCAGGGTCAATCTCGACGTAATTGTCCCAGCGGGCCAGGCATTCGCCGAAACCGCCAATACCGAGGCTCTGTTTTCCCTCCTGCAGGCTGCGCTTGTAGCCGCGGCCGAAGCCGGGGGATTGGAAGTTGAAGCCAGCGCCTCCGTCTCCTTCGTAGCCGTAGCCGCGCAGGAACTCCTTGGACTGCGGACCGGAGGGGAGGTTGCGGAAACGCGCGACGTAGAGGCCGGCGGGCCGCTCCGCCTGACTGGCGCTCAGCTTGCCGACCGGCAGATCGGGGAAGTCGCCGGTGGCACCGCCCCCCATGATGTGATCCATCAGATAGTGGCCCAGGACCCCGCTGGAATTGCCCAGGCCGTCCGGATGTTGCGTCGTGGCCGAGTTCAACAGAATGCGCGTCGATTCCAGGGTCTGGGCGCACAGCACGACCGCCCGCGCCCGCACCTCCTTGAGTTGGTGCGAGATGCGATCCACATACGAGACGCCGGTGGCGCGATTTGAACCGGCATCCATCAAAACCTGGTAGGCCATTGCGTTCGGGATATGGGTGCACCGTCCGGTGGCCAGCGCATCGGCGACGGTGGTGAAGGCGGAGTTGAAGTAGGAGTGCGTCACGCAGCCGCGATGGCAGGGACCACAGTAATGACAGGCCGCGCGACCGTTGATGGCGCGGGTGAGATTGGCGCTGCGCGTCTGGGTGGCGGTGCGATCAAAACTGCGCTTGATGCTTTCGCGGAACCGGGTCTCGGCGCAGGATAGCCCCATCACAGGCTGGAAGTGTCCGTCGGGGAGATGAGGCAGTCCTTCGGCCTGCCCGGTGATGCCGACGTAGGGCTCGACGATGTCGTAATAGGGCGCCACGTCGGCGTAGCTGATCGGCCAGTCCACGCCGTAGCCATCACGCGAGGCGGCTTTGAAGTCGAGGTCGCTGAGACGCAAGCTGACCCGGCCCCAGACATTGGTCCGGCCCCCGGTGACGCGCAGCCGTCCCTGCCAACTGAATGGTTTGCCCGCCGCGGTCGTGAACGGCTCCTCGAGGTCGTTGCAGAACCAGTCGTAGTTGTACTCCTCGCAGGCGTAGCAATCCTTCTGCACGGCGCGGGTGCGGCGGATGACTTCCGGGGCGCGATCGCGATAGCGCAACGCAAAGTCAGGCACGTGCTCGCGGAAGTTGCTGTCCATCTGCGGCCGCCCCGCATCCACCAGCGCTACCCGCAGTCCCGCTTCGGAAAGCCGCTTGCAGGCCCAGCCGCCGGAGGCGCCCGAGCCCACCACGATGACGTCGAAGGCCGGCGCCGCCGGCGTCAGAAGGGAAGGGGAAAGCATGCGTGCCATAGCTGATCGAGGGTAGCGCACTCGGCGTCGACGGACCCGAAAGGAGAATACTGCATCCCCAGCCGGGTGTCGGGTCGCGCGGCATCTTGAGAACTGCTAGCCAGCGATGCCGGGAGACCGAGGCGGAGTGGAGCATTCTGTCCATGCACGAGCAGGAACGACGCTCCAAGTGACGGAGCCAAGGCGCCCGACCGCGGTGGACTTAAGCGGAGACCTCACATTCTTCTTGACAGTCAGCGAGGAAGTGCAGTACCACAAGAGCGTTTAAATGCATTTAACAACCCAAATTGCGGGTTGGCGGGGAGTGGGTCAAGTGAGCGCGCGCGCGGATCAACGTCGGAGGGGAGTGGGGCCGCATGCGCGGTCCAGAGGAGCCAATATGAGAGTGCGTCGTTTGCTGTTGTTGCTGGTCTGCGGACTCGTCGGAGCCGGCCTGCTGGCCGCGCAGGATACGGGGTCGATCACCGGAACGGTCACCGACAAGACCGGAGCCGTCATTCCCAATGCGCAGGTGGTGGTCAGCAACGCCAGCGCTGGTTTAGTGCGCACGACGTCGAGCAATTCTCAAGGTGATTACCTTGTCGCCGGCCTGCCAGCGGGCCAGTACGACGTGCTCACCAGCGCCAACGGCTTCAAGAAGTCTGACGTCAAGGACGTCGTGTTGCGCATCGGACAGAAGCTGCGCGCCGATGCGGCACTGGAATTGGGCGCGACCACCACCGAGGTGACGGTGGAAGGCACCGGGATTGGGCAGGTGGAAACCCAGTCTTCAGAAGTGGCGGGCACGGTCACCGGCAAGGAGATATCGCAGCTTGAATTGAACGGCCGCAATTTCACCCAACTCGTTACGCTCACCCCCGGAGTGAGCAACCAGACTGGCCAGGACGAGGGCACGGTGGGAGTCTTCGGCAACGTGGCCTTCAGCGTCAACGGCGGACGTACCGAGTACAACAACTGGGAGCTGGATGGCGGCGAAAACATGGACAACGGCAGCAACGCCACGCTGAACACCTATCCCAGCGTCGACGCCATCGCTGAAGTGCGCGTGCTGACCTCCAACTACGGCGCGCAGTACGGCCGCAACGGCTCGGGCACAGTGGAGACGGAGACCAAGTCCGGCACCAGAAGTTTTCACGGCGACGCCTACGAGTACCTGCGCAACGAGGCGTTTAACGCCCGCAACTTCTTCGACACCAAGCGGCCACCCTACCGCAAGAACGATTTCGGATACACGCTGGGCGGGCCACTCTTCATTCCCGGGGTTTACAACACTGACAAGAACAGGACCTTCTTCTTTTTCTCCGAGGAGTGGCGGCGCGAGAAGAACCCCACTCCCTTCAATCAGCAGGTGCCCTCGGCGGCGGAGCGGACGGGAGATTTTTCCGACGTCTGTCCGGGCGCCGACTGCCCGATGGACCCCACCACCGGGGCGCCGTTCGCGAACAACCACGTGAACATCGACCCGGCTGCGGGTCCCTTGTTGAACCTCATTTCGCCGGCCAACTTCGGCAGCGGGGCGCAGTCGTTTTTCCGCGGAAATACCGTCGTTCCCACCCACTGGCGCGAGGAATTGTTCCGCGTCGATCACAACCTGACGCCCAACGTGCGCGTCTTCTACCGCTTTATTCACGATTCCTGGAACACGGTGACGCCCACCACGCTGTGGTCCACCGGCAGCTTCCCCACCATTCAGACCAACTTCGTCGGACCGGGGGTGAGCATGGTGGCGCACCTCAACGCCACCCTCTCCCCCACGCTGCTCAACGAGTTCGTGGCCAGCTATACCACCGACCATATCGTCTTGAACGATACCGGTCCGATCGCCCGCCCCGCCAATTACGGTATAGGAGGCATTTTCAACAACGGGTTTGGCGGTAAGCTGCCCGGCTTCTCGCTGTGCTGTAACAACGCCTACGGCGGCGGCTTTGGCGAGGATCCGGGCTTCATGCCGTGGAACAACGCCAACCCGACCTACACCTACCGCGACGCCATGAGCAAGGTGGCGGGGCGCCACAACCTGCAGTTTGGCGCCTCCTACATCGCCGCGCAGAAGAACGAACAGAACAGCCCCGACGTGCAGGGCTTCCTCAACTTTTCCAACTCTGACGCCGCCGTGACCACCGGCAATGCCTTCGCTGATCTGCTGCTGGGACGCGTGGCCAGCTACGCGCAAACCAACATCCAGACCAAGTACTACAACCGCTACAAGATCCTGGAGCCGTACTTCCAGGACGACTTCCACGTGAGCTCGAGGCTGACCCTGAACCTCGGACTGCGCCTCAGCCTCTTCGGCACCTACCGGGAACGTTACAAGCAGGCCTACAACTTTGCGCCTGGGTCGTATAGCGCCTCCGGAGCGCCGCAGATCGATCTCGATGGCAGCAAGACCGGCCAGGTGGGCGCCCTGATTCCGGCCTCGATGGGCGGCAGCGGCAGTCCGTTCGACGGGATCGTGCAATGCGGTGCCGGCGGCCAGCCGGCCGGTTGTTTGCGCGGCCATATGCTCAACCCGGCACCGCGCCTGGGCTTCGCTTACGACGTCTTCGGCGATGGGCGCACCGCCATCCGTGGCGGCTACGGCGTCTTCTTCGAGCACACCAACGGCAATGAGGGGAACACGGAATCCCTGGAAGGTTCGGCGCCGCTGGTACTGTCGCCGACCGCCTTCAATATTGTGGGCTACGGCAATATCGGCGCCGGAGGCGGCAACCTGCTGTTCCCGCTGGGCGTGACGGCCATTCCGGGCCGTGCCATCTGGCCCTATGTGCAGCAGTGGCATCTTGACCTGCAGCACGAGGTCATGAAAAACACCGTGGCCACGGTGTCTTACGTCGGCAGCAAGGGGACCCACCTGACCCTGCAGCGCAACATCAACCAGATCCACGCGCTGAGCGATGCGCAGAATCCCTTCAAGGCGGGTCAGCCGCTGGATTGTACGGCCAACGTTCCGGCCAACTCACCGGCCTTCGTGAATTTTTCGGTCGCCTGCGGCTCCACCCCCTTCGGCGTTGGTCCCAACCCCTATCGTCCCTATTACGGGTTGGGCACGATCACCTCGCTCGAGGATCAGGCCAACTCCAGCTACAACTCGCTGCAGGCCACCCTGCGGCGCTCGATCGGACGCCTGAACATCAACCTTGCTTACACCTACTCGCACTCCATTGACAACGCGTCGGATCGCTACGATGGAGGGTTCGTGGACTCCTACAACTTAGGTCTCACGCGAGCCAGCTCGAACTTCGATCAGCGACACCTGCTGAACGTGGCCTACGTCTACGACGAACCGTTTCATAGCAACAACGGCCTGGCGAACTTCGTGCTTGGAAACTGGGAAGTGTCCGGCATCACCAGCTTCCAGACCGGGGTGCCGTTTACCATCACCAATGGGGTGAACGGTGACAACGCCGGGGTGGCCAACGGGGTGGGCACCGGGTCAAGGCCCGATCTGGCCGGCGGCCTGACCGCCGCGCCGCCGGTGAGCAATGTGGCTGGCATCACCGGGCCATTGCTGTTCAATCCCGGCGCCTTCGTCGCCCCTCGTGGACTAACGTTCGGAACCGCCGGACGCAATATCCTGAACGTGCCGCACCGGACCAATTTCGATGCGGGCATCTTCAAGCAATTCAAGGCGGGCGGTGAAAACAATCATGTTGAGTTCCGCCTCGAAACCTTCAATTTGCTGAATCACACCCAGTTCAACGGGGTGAACACCGGCATCAGCTGTTATGGCGGAGCGAGCAACTCGGCCGGCGATCCGAGCTGCGTTTCCACGTCTTCCTTCCTGCATCCTACCGGGGCGCACCGGGCGCGCACGCTGCAGTTCGGCCTGAAGTATGTTTTTTAGGTTGTCGTGGTGGCGAGAGCGGTGGAACGCGGGGGCATTCGACCTGCTCTCCGCAGGTGCAGCCTGTGCTGCCCAAACACAATCGGCCTGCCGCGCTTGAGCGGCAGGCCGTGATTCCTTCCATTCGCGGTGTGCGGATGTGGGTTCAGTGTTGCGGTTGCGCCTCTTTGGCCCCTTCCGGTCCTTCTTCTTCCTGTTCTTCTTCCACCGGTAGGGGCTCCAAGCCCTCGTAGGGATTGAAGTTGTAGTCGATGTTGTCTCCGCCAGGCGCGCGCGGCTCCTGCTTGCGCTGGTCGCGGCGATCCGCCTTATCGCGCTGCTTTTCCTGGCGCTTCAGCTCTTTTTGGCGCTTCTTAAACGTGGGACGAGAGCGACCGGGCATAACATCCTCCCTGGAACTTCAGACGAGGCAGTGGGACCGCTCGGGTGCACGGTTCCCTTGGGTTTGGAACGGTTCGACCGGAAGGCTACCAGCGCGGTTCGCGCGGCTGGCGGGCATGGCCTTGGTAATCATCGCGCCCCCCACCTGCGTCGCGGCGTCCGCCGCCCCCGGAGGGTCGCCCGCCGCCACCAGAGGGCCGACCGCCGTCACTATTCCCGTCCCGACTGCCCCCGAACCCGCCCGCGCCGCGCTCCGGCCGGGGCCGGGCGGCATTGATATTCAAACTGCGGCCACCCAAACTGCTGCCATTCAGGGCCGCAATCGCCGCTTCCGCTTCCGCGTCATCGTTCATTTCCACGAAGGCGAAGCCGCGTGAGCGGCCCGTGTCGCGGTCCATCATGATGCTGATGCGTTGTACTGCACCGTGCGCCGAAAATAACTCTTTCAGCTCCTCCTGCGTCGTCGAAAACGACAGGTTGCCTACGAAAATGCTCTTCACACAGTCTCCTTCAACGGTTCAAAAAAGGGTTTGACTGTGGCTGATCGCGAACCGAGAAAGGCTGACAGCGGGGACACCCGCTTGGAGCAGTCTACGGCGGATTTGCGGACACTCAAACGCCAGTTCCAGTTTAACACGCGGCGTGGGAGGGGCGGGGCGGGAGGCGCTGTCGGAAAGAGGAGCACCATCGCCGGGGAGGTCATGCTCCGATTCTCGCCGCTTGGGCGCGTGTCGCGAGGGCGGCCGCTGCGCGCCGCAGAAGGATGCGAAGCACCAGAAAAAGAAAGGCACCGGCAAGGGGAGCGATGATTGCCCAGGCGATCATGGCGTGCCAGCTGGCCGTCCAGAGCGTGACGATGGCGTGCCAGATGCCGGTCTTAATGGCTGCAGTCAACAGCGGAAATGTGAGATGGGTCGAGTGATCACGAAACAGGGCCTCACCCAGACGAAAGAAGGGAATGATGAGGATGAGCTGCAACGGATAGGCGAGGTAATTCACCAACTGAATTGCAGGCAGGTTCAGGCCGAACGCAAGGGCTGCCAAAGCGCAAAGCACCGTAGTGGTTCCCAGTGCCGGGAAGACGGCCAACGTCGCCCCCACAGCGATGCTCAGGGCCAGCTTATCGGGGGTCACCCCGTGTTTGAGCAGGTCAAGGAGGGGGCGGACGACCTTGCGGCGCCAGAACCCGTCCGGGGCAGGCAGAGGCGGCGTTTTTGGCGCGGGGTGGCTCATACCGGGTCAGGCACGCTGTAAGAGGGCCGCTACTGGCTTTCAACTTGGCAATCTGCAACTAAAGCATCCGCATGTGGGACTTCTACTTGACCTATTGTGAGCGCATTCCATGACCGCCACATCAGCGTCGTCCAGGCGTTGCTGACCAAGAACACAACCCGTTGCTGCCCTATGGCGAACCGTGGCAGGCGTTACCTGACCGTGCGACGCTGCCGGCCGGAGTTCTCGCAGACGGTTGAGCGGAACAGGCCCTGCCCCGCTTCCACCATGGGGCGCGAAGCGCCGGCGTTATCCCACGGCGACGTGAATCTTGGTGAATGACTCCGGATGCGCATCCCAGGCGGCCAGCACGGCGCCCGCTTCCTCCAGAGGGACGACTTTCGAAATGGCCGCGTCCACGGGAAAGCGTCCTTGCTGCAACATTTGAATCACCGCCGCGAAATCTTCCATGGTGGCATTACGCGCGCCCAGCAGGTCCAGCTCCTTCAGCACGAACAGCTTGGTCTCATAAGAGACGGGCTGTTTCGCGTAACCGATATAGACCACGCGTCCAGTAAAACCCACTTCTTCGACGGCACTGCGATAGGTCTCCGGCAGGCCGATCGCCTCGATCACCACGTCCGGCCCGCGTCCATTGGTCAGCGTCTGCAGGCGGTCATGGAGTGATTCATGTTGCGAGTCGATCATGTGAGCCGCCCCAACCTGGTGGGCCAAAGCCAGCTTGCCGGCATCCACGTCAATGGCAATTACCGTGGCCCCACGATGCGCCGCTCCCGCGATTGCGCCCAGCCCAATCGCGCCGCACCCCAGCACCGCGACCATATCCTCCGCCATCACGCGACCGCGCGCAGCAGCGTGAAAGCCCACCGTGAGCGGTTCCACCAGGCAGAGCTCGCGCAGGCTCAGGCCGGGACCCAACAGCAATTTCTGCCATGCGACGACCAGGTATTCGGCCAGGGCACCGTCCTGTTGCACTCCCAGCGTGTGATTCGAGCGGCACGCATTCGGGCGTCGGCGCAGGCAAGCCGGGCAGGCGCCACAGTTGTTATAGGGCGAGACGGCGACATCCATGCCGGGCTGGAGGTGCGCCGGCACCCTTGCCCCCACCTCCACGATGCTGGCGGCAATCTCGTGGCCCGGAATGCGCGGGTAGGAGATGAGCGGGTTACGCCCTCGGAAACTGTTCAGATCGGTGCCGCAGAAGCCAATCAGACGAACGCGCAGCAGGACCTCACCCGCCCCCGGAGTGGGATCCGGCAGGTCAATCAGTTCGGTTGTGCCAGGTGCAGTAAGGCGAAGAGCGCGCATGTCCGATCGTAACGTAATGACGCCGGCGGGTCGCGTTAGCGGGCAAACCCATGCAAGCGCAGCCAATCGGCGGCCAGATGCGGCCATCCGGAAAGGACAGGGTTGGTGGGCGCCAGCCCGTAGCCGTGTCCACCCTTTTCGTAGAGGTGCATCTCGAACGGCACACCGTTTGCGCGCAGGGCCTGAGCGAACAGCATGCTGTTTTCAACCGGAACGGGATCGTCCACCGTTTGAACGATGAAAGTTGGCGGCGTGTCGGATCGCACCTGGGTTTCGTCGGAGAGAAGGTGGACCAAGTCCGCCGGGGCGAAGCTGCCAATCAGATTGGTTTTGGAAAAACTGTTGGTGAAACGACCCATGGTGATCACCGGGTAAATCAGAACCAACAGGTTGGGCTTGGAGCTGACGTGATCAATCGGGTCGGAGCTCTCCTGTTGCCCTGCTTCGTCGAAGTGGGTGGCGGCGGTAGCCGCCACGTGGCCGCCGGCTGAAAAACCCATGATCCCGATCCGCTTGCCGTCCAGAGCCCAGGCATGAGCGTGGGCGCGAACGTACTGGAGCGCGCGGGCGGCGTCCTGTTGTGGCGCAGGGTAATGGTAACGAGGGGCGTGACGGTACTTGAGCACGAATGCCGCGATGCCCAACGAACTCAGCCACTGCGCCACCGGCGCACCTTCATGCTCCGCCAGCACCCAGTACGCCCCGCCGGGGCAGACGATCATGGCGGCGCCGGTCGCCGCCGCTGCCGCCGGCCAGAAGGGGGTCAGCGTCGGAACGTCATCAGGAGTGTTTCCGTGCGCGCCCGGTGCGCCGGCCGGCCACAAGGGAACCGGCTGCAGGGGCCGGCTTTCCTGTGCAGTAGCAGCCACGCTCACGAGGAAAACTGCGCCAGCGACCAACACGAAACGGCGGCACGTTGTCATGCGACGCATTATAGGCGGTCGTGTGGGCGGGGGTAGCGTGCGGCCAATCCGCCAGCGGACTCGCATCTGTTGATCCGGTTCTCGACCCGATCCGGTTGTGTATATACTTCAGGAGCTCAATCTTCGCCCGAGCCTCCCTGCACATGTTGTTTCCGGCACTCGACCTGTTGTGGACGCTACTGGCGGCTGGACTTCTCGTTCTGGCCGCACGCCGCGGCTCGTCGCGCGCCTGGTTTGCCGCACTCTGTCTGGGCCTGATCCTGTTTCCGGCGGTTTCGGCGGACGACGATCAGCATGTGTGGTCTGCAGCGCTCCCGCACTTCATTTCCAGAAGCGACCGCCAGCCCCAGATCGGGAAAGCCCAAGCCAAAGTTCCGCTGCACGTGGATCGAGTCTGGGACTTTTTGAACTCCATCCTGCCCAGTGATGGGTTGTGCATGCGGCGCATGGACGTGAGTCGTGCGGCGCTGTGCGCCAAGTCGCCGCAACTGGTCTGCATTGTTCCGTCTTCGCCCATCTCCCGCGGTCCTCCGCTGAACGTCTAGGCCAGATCCCCAGCTCACGCTCTGGAGCGATTTTCCGATGCTCGAACATCGCTCCGTCGGCCCCCGCGGGGCTGACGCTGCATGCGTTTCGCGTCGGCGTGGCCACGGATGCAATCGAAACGCGTTTCTTGAAGGTATGGTGGCGTTCTCGTTGTCAATGTTCCATCGGCATCCGCGCCGTTCTCTTTCCCGCCCGCAGACGCCGGCGAAGGCACGTGGCGGCTGCCGCAATGCGGCGATGGGCCTGGAGGATCTATGAAACACACTCGCTTCCGAAGTCCGGCATGGCTGCTGGCGATGCTCGCCGTGCTGGTTGGTTGCACGCGGCACACCACCACTGCCTCCGACCATCCCGAAGTATCGCAGGACGATCCGAACGTGCTTTTCGTGCCCGCGTCCACGCAGGTGCCGCTGGTGGCGGCCAGCGCGACCGTGATGCAGGCGACGCTCACCCTCCCGGCGGTGGTGATGGCGAATGTGACCCGCACCGTGCACGTCACCGCCCGTGTGTCCGGCAAAGTGGAGCGCGTGAACGTGCGGCTGGGCGACAGCGTGCAACGTGGTCAGGTGCTCGCGATCATCGCCAGTCCGGACGTCGCCGACGCCTACTCCGATTGGCAAAAGGCGGAGGCGGATCAGCAGTTGGCACACCAGGCCCTCGCGCGGGCGCAACTGCTCTACGTTCACAAGGCGATCGCGAAACGCGAACTCGAAGCGGCGGAAGGGAACGCGGCCAAGTCCGACGCCGAGCTGCGCCGCGTCGAGGAGCGACTGCACATCCTCGGGGGCTCCACACAACAGCCCAGCCCGGAGGTTGCATTACGAGCGCCCATTTCCGGCACCATCACCGAGCAGAACACTGCTTTCGGCGAGGGGGTAAAGACGCCCGACAACACCCCCAGCTTGTTCACCATCGCCAACCTCGAGGACGTCTGGGTGGTGGGCAATGTCTACGAGAAGGATTTCGCGAACGTGCATCTGGGCGACGCGGCGGATGTGAGTTTCGCAGCGTTTCCCGGGCGCACCTGGCACGGGCGCGTCAGCAATCTTTCCAGCATTCTCGATCCTTCGACACGCACTCTCCAGGCTCGCGTTGTGTTGCCCAATCCCGGCGGTCTGCTGCGGCCGCAG
Organism: uncultured Acidobacteriota bacterium; assembly: GCA_937898755.1. GTDB lineage: Bacteria > Acidobacteriota > Terriglobia > Terriglobales > SCQP01 > CALEJU01. The sequence goes on along the minus strand of CALEJU010000005.1, from coordinate 72,949 downwards.
ATGTTTGGCGAGCTGCTGGTTCACAGTCAACAGCAACAGGTCGCAACCGTAGTTCCGACCGGCGCGGTGATCCGATTGGAGGACAAGGATTTCGTCTACGTTCCGGACGGCCCGGGACGTTTTCGCCGCGTCACGGTGACCGCCGGGCCGGAGGTCGGAGGTGCGCGCGTGGTTGACGGGCTCGCGGTGGGGCAACAGGTTGTCCGCAATGCGCTGTTACCGGCTGCGCCCCGGCCGGCCGGGGCGGTTCAATGATCTCGCGCATCGTTCAATTCGGCTTGAACAACCGCTTTGTCGTGGTGCTGTTGACGCTGGGTCTGATCGCGTGGGGTCTGTACAGCTTTCATCGCCTGCCGGTAGAGGCCTATCCCGACGTTGCTGACACGTGGGTGCAGGTGATCACGCAATGGCCGGGGCATGCCGCCGAGGAGGTCGAGCAGCAGGTTACCATCCCGATTGAGACGCAGATGAACGGGATGGCGCACCTCACCCATCTGCGCTCCACCTCACTCTACGGCCTGTCCGTGGTGACGCTGATTTTCGACGACAGCGCACAGACCCTGCAGGTCCGTCAGCAAGCGCTGGAACGTCTGGCCGCGGCCAGCGTTCCACCCAACGTGAACCCGCAACTTGGTCCCAACTACAGTCCGGTGGGGCAGATTTACTGGTACGTCATGCACAGCACCAACCCGGCCTACGGGCCGATGGAGCTGAAGAGCCTGCAGGACTGGACGGTGGCGCGCGCCCTGAAAACAGTGCCGGGAGTCGAGGACGACTCCATTTTCGGAGGGACGACCAAGGAGTACCAGGTGCTGGTGGACCCGGCCCAACTTGTTTCCTACAACTTGACCCTGGCCCAGGTCGAGCAGGCGCTGACCAACAACAACACCAACTTGGGCGGCGGCTTCATTGAACGCGGCGACCAGCAGGTCAACATCCGCGGCATCGGCCTGGTGACCGACACGGCCGATATCGGCAACATCGTGATCACCCAGCAGAACGGCGTTCCCGTGCGGGTGGCGGACGTGGCACAGGTGGTGATCGGACCGAAGGTGCGGCTGGGGCGTATTGGACGCACGGTTCGCGTCAATGGCACTCACCTGGTGGATGACAACGACGTGGTCGAGGGCGTGGTGCTGCTGCGCAAGGGCGAGCAGGCGGAAGACGTATTGCCGCTCCTGCACGAGAAGGTGAAGGAGCTGAATCACGGCGGTCTGCCGCCCGGCGTGACCATCGTCCCCTTTCTGGATCGCACCGACCTGCTCCACTTGACCACGCACACGGTGCTGCACAACCTGGTGGAGGGGATGATCCTGGTCAGCCTCATCCTCCTGTTTTTTCTTGGCAATCTGCGGGCCGCCCTGATCGTGGCGCTGACCATCCCGTTCTCCCTGCTCTTTGCCGCGATCCTGCTGGGACAACGGCATATTCCCGCGAATCTGCTCTCGCTGGGGGCGCTGGACTTCGGGATGGTGGTGGACGGCGCGGTGGTGATGGTGGAGAACATCCACCGCCACCTGGGTGAGCGCAGTGAGCGCCGCCTCTCGGTGGTGGAAGCCATCACGGTTGCCGCGCGCGAGGTCGAGTCACCGATCTTCTATTCCATCGCGATCATCATCGCCGCCTATTTCCCGATCTTTACGCTGCAGCGGGTGGAAGGGAAGCTCTTTGCGCCGATGGCATGGACGGTGACCTTTGCCCTGGCGGGCGCCTTGACCTTCAGCCTGCTGATCGCCCCCGCGCTCTGCGAGTTTCTCAGCCGCGAGGAGCACGAGTGGCAGAACCCGCTGCTGGTCTGGCTGCTGCCCCGCTATCGGCGCGCTCTGCGCTTCTGCTTTGATCATCCCGGCTGGGTGTGGGGACCAGTGGTCGGGCTATTGCTGATCACCGGCTATTTGATGTTGAGCGGCGTGATCGGTTCGGAGTTCCTCCCCCACTTGGATGAAGGCGCCATCTGGGCGCGCGGTACGCTGCCCGCTTCGACCGGACCGAAGTTGGGCGGCGCGGTGGCGCAGCGCGCGCGTTTGATCTTCGCCTCCTTCCCCGAGGTGCCGCAGGTGGTCAGTCAGGACGGCCGTCCCGACGACGGTACGGATGTCACTGGGTTTTACAACACCGAGTATTACCTCGAGTTGTTGCCTCGCCGTCAGTGGCGGCCGCGGTTTCACAATAAGGAGGAGCTGATCGAGGCCCTCAATCGTGCCGTCACCGCCGCCTATCCCACTGTCATCTGGAACTTTTCGCAACCCATTTCCGACAATGTCGAGGAGGCCACCAGCGGCGTGAAAGGCGCGCTGGCGGTCAAGATCATCGGCGACGACCTGCACGTCCTGGACGGGTTGGCCACGCAGGTGGCGTCCGCCATGGCGGGCGTGCGCGGCGTGGCCGACTTGGGAGTGTTCCGCGAGTTGGGCCAACCGAACCTGAACATCCGCATTGACCGGGCGGCTGCGGCGCGCTTCGGACTGGGCGTGAGTGATCTTCAGGACGCCCTGCAGACCGCCATCGGCGGCCATGCCGTCTCGCAGGTGTTGATCGGCGATCAGCGCTACGACCTGGTGGTGCGTTATCCGCCGGCCGAGCGGGCGAGCATCGCCGCCATCGGCGATGTCCAGATGGTGACGCCCACCGCGCAGCGGGTCGCGATCAAGGAAGTTGCCAGGATCAGCGAGCAGGAAGGCGGATCGCTGATCTATCGCGAAGGCAACCAGCGCTATATCGCGGTCAAGTTCAGCGTGCGCGATCGCGATCTGGGCAGTACCGTTCGCGAAGCGCAGGCCGCCGTGGCGCGGCGACTCAAGCTGCCGCCCGGCTACCATCTCGATTGGACGGGCGAGTATGAGAGTCAGCAGCGTTCGCAAGCCCGGCTGGCCACCATCGTGCCACTCACGATCTTCTTCATCTTCGTGATCCTGTACAGCGCCTTCAAGAGCGGACGCTGGGCGATGCTGGTGATGACCACCATCCTGCTCGCGCCGATCGGCGGCACGTTGGCGTTGCTGGTCAGCGGCACCCATTTCAGCGTGTCGAGCGGCGTCGGCTTTCTGGCGTTGTTCGGCGTGTCGGTCCAGACGGGCGTGATCATGGTCTCGTACATGGAGCACATGCGGAAGGCAGGGGCGACGGCCGCGGACGCGGCCATCGAAGGCGCAACCTTAAGGTTGCGCCCCATCCTGATGACCGCACTGGTGGCCACCCTGGGCCTGGTGCCGGCGGCTTTCTCGCATGGCATCGGCAGCGATTCGCAGCGGCCTTTTGCCATCGTGATCGTTGGCGGGCTGAGTGTGGATCTGGTGTTGAGCTTGTTCGTGCTCCCCACGCTTTACGCCCGTTTGGCGCGGAAACTGGCCGGTCCGGAGCCGTTGCCCATGGGCGGCGCCTGAGCCGGCGCCACGGCGACGGTTGTGGCACGCCGGCACCGGATCGGCGATAATCTAGGCACGCCGAATCCCAGTTCGCCTTGATCCGCGATTTGGGAGCGGGGGACCCCCGTCTCAGGGGCGAAGACCGGTGGCCAGGGCGCCATCGGTCCGGGCGGCCTTTCCGCCCGAGCCCGGCAGCTAACCTCGCAGGCGAACGCGCAGGGCCCGTCCCTGACGCCAGAAAGGAACCGAAGGGCAGCTCGTCTCACAGGGCCGGCCTTCGGCAATCTCGTGCAATTACCCCAAAAAACTTCCACCCAGGTCATCGTCGCTTCGACGGTGATGTTGTCCTTCATCTCCTTCTGGCGGGCGGCGGCGATCGTTCTGGCCGATCTGGCCTCCTCGGCCTACTACGTCGGAGGGGATACCGAACAGGTCATCGGTCGCAGCGCGCCGTGGTTCATCATCGGCGTCATGCTGTTCAGCTACGCGGTGCGCGCCGTGTACATCGAGTCGAGCAGCATGTTCGTGCGCGGCGGCGTGTACCGCGTGGTGAAGGAGGCGATGGGCGGAACGATGGCCAAGATCTCGGTCTCCGCCCTGATGTTCGACTACGTCCTCACCGGGCCGATCAGCGTCGTCGCGGCCGGACAGTACCTGGGCGGATTTGTGCAGGATCTCTCGGCGCGCCTGCTGGGACACCCCCTGGCGTTCAACTTGAACGCCTTTGCCGCCGCATTCGGCATCCTGGTCACCATTTATTTCTGGTGGAAGAACATTCAGGGCATGCATGAGTCCAGCCAGAAGGCCATGCGCATCATGCAGATCACCACCGTCATGGTGGTCATGATCCTGGTCTGGTGCGTGATCACCATCCTGAAGCACGGGGCGCACTGGCCGCCGGCGCCCGTGCCGCGCAACATCCCCTGGACGCCCGAAGCACTCGGCTGGCTCAAGGAAAGCTGGGTGCGCAGTTCGACCCTGTTGGCGGTTCTGGTGGGTTTCGGCCATTCCGTGCTGGCCATGAGCGGGGAAGAAACCCTGGCGCAGGTCAACCGCGAGATCGAGAGCCCCAAGCTCAAGAACCTCGAAAAAGCCGGCATGGTGATTTTTGTGTACAGCCTGCTGTTCACCGGCCTGGTCTCGCTGTTTGCGGTCATGATCATCCCGGATGCGGTGCGGCCGCAGTACTACGCCAACCTGATCAGCGGGCTGAGCATGAACATGGTCGGTCCCTACACGCTGCGCCTTATCATGCAGGGGTTTGTCGTGCTGGTCGGGGTGCTGATTCTCTCGGGGGCGGCCAATACCGCCATCGTGGGCTCCAACGGCGTGTTAAACCGCGTCAGCGAAGACGGCGTGCTGAGCGACTGGTTCCGGCGCCCACATCACCGCTACGGCACCAGCTACCGACTGATCAACATGGTGGTTGGCCTGCAATTGCTGACCATCGTGATCAGCCACGGCAACGTCTACCTTCTGGCCGCCTTGTACGCCTTCGGCGTCGTGTGGAGTTTCGCGCTGAAGGGGCTGGCGGTCTTCGTGTTGCGCTACACCGAACCGGAAGGCCGCGAATTCAAGGTGCCCGGCAACCTGCGCCTCGGCGGCAAGCAGGAATTTCCCTTGGGCCTTGCCCTGATCACCCTGGCGCTCTTTGCCATTGCGCTGGTCAACCTCTTCACCAAACCGACAGCCACGAAGGCCGGAATAGCATTTACGGCGGGACTCTATATCGTGTTCGCCGTCTCGGAGCGCCTCAGCGCCAAGAAGCACAAGGCTGCAGGCGCCAACCTTGATCAGTTTCAGGTGGCGGAACGCGACGACCTGGCATCGGAAAGCCTCAACGTACGTCCGGGCAACGTGCTGGTGGCGGTGCGCGACTACCATGCGCTCAGCCATTTGCGGCGGGTGCTGATGCGCACCGACACCCTGAAACAGGATGTTGTGGTGGTGACGATCCGCATGCTTCTGCCGGGCGAATCGGACGGCGCCGGCTCCGCTCTGACGGCATACGAGCAGACGTTGCTGACGCAAGTGGTAGCGATTGCCGAAAAGGCGGGCAAACCGGTCAGCCTCTTGATCGTGCCCGGCACCAGCGCGTTTGGTGCGCTGGTGCAGACGGCGGCGCGCTTGCGCTCCGATACCATCGTGGCTGGTCCCAGCCGGGTCATGCCGGTGCGCGAGCAAGGGGAACACACGGGAGAGGCCTGGGAAGAGCTACCTGAACCGCGGCCGCGGATGCGTCTGGAAGTGATGGGAGCGGAAGGCGTGGAGGAGGTCTTCTATCTGGGACCGCACGCGCCACGGCTCCGCGACAAGGACATTGCGCTGATGCACGACATCTGGCGCACGCTGGTAAGCCGTCCCGGCCTGCGCGAACTGCATCACTACCACGTGGTTTCCCTGGCCTTGAAGCGCCTGCAAAAAGACATGGCAACTGATGCAACGCGTGACGAAGTGCTGAACAGCTTCCAGATGAAGCTGCCGGAACACGTCGAGACGGACGTGGAGAGCGAGGCTTGAGGAGTTGGCGGCGGGATCGTTCGCCGCTCCACCCTCGATCCGCCTCTCTTAATTACGCTTGCGCTTGTTGAAGGCCAGCGTCTTTTTGCGCAGGCGGATGGACTTGGGGGTGACCTCGACGTACTCGTCTTCGGCAATGAAGTCGAGTGCCTGCTCCAGGTTCAAGGGGCGGAAGGGAATCAGCCGGATCGCCTCGTCGGAGGTGGAAGCGCGCATGTTGGTGAGCTTCTTCTCCTTGGTGACGTTGACGTCCATATCAGCGTCACGGGCGTTCTCGCCGGCGATCATGCCTTCGTAGACCTCGGTGCCGGGGCCGATGAACAGCTCGCCGCGCTCCTGCAGGTTGTTCAAGGCATACGTGGTGGCGGCGCCTGAGCGGTCGGAGACCAACACGCCGTTGGGACGGTTCGACATCTCGCCCTGGTACTCAATCCAGCCCTCGAAGAGTGAGTTCAACAAGGCCGTGCCGCGCGTGTCGGTCATGAGCTGGCTGCGCAGGCCGATCAAACCGCGCGCTGGGATGCGGAACTCCATGCGGACCCGTCCGGAGCCGTGGTTGACCATTTTGCCCATCTGGCCCTTGCGGCGTCCCAGCTTCTCGATGACCACGCCGATGAATTCCTCCGGGCAGTCCACCACGAGAATCTCAAGGGGCTCCTGTTTCTTGCCGTCGCGCTCGCGAATGACGATCTCCGGCTTGCCGACCATGAGTTCGAAGCCCTCGCGCCGCATGGTCTCGATGAGGATGGCGAGCTGCAGCTCGCCGCGCCCGAGGACGCGGAAGGCGTCGGTGGTGGCCTGATCCTCGACCTTGATGGAGACGTTGGTGAGCAGCTCTTTCGTCATGCGTTCGCGCAAATGGCGGGAGGTGACGAACTGCCCTTCGCGCCCGGCAAAGGGCGATGTGTTCACCGTGAAGACCATGGCGATGGTGGGCTCGTCAATGGTGATTCGGGGCAGGGGCGAAGGCCGATCCACCTCGGTGATGGTTTCCCCGATCTGAATGCCCTCGACGCCGGCCAGGGCGACAAGATCGCCGCAACCGACCGACTCCGCTTCATCGCGGTTCAAGCCGCGGAACGTGAACAGCTTGGTGATACGTGTCGGCACCAGCGTGCCGTCGAGCTTGGCAATGGCGACATCGGCGCCGCGTTGAATCACGCCGTTGAAGACGCGCCCGATGCCGATGCGTCCGAAGTAGTCGCTGTAGTCGAGGTTGGCGATTTGGAGCTGCAAGGGCGCCGCCTCGTCGCCCCCGGGGGCGGGAAGGCCGGAGACGATCGCGTCGAACAGCGGCTGCAGGTTCTCTCCCGGCTTCTGCAGGTCGCGCGTGGCGGTGCCCTGTTTGGCGTTGCAATAGATCACCGGGAAATCGAGCTGGTCCTCGGTGGCGTCGAGGTCGATGAAGAGGTCGTAGACCTCGTTGAGCACCTCGGCCGGCCGGGCATCGCTGCGGTCAATCTTGTTGAGCACCAGGATGGGGCGCAGCTTGGCGACGAGCGCCTTCTGCAGGACATAGCGCGTCTGCGGCAAGGGACCTTCGCTGGCGTCCACGAGAAGCAACACGCCGTCCACCAGGCGCAGGGCGCGCTCCACCTCGCCACCGAAGTCGCTGTGGCCGGGCGTGTCGACGATGTTGATCTTGGTCTCGTGGTAGAACACCGCGGTGTTCTTGGCCAGAATGGTGATGCCGCGCTCGCGTTCCAGATCGTTGGAGTCCATCACCCGGTCGGTGAGGGCCTGGTTGGCGCGGAACGTGCCGCTCTGGCGGAGCATGGCGTCGACCAGGGTGGTCTTGCCGTGGTCCACATGGGCAATGATGGCAATGTTGCGAATATCTAGTTTCAAAGGGCGGGAAATCCTGACGCAGTGGGGTTGACTTTCAGTGTAGCATCCGCGCTGCGGATGCGATGCTGGAAGAGCGGGAGCCGGGGCAGAGAAAAGCCGCGCGGCGCACACGTGCGGCACGCGGCAAACGCACAGTTACAGCGGGTAACGTGCGATCCCATCCGGCGGGCTGCTTGCCCGAGGCACCAGCATCGCCTCGCCGCCGGCCGCCATGCGGACGAACTCGCTGAGCCGAGTTTGAGGAATCTCAAGGCCGACAGCACGCCCGGCTCCAAAGGTGCCGGAGGCTGCCAAGTCAAGGTCGCGACTGGTCACGAGTGATCGGAGCCATCGTGGCGCGCCCTCTCCCAAACGCATTGCGTCAAGGTTTCAGGTGAGGCGTCGAGGACGGCAACAGCCACGAATGCGCGCCGCCTCAATTTGAAGGAGACCGCGAGCTTAAGGCCTTCCACCCCTCGTCATGGGCGCCGGGCAGCAGTCGACGGCGCAGGTGTCGGCGCGGGCTCCCAGCACGCCCAAGGCCGGACGTTCCGGGCGGGTGCCCTGCGCGACCGCGATCCGTTCGCCGATGAGATCGCGAATCATTCCGACAAACGCCGGATGGGTTCCGACCGTGGCGGCACGAACGAGCGGCAGCCCGCATGCTGCCGCCGACTCTCGCGCTTCCGTGTCGAGGTCGAACACCACCTCCATATGGTCGGAGACGAAACCGATGGGAACCAGGACGACTGCCTTTTCGCCGCGCCGGGCGAGGTCGCGGAGGTGGTCATTCACATCCGGGCCGAGCCAAGGCTGGGTCGGCGGGCCGCTGCGGCTCTGGTAAACGACGTCGAACTCGGGACGCTCCAGACGGGCCGCCACCAGACGACTGGATTCGCGCACCTGGACAACGTAATCGCAGCTCGCCGCCATGGACTCCGGGATGCTGTGTGCGGTAAACACCAGTCGCGCCTTGGAGCGCACGGCGGGAGCGAGTTCCTGCAAGGCCACGCGCACCCAGTCGCTCATGGCTTCGATAAAGCCCGGGTGATTGAAGAAGACGCGCAGTTTGTCGCAGACGGGCGCCGCCGGTCCGACCACCTCGCGAGCCCGGGCGACGTCCTCGCGATACTGTCGGCACCCGGAATAGGAGCTGTACGCGGAGGTGACGAACACCAGTGCGTGCTGCACCCCGTCGGCCTGCATGCGGCGCATGGTGTCTGGAAGCAGGGGGTGCCAATTGCGGTTGCCCCAGTAAATCGGGAGTTGCGGGCCCCGCGCCGCCAGTTCTTGTTGCAGGGCGGCGATCAGCGCGCGGTTCTGGTCGTTGATGGGGCTCCGGCCGCCGCAGTGCGAGTAATGCTCGGCGACTTCCAGCATGCGTTCCCGGGGAACGTTGCGGCCGCGCAGCACGTTCTCCAGAAAGGGCAGTACTTCATCCGGGCTTTCGGGTCCACCGAAGGAGAGCAGCAACAGGGCGTCGTAGGGAACTTCGGCCATTGGGTTCAGTATGCAACGGACACTGGAGCGGCCGAAGGCCGGGACGAGTGAAAAGTTGGAGAGTGGGAATTGGGAAGCGGGCGGCGCATTGCGACGTCGCGATCTTACCTTCTGGGGCGGAAGGGATGGTCGAGATAGCGCCGGGCGGCTTTCGCGGCAAGGGAGTGGGGGGCGGCGGCGGCGGCGCGCTGATACTGCGCGACGGCCAGGTTACGTCTGCCAAGCTGGTCATTGACTTGGCCCGCTGCGAGGGCGGCGGCCGCCACATAACGGGGTTGTGCGTGAGGCGCACGCGCCACTTCCGCGTAGGCCGCCAGCGCGTCGTCGAAACGCGAAAACAGGCGATGGATATTGCCGATGTCGTACCAGACCTTGTCCAAGGGTATGGAGACACTGCCTGGCGCATGCGCGGCAGCGCGCGCCAGAACGGTTTGGTAGCCCTGCAACGCCTGGGTATGCAAGCCGGCGGCTTCGGCCGCCTCGGCTTCCTCCACTTGGAAGAGGAAGTTGCGAGGGTACTGCCGCGCCAACTCGTCCAGGATGGGCAGCACGTCTCGATTCCAACCTTCGCGGCGATAGATAACCGAGAGCATGATGCGGGCGTCGGTGCGGGCGCCGTGTCCGGCACTGGCCACTTCGCGGATCTGCGCCAGGCCGCGTTGTTTGTTGCCCGCCAGACCGGTCACGGCGGCCATCATCCGCACGGTGAACGGCAGGCTGCCGGCGATGTAGTTGTGCACGCCGAGAATGAGGCGTGGATCAATCAGGCGCGGATCGAGCTCGAGGGCGCGTTCCGCTTCTTTGCGCGCCTTCAGAGCGCTGCTCAAGGCCGCAAAGTAGGTTTTCTTCAGGACAAACTCATAGGTCCCTCGCATGGCGAGGGCGACAGCGGCGTCGTAGTGAGCAGCGGCACTCTCCGGGTGGGCGGTGAGGGCCGCGGTGGCCAGATCCAAGGCGCGTTGGTTGGCCGCCAGGAACTGCTGCGCGGCCGCCGGGCTCACCGGTCGCAACGGTTCATCGAGAAATGGATCGCCATGTCCATAGAGTTGGCTGGCTAGCGCGCCGACACGGTACATTTCGCGGTAGAGATAAGTCTGCGCCACGTGATTCCAAGCCGCCGCCGTCGGCTGGGCTTGAACTTGCGACTCGAAGTCGGCCAACGCCGCGTCGTACTCGAGGTTGTAAAAGTGATCGAAGCCGGTGCGCGGCTCGTCATGTGACGCAACATGTGGCGCAACGCGCAACGTTGCCGCGGCATGAAGGCAACACACCAGCATGCCGGCCATTGTCGCCAGACGCCATGCCGGCTGAGCCGCGGTTCGGAAGCGCGCCATGGATTTCACTGTAACGAAGAAACTCATCTTCCTGGTGAGATGCACTCTGATTCAGACGGGTGGCGCGTCGGGCCCCGTTCTCTAGCCGTGACCATCAGGGGGCGGTGCGACGCGCTCGACCCGCACCTGCCCGACGCGGTGGCCGGCCATGGTGAGAATGGTCAGGCGGAATGGTGGGACAGCGACCATCTCGCCACCGTGTGGAAGGTCACCCAACCGGAAGAGCAGGAACCCGGCCAGCGTCTCGTAGGATTCGTCGCGCGGCAACTCCACGCCGTGCAACTCCTCCAGATCGCGCAGGCTGGTCAGACCGTCGAGAACGACCGCCTCTCCGGCGGGCATCGCGCCCGGTCCGGCGGTGGAGGGGCGACCGGGTTCAATCTCCAGATCGTATTCATCACGGACCTCGCCGACGATCTGTTCCAGCACGTCTTCCACGGTGACCACGCCGGCGAACGTTCCGAATTCATCCACGACCGCGGCCATGTGGGCATGACCGGTTTGGAACTCGCGCAGCAGCTGATCCACCGGCTTGCTTTCCGGAAGAATGGGCAGGCGGCGCAGCAACCCGCGCAGGTGTTGCGGTTCCGGGGCGCGCTGTCGGGAGGCGCCCGCCCAGCGCACCAGATCCTTGGCGTAGAGCACGCCCACCAGGTGATCGAGGCTGCCTTCGTAGACGGGGATGCGGGAGCGGGGATGGGAGGCCAGAAAGGCGAGGGCGGCGCTCAACGGGGTGTTGATGGGCAGGGCGAGAACATCGTGACGCGGTGTCATGATTTCACGCACGGCAAGCTCATGCAATTCGAGCACGTGCTCAATCATGTCGGCTTGCGGCTGGCCGATATGGCCGAGGTGCACGCTGGCGCCGGCCAGCATTTTCAGCTCATCGGGGGAATGGGCGCGTTCCCAGGAAAGCGAGCCATCGGCCCCAAACGGACGCAGCACGGCGCGCGCGGCGCCACTGATGAGGCCATGCAGGGGTGAGGTGAGCCGGATGAAGGCTTCCATGGGGAGGGCAATCGCCAGGGCCAGACGCTCGTTGTGGCGCAGGGCCAGCCCTTTGGGTACCAGTTCCGCAAGGACGATGTCGAGCAGGGTCACCAGGACGAACGCCAGCCCGGCCAACAGCCCATGCAACCAGCGCAGTTGTAGGGCGGTCCACGTGCCGTGTGCGAGCAACGGCAGCAACATGTGGAGCACGACCGGCTGGACCGCCCAGCCCAAGCCCAAGGCGCACAGCGTGACACCCAGTTGCACGGCGCTCAAGAGTGTGCCCATCTGCGCCTGCAGTCGCTGAACGGCGCGGGCGCCCGCCAAGCCGCGTTCGACGAGGCGCTGGACCTGGGTGTGGCGCAGTGTCAGCAGGGCAAACTCGGCTGCCACAAAGAAGCCATTGGCCGCCAGCAGCAAGAGGAAGCCCAGCAAGGGAAAGATGGAAGGGGGCGGCATGGGGGAGCGCGTGCCGGCGGGACCGTCCCTGTCCCGTGCCTGCAATGGAACATTCTAGCCCGCTCGTCCGTATCCCATGCCGGGCACGCAAGTTGCGAGTCCCGGCACCGGGGAGGACGACGATTGACCGCCAAACAGCGACGGGTTTGGATCTGGCTGGCCATCGGGGGCGCAATGGTTCTAGGGGGAGGTTGGGCGGTCGCCCATGCGCGACGTGGCGGGCCGCCGATTGACCCCACCCGTTTGAGCAAAGTGACGCGCGAGGATCTAGCGCGCTCGGTGGTGGCCACTGGGCGGGTGCAGCCGGTCACGGAGGTGGTCCAAATCAAGAGCAAGGCCAGCGGCCTGCTGCGCAAGCTCTATGTGGACGCTGGCGACCATGTGCATGCCGGCCAGGTGCTGGCGGAGCTGGACCGTGACCAGCTGGAAGCCAAGGTGCGTGAGATCCAGGCGCAGCTCGCCAGCGCCGAGGCCAACGTGCGTGCCGCGCAGGCGACCCTGGCCCGCAATGAAGTCGACGCCGAAGGCGTGGATGTTCCCTTTCTCGAACGCCAGTTCGTGCGGTCGCGCCAAATGTTCAAGGATGGCCTGATTGCGCAACAAGTTCTCGACGAGGCGGAGAAGAACTACGATCTGGCGCACAACAAGCAGGCCGTCGCGCACGCCGCGCTGGCCGTCTCGCAGGCCCAGATTCTGCAAGCGAAAGCGCAAGTGGCGGAGACGCGCGCCTCCCTCGACAACGCCCGGGAGGAATTGCGGTACGCCACCATCCTTGCCCCTATTGACGGCGAGATCCTCTCCCGCGACGTGGAAGTCGGCGACGCGGTCAGCTCCATTCTCGTGCTCGGTTCCACCGCGACCCTCATCATGACGGAGGGTGACATCCGCGAGGTCTACGTCAAAGGGAAGGTGGATGAGAGCGATATCGGCAAGGTGGTGCTTGGGCAACCAGCCCGCATTACGGTGGAGTCGTTCCCCGGCAAGAAGTTCCAAGGCCGGGTGACTAAGATCGCGCCCTTGGGCGTGGAAAAAGACAACGTCACCACCTTCGAGGTTCGGGTCTCGATCCAAAACCCCGAAGATCTGTTGAAGGCCAACATGACGGCCAACGCGGAAATCGTGCTGGAGGAGCATAAGGCGGTGCTGACGGTTCCGGAAGGGGCGGTCATCTATGACAAGGACCGCAAGGCCAGTGTTCAAGTGCCGGATCACAGCCAACCCACTGGCATGCGGAGCGTCCCGGTCCGTCTGGGCATCTCGAATGGCGCCCGGGCCGAGGTGTTGGCCGGGCTGCAGGAAGGCCAGCAGGTGGTGCTACAGCAGTAAGGGTCGTGCGACGCGGCGCGCCCGCGTGGGCGCCCCCAATCCATCCCCCGGCCGGCCCTCGCACACTCCCATGCCCACGGAACCCCTGCCGAGGGGTCCTGACCGATTGGTTTTGGCACGGCGGGAACGGTGTGCTATAAACTCCCCCTTGCCCGGATGATTCCGGGCGTTTCTGTGTCTGCCGTGCGCGACACGGCTGAAGCTGACCTGCAAGGCTTTGCAGCGAAGGCTTCGCACAGCTTTCTGGAGAAAAAATCGCATGACGTTCCCCCTTGGCTTGACGATGCCGACTCTCGAACCGCTGCACGTGACCGCCGCCTTTTGGCAGGATTCCCTGTCATTGAGCGAGGGTCGGGGCTGGCTTGGCGTGGCGCTCGTCATCAGTGCCCTGGCGTTAATGGTCGCCGCCGGATTCGCGTGGTGGGTCTTGCGCGCCGACACCGGCACGGAAGGCATGCGCGCCATCTCGGATGCCATCCGCGAAGGGGCTGAGGCGTTTCTCAGCCGGCAATACCGCACCATCGCCCTGATGAGCATCGTGTTGGCGGCGCTCATTTTCTTCGGGTACCGCGCCTCGGATGCGAATGCCCCGTTGGCGGTAAAAACGGTCATCTCGTTCCTGTTGGGGGCGTTCTGCTCGGGCTTGGCCGGATTTACCGGGATGTACGTCTCGATCCGCACCAATATCCGCACCGCCAGCGCGGCGCGGACCAGCCTGAACCGCGCCATGCAGATCGCCTTGCGGGGCGGGGCGGTGACCGGACTTGTGGTGGTGTCGCTGTCGCTGCTCGGAGTCGGCGGCCTGTTTTACCTCTTCCACGGTCTGGAGTTCCCGCAGCAGGTGCCCTACCAAGTGGTCGGCTTCGGGTTTGGGGCGAGCTTCGTGGCGCTGTTTGCCCAGTTGGGGGGCGGCATTTACACCAAGGCGGCGGACGTGGGCGCCGATCTGGTCGGCAAGGTGGAGGCGGGGATTCCCGAGGACGACCCGCGCAACGCGGCGGTGATCGCCGACCTGGTGGGCGACAACGTCGGCGACTGTGCCGGCCGTGGCGCCGATCTGTTCGAGTCGACGGCGGCCGAGAACGTCGGCGCCATGATTCTGGGCATCACCCTCTATCCGGTCTTCGGGCTGCGCGGCATCCTCTTTCCGCTGGTTGCCCGCGCCTTCGGCCTGATCGCCTCGACCTGCGGTATCCTCATCGTCCGCACCCGCGAGGATCGGGACCCGATGGACGCGCTGAACCGTGGCTACTACCTCACCACCGCGCTGGCCATCGTCGGCTTCTGGGTGGCGGTGCATGAACTCCTGAGGGCCAACCTCTGGTTTTTCATGGCGGGCGTGGTGGGAATTCTGGCCGCCTTCGCCTTCGTCTACATCACGCAGTACTACACCGAGTATCGCTACCGGCCGGTGAAGATGATCGCCGAGGCTTCGCGGACCGGATCGGCAACCAACATCATCGCTGGATTGGCCATCGGTTTCGAGACGCCCGCGCTGCCGGTGTTGGTGATCGGCGTGGCGATTCTGCTCTCCTACTGGCTGGGCCTGCGCGGCATGCAGGAAGCCGTGATGGGGACCGGTATCGTCATCAAGCCTTATGGTGCCGGCATCTACGGTACCGCCGTGGCCACCATGGGCATGCTCTCCACGGCCGCCTACATTCTGGCGATGGACACCTTCGGACCGATCACCGACAACGCCGGCGGCATCATCGAAATGTCCGGCCAGCCGGATGAGATCCGCGCCAAGACCGACCGCCTCGACGCGGTCGGCAACACCACCAAGGCGCTCACCAAGGGCTACGCCATCGGCAGCGCCGCGCTGGCCGCCTTCCTGCTTTTCTCGGCCTATCTGGACGAGGTGGCGGCACTGGTCAACCGGGCACACGCCGGCCTGAATTTCGAATTCAATAACATCAATCTCGCCAGCGTGCCGGTGTTTGTGGGCGGCATGTTGGGCGCCATGCTGGTGTTCCTGTTCAGTTCTTTCGCCATCAAGGCGGTGGGCAAGGCCGCGCAGTACGTCATCAGCGACGTGCGACGGCAATTTAAAGAAAATCCCGGCATCATGCTGGGTACCAGCAAGCCCGACTATCGCGCCTGCGTGGATATCGTCACCCGCGCCTCCTTGCGCGAGATGGTGGTGCCAGGCCTGCTGGCGGTCGGCATGCCGATCGCGGTGGGCGTGAGTTTCCGATATCTGACCGGATTCAACGTTGGGGGATCGGAACTGGTGGCCACGGGCGGCGTTAACCTGATCGGCGCCGAGGCGGTGGCGGCCTTCCTGATGGTCGGCACGATCACCGGCATCCTGGTCGCCACCTTGATGAACAACGGCGGCGGGGCCTGGGACAACGCCAAGAAGTTCATCGAGATGGGCAACTACGGCGGCAAGAAGTCCGAGGCCCACAAGGCGGCCGTGGTCGGCGATACGGTGGGCGATCCCTTCAAAGACACCGCCGGCCCGTCGCTGCACGTGCTGATCAAGCTGCTGGCCACCATCACGCTGGTGATGGCGCCGCTGTTTCTGTAAGGAAAGAAGGAAGACCTGCGGCAGCTTTGCTTCCCTGGAGACCATGAACAGAATCCAACAATTGTTGATCCTCGTTGCCGCGACGACGACATTGACGGGAATCAGTGCAGCGAGGGGCCGGGGAGCGAACGCCGCAGACGATGCCTATGCGCCCTTGCGGCTGTACGACGGCCAGTGGGACGTCGCACCGGCGGCTGGTGGACAGAAAAGCACCCGTATCGAAAATCACTGCGCGAAGACCGGGCTTTTCTTCGTCTGCGAGCAAACGATTAACGGGAAGGTTGGAGGGCTGTCGGTCTTCCTGCCCGTTGCGAAACTGCCCACGGGGGGCGAGGAATATCGCACGCAGGCGCTCAGACCCAACGCAAGAACACCGGGTGACTGGGGCAAGCTGACAATCGTCGGTAACCGGTGGGTCTATTCGTGGGAAGGTACGCAGAACGGGAAAAAAGTTTACGGCAGGAACGTCAACGTGTTCTCTGGAACGGACAAGATTCACTTTGAGCTGCAAGGCTCTGATGACGGGAAAACCTGGAAGGTAGAAAAGAGCGGGGACGAGCAACGCGTCCGGTGAGTCCGGCACCTCGCATGTGCCGATGATTCAAAAGTGTGTGTGAAGCAAGTGAGTGGGGGGTAAGGAGACACCTGATTCATCCGATCCTCCACCCCGTATCCCCCAAAAACCCGCCTCCCATCGCTACTTGCCCGACAACGCTGCCGGCAACGCGCGCATCCCATGGGGCTGAGTTACATGCACCGTCGGGAGGCTCGACCGGGCGCCCCGTCGGGGATCCATCGCAGGAG
Organism: uncultured Acidobacteriota bacterium; assembly: GCA_937898755.1. Lineage (GTDB taxonomy): Bacteria > Acidobacteriota > Terriglobia > Terriglobales > SCQP01 > CALEJU01. Next base: position 56,291 of record CALEJU010000005.1, on the reverse strand, counting down.
AGGATCAATGGCGACGCGCACGAAGCGGAAACCCTCCACCGGGCAAAGGACGCTGGCTGTCAAGGACCGGGAGAAACTGCCCGAGGCGGCCTTTGCGTTCCCGAAACAGCGCAAGGAACCCCTGACGAACGCCGCCCACGTGAGGAATGCTCTGGCGCGGTTTAACCAGGTTGAGGGCGTCAGCGATGCCGAACGCGACCGGGCATTCGTCAAGGTCAAGAAAGCGGCCCAGCGCCTCGGAGTTGATGTGCAGGAAGCGAACTGGCGCGAACTCGGAAAACAGCCGCATACCGTCTCCTCCAAAAAGCCGCGACCTGCCGCGCTGGGCGATGGCGCCCCGTCGCAGCGTCGCCTCCGTAGCGCGGCACGAAAGAGCAGGTCAAGATAATGGGCTTCGATCAGTACCACGAGCCTCCTGACGAGTTGCCGAAGGAGACGCGAACCTTCGCGCGCATGATCCAGTCGCTCATTGAAGAGGCGCAGGCGATCAACTGGTACGAGCAGCGCATGGCGGTCGAGAAGGATGCGCAGGCCAAGGCCATCATGCGCAATGCGCAGGAGGAGGAGTTTAAACACTTCGGGATGGACTTGGAATTCCTGCTGCGGCAGCAACCGAAATGGCGGGCCGCATTGAAGGCGGTCCTGTTCTCCACCGGCGATATCGTGGAGCGCGGCGAGAAGGGCGAAAAGGCGGAGCACGACGTGTAACGCCGGCGCCTCGGCCACGCGAGGGCTCGGTCCCCGGGCTCCCGCGGGTTAACGCCCATCGCGCATGGATTCCTTGATCCGTTTGGCCAGCTTCTCGATCTGCCCCGCCTTTTCGACGATGTGCAGCGAGAGCACATCTTGATTGGACTTGTCGGTGGCGGCCTTGAGTTCCTGCGCCAGGCTGAGCAGGGTCTCGGCGTCCTTCTTCAGTTGCTGGTTGTGCAGTTTGGCCAGATCGTGCTTCTGTCGGCGCGCCAATTGTGGATCGACCTGGGGCCCGGGACAACCGGCGCAGGGCGCGTCGGCGGCGTTGTCAGTCTGTACCTGCTGCCCGCGAACCGGAGAGGCTGCGGCCAACGCGACCAGCAGTGGTAACGCCATCCAGCCGCGATGGCGCTTTCGATTGACGGGGCGTGGTCGTGGCAAGGGCGACGGCATAAACAAGCGCCTCCAATTTTTTACTTTACAAGTTTTCTCCGGCGGCGCGTCGTCCGCCGGAGCCTTTGCCCGCCTAACCCCGAAACGGGACCTTGTCGGTGTCGGATTCGGCGCCGTCATTCCCGAGGGCTGTTCGGTCCGTGCCGTGGACGGGCGTGGGATCGCGGGGCGGGCAGTGCGACGGCGGCAGGTATAATCAGCGCCATCGCATGAACGTCTGGGAGCGCATTTTCGGCAACTCGGCCGAGGTCATGGACTGGCTGCACGTGCACGGCATCCGTGTGCTCACCATTGTGGTGGTGGCAGTTCTGTTGGTTTGGATGCTCCGGGCCTTGGGACGCCGCCTGCTGGCCATTGCCGAAGGGCACCGCGACATGGTGCGCGAGCAGCAGCTTCGCACCCTGGTCTCCGTCAGCAATGGGGCGATCACGGCCATTATCTTTACGCTGGCCGGGTTGCAGATCTTGCAGCAGCTCGACATTGCCGTAGGGCCGCTGATTGCCGGGGCGGGCGTGGTGGGCGTGGCGGTCGGGTTTGGCGCCCAGAGCCTGATCAAGGACGTGCTGACCGGCTTCTTTGTGCTGCTCGATGATCAGTTCCAGGTGGGCGACACGGTGCGGGCCGCGGGCGTGCAGGGAAAGGTGGAGCGGCTCACCTTGCGCCGTACGGTGTTGCGGGACCTGGACGGCACGGTCCATTTCATTCCCAATAGTGAACTGAAGGTGGTGAGCAATCAGACCCGGGATTGGGCGCTGGCCAGCCTGAATGTGGCGGTGGACTACCCGGAGGCGAGCGAGGCCGTGATGGGCGTCTTGCAACTGGCCGCCTCCCGGCTCCGCGACGACCCGGGGATCGCGGCGCGGCTCCAGGCCGAACCCACCGTGGCCGGGATCGAGCGCATTCATGGGGATGAGGTTGATTACCTCATCCAAGTTCGGACGGTACCCGGCGCGCAGGCAGACATCCTCCGCGCCCTGCGCGCGGCGATCAAGTCCGAGTTGGAGCGCGCCGGCATGACCGCCTGGGCGCCTCGCATGAGAATCTCGCAATGGGACAATGTGGGCACACGCGGAGAAGTCTGATGCGGACACTTGCCGTCTTAATCCTGGCTTCGGCCTACGCGGTGGCGCAAACGCCGGCCAGTTACCACCTGCTGGCATCGCAATCCCGCTTCACCGCTCGCCTGGCCAAGACCGGACTGCTGGCAGCGCTCGGAGATGAACACCTGATCGTGGCCGAAGGCGCCAGTGGCACGGTGGAGGCGCGACCTGCTCCACCCCAAAACCCCATACCGTGGCGTGTGCAACTGATCCTGCCCGCGGCACAGGTCGTGGACAGTGATCCGGCGGCGTCGAACGTCAAGCGGAACGCCATCACGCAGCATCTGCAGTCTCGAGAACAACTGGACGTCCGCCGCTATTCCACCATCGAGTTGCGGGGAACGGCCACGGCGGGGCCGGACGGGACCGGGAAGTTCGAGGGTGCGCTGCTCCTGCACGGGGTATCGCGGCCGCTGCGTGTCCCGCTCGCCTGGATCCAGGCGGGTCCAACGCTACGGGTGCGCGGCAAGATGCGTTTGCGCTTTTCCGATTTCGGTATCACGCCGGCGCGCGTCGGCCTGGGGACGATCCGCGTGAAGAATGAGTTTGAGCTGGAGTGGGATGCGGTCTTTCAGCCGGACCGCCGGTGATCGTCCCCGCCGTTGAGCTTCAGCGCGGGGACCATTCAGAGGCGTTCGAGTGCGACCCGCGTCAGCGGGCCGCCGGCATCGCCGGTATTCAGCGTCGTGGCCGGCTCAAACAGCAGCACCTGAACCTCGGTGTCGGCGACGGGGCGGTGTTCGACCCCGCGGGGCACGATGAGGAACTCCCCTTCGTCAACCCAGACAGAGTGATCGCGGAACTCCATCCGAAAGCGTCCGTGGAGTACGAGGAACAGCTCGTCCTCGGAGGCGTGCTGATGCCAGGTGAAAGCGCCGAGGAACTTCACCAGCTTGAGATGCTGGCCATTGAGTTCGCCCACAATGCGCGGGTTCCAATGGTCCGAGAACAGCGCCAACTTCTCGTTCAAGTTGACCGTGATCATGGTCTCAGTCTGCCACCGGCTGACGTTTTCCGGCAGTGATCGTAAAGTGGCGTGACGGTCGGGTGCATGGACCAGGGTCATGACTCCATGACGGACCGGCGACGGCAGGGTGAACGTCGTGGGCGGGAGAGGACGCGGCGGCGCCTTGACCGTGTTGCGGGGCGACCGGTAGAATAGGAGGGTTTCCAGCGATCCCCGGCAGACGCCGCTGGTCTGGCAACGGTGACGCGGCGTGCGGGGCAACCCTCTGCGTTTCGAAACACCTTTATTTTCTGCGTGTTACCTCCGGATGCGGTCCGGCGGGACGGGTTCGTTAGTGCAGTCGTATGTTTGAGAACCTTTCGGATCGTCTACAGCGCGTGTTCAAAACTCTGCGCGGCGAAGGCCGTTTGACGGAGGTGAACGTCGAGGCCACGCTGCAGGAGATCCGCACGGCGCTGCTCGAGGCCGACGTGAACGTTCAGGTGGCGGACGATCTGCTTGCCGGCATCCGGCAGAAGGCGCTCGGGCAGGAAGTGCTCAGCACGCTGTCGCCTGCCGAGCAGGTCATCAAGCTGCTGCGTGATGAACTGCTGCACCTGCTGGGAGGCGAGCCAGCGCGACTGAACGTGAAGACGTCGCAGCCGCCGGCGACGCTGCTGATGGCCGGGCTGCAGGGCTCTGGAAAGACCACCACCAGCGCCAAGCTGGCGTATTTCTTGCGCAAGAACGGTCATCGTCCGATGCTGGTTTCGGTCGACTTGTACCGGCCGGCGGCGCGCGAGCAACTGGCGGTGCTGGCCGGGGAGCTGAAGGCTCCGCTGCACAGCGGCGATGAGGCTCTGGCCAAGGCGGGCGGGCAGGCCGGCACTCCGGCGGTGCTGGAGATCGCCCGGGCGGCTCGCCGCGATGCGTTCAACCGGGGCTGCGATGTGCTGATCGTCGACACCGCCGGCCGTCTGCACATTGATGACGCGTTGATGGGCGAGATGACGCAACTCAAGCAGTTGCTGAATCCGACCGAGATCCTCTTCGTGGCCGACGCCATGACCGGCCAGGACGCGGTGCGTTCCGCGGCTGAGTTTCACCGGCACTTGCAGCTCACAGGAGTGGTCCTGACCAAGATGGACGGCGACAGCCGGGGCGGCGCGGCGCTCTCCATCCGCAGCGTCACCGGACAGCCCATCAAGTTGATTGGTACCAGCGAGCGCACCGACGGGTTGGAGCTGTTCCACCCTGATCGCATTGTCAGTCGCATCCTTGGCATGGGCGACATCCTCTCGCTGATTGAGCGGGCCGAGCAGGCGATCGATCGCAAGCAGCAGGAGGAGCTGGAACGGAAGCTGCGCAGTGATGGGTTCACACTGGCCGACTTCCGCAACCAACTCCAGCAGGTGCGCAAGCTCGGATCGCTCGAAAGCCTGGTGAAGATGCTGCCGCGCGTGGGGCCTTTCCAGCAGTTGCAAAAGGCCTCGACCCAGGTTGACGAGAAACAGCTCGGCCGCGTGGAGGCCATCATCGGGTCCATGACCGAGCAGGAACGGCAGCATCATCAGATCATCAACGGCAGCCGCCGCAAGCGGATCGCCCGTGGCAGCGGCACCTCGGTGCAGGAAGTCAACCAGGTTTTGAAGCAGTACGTGGAGATGCGCAAGATGTTCAAATCAGTCTCCGGCTCGTCGTTCTTGCGCAAGAAATTGATGGGGATGCGGCCGCCGGGCTAGGGTCGCAAGGGAACAGGATCGCGAAAGGAATCGAACATGTTGGCAATCCGTTTGTCGCGTTTTGGAACCAAGAAGAAGCCGTTTTATCGCGTTGTGGTGATGGAAAAAAGCGGGGCCCGCGACGGGCGTTCGCTGGAGCTGCTGGGAACCTACAACCCGGTACCCAACCCCGCCCCGATCGAGCTCGATCTGGAGCGCTTGCGGCACTGGGTGAGCAAGGGCGCACAGCCGTCGAAGACGGTCAGCGAACTGATTCGCCGCTTCGAGCAACGCCAAGCCGAAGCCGCGAAGACGGCACCCGCGGCCTAGGCGACTGGATCGGCAGTCGGGGGAATGGAACACGCCGAAGGCGCTCGCTCCGAGTCTCCGACGCATGAAGAACGGTAAGACTCGGAGGGAACCATGAAGCAGCTCATCGAAGGCGTGGTTCGCGGTTTGGTGGCTCAGCCGGAAGCGGTGACGGTCACCGAGAAGTCCGAGGGCCCGATGACCGTACTCGAGGTGCACGCCGCGGCCGCCGATCTGGGGCGGCTGATTGGTACCCACGGGCGCACGGTACGGTCGCTCCGCACCCTGCTGGCGGCGGCGGCCCGTCACTCCGCCACGCGCTACCGCCTCGAGATAGACGAGTAACGACCGTCGTTGGCTGGCCGCGGCGCGCCCTGCGTGTCTCGCGTCCGCGCCTTCCACCCCGGACAATGATGCGCCGCATGGCCGACGTCACCCCCAGCCCGGAACAGGCCTACGTAGCTCTTGCACGGGTGGTGAAGACGCAGGGGCGACACGGGGAATTGGGCGCGCGGCTTCTGACCGATATTCCCGACCGATTTGCAGGACTGGAACGAGTCTTTCTGCTGGGTGCACAAGGTGCGCGCCGCGGCTTCCGCCTCCTCCGTCACTGGCCGCACAAGGGATTGGTGATTCTGCAACTGGAGGGCATCGAAGACCTGAATGCCGCCGAGCCATGGGTGGGGGCGGAGGTGCAGCTTCCCATAGCGGAACGCCGGCTGCTGGCGCCGGAGGAATACTTTGTCTCCGATCTGGAGGGCTGCGAGGTGTGGGCGGCGGGCGAGCTCGTGGGTCGGGTCCAGGTGCTGGAAGAGATTCCTGGTGCGACGTTGCTGTTCCACGTTCTCGCACCGGACGGCAACGAGATCCTGATTCCGTTTGCCGCTGGATTTGTGCGGGGGGTGGACGTGGGCGCGAAGCGGATCACGATGGAGCTGCCCGACGGTCTCCTGGATGTCAACCGACCCGCCGCCCCAAAGGCGGAGTGAGCGAGACGCCATGCAATTCGACCTGCTCACCATCTTTCCTGATTTTTTCCACGGTCCGCTGGAATACGGCGTGGTGGCGCGCGCCCGCCAATCGGGTCTGCTGAAGGTCAATCTCCACCAACTGCGCGATTTTACCCACGACCTGCATCGCACCACCGACGACCGCCCGTTTGGCGGGGGCGAAGGTATGGTGATGAAAGCGGAGCCGATCTGGGAATGTCTGCAGCACGTAACGGGGGCGGCCGCGCGCGTCCAACGCCACCTGATTCAGCCCGCGCCGGCGCGCGTGATCCTGCTCTCCGCGCAGGGACCTCTTTTCCGGCAGGCCGACGCCTGGCGCTTGGCCGCTTACCAGCAGATCGTGCTGATCTGTGGACGCTATGAAGGAGTGGATGAACGCGTGGCGGAGCACATGGCCGATGAGGAACTCTCCATCGGCAGCTATGTGTTGAGTGGAGGTGAGTTGGCCGCGGCCATCGTGCTTGATGCCGTCGCGCGTCTGATACCCGGAGTGCTCGGCCATGAAGAGTCATGCCGAAACGAATCCTTTGGCGGCGGCGCGGCGTCATCTGAGCCGGATGAGCCGCCATTGCCCGGAATCCTGGATTGCCCGCACTACACACGACCGGTCGAGTTCCAAGGTTGGGAAGTGCCCGAGGCGCTACGCGGGGGTCATCACGCCGTGATTCGCCGCTGGCGGCTCAAGGAGGCGCTCCGCAAGACGCGCCGTCATCGCCCCGACCTGTTGCCGGAGGGAATGCCGGCCGCATGGCAGTCGCTGCTGCGCGAAATCGAGCGCGAGGCGGGGCCGCCGTCCGAGGATGAGTCATTGCCGTGACGTCGCGGTCGGCCTTGGGTTTTCCGGGCGTCCTTTGTTACAATTCAGACCAGCGGTTCAGGCCGCGTCACATCCCCAGCAACGTTCAACCGTTGAAGCGTATGCGTCCGGAGCGCGGGCGACCTGCCCGGACGGCGCCCCAACCCCGCAACAGCGGTTGTCGAGTGGGCGGTTTCAGGAGAAGAGTCATGAGTGCAGTGCGAGCGATGGAAAAGTTCATGGCCAGCCAAGCTGGGACCAAGTTGCCCGTCTTCAATCCCGGGGATACGGTGCGGGTGCATGTACGCATCAAGGAGGGCGACAAGGAGCGCGTGCAGGCTTTTGAGGGGGTGTGCATCGCGCGCAGTGACCGCGGCCATCGGGGCTCGTTCACGGTGCGCAAGATCTCCTTCGGCCAGGGCGTGGAACGGATTTTCCCCGTCAACTCGCGTGTGATTGACCGCGTCGAACTGGTGCGTAGCGGACGGGTGCGTCGCGCCAAGCTGTATTACCTGCGCGGCCTGCGCGGCAAGGCGGCTCGCATTCGCGAAGTGGAGAGCACCGCAACCTCGAAGAAGAAGAAGTCTGCCACCGAAAAAGCGTCGGTATGAACTGAACGCCCGCGGGTCGGGGCAGGCAGCTTAAGCTGACGCCTGCTCCGTGTTGCGCATGCAGCCTGCGTTCCTAAAACGCCGCTCGGATGGTGCATCCGGCTTACCGGCATCCACGGAGGAAGCGGTTTGCGCATTGCCGTCCACCCCTGCAGCCGCTGCCGCAGAGGAAAGTTCGCCCTCCCCGAAAGTCGGTGCGCCGCTGCGATGCTCGCGTCGCTATGAGCGTGTGGCCGAAAAGCAGGGCGCATGCCGCGTAGCGGGCGTGGACGAGGTGGGCCGGGGCGCATTGTTTGGACCCGTCGTGGCCGCGGCCGTCATTCTGGACCCCGCGCGCCCGATCCGCGGCCTCAATGACTCCAAACAGCTCACCGCACCGGAGCGAGAACGCCTCGACATCCTGATACGCCAGCGTGCCCTGGCGTGGGCGGTTGCCGGCGTTGATGCCGGCGAGATTGATTTCCGCAATATCTACCAAGCGTCCCGGCTGGCCATGCATCGCGCCGTGGAACAGCTCCGGCCGGAAGCCGATTACCTGCTGGTAGACGCGGTCCGCCTCGAATGGCAAGGACCCCAGCGCGCCCTGATTCATGGAGATGCGCTCTCCCACTCCATCGCCGCGGCCTCGATCGTGGCGAAAGTTTATCGCGATGCGCTGATGCGGCGCTGGGCGGCCGTGTTTCCCGCCTACGATCTGGCGTCCAACAAGGGTTATGGTGCGCCGCGTCATCTGGCGGCATTGGAACGCTTCGGTGCCAGCCCGCTGCACCGCATGAGCTTTGCCCCGGTCTGGGAGCGTCGCATCGGCGCCGACTAGGTTTTCAATCGCGACCGCGTCATGGCGTCGATGCCGGCAGGGCGTAGTAACCGCGTCGGGCGCGAATCTTGTGTCCGGCTTGTTCGCCCGCCGCCAGTTCAATGCGTACCTTGCGGAAGGTGCCGTCACGCTGCGGCCGGTCAGAGCGGTAGGCCATGGTGTACTGGCTGCGCAATTCGCTGGCGATCTGGTCAAAGGCGCGGGACATGTTGCGCTCATCGGCCCGGAAGCTGTGGCCGCCGCTCGAGTCGGCGAGCTTGCTGATGCGAGCCGCCCCACCCCCCACCATGGAGAAGCCGCCATAGCCACCGTAGAAGCTGGCATCCGAGGCGACGATCACGTACAGAATGACGTTGGTCTCGAGTAGCGCGCGTAGGGCATCAGCGTCTGTGTAGTGGCTGCCCTCATCAACACCATCGGTGATGACGATGATCGCCTTGCGACCCACTTGCTGCGCCAAGCGCTCGTGGCAGGCGAGGTAGATGGCATCCCAGAGGTGGGTGGCACCGGAGGAACTCTGACTGGGAAACGGGCCGGGGTTGATCAGTCCCGAGACGCCGCCGCCGCCGATATGAGCCGAGTCCACCGCAGCGCGCAACAACGACTTGGAGGCGGTGAGGTCCTGCAGGATTCGCGTGTCGACATCGAAGCCGAGCACAAAGGCCAAATCCTTGGAGGTCAGCACGTGTTGAAAGAAGGCGTCGCTCAGTGACTGCTCCTCGCGCAACACCCGTCCCTGGCTGGGACTGGTGTCGAGCAGGAGCCCGAGGGTGAGGGGCACCTGCTCCTCGGCGGTAAAGAAACGAATCGTCTGCGGACGGTTGTCTTCGAAGACGCGGAAGTCGGTCGCTTTCAGGTCGGGGACGAAGCCGCCGCGTTTGTCCTGCACGCTGAACACGAAATTCACCAGGTCCACATTGCTCACGATGGGTGCAATGGGAGAGACGGTTGGTGCGGCGTTCTGCGGCGCCGGCGTGGATGAAGGCGCGGGCGCGCCCTGGATTTGCTGCGCTGCGGCGCGCGCCGGCATGAGCGTCATTGCGATCACCGCCAGCGGCAGCATCAAAAACGGGATGCGAGATGAGGGAAGCATGGTGAAGCGCGAGACGCGACGTGCGGTCATCATGATCGGAGCGTGGAGTGACGTGTGGGCACTTCTACGACGCAAGGTGGCAACCTTGGGTTGCATGCGCGATGCGGTGACGGTGGGTGACGCGCGCATCACCGCGCATCACCGCAGCGATTTTTTTCTTGACACTCCTTGGCGCAGATTCTATACATGCACTTAAGCTGTGTCGGGCTCAACCCGCGCAGATTGAATGGAGAATAGCGAAATGGCAAAAGCAACGAAGAAGCCCGCCAAGAAGGCCGCGAAGAAGAAGAAGAAGTAACTTCTTCCGGATCTTGGACGAAAGGGGACGGATTCCGTCCCCTTTTGTTTTTGGCGCCGGGGCGCGGCAACGATGCTCATGCGGCGCGAGGCACTTTTCCATGGCCGAGCTGCTTCCCATTCACCCCATTCATCCGCAGCCTGAGCGGGTCGCGCAAGTCTGCGCCGTACTCGCCGCGCATGGAGTGGTGGGGCTGCCCACCGACACCGTCTACGGCCTCGCGGCCAACCCGTGGGATTTGGCGGCCGTCGAGCAGGTCTATCGCGTCAAGGGCAGGGCGTATGATAAGCCGCTCTCGCTGTTGGTTGCCGATCTCAACCAAGCAGAGGAACTGGCCGCCCGTCTTGATCCAATGTTTTACAAGTTGGCGGCGGCGTTTTGGCCCGGGCCCCTGACACTGATCGTGAAAGCGGGTGCGCGCCTGCCGCTGACCGTGACCGCCCAGACCGGGAACGTTGCGCTCCGGCAACCTCTGGCGCCAATCGCCATCGCGGTGATTCTCGAGGCGGGCCACCCTCTCACCGCCACCAGCGCCAATCGCAGCGGCGCGCCAGAGTGCCTGTCGGCGGCGGAAGTTGAGCGGCAGTTGGGCTCACAGCTCCCGCTCATCGTTGACGGCGGAGCCGCAGCCTCGCCCTTGCCCAGTTCCCTGGTTGATCTCACGCGGCGTCCGCCTCGTCTCTTGCGCGAAGGTGCGATTTCGGCAGCCACCCTGCAGCCATTTCTGGCCGAGGTATCCTGAGCGGGTCGGCGACCGCCGCCCGAGCGTCTCGATGAGAACCGTCCTGCTGATCCCGCTTCTGGTGACCCTCGCGGCCGTGGCGTATCTCGGCTGGCTGTTCTACGCGATTCAGCATCAGGCGAACCTGAACGAAGCGCGGCCCGCGCCGGCGGTGGTGGTGTTCGGTGCGGCGGAGTATCGCGGTCGCCCATCGGAGGTGCTGCGCGGCCGGCTCGACCAGGCGCTGGCGTTGTATCGCCGCCATTTCGCGCCGCGCATCATCACCACCGGTGGTTCTGGCGGTGAAGCCGGGTTCACCGAAGCCGGCGTTTCCGAGCGCTACCTGCTGGCGCATGGCGTTCCGCCGTCCGACATCATCATCGAGCCGACGGGCACATCCACCGACGATTCGGTGCAGCGGGTGACGGCATTGCTGCGTTTACTGCAGGCTCATGAAGTGCTGGTGGTCAGCGACGGATACCACATATTCCGAATCAAAAGGATGTTTGCCGCGCGGGGCATCACTGCCTACGGCGCTCCGCGCCCACCGGGGCCGGCTTCCGACCGGTTCCAGCGCGCCTGGCTCACCCTGCGTCAGACCGTGGGCTATACGCTGTGGCAACTCGGGTTCTCGGAGTAATGCGTCGGCGCCGCCGGGCGACCACAGCGGACGGTCATAGTCCGACAGATAGGAACGCCGGCGCCTGATTACCGGCTCCTGATCCGGGAGCATCCGAGCGCCGCCGGGCGGTGTTTATTTGTTTGACCGTTTCGCAACCACGCCTGTATTGTCATAAAGTCGCCCGCGCAAGTGGGCCACTTTGTTTATGACACCCAAAGAACCTGGTGGATTGTTGGGTGCGCCCGGGCGAGTGCTTCGGTCCTGCGTTTAGAAGGGCCGTACCGCTTCCTCGCGGCGTACCCGGTGACGCCTGATCGTGAGGAAGCTATGCTGGGTTTCCGTACTCCAGCTCTTGTGTCTGGATGGCGAGTGCTTCGCTGTCTGGCCCTAGTGTTGGTCCTGCCATGCTTTGCGGCGGCGCAGGACAATATCCTGCCGCACTCCAACCGTTATTGGCTGTCCGGACAGTGGAACGTCATTGGCCAGGGGCACTGGCGGTTTCATTCCCCGTACGCCGGCGCCAACAGTTTTCCGGACCGCCGCGAGTTCGACGTTTCCAGCGTTGAGACCCTGTATAGCGGTGTTCGCTTGGCGCCGAATACGGAGTTGCTGTTCGATGTCGAGTCTGCCGGCGGCAAGGGCATCGGTCAGGCCCTTGGGTTGGCCGGCTACACCAACCTCGACGTGGTGCGCAACCCCGAGCTGGGGGCTGCGCCCTATGTGGCGCGCCTGCTCATCCATCAAACGGTGGCCTTGGGCGATGCGCGGGAAGATCAGGACGCCGGCTTTCTCGGCTTCGCCCGGAGCCGCCCCACGCGGCGATTGGAGTTCTACGCCGGGCGGTTCAGCGTTGTGGACTTCCTCGATCTCAACGTCGCTGGCAGTGACAGCCACCTGCAGTTCGCCAATTGGACGGTGGATAACAACGGTGCCTTTGACTACGCCGCTGATACCCGCGGATACACCTACGGGGTGGAAGCGGAATATGATGACCCGGTCTGGTCTGTGAAGTTTGTCGAAGCGTTGATGCCGAAGGTGGCGAACGGCATTGATTTTGACCTTCAGCTCTCCAAAGCTCGCGCCGAGAATCTCGAAGTGGGCTGGCGCTACGCCCGCCACCGGCAGGGCATGTTGCGCTTCCTCGCCTACCGTAATCACGGCCGCATGGGAAGCTACGCCGAAGCGCTGGCAGCCGTGGCGGCCGGGCGCGAGATGGTGCCGGACGTTACCGCTCACCGTCATCCCGGCAGCATCAAATACGGCTACGGCTTGAACTGGGAACAACAGGGGTTGGGCCCGGTGCGTCTCTTCGCGCGCACGGGATGGAATGAAGGCGCCCATGAAAGTTTTGTTTACACCGAGGTGGACAACACCGTGCAGGCCGGTGGCGATGTGGCCGGCACGGGCTGGGCGCGCGGTCGCGACCGGATGGGCGTGGCCTTCGTCAGCAACGGCATCTCGCAGTTGCACCGCGCCTATCTGGCTGCGGGCGGGCTGGGGTTCCTGCTGGGGGACGGGCGCTTGAACTATGGTCGCGAGAACATCCTCGAGAGCTATTACACTGCCCATGTCTACCGCGGTCTCTTCTTGTCGGCCGATGTACAGGTGATCGGCCGGCCGGGTTACAACCGCGACCGTGGCCCACTGCTGGTGCCCGCCGCACGCCTGCATCTGGACTTCTAGACCGCCGCTACGTAGGACCACGCCATGACCCACGCAGCCTCCAAAACGCACCCCAAATATGTTCCGCGGCGGAAGCGCAGCTTCTTCGGGCTGCGTTCACGGTTGCTGCTGTTTCTGGCGGTCTTCGGCCCCGGATTCATCACTGCCAACGTGGACAATGACCCGGGCGGCATCCTCACCTACTCGCAGGCCGGTGCGAAGTTCGGTTACCTGCTGCTCTGGACGCTGGTGCCGACCACGGTCGCCCTGATCGTGATCCAGGAGATGTCGGCGCGCATGGGGGCGGTGACGGGCAAGGGACTCTCGGACCTGATCCGGGAGGAATTCGGTTTGCGCTGGACCTTTTTTGCCATGCTGGTGCTGGGCGCGGCAGATTTCGGCAACATCGCCGCCGAATTCGCCGGCCTGGCCTCCGGAATGGGCGTCTTTGGCGTCACCAAATTCATCGCCGTGCCCCTGGGGGCGCTGCTCATCTGGCTGGTGGTCGTGCGCGGGACCTATCGCCCGGTGGAGCGCATCCTGATCGCGTTCTCCTTCATTTACTTCACCTACGCCGCGTCCGCGTATTTGGCGCATCCCGACTGGCACCAGGCCATGCATGACACGCTGGTCCCCAACTTCAGCACCAAACGCGACTATCTGCTGCTGGTGATCGGCTTGGTGGGCACCACCATCGCGCCCTGGATGCAGTTTTATCTGCAGGCTTCGGTGGCGGAGAAGGGGATCGGGAAGAAGGAATATTCCCTCTGCCGTCTGGACGTCATCGTCGGCTGCCTGATCACGGATATCGTGGCGTTTTTCATCGTGGTGGCGTGCGCCGCGACCCTGCACAAGGCGGGCGTGACGGATATCACCGACCCCGGCCAGGCAGCAAACGCTCTCCGGCCCCTGGCGGGACACTATGCCGCCGTGCTCTTCGCTATCGGGCTGGTCAATGCCGCACTGCTCTCCGCCGCCATTCTTCCCCTGGCGACCGCCTACAACATCTGTGAAGGGTTGGGCTTTGAATCCGGGGTCAACAAGAAATTCTCCGAGGCGCCGGCGTTCTATTGGCTCTACACGGCGCTGATCGCCTTCGGGGCCGGCTTCGTGCTGATCCCACGCCTGCCGCTCATCAAGATCATCATCCTGTCGCAGGTGGCGAACGGCATCCTGTTGCCGTTCGTCCTCACCTTCATGCTGATCCTGATCAACCGCAAGGACGTGATGGGGGAGTACTGCAACTCGCGGCTGGGCAACATCATCGCCTGGGGCACCAGTGGGGTCATGATCGTGCTGACCCTGCTCATGGTCTTTACGTCCTGAAATTGGGCCGCCGGATTCGGCGCCCAAAGGTTTGGTTGTAACCGAAAAGGGTCAGGGCACGTCCAACAGGCGGAAATCAAGGCCATCCCGCCGGAAGTGTGCGCTGGCCCCGGACGCCCAAGAAGGGTACGGAGGGGGTGCGGAGGCGGAAGGCCAGCCGCACCCCTAAGTCCTTTGAACATGCGACATCGGCTCTGCTTTGAACCTGGGCTCGTCCTGACGGCACTCGCCCTGAGCGGGTGCCTGGCCGGAGGGGCGGGTGCGCAGGTGGCGCCGGCCGGCCCACCGGCCGCCCCGAGTGCGCCAAGCGCCGCTCAACCGGGCACCGTCCCGGGACCGGTCATCGACTTGGACCAGGCGATACGCCTGGCGCTGGCCCACAATCCCACCTTGCAGGCGGCGCGCTCGCAGATCCTGCAGAGCCGGGCGCAGGAGATTACCGCGGCGATCCGCCCCAACCCGGTGCTCACTTGGGACGCGCTTTTTATTCCGCTCTTCAGCCCGCATTCCTTGACCGCCACCACCTTGAATACGGTCAGCGAGTTTGACTTGGCGGTGAGCAACACGATCGAACGTGGCCACAAGCGCCAGCGGCGGGTGGAGGCGGCGCGCGATCAGACCAGCGTCACCGCGGCACAGGTGGACGACAACGCGCGCTCGCTCACCGCCAACGTCGCGCAGCAGTTTGTCCTGGCCCTGCTGGCCCAGGCGAACCTGGCCGCGGCCCAGGCCGACCTGCAGGATTTCCAGCAGAGCGTCGATGTCAACCAGCAGCGTTTCCGGGCCGGCGATATCAGCGAAGGCGACTTCCTCAAGATCAGACTGCAGCTCCTGCAGTTTCAGAGCGGCGTGTCAGCCGCCCGCCTGGCGCTGGTGCAGGCCCGCGCCTCGCTGCGGCAGTTGCTGGGATTCGATGCGGTGCCGACGAACTTCACCCTGGCAGGCACGCTGCATTTCACGCCGACCGCTTCGCATCTGGACGATCTGGAGGCGGCGGCGCTGCGCAACCGCCCCGACCTGCAGGCGGCCCAGTTGGGCGTGGTCGCGGCCGGCAGTCAGTATCGCCTGGCGCAAGCCAACGGGAAGCGCAACCTGACGCCCACCTTCACCTACAGCCACGTCTCCGGCCTGAGCAACGCCGGCGTGGCCTTCAACATGGAACTGCCGCTCTTTGATCGCAATCAGGGGGAGATCGCGCGCACCCATGTCGCCATCACGCAGGCTGAGGAGCAGCGCCAAGCGGCGCAGGAGCAGGTGCTCACCGATGTGCGCAGCGCCTACGAGGCGGCCCGCACCGGGGAACAGGTGGTCGCTCTCTATCGCGGTGGCTACCTGAGTCAGGCGCGGCAGTCGCGCGACATCAGCGCCTATGCCTACCAGCACGGCGCCGCCAGCCTGCTGGATTTTCTCGATGCCGAGCGCAGCTATCGCGACATCGAGCTGGCCTACCGCCAGGCCCTGGCCGCCTACATGCTGGCCCGCGAGCAGCTCAAACAGTCGGTCGGCAGCCGACAACTTCCATGATCTCCATGCGCCTGCGCTTCTTCTCCTTCATTCTGCCGGCGGCGGCCATCGCGCTGGTCGGCTGCAACGGCGGCGGCAAGGCCGAGCAGATGACCTCGTTCAGCAGCACGCACCCGCATCCGACGCTGTTCACCGTGCCGCAGGAACAGATGAGCCATCTGCAGATCGCCACGGTTGCGTCCTCGCAGATCGCCGAGGTGTTGCGCCTGCCGGGCACGGTGGCCTACAACGCCCTGCGCACCACGCCGGTGATCGCCCCGGTGGGCGGACCGGTCATCCGCATCCTCGCCATGCCCGGTGAGCAGGTGCGGATCGGCCAGCCGCTTCTCTATATCAGCAGCCCGGACTACAACACGCTGCGCAACGGCTACGTCAAGGCGCAGGACGCCTACGAGCTGGCGGATAAGAGCTACCAGCGCAGCCAGGACCTGTACCAGCACCATGCCATTGCGCAACGCGATTTTGAACAGGCAGCCTCGGTCCGCACGCAGGCGGCGGCCGATCTGCGGGCGGCGGAGCAGTCGTTGCGCATCCTGGGGCTGAACCCCAGGACGGCGCTGGCCGGCACGGCCTCCAGCATCCCGCTGTTGGCGCCGATTGCGGGCGAGGTGGTCGAGCGCCTGGTGGCGCCCGGACAGTTGCTGCAAGCCGGCAGCACGCAATGTTTCACCATCTCGGACTTGGGCACCGTCTGGGTGCTGGTCAATATCTTCGAGACGCAGATCGGGAGAGTGCATGTCGGCGACACGGTGACGATCGCGAGCGACGCCTTCAGCGGCCGCCTTCCCGGGCGGGTCTCCTACGTGGCCCCCGGGCTGGACCCTACGACGCGCACCCTGCAGGCGCGCGTCATCGTCCCCAATCCCGGCGACCGGCTCAAGAACAACATGTACGTTACGGTTGATCTGCGCGCCGGGGCGCTAAAACGCGTCTTGATGGTTCCGGATTCCGCCGTCTTGCGGGACAGCGAGAACATGCCCTTCGTCTACCTGATGGTGGGCGACCGGCAGTTCGCGCGCCGCGATCTCCAGGTCGGCTCCAGTCAGGACGGACAGACCCAGGTGCTCGCCGGACTGCAGGTCGGCGACCGCGTCGTGGGGGACGGCAGTCTGTTCTTGCAGTTCGCCAACTCATTGCAGAAGTAGGAACGGGGCGAGGCCCATTCTCGAGACTGGTCGCGCATGATCAATCGCATCGTCCAATTCGCCCTGCGGCAGCGGTTCCTGATCGTGCTGTTCACCGTTTTCCTGGTGGCCGGCGGAGTGATCTCACTCGAGCACATGCCGGTCGACGCCTACCCGGACCTGGCACCCCCCATGGTGGAGGTGATCACCCAGTGGCCGGGCCACGCAGCGGAGGAGGTGGAGCGGCTGGTGACGTTGCCGATCGAGCTGCAGATGAACGGCATGCCCGGCCTGGTGGTGATGCGTTCGATCTCGCTCTACGGGCTCTCCGACGTCCGCCTGACCTTTGCCGACAATACCGACAACTCGGCCGTGCGCGAGGTGGCCTTCCGGCGCCTGAGCGGCGCGACGTTGCCGACCGGCGTGATGCCGAGCCTCTCGCCGCTCTCCAGCCCCAGCGGCCTCGTCTACCGCTATGTGATCCAGAGCCCGGACCGCTCTCCGCAGCAACTCAAGACGATCGAAGACTGGGTGCTGCAGCGCGGCTACAAGGCGGTCCCCGGCGTTGCCGACGACTCCGGGTTCGGCGGCACGGTGATGCAGTACCAGGTGCTGCTCGACCCGGCCCGCATCTACGGCTACCACCTCAGTGTTCCGCAGGTCATCAGCGCCCTGGCGGCCAACAACTCGAACGCCGGCGGTGGGTTCTACTCGAAAGGCGGCCAGTTCTTTTACGTGCGCGGCCTGGGCCTGGTCCGCGACACGCACGACATCGAGAACGTCGTGGTGGGCAGCAACAACGGCGCGCCGGTGCGCGTGGCGGACATCGGCCAGGTGGTGATCGGGCACGCCCCGCGGTTGGGCGAGTTCGGCTACCAGAAACAGGACGACGCGGTCGAGGGCGTCATCCTGATGCGCCGCGGGGAACAGACCCAGAACGTGCTGAAGCGCGTCGAGGCGGAAACCGCCACCCTCAATCGTTCGGTACTGCCCCCGGACGTGAAGGTGGTCCCCTACTACGACCGCAGCGACCTGGTGGCGTTGACCATCCACACGGTGGAAGGCAACCTGTTGCGCGGCATGATCCTGGTGCTGATCGTGCTCATCTTCTTCCTGGTGAGCGCACGGGCGGCGGTGATCGTCGCCCTGACCATTCCGCTGTCCCTGCTGTTCTCCGCCATCTGCCTGCACGCCCAGGGCGTGGCCGCCAACCTGCTCTCCATCGGGGCCATCGACTTCGGCATCATCATCGACGGCACCGTGGTGATGATGGAAAACATCTACCGCGAGATGGCGGCCCAGGAAGGGCAGCCCTACAAGCTGCACGAGCTGATCCTGAACGCCGCGCGCGACGTGGATCGCCCCATCTTCTACTCCGTGGCGGTCATCATCGCCGGTTACCTGCCGATCTACGCGCTCTCCGGGCCGGCCGGGCTGCTCTTCCACCCCATGGCGGACACCATGCTGTACGCCCTGGTGGGTTCCCTGATCCTCACCCTGACCCTGATCCCGGTGCTCGCCTCCTACTGGTTCACCAAGGGCGTCAAGGAGAAGCGCAACCGCGGCTACGAGGCGGTGCGCGACTTCTACGGCCGCCTCTTGAAGTCGTGCCTCGACCACCCCCGGCTGACCGTGTTGCTGACCGTGGTCATCTTCGGGTTGACGCTGCTGATGGTCCCCTTCATCGGCGGCGAGTTCATGCCGCACCTCGACGAGGGGGCGTTGTGGGTGCGCGCCACCATGCCGTACACCATCTCCTTCGACGAGGCCAGCCGCATCGCCCCCCAGGTACGCAGCCTGCTGATGAGCTACCCGCAGGTCACCGAGGTGGGCTCGGAACTGGGTCGCCCCGACGATGGCACCGACCCCACCGGGTTCTTTAATTGCGAGTTCTACGTGGGGCTGAAGCCCTACGACGACGCGGTGTGGCGCACCAGCCCGCAGCACACCAAGGCGGCCATGATCGCCGATCTGCGTCACAA
Organism: uncultured Acidobacteriota bacterium; assembly: GCA_937898755.1. Classification (GTDB taxonomy): domain Bacteria; phylum Acidobacteriota; class Terriglobia; order Terriglobales; family SCQP01; genus CALEJU01. The sequence continues at coordinate 37,483 of CALEJU010000005.1, read as the reverse complement.
GCTCGCGGTCTACCCCGGCATCGTCTTCAACTACACCCAGCCGGCCGAGGATGCGGTCGATGAGGCCCTGACCGGGTTGAAGAGCGCGCTTGCCGTCAAAATCTTCGGCCCCGACCTGCACGTGCTGCAGAACAAGGCGCAGCAGGTCAAGGACGTGCTCAGCCGCGTACCGGGCTTTACCGACCTGACCGTGGTACGCGAACTGGGCCAGCCCAGCCTGGTCATCGACGTCAACCGCGACGCTGTGGCGCGCTACGGCATCAACGTGGCCGACGTGGAGGCCGTCATCCAGGCGGCGGTGGGCGGCCAGGCGGCCACCCAGGTCATCCAGGGAGAGAAGACCTTCGACCTGGTGGTGCGCATGGCGGAGCAATACCGCTCCGACCCCACCCAGATCGGCAACCTGCTGGTTGCCACCCCGGCCGGCCAACAGGTGCCCATCCGCGAGCTGGCCAACATCCGCCAGGAAAACGGCGCCTCGTTCATCTACCGCGAGGACAACGAGCGCTATACCGGGGTGCAGTACAGCGTCGACGGTCGCGATCTGGCCACCGCCGTACGCGACGCGCAACGGGCGGTCGCCCAGCAGGTCGTGCTGCCCAGCGGCTATCGCCTCACCTGGGGCGGCGAGTACAGCGAGCTGCTGGCGGCCAAGGCGCAGTTGATCGTCATCGGACCGTTAGCCATTCTGACCGTGTTCCTGATCCTGTTTGCCCTCTATGACAACTTCAAGTTCCCGGTGGCCATTGTTTTCGGGGTGGTGCTCACCGAGCCGGTGGGAGCACTTCTGGCTTTAAAGCTGACGGGAACCCCGTTCAGCGTCTCCTCCGTGCTCGGACTCCTTGCCCTTATGGGTGTCTCGGTGGAGATGGCGGTGATCCTGTACTCCTACGTGAACAAGTTGCGGCTGCAAGGCCAGGAGATCGGACCCGCGGTCTACGACGCGGCGCTGCTGCGGCTACGCCCCATCATGATGACCGCCCTGGTCGCCTGCCTGGGTCTGTTGCCGGCCGCGCTCTCCACCGGCATCGGCTCCGATACCCAGCGTCCCTTCGCCCTGGTCATCGTCGCGGGCTTGGTGTCGCGCCTGCTGCTGGGCTTCTTCGTCAACCCGGTGATTTATTCGCTGGTCGCCCGCCCGGGGGACACGCTGAAAGTCTGAACCGGGGCTTCTCAGCCGGCCGCTTTCTTCCAGCGCTGCACCGTCGGCGCGGCGATCCGGGTCTCGCCGGGATTGAAGACGCCCTGCTCGAACTCGAGCTGCTGGGTCTGCAGCCAGGCCTGCGCCAGGCGCGCCAACACGAACTCCCCCCGGCCGTGGATGACCCGCAGACCGCGATGACCACGGCGGGCGCGCAGCAGCGCTTCCTGCAGCAGGAACCCCACCCGGCCGGGATCGGGCCGCGTGCCGTGCAGGTCAAGGTCCTCGTAGGCGGCCATGGCGCATTGTAGGGCGGACAAAGCGCCGCGTGCCTCATCACTTTCCACTTTCCACTTTCCACTCTGGTTCGGGGCCGGAACGGGAAGCCGGCGAGCGTCTGGAGGCTGCACCTGCGTCTACACTGGTACGGTTCAGGAGAGCTGCTTATGCTGCGTGCTTCGCTCCTCGTCCTTGCCGCATCGCTCGCCGTCGCCCAGTCACCAGTCCACCTTGCGGTGGGACCGACGACGGTGGCGTGGGGCTATTACTGGTCGCAGGCCAAGCCGGTGCTGCGCGTCCCCGCCGGCGCAACCGTGGTCGTCGAGACCCTGATTACCAACAGCCCCAAGGGGCTGGAGGGCGCGGGCCTCGCGCCGGCCCGGGTCGAGCCGGAGTTGCGCGCCGTCTACGATCAGGTCACCGATAAAGGGCCCGGAGGCCACATCCTGACCGGCCCCATTTTCGTCGAGGGCGCGGAACCCGGCGATACGCTGGTGGTCCACATCGAGAAGATCGAGCCGCGCATCGACTATGCCTACAACGCCTTTGGCGTGGGCCGTGGTTTCCTGACCCATGACTATCCATACGGCACCATGCGCATCATTCCGTTGGACTGGAAGCGGGGGGTGGCGGAGTTCGCCCCCGGCATCGAGGTGCCGCTGCGGCCCTTCTTCGGCAGCATCGGCGACGCGCCGCCGCCCTCGGCGGGACGCTACAGCTCCGTTCCACCGTGGATGCACGGCGGCAACATGGACAACCGCGAGCTGGTGGCGGGCAGCACGCTGTATCTCCCGGTCTTTGCGCCGGGCGCGTTGCTTGAGATCGGGGACGGTCACGCCGCCCAAGGGGACGGCGAGATTGACATCACGGCCCTTGAAACCTCACTGCGCGGGACCTTCCGCCTTGAGCTGCTGAAACACACCGAGCAGCGCTGGCCGCGGGCCGAGACCCCGACCGACTACATCAGCATGGGCTTCGACGACGATCTCGGGCGGGCTACCCGCTACGCCGCCGAAGAGATGATCGACTTCCTGGTCGCCACCAAGCACCTCTCCCGCACCGACGCCTACATGCTCTGCAGCGTGGCCGGCAACCTGCACATCACGCAACTGGTCGACACCCACGTCGGCGTCCACATGATGCTGCCGAAGGCGTTGTTTAAAGAACGGTAGGGGGTCGGGGTGGGGAGAGTCGGACAGGAACGGTTGTTGGTTGTTAGTTGTTGGATTTTAGAGCCCCGCCCATTAGCGTTGTGGTTTGGCACACCGTGTGCCGTGTAGGACAGGCACGCTGCCTGTCCCGGGTGGCACTCAGCTCGCCGGCGTTTGTGTTGCCGACAACCGACAACCGACAACCGAAAACCGTTAAGCGTTTGCCGCATGCAGGAAGCTGGCCAGGTCGGCCTCGTTGACCGCCGGTTCGCCGGGGGCGACGTTGTCGAGCTTGCCGTCGCGCAGCCAGCGTTCCAGTTCGTCGACCAAACCGAAGAGGTGGTCGAAGGAATCGACGATAAACAGCAGCGGCTGGTAGTGGTTGATCTCGAAGGACTGGTTGATGGCCCACTCCAGTTGAATCGGGAAGCGCTGCACGGCGGGCGACTCCAGGCTGTGTTCGAGTTCCCCGTAGCTGCTGAGCAGGCCGCTGCCGTAGGCGCGCAGTCCGGCCAGGCCGGGCGCGGGGCCGGAGCGCATCAGGCCGAACTCCACCGTAAACCAGAAGAAGCGGGCCATGGCCTGGATGATGCTGGTCAGGCGGCGCACCTGCTCGTGCTCGTCCTTGATGCCGCCGACGAGCTCGGCTGCGGTGTGGGCGCACTCGCCGAAGCGCACCAGGGTCTCGGCGAAGGCCTTGTCGGTATGCATCGGGACGTGGCCGGCGATGTCGTGGAAGATGTCCGGTTCGGGCAGGTAGTCGAGTTTGTCGGCGCGCCGGATGGTCACCGTGGTGGGGAACTGGCGGTTGCGCAGGCAGTCGAAAAAGATGAACGACGGGATGTAGCCGCTGACCGGCTTGGCCTGAAAGCCGGTGAGCGGGGAGAGGAACTTGTTGACGTCCTCCAGCCGCGGCACCCGGTCGGCGTCAAGGCAGAGCGACTGCATGCCCTTCAGGAACCAGGGGTTGGCGTAGCGCTCCCAGCGCGGCACCATGCGGGCGAAGAGGCGGCGCCACGCCTCGTGGTTCTGCTCGCTGTAGAGCGCGTATGGCTGCTCGATGAAGAGGCGGTGATCGCGCTGCGCCTGCTCGATGAAGGGCGCCTCGGTGGTGGTCATGCCGGGAGGCGGCGCGACCGGCGGCACCGTGTCGGACTGCAGCATGCGAAAAGACCCCTGGTGCGTTTGTACCGCGCCGCCGGAGCAGGCGCAAGCCGCAGCCGATGGCCGACCGGTCGGGAAGAGGCGGGGCGGCGGGGGTACGGGCCGCAGCCGGAAGGCTGAAGGGCGCAGGGTGCGGATACGGGGCGACGTCCACGTCGCAGTTTTGACCCCTACCCACCAACCCCTGCCGTCTTCCAGTACGATACCCGTCATGCGTACTCCGTTTCGTCTCGTCCTGCTGTGTGCCGTGCTGGCGGTGGTGGCCCCGGCGCAGATCCGTCTGGCGCCGATGTTTCGCGATCACGCCGTGCTGCAGCGCGGGATGCCGTTGCCCATCTGGGGCGAAGCGCCCGCCGGAGCCGTGCTGCGCGTGCAGTTGGGCACGTCCCACACGCAGGTACGGACGGGCGCCGACGGGCGTTGGCGTGCCGTGCTGCCCGCCCGGCCGGCCGGCGGCCCCTGGACGCTGACCGTCAGCGGCGGGGGCGCCTCCACGACCGCCACCGACCTCCTGATCGGCGAGGTCTGGCTCTGTTCCGGGCAGTCGAACATGGAACTCCCGTTGCCCCTCGCGAACCACGGGGCGGAGGAGGTGGCGGCCGCCAACGACCCCGAGATGCGCCTGCTGCGGGTGCCGCACCGCGTGGCGGACCAGCCGCAGCACGACTTCGACGCCGCTTGGGCGGCGGTCACACCCGATGCGGTGCGGGAGTTCTCCGCCGTCGGCTACTTCTTCGGGCGCGAGCTGCGCGGCGCGCTGCACGTGCCGGTCGGGTTGATCGAGAGCGACTGGGGCGGCACCCCCGCGGAGGCCTGGACGCCCTACCCGGTGCTGACCTCGCACGCGTCGCTGCATCCCGTCCTGACCCTGTGGAAGCAGGACCTGGCCGCCTTCGCCGCCAACCCGGACAACCCGAGGTACAAGCAGGAGCCGTGGAATCAGACCTGGCCGGGCGGCAGTTGGACGCCGGCCGGCCTGTATAACGGCATGATCGCGCCGCTCGCCCCCGCCGCCCTGCGCGGCGTCATCTGGTACCAGGGGGAATCGAACGCCGACCGCGCCTTCCAGTACCGCACCCTGTTCCCGGCCATGATCACCGGCTGGCGGCAGGCCTGGGGACGTCCGGTACCGTTCCTGTTCGTGCAGCTTCCGAACTTCGGCGCCGCCGTTCCGCAGCCGGGCGAGAGCCCATGGGCGGAGCTGCGCGAGGCGCAGCTGATGACGCTTCGTTTGCCCGACACCGGCATGGCCATTACGGTCGATTTGGGAGAAGCCAACAACATTCATCCCAAAAACAAGCAGGAGGTCGGCCACCGCCTGGCGCTTGCGGCGCTGGCGCACGCGTATGGTCGCGGCGGCACCGCCATCGGCCCGCTCTACGTCGGCATGCGGCGCCTGCCGACCGGCATCCGGGTGCGCTTCGCGCACGTCGGGCCCGGCCTGGTGGCGGAGGGGAATGCGCCGCTGCGCGGCTTTGCCGTGGCCGGGGCCGACCACAAGTTTGTCTGGGCGCAGGCGCGCATCGTGGGCGATGCGGTGGTGGTCTCCGCGGCGGAGGTGCGGCATCCGGTGGCGGTGCGCTACGACTGGGCCGACAACCCGGACGGCAACCTGTTCAGCCGCGACGGCCTGCCCGCCTCTCCCTTCCGCACCGATGCCTGGCCGGGCATCACGGCGAAGGCCGGCAAGTAGACGTCGTCTTCGGCTTTCCGCTTGCGGCCTTTGGAAGCAGTGGGGCCAGCAGGAGTCGAACCTGCACGCGACGGATTATGAGTCCGCTGCTCTAACCATTGAGCTATGGCCCCGAAAAGACGCTAAATCACTGCACCACAAGGACTTGACCAGCAGCAGAAGACTGCAAGCCGGAGGGCTCGAAACCTTCGGTGGCTGTTCTGGTGGCTGTTGGCATCGCCGGGATGCTCCCCAGCCGCTCCACTGCCGCCAACTGGTGATCCGGCGCGAGATGGCTGTAGCGGCACGTCATGGCTATGGTCTTGTGACCCATCAATTCTTGCACCTCTCGCAGGCCAACACCAGCCATGGTTAGCCGGCTGGCAAAAGTGTGCCGGAGGCAGTTGCAGGTAAGTAAACTTAACGGAAGGTTTTTACAAAGCCCAGCGCTTACCCACCTTGGCGATGGGAACCATCCAAAGTGTCCAGCCAATTAAATTAATCTTCGAATCCTCCCCCCACCCCGGGACATCTTCTACACCGGGCATTGCGCTGTGCGGAAATAGGAGGCAGGTCACCGTCGATATAGGGATAAGGGCCGGTCTCGAAGAACCTGGCCTGGAGGGCCAGCCCGGGGACGACTTGGGCGGTGTCAAAGCTGATTTACCGGTAGTTGAGGGTTTCCATTTTCAGGGCTGGGCACCCGACCAGCGTTCACAATCATTCGGTCGGCTATTCCAGCCATTTAGCATATGCGCGGATGTCGATCATGGGGACGGTGGCCACACTCTGTAGCCGCGCAATCAATTCGAAGAGAAACGCTGTAGCCGGCTTACCTTCGGGCTGGACCGAAAAAAAATTGTCGACTCCACGCCAAAATATGCCGTGTGCAGCAACGCATCCTAAATCGAGGCGGCTCTCTAATGTGCTGCCGCGAAGTGCATCGATGAGCGACACGCCAAGCGGAGGGCTCCAATCACTATCAAATGACAAGAAGCCTCCCAGAATGTCGCGTGGAACCTTGGCCGGATACTCACCACCAGCGTGTGGAATTGGAAGGCTTGTTCGATGCAGTCTGCGCACGCTCGCCACTTTGTCTTGTGCATATTTCACCAGGCTCGCGTTGATGGTCTGCTTGGCCTCGAACGCGGCATAAACGCTTTCAGCGGGGACAATGCTTTGGCCATTGTATCTGAAGATAAAAGGTGAGTATTGACGGTCGAACACGAGGACATCGATCTGCTCGCTAAAGGCTCCGGTGCTGTCCACAACGAAAGCTTTAGCGGCTTGATACCGCTGAGGAAGGTAGGTCTTCAGAAGATCCAGCCACACCTCTTCGCTCGCGTCGCCTTTTGCTACAGGATGCCCCATGGCGTTGCGGGCGATTGAAAGCCGCCCCTCAATGTCATCATGAAGCCCGGCCAATAATTTCGCCAGCGACCAGTCATTCATTTTTGCCTCCGTTACGACAATGGGAAATAGTCGCCAAGAATTTCGCGCCAGATGCTGAGCGCATCACCTTGCCTGCCAGTTTCTTGTGCGCGCGTCGCCAACGCCGCTTTGCGCTGAGCTTCCTGAAGAGCCTTTTGGGCAGCCGCGACGAGATCGGGAGTCATTTGATCGGACACCGGCGGCCCGAGCCCTGCTGGATCTGGCCAGGTACGATTGACGTTAGCTTCCATGACCGCAAAGCAATTGCGGATCTCGTCCGGGTAGGTCGAGAATGGGGACTCGATCAGCTCCTCAGCGATAACTTCGATTAGGAATGAAGGCTTGATGGGCTTGCCATTGGCCCGGTTCCAGCCTTTGATCATTTTGACGAGAGGAACCCAAGCGCCATTCAATTCCTTATTCTTAGCGGTTGCCTGCGCTTGATGCTTTTCCGGATTCGTCTTGATCCACGTCCCCGTCACTTTGTCTGGAATCTCATATTCATGATTCCCGGATTTAAACGCGGGGACTGCATCGATACTCAGGACCTTCCCGTCATGATTCTCCGGATAATAGCTTTTCTCGAATATGACCGTAACCGCTCGCCGACAGATTTCGATTTGATCCGACTCTGTGAATTGTTTCTTGAGGCATGCCTCGAAGGCACGGAGCATCTCGATGGGGGTTTTATCGCGGCGCCATTTTTCCTTTTGCCCTAGGACGAAAAATACATCTACATCTTTCAGCGGCTTCGTTTTTGTGTGCCGCCCGTAAGAGCCCGACAGGAAATCAGTCTCGATATCGAAGCCACCCCGAATGCACTCGCGCACGTTGGTCTGTCGCATAGATGCATCTTGACGTTCTGTCTCACTAAGCTCCAGCCGTTTTCTGAACTTCTCAAATGCCTCTGTTGTTGTTAACATGCAATTATCTCCAGTAGGTTGCGCCGGCGGTCATATGACCAGTGGCAATGACGGTGCCGGAATGACGCGCCGCAAGCGATCCTGTCGAAAGAAATGTGCAGTCCGTGAAGCCCGATACGCTGGCAGCTCCTGGATCCGTACAGAGAAGGATGCGATATTTGCAATCAAGCGATGGGCGCGCCGCCTTGACGATCAGTTGCCGAAGGTACGCTTTGTCGAGCCACATATCGTCATCTACGCCCGAGCCCGTATAGCGGACCGGCAGATCCCATCGTGCCGAGGCCTCCGATGCGCCTGGCCTGAAGAACTCGACGACAACCTTGTTCAGATGGCCCGATCCCAGCCAAACCCTGATCCCGCGTTCAATGGTAGGCCACTCCTGCATTAACGCGTTCGGGTCAAGCCCATACTCGCGAATAACTTCTCGCAGCGTGTTCCGGAGATTGTCGCTCAGGAACACAATGCTGTGAGTCTGAGCAAAGGCTCGTGCGTAGGCATACGCCTGGGTCGCCATTACAGTTCCCCTCCAAAATTCCAATCGACAACGATTTCGCTACTGGCCTTTGCCGCAGCTTGCTCTTCGTCGGCGCGGTCTGCTTCATCGACATCGAATATTTTGATACGCGGCGATGTCTTCGAAAGCGACCCTTTTACCCAAGCCATATTCTCCGAATCGCACGGCACGTGCATCGTCCAGTCCCCGGCCGTAGGGTTCCAGGTGAGGGGATCCACTGCGCTGCCTTCCTCAACGGCTTCCATGCCATACCGGCAATAGATTCGCAGTTGCGCGCCGACACCTTCGAGGATGATGGCTCGGGCCGCCGGGTGCTCATCGGCAATGATCGACGCCATGACGCCTGCAGCCGCATTGAGTTGGTGGACATCTTTTGATCCTTGGCCCGTTGCAAGATCGATGATGCTCTGCCAGGTCTCACTGGCGGAGTGGTGCGGGATTGAACTTATGTCGCGACGGACTCTCATTCTGCAAGCTCCTTCTGTGTTGTCAACGCGCGGTGGAACGCGGACTCGATTTGCGCCGCGGTCAGCTTTCCGGGGTCCTTGGCCGTCTCTACGTCCGACGCCATGGCCACGAAAATCTCTTTTCGAATGCGCCGGCCATCAAGCCCATCGCAGGCCTTTGCAAGGCGCGTGATATTGGCCTCAATCGCGCGCACGCCATTCCAGACAGACCCGATGGCCTTGATCGTGTCCAGGATGATCTCGCGCCGGGCCGCATCGTTCGGAAGGCCAATATTCTCGATGTGGTCCGCCCGGGAAATTACCGCCTGATCCAATGCCTTCGGAAAATTCGTAGTTCCGATCAATAGAACATTTCTGTGATCGCGGGTCAGCCTGTCCATGCCCGCCAGTACGGCATCGGTTGCGCGATGCACGTCAATCGGGTTGGCTTCCAAGCTGAGTTTATGGCGGGACACGGCGAGCGTCTCCAACTCGTCGAGCAGGACAATGGCGACGCCGCCCATCGCCAGCTCAGGGATGGTGTGCTCAAACAGTTTTGCTACCGCCTGTTGGCTGTGGCCGAGTGCCGAGCTGGTTAATGCATGCGGATCGATCTCGACGTACGTTGTCTTGGCATGCGGAAGCCGATGAGCGACTTGGTTGGCGAGGCCGCGGCTCAACGTGGTTTTTCCGGTCCCTGGCACGCCCATAAGGAGGATGAGGCCGTGCAACGGTGCCGCCTCGAAGGAGAGCTGTTGCCGTACTGTAAGCGTCAAAAGGGACTGGGCCAGGAGTCGTTCCCGGACGCCGTGCGTCAGCTTGATCGAAGTCCACGCCGACTCGAAGAGGGGATCCGGCAAACGACGGTGGCAAACGACCCCCGCTGCGTTGTTCATGCTCTCGGTCTGTTTCGACATTCTGAACTCTCCCCCGCGTCTATCCGGCCGGCTCAGAAAAACCTGATACCAGCAGGCGATTGGGCTGTCCATTCTCACCCTAGAGTGCTAGTCTTACAGGTGATGGGCTCAACGCCACTGTACCGCCACTACGATCCTCGTGTCAAACGATATTGTTTCACAAGTGAAACGGGAGGCTGCCAATGACGCTTTTGCACCTAGGAGCACGGCTTCGCGAGAAAAGGGGCGCTCGCGGCGTGCGAGACGTCGCCGCTGAAATCGGCATTAGCCCGGCTACGCTGTCGCGGGTTGAGGGGGGTAAGCTTCCTGACCTGAGCACGTTCCGAAAAGTCTGCACTTGGCTGGAAGTCGACCCGGCTGAAATTCTGGAGATGCCGTCAAGCCAGAAAAGTGGCGCCGGCCCCGGTTTCGACGAGCCAATAGTCGCTGCGGTTCATCTCCGAGCGGGCACCGCGCTTTCTCCTGAGGCCGCCAGCGATCTGGCCACTTTGATTCTTGCCGCCCAAAAAGAGCTGGCACGCAGAGTACGGGATGGGCGAGCTGATGTTCCGTCGTGGGTTTAAAACTTGGTCTGAGGAGACCGCCGCTAAATTCAGACGCAAGCTCCAGGTTGCAATGGACGCGCCCTTGGATTCGGCCGCTATTGCCGCATGTCTTAAAGTTCCGATCTTAAGGCCTCGGGACCTTTCGGAAATTCCGACCGACGCTGTCGAACGTCTCGTGTCCATACATCGCGAGGAATGGTCCGCCATCACGGTGACAGACGGTCGCCACAATTTAATCGTGCTGAATTCCGCACATTCGCAAGCGCGGCAAAGCAGCAGTATGGCTCACGAAGTCGCTCATATCATTCTGAACCATGAGCCATCGTTGGTCTTCATAGCGCCAGGAAGCGGCGTAGCGTTGCGGACGCACAACAAGGATCAGGAAGACGAGGCAGGTTGGCTTTCGGGTTGTCTGCTCTTACCGAGGACGGCTCTTCTCAGCATCAGACGCAGACGACTTTCCGATGATCAAGCATGCGCAGAATACCTAGTGAGCACGGCGATGCTCCAGTTCCGCTTTAACTCGACAGGCGTCGATCTCCAACTTCGACGAGGCGCTCAGTATGGTCGCGGTCACTGAGGCGCATGGCTGCTATTGGCTGTTGGGCACCGTTGCCGCGCACCAAGAATCATCGATGCAACGCCCTAGCAACGGCCCGCTCGGCATAATATGCCGGATCGGCCTTGTCATGCCGCCGTTCTGCGAGCGCTTTCTTGACCAACTCAGGCGTCACCCCGCCGCGAAGCTGGTCGCGGACCCAAGCCCAGTCCCGCTCGGATTGACTCAACGGGCCGCCGTCGCGGCGGAGGCCGCTGGACACAGTGCCCGTGCCAGTGGAGAAGCGCTCCCGCCCTGGCACATCAGCAAAATTGGCGAACCCTATTGATCCATGTACAGCATCGGAGAGCCTGCTGCCGTTGACGCTGACCGGTTCCCTGAACTTCTTGTTGTGGAGCCCAGGCAAGCGCAGTACGCGGGCGGCATCGGTAGCGGCGGGATCGCCACCAAATTCACGCGCCATCGTGCGCAACATGGCCTCAGCCTGCTCCAGCGTGAAACCCTCGACCTTCCAGATGACCTGGTGCTTGCTGGGCGACGTGTCAAGAACGTAGTTCGGCTGCGGCAGTCTGTCGCTCTTGAGAACCCGCTCCAACCGCTGGTCGCCGTCTTCGTCAAGGTCCAGGTAGAGGTGACGGATTTCGGCGATATCGGCCTTGGTCCGGCCCTTGGCATCCGGCTTCAGCGTGTTCATCGATACGTAGATGTCGGCGCCGTGGGCGTTCTCGTAGCGCAGGAAGCGCTGGATGCGGGGCGAAGCCGCGCGTCCAGCGCCGACAGCAGCCGCTGGAGAGTGTAGTCCTCAGCACGGTTGCGGATCACGATGGCAATTCGGTCTTGCGGCCGGTAGTTCTCCTTCATGAAGTCCCACGAGGTGACAGGCGCATTGGAATCCATTGTGATGCCTCCTGGTCAGGTGCATTGGTAGAGCGGGTTGAACTGTTGGCGGTCAGAGTCGGCGTCGAATCCGGCCACTTCGACGATTTCGGCGACTCGGCGTCGGCCGCCGGCGCGTTCGACGTGGACGATGATCTGGACCGAGTCGGCGATCTGGCTTTGGAGCGCCCGGTGGGGGATTTCAGTGCGACCTCGAATCAGACGGGCATGAAAAGTTGGGTCAGGCCAAATCGTCACAAGAGCTCCTGCGGATTGCCGAGGCCGTGCTGGACAAGAGCTACGTGGATATCGACGCGCACTTGGCCGCCGCCTATGCCAATAAGCTGCTGGGCGACGCCGGGAGCGAGCAGCTCCATCGCTCGATCGCCCAAGGGTTGTTGGCCTCAATTCTGAAGTCCGGTGATGGTAAAACGGCCGCGACGGCGTGGAAGGTCATCGCGGTGGAGGAGGAGTACGAGATTCTGCGCGCGGGACGACTCCGGCCTTCCAGCCAAGCCGAGACCCCGGCAAATGGTCACTGGTACGACAAGCTGACCGCCTTGGACGCCAAGGACGCGAAGGTCACGTTGTATTTCAATATCGACCTGGTTCACGAACGCGAGATAAAGGCGTTTGGGCTGACGTAACGTGAGCTTGGCGAGAGATGAGCGGATGATTGTGGGGCGTTGCGGGCCACCGGCTGACGCCGGTTCTGTGCGCGCGGGTTCCCGGTTTTCCTGGGGCTGTTCGCCCCAGGCTACGGGCGGGCCGCCCGCTGCGCGGGCTCGGCGAAGTAGGGCATGAGGCGTGGAGCGTAGAGTTTGGGGGGCGACGGGGGGTTTTGTGAGTTCGGACGCGTCACGTTTTGCGCTTCACGTTTAACGCCCACGTTGCGTCGAGACGTGAGGCGTTGTGTTGGTGTTCTCCGACAACCGACAACCGTTGCGGTCCACCGGCTGGCGCCGGTTCGGCGCGCGCGGGCTCCGGAGGGGCAATGCTCTCAGCCCGTTCCCTCACTCAGCGTGCTGAGGTAGCGCTGGTAGACAAACAAGCGGTGGCGCTGCCGGCCAGTGGTTTCCCGGACTATGTCCAAACGCTGGAGGTGGCCCAAGGCTTTGCCCACGGTCGGGGCGGAGAGATTGAGCGCCTTGGCCGCCATCGGAATGGAGGTGATCGGTTTCCGGCGCAGCCAGGAGTGGAGGAGCAGCACCGTTGCGGCAGGACGACCCAGTTCTTCAATCTTGCGGCGATCTTCTTCAACCAAGTCAAGGATGCGGCGGGCCGAGTCGGATGCCTGCTCGGCGGTCTGCTTAACCCCGTCCAGAAAAAACTCGACCCAGCGTTCCCAATCCCCTTCGCTCCGGACGCGATTCAGCAGGTCGTAATAGCTCTGTCGATTAGCCTTGAAATATAAGCTCAGGTACAAGAGGGGCTCCCGCAGCATCCCCGACGTACACAAGAGAAACGTGATCAGGAGGCGACCCAAGCGGCCATTGCCGTCCAGAAACGGGTGGATCGATTCGAACTGGACGTGGACCAGCGCCGCCTTTACCAGGACCGGCATGGATGGATCCGCGGCATGCAGAAACGTCTCCAGCGCTCCCATGCACTCCAGAATCATCTCGGCCGGAGGAGGAACGAAGAGGGCGTTGCCGGGCCGAGTGCCCCCAATCCAGTTCTGACTTCTGCGGAACTCTCCGGGATTCCTCTCGCTCCCGCGTCCCTTCGCCAACAACACGCCGTGGATTTCCTTGATCAAGCGGAGCGAAAGCGGAAACCCTTCTCGAATCCGTCTTAATCCATGATCGAGCGCGGCGACGTAGTTGGAGACCTCGACCACATCGTCGAGCGGGACCCCTGGGGCCTCGTCATCTTCGAAGAGGAGCAGGTCCGAAAGCGAGGACTGGGTGCCCTCGATTTGCGACGAAAGTACGGCCTCTTTGCGGACGTAGTGGTAGATAAAAAGCGAGGGGTCAGGCAGGAGCGTTGTCAGCCCGTCGAGTCGCCCCAGCGCCTGACTCGCATCTTCGAGCAAGGCTTGGACCCGGCTCAGATCGACCGCCGGAGAAGGGGGCAGGGGAGGGGGAACGAACGCCCGCACGGTCTCCCCAGCCGTGGATTGGCTGACGTAACGGCCAAGGCGGCCCGTGAAGGAAGCGGCCAACGAAAAATCCTTTGCTTCGGATGAAGCTAACGAAAGTTTAGCCCATGATCCTTTCGTTGTCTCTCGTGTCTAATTTATCCACCACGAACGAGGCATTTCGCCCCAGGCTACGGGCGGGACGCCCGCTGCGCGGGCTCCGGAGGGCGGGATCGAGTGGGGCCAGGCGGCCGGTGAATCAGGCGGCCAACGAAAAGATGCTTTGCTTCGGATTTGGCTAACGAAAGGTTTGCCCATCATCCTTTCGTTGTCGAGGAAGCTGCCGCGGGGGTGCCGATGCTTGGAGGGCCGTGGGAGCGACGACGCGTACCGTGAGTTCCCACGTTCAATGCTTCACGTTCGTACGTTGCGAGCGGTTTGGGGACAGGGTGCCTGTCCTACACGGCGCACAGCGTGCCAAACCACAACTCCATGGGCTGCGCTCTAAAATCCAACAACTAACAACCAATAACCAACAACCGTTCATGCCGCCGTCCGGCCCGTGGCGTCCGCGTTCTCGTCTTGCCGACAACCGACAACCGATAACCGATCACCCCCAGCCTGTTACCATTCCGGCGTGATGTGGCGAGCTCTTCTATTCTCCGCGGCACTGGCGGTCGGCGTGTCGGCGCAGGCGCCGGTGGTGATTCGTGTGCAAACCGACGCGCCGGGGGCGGCGCTGCCCGCCATCTGGGCCTACGTCGGTCACGATGAACCGAACTACACCTACTTTCCACATGGCGAAAAGCTCCTGAAGGAACTGGCGGCGCTCAGCCCGGTTCCGGTGCATGTGCGGGTGCACAACCTGCTCACCTCGGGAGATGGAACGCCTGCTTTGAAATGGGGCTCGACCGGTGCCTATCGCGAGGATGCCGCAGGGCGGCCGATTTACAACTGGACCATACTCGACCGCATCTTCGACGTCTACGTCGGCCTGAAGATGCGCCCCTTGGTGGAGATCGGCTTCATGCCGGAGGCGCTCTCCGCGCACCCGGAACCGTACCAGCACCAGTTCCCGAAAGGATCCATCTTTACCGGGTGGGCCTATCCGCCACGCGACTACGGCAAATGGGCGAACCTGGTCGAGCACTGGGTACGGCATGACGTGGCGCGCTACGGCGCCGCCACCGTCCGGACCTGGGACTGGGAGGTCTGGAATGAGCCGGACATCGGCTACTGGAAGGGCACCCCGGCGGAGTACTTCAAGCTCTACGACGTGACCGTGGACGCGGTGCGGCGGGCCCTGCCCGGGGCGCGCGTCGGCGGCCCCGACTCGACCGGGCCGGCCAACGCCCACGCCGCCGGGTTCCTACGAAGTTTTCTCGAACATTGCGCGCACGGCACAAATGCCGCCACTGGGGCCACGGGGACCCCGCTCGATTTCGTCTCGTTCCATGCCAAGGGCAGTCCCAGAGTGATCGCCGGCAAACCGGAGATGGGACTGCAACAGCAATTGCGGTCCATCAACGCGGGGATGGAGATCGTCAAATCCTTTCCGGAGTTCCGCCACACGCCGATCATTCTCGGCGAGTCCGACCCGGAGGGCTGCGCCGCCTGCGCCGTGGCGCAACATCCCGAGGACGCCTACCGCAACAGCGAACTCTACGCCAGCTACACCGCCGAGGCGGTGGCCCGCACCTTGGAACTCGCCGCCCGCGACGCCATGCGCGTCCAAGGTGCGGTGACCTGGGCTTTCGAGTTCGAGGGGAACTGCGCCGCCCCGACCGCTCCGCAACCGCCCGCCGGCTGTCTCGACCACCCGTGGTTTGCCGGATACCGCAGTCTCGCCACGCATGGCGTCGACAAGCCCGTGCTCAACGCGTTTCGCATGCTGGGACGGCTGTCGGGAAAGGTGCTGCCGGTCAGCAATCCCGCGGCGCTACCGCTTGATGACGTTCTGGAACACGGCGCTCCCGGCGCCGGGACGCTGAGCGCCATCGCCACACGCGACTGGCATCGCGTCAACGTGATGGTCTGGCGCTACAGCGACGACCCCGGCGTCAGTGCCCCGCTTGCGCTGCAACTGCGACTAGACGGCTTGCCGGCGGGTGTATTGCACGTCCTCCGCTACCGGATCGACGCCACGCACAGCAATTCGTTCACACGGTGGCAAAAGCTGGGATCCCCACCAGCCCCAACGCCGGCGCAGGTCGCGCAGCTCGAAGCGGCGGGCAAGTTGCAGGTGGACGGACCGGAGCGCGACGTGCATGCCACGGCGCACACGCTGCGACTCCCGTTGACGTTGCCGGGCGAGGCGCTGGAACTCGTGGAGGTGGGCTGGTAGAAGGTTGTCGGTTGAACGAAGAGAAGAGTTGTTGGTTTTTGGTTGTTGGATTTTTGATAGCACTTTCGGCCGACGGGCTTGGGCCGGGAGCTGTCAGGTGGGCGTTTAATCGACCCTCGGAGCTCGGCCTCGGTCGGTTGTCGGTTGTCGGTTGAACGAAGCGAAGAGTTGTTAGTTTTTGGTGGTTGGATTTTAGTTGATTGCTCTTTCGGCCGACGGGCTTGGGCCGAGAGCTGTCACGCGGGTCGCGCCATCCCGTTTTTTCGGTCATCGGCCCTCGCCTCGTTTCACTTAGGCAGCGCGAAGGCGACCAGCGCATCGCCCAACTCGGCGCTGAGCTTGCCATGGCCGCCGGAGGCGATGACGACGTACTGTCTGCCGTTCGGGGCGAGGTAAGTCATGGGCGTGGCCGGCGAAGTGAAGGGCAGGGCGCCTGCCCAGAGCAGCTTGCCGGTCTGCGCGTCGAAGGCGCGCAAGAGTTTGTCGGTGGTCGAAGCGTCGAACACCAGGCCGCCGGCGGTAGCCATCGGCCCCGCCATGTTGATGCCTCCCCACGTGGTGGCCTGCGGTTTGGGATACGGCCAGGAGCCGAACGGAGTCTCCCAGCGGATCTTTCCGGTCGCGATCTCGACCGCGGTCAGCGTGCCCCACGGCGGAGGGTTGCAGGGCGTGTGGCTGGGGCTGAGCAGGAATTCGCGGCTGAGTGCGTATGGCGAGCCACGCTGGCCGCCGATCTCGACGTCGGGATGCGCCTTTTCATAGGCCGCGAGGTGGGCGCGCGGCACCAGCCGGATGAGCGCCGCGAGACGGTTGGTGTTGAGAAAAACCAGGCCGTCGGGTGCATCCACGGCGGCGCCGCCCCAGGCGACCCCGCCGATGTGGCCGGGGAAGATCAGGCTGCCGCGCAGGCTGGGCGGGGTGAAGATGCCCTCGGCGCGCAGACCGCTCATGGTCTGGCGGCACCACGCGCGATCACTGGCATTGAGTCCCCAGGCGTCGGCGGCGCTGAGGTGCTGCGGAACGAGCGCCGGCGTGGTGGGAAAGGGCTGGGTCGGCGAGGTCTGCTCGCCGGGAACGTCGCTCTGCGGGACCGGGCGCTCCTCGACCGGGAACAATGGCTTGCCGGTTTCGCGATCCAGGAAATAGAGGTTGCCGGTCTTGTTGGTGGCGAGCACGGCGGGAACGGGGTGGCCGTCGCGGGACACTTCGAGCAACGACGGCTGCGAGGAGACGTCGTAGTCCCAAAGGTCGTGGTGCTCGAACTGGAAGGCCCAGGCGACCTTGCCGGTGGCGGCGTGCAGGGCGACGACAGAGTCGGCGTAGAGGTTGGCGCCCTTGCGCAGACCGCCGTAGTAGTCCGGGCTGGCGCTGCCGGTGGGAACAAACACCAGTCCGCGTGCCGGGTCAACGGAGATGGTGGACCAGGCGTTGGCGGCGCCGGTCTGCGTCGCAGTGTCGCCCTGCCAGGTTTTGCGGGCGGGGTCGGCGGGGTCGCGGGGAATGGGGTCCCACTTCCAGCGCAGCGCCCCGGTGCGGGCGTCGTAGGCGCGCACCACGCCGCTCGGCATATTGACGCGACCGTTGTCGTCAATGGCCGAGCCGACGACAATCGTGTCGCCGATCACGGCCGGCGCCGAGGTCATGTGGTACTCGCCGGGATTCAGCTCGACGATGCCCTGGGAGAGGTCCACGGTGCCGTGATCGCCGAAGTCGGCGACGGGGGCGCCGCTCGCGGCATCGAGCGCGATCAGGCGGGCGTCCAAGGTGGCGACGTAGATGCGCTGCGGACGCACGTGCGTGGGAGCGGCGGGCCAGGCGGAGACGCCGCGGCAGATGAAGCCGTCGCCGTAGTCGCGGGTGCGGTCAATCTTGGGGTCGAACGCCCAGCGGGTGGCGCCGGTGGCGGGGTCGAGCGCCAGCACGCGATCAAACGCGGTGCAGACGAACATGGTGCCGCCCGCCACGATGGGGGTGGCCTCGAAGGCGCTTTTCTTCTCGTAAGGCCACTTCGGGCCGCTGAAGTCGCCGGTATGGACGGTCCACGCAACGGCGAGATGCGTGACGTTGTCGCGGTTGACCTGGGCGAGCGGCGAGAAGCGGGTACCCCCGCCATCATGGCCATAGGCGGGCCATTCGGTCGAGTTCTGGGCGGAGAGCAGGGAAACGCCAGCTAGCAGGCTGAGCAAGAGGACAACGTGCTTCACGGAGGCGATTGTAACGAATCGAGTGTTGGTGTTGGATTAAATCTGTTGTTGAATTTTGAAGGTTGTTAGATTTTGGTTGTTAGATTTTAGGCGTGGAGAGGAACGCCAACTCCTACGATAAAATCCAACAACCAAAATCCAACAGCCTTATGCCGCCGGGACGGCGTGCAGGTACGCCTGTCGCGTTCAGACGGCGGCGGCGCTGCTGGATCCCAAGCGCAGCAGCGCGGTTTCGGCGAGACGCGCCAGCAGTCGGAGCGCCCCGATCTCGACCGGGCTGAAGGTGCCGCCACTGGGGTCGGAGGCGAGCAGGAGGCCATGCCGGCCGGGCATGCGGACGCGGCATGCCGTGATCTCCCCCAGCGCGCCAAAACTTTCCATCCGGCGCCGTTCCCCGGCCAGCACGTCATTGGTGAGGAGCTGGCCGAAGCCCTCCTGCAACACGCCGCGGAGGAAGGGCCCATTGCCGGGCAGCCGTGTTTCCCCGCTGCGATATCCGGTCAGCAGGATATCCCCGCCGGCGCGCAGGGCGAGCCAGCAGCTGACCCGGCGAGCACTGGTCGCGTTGCGCGCCCCAAGCACCAACCGGTCCAAAACCTCTTCCGGCCGTCCGGCATCAAGCAGCGCCTCGGCCACTGCCACCAGTTGCGCGGCGGGGAGAGGTTCGGCCGGCCGCAGCTCGCGCTCCTCGTAGAGCTTGACCAGCAGTTCACGGGCGGAGTGTACCTGGGCCTTCTGGTACACCGTCTTCAGATAATCCTTGACGGTATTGACGCTCAGGTTGAGTTTGCAGGCGATTTCCTTGACCGACTGCGCTTCCAATAATTCGGAGACGATCTGTCTCTCACGCGGCGAAAAGGCGTCCAGCGTGAGCGGCAGCGAGTGGGTGGACATGGGAACCTCCGTGGCACATGGCAAATCCGGGAAGGCCTCCAAGCCGGGTGATCGTCATCGGCAAACACCGCAACGCGCACAAGCAGCGAAACCAATTCCCGGGCGAACCGAGGCACAACCTGCGGCCATTCTGGCGGGATAGCAGGCCGAAACAAGACAAAGATTTCGGCGCAATTTCGCGACAATCTCGTCGCAATGTCTTCGCTTTTAGTTCGCCGCCAGAAGAGGGTGGGGAAGGGATTGTGACTTAAGTTGCAATGGGGCGCGACCAGATCAGGATGGCGGAGAGACAGGGATTCGAACCCTGGATACCCTTTCGGATATACACGCTTTCCAAGCGTGCGCCTTCAGCCACTCGGCCATCTCTCCGCAACCAGCGCAGGTCGGGCAACCCACGGGCTCTCTAGTCTAGCGCACCATGAGGCGGTCCCGGCGCGCGTCAGGCACGCCTAGACGGGAAACGGCTCCCAATTCCGTTTAAGAAGGACACGCTTGTCGTAGCTCTCTGACAAGTGAATCACCCGAAGCGAGGTCGGGGGAACGTCCCGGAAGACCCGGGATGTTCCCCACATCAGGCGGGCCCATTTTTCTTGGACGGGAAATGCTGGCGCTTTCCGTATAAGGAAACAACACGCGGGGCGATTCTCACACTCGTCGCCTGCGCTCATAGCCACGGCCGCTGATTGCTACCCAGCCGCCGTGGCCTCCTCACCCGCCGAGAGGCGGCTCCTGTGGAGCTGAATACATCGGCGCCCAACCCAACAGCGGTCTGCGAAATTCCTGCGGACGGTCCGGTGTCGCCCGACGGGATGGCGCCAAGCGTCGCGTGTCGGGCAGAACTCGAGTACGAAGCAGCGAGCAACGCGAGCGCCGGGGGAATCGAGGTTCCCGGCGCCGCATGGGCGTGGGAAGCTGCGCATGGCTGACGCGCCGGTGTCCGCAACATTTTCCTTCCCGCCGGTTTTAGTGAATCGAACCATCCATTCCCCCTGAAACAGAAGTGAAACACTTCGTTCCGGATGTCTCAGGCGATCAAAGGAGAACGCGATGAACCGCTCATTGCAGTTGATGAACGTGGCCGGCTTGGCGCTGTTAGCGGGCGCCCTGGTGGTCCCCGGAATGTCCGCCCAGACTGCTGCATCCAATACCGCCCCGGCAGCGATGCAGAACGGCAAGGACGTCACGCGGGGCGAGGTGGCGAGCTTCGACAAGTTTCTCGACAGCCACAAGGAAGTGGCGGAGGCGCTCAAGGCCCATCCCGGCTTGATCCGCAACCAGGACTTCGTGGAAAAGCACCCCGAGTTGAAGGAATACCTCGGTCAACACCCGGCAGTGCGCGAGGAAGTGCGCGAGCATCCCAAGCGCTTCATGCATCGCGAGAAGGGCTTCGAGCACCACGAGAAGCGCGGCGACGACGGCGGGCATCACCGCGGGCATCGCCACCACTAGACCGCACGCGCAACCGAAGCAGGCGCCCGGGAGTCGGCCCGGGCGCCTTTTCTAAGTGAAAAGTGGAAAGTGAAAAGTGGAGAGGACGCCACGTGCTTTTCCACTTTTCACTCTCCACTTTGCACTCGTATTCAGAAGGGCGCGATCAAGCCGCCGCGCGTGAAGGTGTCGAGATGCAGGTCGCGCAGGTCATGGACGCGGGCGGGGGTGGGTGAGATGAAGGGCTCACCGTAGGTGGCGCCCACCATCATGCCGTAGGTGCGCGCCAGTGCCTCGCTGCGCGCGCGGATGTCCTGTTCCGCGACGAAGATGTCCTTGCCGGCCGCCTGGTTTTCATACTGCGAACGGTAGTTCAGGAGGGCCTGCATGCGGGTCTCGAACTGTTCCGAGATGTCGACCACGAAATGCGGTCGCTCGTTGGCATAGAGCGAGGCGTAGAGGACGGTATGGGGGCGGAAGGCGTTGCTCTCCGAGGAGGCGAACACCAGCTTCTGCAATCCGGCGAGAAATGCGCCCTCGAAGCCCAAGCGCCCGGCGGTGGCGTGATCGGGATGCCGCGCCAGCGGGTAGGGAACGATCAGGATGCGCGGCCGCGTGTCGCGGATCGCCTCCGCCACCCGCAACTTGAACGCCTGCGTCAGTTCGAGGGCGCCATCGGGGAGCCCGAGGTTGCCGCGCCAGTGCACGCGCAGCAGGGCGGCCGCCTGCTCCGACTCCAAGCCACGCTCGACGGCGCTGCCGCGCGTTCCCATCTCACCCGCTGTGAGATCGAGAATGCCGGTGCTGGCGCCCTGTTCCGCCATCTTCAGAAGCGTTCCGCCGCAGGTCTGCTCCACGTCGTCGCGGTGAGCCGCCAGAGCCAGGACATCCAGTCGCATGGGGGAATCATAACGGTTGGCGGTGCGCGGTTGAAGGTTGGCGGCGGCAGCAGCGCGTATGATTGGAAATTCATCCGGTCGCCGGGTGCCGGTCGAGACGTCCCATGACACCTGCTCCTCCTCCCCTGTCGCAATCCCCGCTTGTCCTGGCGGGCAAGGTGGCCTTGGTCACGGGTGGAGCGAAACGTATCGGGCGGGCCATTGCTTTGGAGCTGGCGCGGGCCGGCGCGGCGGTGGCCTTCACCTTCCGCGAGTCGCGCGAAGAAGCCTTCGTAACCGAACAGGAACTGCGGCGGCTGGGCGGAACGGCGGTGGGCATCCAGGTGGATCTCACCCAGACCAGCCAGATTCGCCAGGCGATTGCGACCACCCTCGCCACCCTCGGACGGCTCGACGTGGTGGTGAACAACGCGGGACGCTACGAGGACGTGGCCTTCGAGGCGATGAGCGACGCCCAATGGGACGCGATGCTCAACATCAACCTGAAGGCGCCCTTCGTGGTGAGCCGGGAGGCGATCCCGGCCCTGCGCGCGGCGGGCGGGGGCCGCATTATTCACCTCGCCTCGGTGGGCGGGTTGCGAGCGTTTCCGACCCACGCGCATTACTGCGCCTCCAAAGCGGGCTTGATTCACCTCACCCAGGCCATGGCGCGGGCGCTGGCCCCCACCATCCAGGTCAATGCCGTCGCCCCCGGTTTGATTTGTGTCGAAGACGCGCTCACCGAGTGGGAGCAGAAAATGGTGGCCAAGACGCCGGCCCAGCGCGCGGGACGCGCCGAGGACGTCGCGGCCGCCGTTTTGTTCTTTGCCACCTGCACACCGTTCATTACCGGCCAGACGCTGGTCGTGGACGGCGGCCTGGCGCTGGTTTAACGGCACAACGTGAACGGCGCAGACCACACCAAAGACGAGCGGGATCGGTTGCTGCTCATTCATTTCGGCCAGATGGGCGACGCGGTGCTGGCTCTGCCGGCGGCACGTGCGTTTGCAGCCTGGGGCGGGGCGGAGCGGGTCACGGTGCTGGCCTCGCGCTCGGGCGCCGAGATCTTTCGCCTGGCCGGCTTTCGTTCCGTCTGGCCGGTGGATCGCGTGCGCTGGAAGGCGCGGCCCGCCACCGCAGTATGGGAGATCCCGCGGCTGGTCTGGCAGCTGCGCCGGCAACGGTTCGCGCTCAGCGTGGACCTGCACAGCCTGAAGGAGACCAACCTGCTGGCTTGGTTGGCCGGGGTGCCGACGCGTGTGGCCATGTTGCGGCCGACCCGTTCCTACCCGCGGCTCATCAACCGCCCGCCCCCGCCGGATGACCCGGAAGCGGCATTGTTGGAGCGCTACTGCCGGGTGCTCGAACCCCTGGGGATCACGGTCGAGGACCGTTGCCCGCGCTTGAGTCCTTCCGCGGCCGAAACGGCAGCGGCGGCCGCGCGCTTGCCGGGGAAGGACTGGTTGGGCGTCTGCCCGGGCGCCGGCCATGCCTCGCGGCGTTGGCCGGCGGAGCGATTCGCCGCCGTGGTGTGCGCCGGCCTGCAGGCAGCGCCCGCGCTTCGGGCCGTAGTCTTTGCCGGGCCCGAAGAAAGCGAAGCGACTCTTGCACCCTTTCGCCTTGCCCCGCGCACGCAGATCGTGCGCGGCCTCTCGCTGGCGGCGCTGGCCGCGTCGCTTGCGCGTTGCCGCGTCGTGCTCAGCAACGCCAGCGGCCCGGCGCACGTGGCGGCCGCTGTGGGCGCGCACGTCATCTCGATCGGCGAGATTCCGCCGTTCGATCCGGTGGGCTGGACACCGGATGCGGTCCGCGTGGTGCGGGCGCATGGCCGGGTCGTGGATGTGCCGCAGAGCGCCGTGACCGCGGCGCTCGCAGGCATGCTGACTGCCGGGTGACGGGGGCGCGCCGGCGAAGGGCGAGGACCAAAGGCCGCAAAATCCGACCGTAGCACGGCACGCTGCGGGAAGCGCTACGGCCTTCCGCCCGCGCCCTTCGGAACCCGCGGTCCAGCGTTCGCGTCTAGCCCAGATACAGGCCGCCGTTGATGTGCAGCACTTGGCCGGTGATGTAGCCGGCCTCCTCGCCGGCCAGGAAGGCGACCCCGGCGGCGATCTCCTGCGGGGTTCCGATGCGTCCCAGCGGAATCCGTTCCTGCAGTTTTTGCACGTTGGCCTCGCCCAGATGGTCGGTCATGGCGGTGGCGATGAAGCCAGGCGAAACGGCGTTCACCGTGACCTGACGCGAGGCGACCTCGAGGGCGAGGGCGCGGGTGAGACCCACCAGGCCGGCCTTGGAGGCGACGTAGTTCACCTGTCCGGGATTGCCGCTGTGTCCGACGACGCTGGCAATGTTGATGATGCGTCCCCAGCGCTGGCGGATCATGCCGGGAAGCGCCGCTTGACTGGCATGGAAGGCGGCGGTCAGGTTGGTTTGCAAAACGAGATCCCAGTCGGCGGCCTTCATGCGGAGCAGGAGCTGATCGCGGGTGACACCGGCATTGTTGACCAGCACGTCCACGCGGCCAAACTGGGCGACCAGGGCGGCCACGCCTTCCTTGATGGAGGCGGGCTGGCCGACATCCATCACCACGGAAATCGCTTCGCCGCCGGCGGCACGAATCCCGGCTGCCACCGTCTCCAACAATGCGCCGTTTCGCGCGGCGAGGGCGACGCGCAGACCCTGCTGGGCGAGCCGTTGCGCGATGGCGGCGCCGATGCCTTGCGAGGCTCCCGTCACCAAAGCTGTTCTGATGTCTGACATGCGTTTCCTTGCCTACTGCGGCTGCAGTGCGGTCAGCGTGGCGTCGAGCGAGCGGCGGTCCTCGACGTTCAGAGGTTTGCGGCTGCGGTCCATGCGGCGCAGCAGGCCGCTCAAAACGCGTCCCGGACCGACCTCGACGACATGCGTCACCCCTGCGGCCAGCAGCACCTGCATGGAGCGCTCCCAGAGTACCGGAGCGACGATCTGGCGGATCAGGCGCTCGCGGGCCACATGACCCGCGGTGATGGACTGGGCGTCGACGTTGGTGATCAGCGGCACACGCAGGGGCGAGAACGGAGTGCGCTGCAAGTCCGGCTCCAGCGCTTGCTGGGCGGGGCGCATGAGGCTGCAATGGAATGGCGCGCTGACCGGCAGGCGGATGGCGCGGCCTCCGGCGGCGATGACAAGCTCGCAGCACCGTTCTACGGCGGCCGCATCGCCGGCGATGACGGTTTGCTCGGCGGAGTTGAAGTTGGCGGGGGCGCAGACCTGGCCGTGGGCTGCAGCACGGCAATGCGCCTCGACATCGGCACTGGCCAACCCAAGAATGGCAGCCATGGCGCCCGCGCCCTCCGGCACCGCCTGCTGCATCAGTTCGCCGCGGCGGCGCACCAGGCGCAACGCGTCGGCGAATTGCAAGCCCCCGGAGGCGACCAGGGCGGAGTATTCCCCCAGACTATGGCCGGCGACGATGGCGGGCTGGACGCCGTGCTGCTCGAGCACCCGGCTGGCGGCGACTGAAACGGTGAGGATGGCGGGCTGCGTGTTGGCGGTGAGCTTCAGTTGCTCGTCCGGCCCCTCGAAGCAGAGTCGCGAGAGCGGCCAGCCGAGCGTGGCGTCGGCCTCGGCAAACACCTGCGCGGCTACCGGAAACTGTTCCGCCAGCTCGCGGCCCATGCCGGCGCTCTGCGATCCCTGACCGGGGAAAATGAAGGCAATGTTTGCTGCCATGCGGTAGTCGCCACGGTGGCGCGTCTCCGCGCCGGAATTTCCCCCCTCTACGTGTCACCCTCAACCGATTGCGCGACCGTGCTGGCGCGTAATCGTGCGATTTCACGGGTGATCTGATCGGTGAGATTCTGCTGATAGAGTTCACGGGCGACGCGGATGGCGTTCTTGATGGCGTTGGCGTTGGAGCTGCCGTGTGAGACGGTGACCACCCCGCGCAGACCAAGCAGCGGCGCGCCACCGTACTCGGTATAGTCGAGTCGCTTCTTGAACTCGGCGTAGGCTTTGCGCGACAGGGCGTAGCCCACCTTGCCGGCCAGTGAGCCCCCCAACGCTTCCTTCAGCAGGGTGCGCACCGTCTCCACCAGGCCTTCGCTGATCTTGAGCGCCACGTTTCCCACGAAGCCGTCGCACACGATCACGTCCACCTGGCCGTTGTAAAGGTCGCGGCCCTCGACATTGCCGATGAAGTCAATGGGCAGGGCCTTGAGCAGCCCGAACGCCTCGCGCGTCAGCTCGTTGCCCTTGGACTCCTCCTCGCCGATGGAGAGCAGTCCGACCCGCGGTCGCGGGGCATGGAACTTGGCGCGGTAAAAGATCTCGCCCATGATGCCGAACTGTTCGAGATGTTCCGCGCGGCAGTCGACGTTGGCGCCGACATCGAGGAGCACGGCGGCGGTGCCGGCGGCGGTGGGGAAAGCGGCGGCGAGGGCGGGCCGCTGCACACCCGGCAGGCTGCCGAGAATCATCTTGGCGGTGGCCATGACGGCGCCGGTATTGCCGGCGCTGACCACGGCGGCGGCGCGTCCATCGCGCACCAGGCGGCAGGCGACGTGAATCGAGGAGTCTTTCTTGCTGCGCACCGCCCTCATCACCTTCTCATCCATGCGGATGACCTCGGTGGCGGACACGAGCTCGATCAGCTCGCGCTCCGGGCCGGCATGGGCGTCGAGCGCCTGCTGCAGCTCCTCCACCAGCCCGACCAGCAGGATGCGGGTGCCGCTTTCGCGGGCAGCTTCCAGCGCTCCTTCCAACTCCGGCTGAGGGGCGAGGTCGCTGCCCATCGCGTCCAGGGCGATGGGCAGTTCGGGGGAGAGGGAACTCATGGGCGAGTGGGACACCGGGCCGGCGCGGGCAACGAGTCCGGAGCGCGATCGGCGCGGACTACTTCTTCTCCGTGACGGCGAAGATCTCGCGATCCCGGTAATGGCCGCACTTGGCGCAGGCACGATGCGGCAGTTTGGTCTCGTGACAATTGGGGCATTCGGAAAGCGAGCGCGTCGTCAAAAAGTCGTGCGCGCGGCGGCTGTTCTTGCGTTGGTGCGAGTGGCGGCGTTTCGGATTAGGCATCGGACAACTCCAATCGTTTCGTTCCGGTCTGGAGACCTTCCGGCAGCGGGAGGCCATTGAACTCGTGCGGCGGTCAGGACCGCCCGGACTGCGGCAGGTCGCGCAAGCGGGCCAGCGCTTCCCAGCGCGCGTCCGCGGCGCGCTCACAGGTACAGGTGCCGGCATTGCGGTTCAGCCCGCACTGCGGACAAATCCCCTGGCAGGCCTCGCGGCACAAGGCACGCATGGGCGCCCCCAGGAGCACCTGCTCACGGACCACATCCTCCAGATCGACTCCGTCGCCCTGGAAAAACCCGATCTCGGTGTCGGCGGTATGGATCTCGACTTCCGGGGCGTCGCCCATCTCGGAGTCTGGCTGGTAGACCAGCTGCAGCTCAAGCTGCAAGTCGAAGACCACCTCTTCCAGGCAACGTGCACACGGCGCCGTGACCTGCCCCGCGAGGCGCAGTCGCAACACGATGTCCATGCCCGACAGGGTGGCTTCCCCCGTCACCGTGAGCGGCCCTTTCAAGGTCCACTCGGCCGGCTGGAGGTCCAGTGTGCCCTCAGAGAAGGTGGTGCTGATCGCAACCGGGTGCAATTCCAGTTCCCCGAGCGTGATCCGCATAGGCTCCTCCGGCCCCTCACCGATCCCCGCGCAGCAGACCACCCACGGGGCAGAGGGAGGCATGGTGGGCGCCATAGGACTCGAACCTATGACCTCCGCCGTGTGAAGGCGGCGCTCTAACCAACTGAGCTAGGCGCCCCAACGCGAGATTTCGAGTTTACCAGACGCAGCGAGAGAGAGGGAAGAACGTGGGCGGTGGACGATGGGCGGCCGAGTCGAGCCGTTTCGCGCGGAGGGGGCCGACGTGCCGGCGTCTTTTCCGATAGCATGGCCGCATGCCACGTGCCGAGAAGCGAGTGGAGGAGTGGAGTTGGCGGCACGGGCTCATGGTCAGCGCCGGCCTGGGAGGGGCGTTTCTGCTGGCCGTGGCGGCGGGATTTGTACCTCCCGGAGTGCTCCGAGCGGCCCTCGCCGCGGCCTCCCTGCTTGTGCTGGGCGTGATCAGCCTGATCAGCCTGCCGCCCCTGTTCCGCCGCAGCATTCTGGGACGTTGGATGCGCGGACGCGTCCAATACCGCTTTACTGCCGCCGGGCTGCCGTTCCTGGTGGCGCTGCTGATTTTGTTGGTGGCTGCCATCAACTCGGGCAACAACCTGCTCTACCTCATCGTGGCGGCGTTCCTGGCGGCCCTGGCCACTTCCGGCTTGGCCTCGGCGCTGAACCTCAGTGGCATGGCGCTGCATTTCCAGATGCCGGCACACATCTTCGCCGGGGAGGACACTCCCGTTGAACTGACGCTTGAGAACGAAAAAGCGGTGCTACCCAGCTATTCGGTGACCGTGACTGGGAACGCACGCCGCCTCGTGCCTCTCAGCGCGCCGTTGCGCACGCGCCGCCGACGGCTCCGGGGTCGACGGCGCAGTGACCTTGCTTCTGGCGAACTGGAAGTGCAGCCGGCGTACTTTCCCTATGTTCCGCGTCGAAGCCGCGCCACGGTGTGTAGCACGGTGCGCTTTCCGCAACGGGGACGCTACGCCAGCGCCGCCTTTGCGCTGGGTACGCGCTACCCCTTTGCGCTCATTGACAAGTCCCGTCCCTTTCGTGCCGCGGATGGCGGTGGATCCCTCTTGGTATATCCCAGCCTGGCGCGCGACGCGCGGCTGCTGACGACGCTGCCGCTCGGGGTTGGCGAGCAGGTCCGCCCGCGCCCCGGCGCCGGCCAGGATCTGTATCGCGTCCGGCCCCTGCAGCCGGGCGACAGCAGCCGCCTGGTGCACTGGAAGGCGAGCGCCAAGACCGGTCACTTGCGCGTGCGCGAGTTCAGCCGCGAAGAGGATCGCCGTGTGCACCTCGTCTTTGCCCTGGGCGCAGGCGATTACAGTGATGCCCAGGCAGAGCGCGCCATTACGCTTTGCGCCTCGCTGGTGGCCGAACTGGCCGAAACTGAGATCTGGTTGACGTTTGAGGGCCTGAACCCGGTCGCGGGAAACGAGCCGGACGCAGCGGCCGCGGCTGGCCCGGTCTTTCCGCTCGCCCCAGCGGCGCAGCTCTTGTACCCCATCCTCCAGTACCTGGCCTTGGTGCAAGTGGGCGGGCAGACGCGGGCGGCCACGTTGAGTCTGGCGCAGGTGGAGTTGGCTGTGACATTCTGCGGCTCGCGCGCCGAGTTACCGCCTCTGGCCGGCGCCGCGCAGCGGGTGGACTACATCGCCATGGAATTGTGAGTGGCATCGACTTGCCGAAATCCTGATCGTGCCTGGCAGTCAGGGCTTTCTGCCTCGACTCGAAAGCACCCTCTAACCCGTGGGAGGCCATAGCATGCTGAATGTGTTCTCGCTCACGCCCACTCCTCTGAAGATCGTGCAGTATGCGGGAACCGAACTCCGCGTGAAGCTGCGATAACGTCTTTCGCTAAACAATCCTTCTGTATGCAGGCGAGGCAATGAACGCGGACATGAATCCATTCAGAGTTTCAACTCTTGTACTGCTGCTCTTCGTGATTGCAGGTTCGGCACAGGCTGCGAATCAGACGCCCTACACGTGGAAAAACGTTCAGATCGTCGGTGGCGGTTTTGTGGATGGAGTCATTTTTCACCCCACTGCACCGGATGTTCGCTACGCCCGAACGGACATTGGTGGCGCCTACCGCTGGGACACCGCGACGCGGCGCTGGCAGCCGATGATGGACTGGGTGCCGTACAAAGACCTCAATCTGATGGGAGTCGAGTCGATTGCAGTTGATCCGCAGGATCCCAACCGCGTCTATCTCGCGTGTGGGACCTACACGAATTCGCGCACCCCGAATGGCGCCATCCTTCGCTCCAACAACCGCGGCCGGAGCTTCCAGCGCGCCGATGTTCCCTTCAAGTTTGGCGGGAACGAAGACGGCCGCGGCAACGGCGAGCGACTCGCCGTCGATCCGAAGGACGGTCGCGTTCTCTACCTGGGCACCCGTCACGACGGGCTCTGGCGCTCCCGTGATCGCGGCGCGACCTGGGCGCGGGTCAGTGGTTTTCCCGAAATCACCGAGGCCGTCCCAGCCACACCGCCCAGCGTCCCCGGCGAGACGCCGCAGCAGCGCTGGCGACGCAGGCCGGTCCTCGGGAGCGGCATCGACTTCGTGAAGTTCGGCGCCGGGCCGGGAAGGAGCCGCGAGACGATCTACGCGGGCGTCTCGTTGATGAACCGGCCCAACCTGTTTGCCTCGACCGACGATGGTGCAAGCTGGCATGAGATCGCGGGAGAGCCAATGAAGTATCGGCCGGAGCGCGCCGCGCTTGCGACGGACGGAATCCTCTACGTCGCCTACGGCACCGCCCCGGGGCCCTCGCGCATGACGGATGGAGCGGTGTGGAGGCTCGATACCCACGACGGGGTTTGGACCGACATCACCCCGGACCACCCGACGCCGGGCAGCAAGGAGTTCGGGTACGCGGCTGTTTCAGTCGATGCGCAGCATCCCCGGACCCTGATCGCCAGCTCGTTCGGTCGACCGGGATCGGCAGGTAGCGAGGACATCTTCCGCTCGACCGACGGCGGTACGAGTTGGAAGCCGGTTTTCGGCGGCGGGGGCCTCTACGACTACCGTCTTGCGCCTTATGTGAAGAGCACCCCGATTCACTGGCTCTTCGACATCGAGATCGACCCCACCAACTCCGACCACGCCGTGTTCACGACCGGCTACGGCGGATGGGAGACCTTCGACCTGACTGCGGTCGATCGCGGCGCGCCGACGCATTGGAGCATTTTGGCCGCGGGCATCGAGGAGACCGTGGCTCTGGAACTGGACAGCCCGCCGCGGGGCGCGCACCTTATCAGCGCCATCGGTGATTACGGGGGGTTCGTGCACTGGGACCTTGACCACCCGGCACCGGAGGGGGCCTCGGCGCCGCCGCGCTTCGGCAATACCACCGGGGTCGCCTCCGGCAGTCTGCGCCCGGAGGTGGTGGTGCGGGTCGGCGTCAATGCCCATCACACGACCGGGAATAACATCAGCTACTCGCTCGACGGGGGCCGGACGTGGGGCGCCACGGCGGCCGCGCCGACGCCCGACAGCCGGTCCGGCTCGATTGCGGTCTCGGCCGACGGCAACACCTGGGTCTGGACCCCGGAACGCGCGTCGGCCTCATTCACGCGCGACCGCGGCGTGACTTGGACGCCCGCGCAGGGTCTGGCTGCCGGCCTGCGGGTGATCGCCGACCCGGTCAACCCGCGGGCGTTTTACGCCCTGTCGCTCGCCGCCCACACGCTGTACAAGAGCACCGACGGAGCAGCCACCTTCACCGCGCAGAGCTTCACGCTTCCGGATCGCCCGATCGCATCCGCCTCGTCGTCACGCGGTGACAACCGGGGAGGTCAGGACCGCCTCTACCTCGCGCCGGGACGATCCGGGGATCTCTGGCTGGCGGCCTTCGACGGCTTGTACCATGCGACGCCGGGGACTGGTACCGGCGCGACCACGTTCGTCCGAATGCCTGAGGTCGAGCAAATTCACGCCTTCGGCTTCGGCAAAGCGGCGCCCCACCAGACGTTTCCGGCGCTGTACTTGGTGGGAACAATCGCGGGCCAGCGCGGCATCTTTCGTTCGACGGATGATGGGCGGAGCTGGGTGAGGATCAACGACGACCAGCACCAGTGGGGACTCATCCTGCAGATTACCGGCGACCCCAAGCGATTCGGACGCGTTTACGTCGGCACGCACGGTCGCGGCATCGTGTACGGAGATCCGCGCTGACGCTGGCGCGTCGGCCACGCAGGGGCGCGGCTGTGGGGGCATCGGGAGGAGTGCCAAAGCGGGACGGCAAGTCGTTTTT
Organism: uncultured Acidobacteriota bacterium; assembly: GCA_937898755.1. GTDB lineage: Bacteria > Acidobacteriota > Terriglobia > Terriglobales > SCQP01 > CALEJU01. Next base: position 6,119 of record CALEJU010000005.1, on the reverse strand, counting down.
ATAGCCTGGCCATTGGCCTAGTCATTGGCCGGTGGATGACATAATTAGAGCCGGTGACAGAGGTAGAGCACATCGCAGAGGCGAGAACGGTGACGAGCGCGTAGTCCGCCGGACCGTTCACAGTCGGATACTCCTCGATCGCGTGCCTTTGGTGGCCGCTGAGCGGCTTCCCGGCGTCGAAAGACACGACCTCCCAACCCCAAGCCCGGAGATTGGGATCCACGCGGCGCTTCCGCGTGCGTCGCTCGCTTTCCAAGATCGGTTGCGTGGTCCTCAGGTGAAGTGAAAGCACCGGCCGGTGCACTGACGCCCTCCATGTTGAGTGCGGCCGGCGGGCATCCATTCTCGGCATGGTAAGTACGCATTAAGTCTAAGGATTTCTTGGGGTTTTGCAATGGTTCCCCGGCGACCGATGGCGATGATTCCGGCAAGCGGGCGAGTGCGGCTGTGACCTTGCGTGATTCGCCGGCAAGCTCATAATGAACAGCGTGACATTTACGCCGAAAACAGAGCGCATTGTCAGGTTGGCGGAACGGTATGCTGGCCGCATCGTCGAGCTCAAGGCGGTCTTCGACCGCCCGACCAACGTGTACATCGATTACGCGAACGTGAGGCCGTGGTCAGTGCGGCTCGGGTGGCACGTCGATCTCAAGCGGCTGAAGCAGTTCTTTGATTCATTTGACGCCATCGGCGCGGTCAAGCTCTATCAGGGAACGCTTGTTGGCGACGATGACTCGGAGAACCTCGTTCGCGAGGCGAATGCCGCAGGGTACGAGGTGCATACCAAGCCGGTGAAAATCATGCGGCTCTCGATCGATGTCTCGAGCGTGGCGCCGGATTCGCCCGACATCGTGAACAGTTTTATCCGGACGCCGCTTCTCCGGCAGCTAAAACTGGAAGCGATCACGTACCTCAACGACCGGCTCCGCGAACTGAACCGCGCTGGCGCTCTGTGGCTCGAAGATCGGAAGTGCAATTTCGACGTTGAAATCGGCCGAGACCTACTGCGGGACTTTGATCGAGGGCGTGCGGAAACATTCGTCCTTTGGAGCGGCGACAGCGACTTCGCCGGACCCATAGAAGAACTGCTTGCCCATGACAAGCGAGTCTACCTTTTCGCCACCGCGAGAAGGGTTGCAGCGGAACTCAACGCCCTGCGCGCGCGAGGGCTCGTGATCTACGACATCCAGAAAATCCGCGACTTTATCTGCTGGAAAAAGGAAATGCGGGAGAGCCGCTAAAAAGCAAAGGGGACTTCTTGCGAAGCCCCCAAGCGGTAGAGTTCCCGGATCTTTTGATCCTCTTTGATTTTACCCTGATCCGTCGGCATGTCAATTAAGGGCCGCGTTGGCCACCTCTCCGAGCCGGCACCGGAACTCCTCCAACTCATCCACAAAGAAGTCGCACGCCTCATACACAGAGCGAACGGTCTGCCGCGCTGGTCATAGGTTTCATCGGGGCAACCGAACGGTAAGGCCTTTTTGGCTTTCGTCGCTCTTCGTGAGTATTGAGCAGCGCGCGATCTCTCAACTGAGCTGCAAGCCACGTCTCGTCGTGCGCCTGAATGGTCTGGCGGAGGAGATCCGCCCACAGCGCCTGGCCCTGAGTATTCAAGCGAGGGCTGATGTAGAGCGTCCCTTCAGAAATATCATGGTCGAGCTCCTAGTCCATCGCACCTCGCGTGCGCATATCCAGGTTGTCAAAAGTGAACGACACCTGCACCCCCTGTCTTACCTGCAGCTTGCACTGTTTGGTCAGTGTACTACCAGTTCATTTCGTGAGATCGATCTGAGGCGTTGTAGTTGGTCGGTGCGCTGAATGGCCGTGTGGCAGCGCAGGCGAAGGGCATCCTAAGAGAGTAATGGCGGAGAGGGAGGGATTCGAACCCCCGATACCCGTTAAGGTATACACGCTTTCGAGGCGCGCGCCTTCAACCACTCGGCCACCTCTCCGCAGCAGCCTCTGATTATACCGGGCGAAGGGAAAGTGCTGCGGGGATAAAGGTCGGGTCCGGCGCCTCACTCCCCGGCTTCCGGCGATTCCAAGTCGGCGAGGGGCGCGGCGCGGTCCGGGCTTCGGCGCTGCTGGAAGAACTCGCGCAGCAGTGTGGCGCAGGCTGCGCCGGCCACGCCGGCGCGCACCGCGAAGCGGTGGTTGAGCTGCGGGTGCGCCGCAAGCTGCAGCACGCTGCGCAGGGCGCCCGCTTTGGGGTCGTCGGCGCCATAGACCACGGCCGCCAAGCGAGCTTGGATGATGGCGCCGGCGCACATGGCGCAGGGTTCCAGCGTGACGTAGAGCACGCAGCCGCCCAGGCGATGATTGCCGACCCGCCAGGCGGCCTCGCGCAGCGCGACGATCTCGGCGTGGGCGCTGGGATCGACGTCGAGCCGGGTGCGGTTGTAGCCGCGGCCCAGCACGTCACCCTGCGGCCCGACCACCAGCGCCCCCACCGGCACCTCGCCCGCCAGCGCCGCGCCGCGCGCCAGCTCGATCGCCGCCTGCATGTGCGCGAGATCGTCCTGCGCTTGGAGCGCGGCGAGTTCCTCGGGGGTGGGCTTTTTCATGGATGTTGGTTGTTAGTTGTTGGATTTTGTCGCGAGGCTCTCGCCTCGCGCTGCATGTTTTATCTCTGCCCCGCCTGCAGGGCGGTGAAGGGGCGGGCGTAGCCGGTCATCTCGAGGTAGCCGCGGCCCTGGACCGGCTGCCCGTGGGACGTGCCGGTGACCACGACGGCGCCCTCCCAATATTCCACGCCCACCGCCCGGGCCGCCAGCTCCTGATCGTTGAAGGCGGCCCGGATGTCGAGTTCCAGCCCCTCGCGCGGCACGGAGACATGCCAGTCCATCGGGTAACGGCCGCCGGTGCGAGGGCTCTTCCACCAGGCGAGGGGCGTCATGGTAAACGCGAGCGCCGGGAGGTTCTGCTGGGCGGCGGCGTTGCGCAGGGTGCCCGCCGAAGCGGGGTCGCGACCGCCGTCCTTGCGGCGCAGGTTGAAGAGCAAGAGGTCAAAGGGCTGGGCGCCGCTCGTGAGCTGTAGGCCGATCCAGTCCCAGCCCTGCTGGTCGGGGCCGAGCTGGTTGGAGGCGAACTCGTGATCCATCCAGACCAGCCCACGGCCGGCCTCGCTTTTTCCTCCAACGCTGAGCTCGCCGTGGGCGGACAAGTCCGGCAGCGAGTAGTAGTAGGAGGCCTGTCCGTGGCCGCTGCCTTTGGAGCTCCAGCCCGCCTGACCGTTGAGCATGGGCGGTCCGCTCGCGGTGAGATCGAGCGACACGCGCATGTCGCCCCACGCCGCCTCAAGGTGGCGCGGACCTTGCCGGTCGAAGCTCACCTGCCAGTTCTCGTTCCAGACCCGTGCGCGCGGCTTCTGGGACGCGGAGATGGCGGCATCCACCCCAGCCTGTTGCCACTCCCCCGTGCGTGCACGCTCGTGGAAGCGGAAGCGCCCGGCGGCCAGGTCGCTGATGGCAAAGTGTGCGAAGTAGAGCTGTTGCGCCGGCGCCAGCCCGGGGCGCGGTGCGATGCGGAAAAACGTCAGCTCGAAACCGTATTGCCGCCCCGAGGCGCCGGTAAAGTTGCCGGTGAAGTACCACCACTCGTTGGCAAACTCGGGGTGCGCGAGGTGGTCCTGCGGAAAATGCCAGACGTAGCCGGGGAGCGCCAGCCGATAGGCGGGGGCTGATGGCGCGGCGGAAAGACGGGAGCAAACGAGGCAGAACAACAGCACGAGAAGAACCCGCGTTCCGCCCGTCCGGAACCCCGCCCCGCTCGCCGTTGATCGGCGGCGCACCAGAATTTCTCCGGGTTGCACTGCCACGTGGCCTACTTTCCGGCGGCGAGCGTGGGCCAGTTGATCAGCAAGCCGATGGAATTGGCTTCGGCCTGCGCGGGTGTGACGGCCAACACGCGGCTGCCGTCGGCGGAAACGTCGAACAACGGTGCAGACAAATCGGGCAGGTTCAACTGAAAGTGCGGGTGGAGCGCATTGACCTGTAAAGACTGGGGGGTCAGGCTCAGGTCGGCCTCCATGAGTTGCTTGCCGGTGGTGAGGAAGAACAGTTGATTCTTCTTGCTCCACCGCACCTGCCATCCGCCCGCGTGCGAGATCTGGTACTTCCCGCCGGGGCCCGGGAACGGGACCACGTACACCTCCGGCCGGCCCGTTTCATACGAAAAATAGGCCAACCAGTGCCCGTCGGGCGAAAAATTTCCATCAAACTGCGGTGCCGCCACGGAAGCAACTTGGAATGGTTTGTGATCGCCAAACAGGGGAAGTATCCAAGTTGCGATCCCGGCGCTTTTGGTCACGGCATTGTAAGAGAGATAACGCCCGTCGGGTGACCAATCCAGCACGGCGGCCGCCGACACTTCGGTTCCCAGCTTCAAAAGAGTTTCTTCCGCGCCCGAACCATCAGCCGGTTTTCGCACGATCGCCGCTTCGCCTCCCACGGAACTGCCATACGCGATGTATTTTCCGTCCGGCGACCAGACGGAAAAGAACTTCCCGGCAGGACCAAAGGTGAGCCGCGTGCTGACCCCGCCCGCGGCGGGAAGGGACCACAGATCGGTTCCAGCGGAACGCTCGGAACGGATCACCGTCAGAATCTGCTTACCGTCCGGAGAAATCTTGGGACTTAGATAGTCTGCAACCTGTCCGACGGTTCCGAGCGGCTTACCGTCCAGGTCATACCAGGCCAAGCGTGCGTCGTGCGCGACCACCTGATAAGCGAGTACGGATCCGCCCACGGAGAAGTAGGTGGAATCTGCCAGCGGCAAAGCGGCACCCGAGAGATGGCCCGAGTTGGGATCAAAAGGTTGCGCAAAAAGTTTGGCGTCGCGCAGAAAAAGCAAAACCCCCCCGGCATAGGTCGGTTGGTACGCAAGGTCAAGGACCAGCTTTCTCTCGGCGGAACCCAAGGCCGCCAGCTCGACGCGTGGGTGCCTTTTTCGGTCGACGGCGACGTACAAGAAATGCTTTCCATCGGGCAAAAATGCCGGATGGCCCTCCCCCACGTCATCGGCATTGAGAGCCGCCAGCGGTGTGGACGCGCCCCCCTGGGCTGAGATCTGGTTCAGATGGTTTCCATAGCCGCCGGAATCGAAGAGGATGGTGCCATTGCTTCCCCACGAAGCAGAGGTTCCCACCGGGACAGAACCAGACCCTTCCTGCGAGACGTCACTCAAGATCTGGATGTTTCCGTTCGCGAGGTCCAGGGTCTTCAACTTGGCGTCGGCGAAAAAGCCGATCGAACGGCTGTCGGGAGACCAGAAGGGCGCGGAAGCATTCTCCGTTCCCGAGATCGCTGTCGCGTCGCGGGCGACCAGCGGCCGCACCCATAGCTTGATCGCGCCGTTGGAATCGATGGCAGAAAACGCCAGCTTGGTTCCATCCGGCGAAACGGCAACCGGCCCGGCGCCGAAGCCAAAGGCTAGAAACCGCGTGTCCCGCGGCGGCGGGATGAACGCCAGCACCGGCGCCGACTCTGCCGTGCGGGGACGGCGCGCCAGCCAGCCGGCCAGGGCGAGGAGCAATAGTGCGAGGCCGGCGGCCACCAGCCACCCCAAAGTCTCCAGTCTCTTTCGCTTGGAGCTCGGGCGTGCGAAGGCGGCTTGCGAAGCGGAGGAGCTCGCGCCTTCGGCGATCCACGTCAATTGCAGCTTCAGATCGTGGACGGTCTGAAAGCGCTCATCGGGGTCCTTCGCCAGGCACGTCTTTACGGTGCGATCCAAGGCCGACGGCGAGACGGGCTGCACTGACGAGATGGGGGGTGGCTCACGCTCCAGCACCGCCGCGATCACGCTGGCCGTTGTTTTGCCCTCAAACGCACGCTTGCCGGTGGCCATCTCGAAGAGCACCGCGCCGAGCGAAAAGATGTCGCTGCGCGCATCCACCGCCTTGCCTTCGACCTGCTCCGGCGACATGTATTGGAAGGTCCCGACCACCGTGCCTTGGGCGGTCAGTGGGTGACTTTCGGGCGGCGTGTTCAGCGTCACGCTCAGGCTGGAGATCGGCGTGGGCCCGGTCGCGACCGCCTTGGCCAAACCGAAATCCATCAGCTTGGCGCCCGCCTTGGTGAGCATGATGTTTCCCGGCTTCAGGTCGCGATGGACCACGCCGC
>CALEJU010000004.1 GCA_937898755.1 uncultured Acidobacteriota bacterium | reverse complement strand
GGTTGGCTTAGAAGCAGCCATCCTTTAAAGAAAGCGTAACAGCTCACTGGTCAAGAGGTCCGGTGCCGACAATTTAACGGGGCTAAAGCTGATCACCGAAGCAGCGGATTCGTCGCAAGACGAATGGTAGGAGAGCATTCTCAACCTTGAAGACCGACCGAAAGGACGGTTACTGCGGTTGGGAAGAGACCCTGCCGGCATAAGTAGCGATAAACCATGTGAGAACCATGGTCGCCGAAAGTCTAAGGTTTCCTGAGCAAGGTTAATCCGCTCAGGGTTAGTCGGTCCCTAAGGCGAGGCCGAAAGGCGTAGTCGATGGACACCAGGTTAATATTCCTGGACTCTCAGAAGTTCGTTATCACGATGGGGGGACGCAGAAGGATAGCGGGGACACCGCAGGGTGTTTGCATGTCGTAAGCCGGCCTGACCAGGCAAATCCGGTCAAGCATTCAACGGTGAGGACATGGACGAGGCCGCACGGCCACAAAGTCCGCAATTCCACGCTGCCAAGAAAAGCCTCTAAGGAGAACTTCCGGGAACCGTACCCCAAACCGACACAGGTAGACGAGGAGAATATCCACAGGCGCTCGAGAGAACACTCGTTCAGGAACTCGGCAAATTAGCTCCGTAACTTCGGGAGAAGGAGCGCCCCGCTAGGGTGAAAGCCCGAGGGGGCCGCAGTGAAGCGCATCAGGCGACTGTTTAACAAAAACACAGGTCTCTGCAAAGTCGAATACGACGTATAGGGGCTGACGCCTGCCCGGTGCTGGAAGGTTAAAGAGAGAGGTCATGCCGCTTCGGCGGCAGAAGCTTCGAACTGAAGCCCCAGTGAACGGCGGCCGTAACTATAACGGTCCTAAGGTAGCGAAATTCCTTGTCGGGTAAGTTCCGACCTGCACGAATGGCGTAACGATCTGATGACTGTCTTAACGAGTGACTCGGCGAATTTGTAGTGCCGGTGAAGATGCCGGTTGCCCGCATCTAGACGGAAAGACCCCGTGCACCTTTACTGTACCTTAACAGTGAATTATGGGACGATCTGCGCAGGATAGGTAGGAGGCTTTGAACTCTGGGTTTCGGCCTGGAGGGAGCCAACGGTGAGATACTACCCTGATCGTTCTGTGATTCTAACCTCCTCCCGTCATCCGGGAGAGGGACCCTGTTAGGCGGGCAGTTTGACTGGGGCGGTCGCCTCCTAAATTGTAACGGAGGCGCGCGAAGCTTGGCTCAGGCTGTTTGGAAATCAGCCATCGAGTGTAAACGCATAAGCCAAGTTGACTGCGAGACCTACAAGTCGAGCAGGTACGAAAGTAGGCGTTAGTGATCCGGTGGTTCTGCATGGAAGGGCCATCGCTCAACGGATAAAAGGTACGCCGGGGATAACAGGCTGATCGGAGCCAAGAGTTCATATCGACGCTCCGGTTTGGCACCTCGATGTCGGCTCATCGCATCCTGGAGCTGTAGAAGGTTCCAAGGGTTGGGCTGTTCGCCCATTAAAGCGGTACGTGAGCTGGGTTCAGAACGTCGTGAGACAGTTCGGTCCCTATCTGATGTGGGCGGAGGAGATTTGAGGGGGCCTGTCCTTAGTACGAGAGGACCGGGATGGACGAACCTCTTGTGTTCCAGTTGTCGCGCCCGCGGCACGGCTGGGTAGCGAAGTTCGGTTGGGATAAACGCTGAATGCATATAAGCGTGAAACCCGCCCCAAGATTAGATCTCCCAAACCCTCAGGGTTCAGAAGGCCACAGGTAGACCACCTGTTTGATAGGCGGGGTGTGTAAGGCTGGTAACAGCTTCAGCTTACCCGTACTAATCGGCCGTTCGGCTTAACCACAATTTCATTCGTGGTAGCCCCCCAGCGGGGCGCGCTTTCAAATTGTCGCTTTCAAGGCAGGCTTACCCCCTGCCGCCCTTTCCCACGCGGCTTCGGCCTCGTGGGATCTCCGACGCAGTGAGGCTCCGGGCGAACCTGCCCGCCTCACTCCGGCGCGGAAAGCACTTGCTTTCAGGTCAGACAGCCCACGTTATTCAGCGCGTGCCTATCACCGCACGCCACAGTTTCCGGCGGCCCGAGCGAGGGGGTCCCACCCGTTCCCATCCCGAACACGGAAGTTAAGCCCCTCAGCGCCGATTGTACTGCCAGGGCAACTTGGTGGGAGAGTAGGTCGCCGCCGGGATATTATTGGCACCACGCCCGCTGCAACTCCGGTTGCAGCGGGCGTTTGTGTGTCGGCCCCCTTTTGATGCTCGCGCCCAGCCTCTCGTTGACAACCCAATTCCACTCATAGCCGCCCCCGTGCATCCTCAGGCGCCCGAATTACGTGGTCATTCGCATTTCAGCCCACCCCCGCGTGCGAGTGGCGCATCTCATTTCACGGGACGGCACCGTAACTTGTCCCCTGGGAGTGAGCAATGAACAAAGACGAAGTGCAAGGCAAAGGCCGCGACCTCGCCGGCAAAGTCCAGCGTAAGGTCGGGGAGATGACGGGCGACACCGAGCAGGAAGTCAAGGGCGCTGCCAACCAGGTCGCCGGGAAAACCCAGCATGCCTGGGGCAAGGCGAAGGAAGTCGGCAAGGAAGCCGTCGAGGACATCCAACACAAGAAAGACGAAATGGCGCGCAAGGCGCACGAGGAGCGCGCGGAGATCGAGAAGCAGAAGAAACGGCCGGCCTAGACACCACGCGCGCCGCTGAACATCATCCGCGGATGATCGCCGGAAGAGCCGCAGCCTGATGCAGAACGCATCATCGCCTGCGGCTTTTTGGCGTCCGGCGAGGGCACCGGGTATGGCCTCTGCTGTGAACGGAGGCTGAAGTCGCGGGATACTCATCCCAGAACAAGGGGTCCGCGAGCTCAAAAGGCGACGCTCCAGCCCGCCTTGCACGTCCTCCGTTGCGAGAGCGTCATTGACCTCACACGACGCTTCACTTAGGCGAGCGCCACCTCGCACAGGCTCTTCTCCAGCCGGCGAATGAACTCGTCGACGTCGCTTTTCGCGATGTTCATGGGGGGCGAGATGCGGAGCACGTTGCCGTACAAGCCGCCCTTGCCGATCAACAGGCGGTTGTCGCGGCAGCGCTCGAGCAGGGCATTGGTCTCCTTGGGCGCCGGCTCCTTACTCTTCCGGTCGCGGACCAGTTCAAGCGCCTGCAGCAACCCCATGCCGCGCACATCGCCAATCAGAGGCTGCCGGTCCTTGAGCGCTTCCAGTTGAACACGCAGGTAGTCGCCCACCACCTGGGTGTTCTCCCGCAGCTTGTTCTCCTCGATAAAGTCCAGCACCGCCTTGGCGGCCGTGGTGGTGATGGGGTTGCCGCCGAACGTCGAGATGGTCATGCCTTTGAACGCGTCGGCAATCTCCGGCTTGGCGATGGTCACCCCGATGGGATAGCCGTTGCCCAAGCCCTTGGCGGAAGTGATGATGTCGGGTACGACATCCCATTTCTCGATGCCAAACCAACTCGTTCCCAGGCGTCCCCACGCCGTCTGCACCTCATCGCTGATAAACACGCCCCCGAAGCGCCGCACGATGTCGGTGGTGATCTTGAAGTACTCCTTGGGCGGCGTAATGAATCCGCCCACGCCCTGGATGGGTTCGGCGATGAAGGCGGCCACCTTGCCGGAGGTGGACGTCTTGATGAGTTCTTCCATGTCGGTGGCGCAGCGCACGCCGCAGGAGGGGTACTCGAGGCCAAACGGGCAGCGATAGCAATAGGCGTTGTGCGCATGGACGATGCCCACCTGGGTGACCGGGCCCAGCCGCCAGTTGCCATGGCCGGTCAGCGCCATGGCCGCGGCGCTGCGGCCGTGATAGCCATGTCGCAGGGCAATGACCTCGGTCGCGCCGGTGTAGAGCCGGGCGGCGAGGATGGCGGTCTCGTCCGCCTCGGTGCCGCTATTGGTGAAAAAAGTCTTGGTCAGTTTCCTCTCGGGCGTGATCTGCGCCAGCTGCTGGGCGAGGGCCACCATCGGCTCGGTGACAAAGCAGGACGAGACGTGGGTCAGCTTCTCCGCTTGTGCCGCCACGGCTTGATTGACCTTGGCGTTCCCATGCCCGACCGAGACGGTAACGATGCCTCCGAAAAAGTCGAGGTACTGGTTGCCGGCATCGTCGTAGCAGAACTGGTCCTTGGCGTGGTCCAGGATCAAGGGCTGCGCGAAATAGTGAAAGATGGCGGGGAAGAGAAAGCTCTTGTGGGCCAGCAACAGTTCGTCGTGGTTCATGTGTCGGCTCGGGAGGTCAGGATAACGCGAAGCGAGCATCGGGGGACAGGTAAGCGATTGTCGGTTGTCGGCGTGGAATCTGGTGCAACGACACGGGGGATCGGCGGAGGTCGCAGCGGGCAGGTTGTCGGTCGTCGCCTGATCGACGCTGCTTGCCCAACCGCACGCTTAAAAAAATCCAACAACCAAAATCCAACAACCCGGCCCGGTCCCTTTCGCCGGCCGGGGCGAGGCGGCACCCCTGGTGTACGTGCTCAGCTCTTGGGGACCGACGTTCGTTGACGTATTCTCGCCCTGATGCTCCCGACGCCTTCCGCCCTTGTGCGCTCGCTCCTCCTCCCCCTGATTGCCGTCACCGCCATGGCGGCGCCGCGGCCCGGACTGCGCTTCGCCATCTCCTTTCCGACTGCGCGTTCGGCCACGCCGCTCGATGGGCGCCTGCTGCTGCTCATCTCGAAGGACAGCAAGACCGAACCGCGCTTCGAGATCAGCGACCAGCCGGCGACCCAGCAGATGTTTGGCGTGGATGTCGAGGGCTGGGCGCCGGGGACGCGCCGGGTGGTCGATGCCGCGGCGCTCGGGTATCCACTCGACAGCCTGGCCGACGTCCCGGCGGGAGACTACACGGTGCAGGCGCTCTTGAACCGCTACACCACCTTCCATCGCGCCGACGGCCACACCGTCCAGTTGCCCATGGATGAAGGCGAGGGACAGCAGTGGAACCGCAAGCCCGGCAACCTTTACAGCGCGCCCAAAAAAGTGCACCTCGATCCGCAACAGGGCAGCGACCTGGCGCTGGAGCTCGACCTGAAGATTCCGCCGATCGTGGCGCCGGCGGACACGCCCTACGTGAAACATGTCCGCATTGAGAGCGCTCTTTTGACGCGCTTCTGGGGCCGGCCCATGTATCTCGGGGCGCAGGTGCTTCTGCCGGAGGGCTGGGACACCCACCCCCAGGCGCACTTCCCGTTGATCGTCTTTCAAGGGCACTTCCCGGCTGACTTCGGGGCGCCACTGCCGTTTCGCACGGTACCCCCCGAGGCGTCGGCGCCGGAGCCGGAGCGCAACCACCAAGCTGCCGCCTACCGTTTCTACCAGGACTGGACCTCCGGCCACCTGCCGCACGTGCTGATTCTCTCCATCCAGCATGCCAACCCGTACTACGACGACTCCTACGCGGTGAACTCGGCCAATCTCGGCCCGTACGGCGACGCCATCACGCAGGAGCTGATCCCCGCGATCGAGAAAAGCTTTCGCGGTATCGGGCAGGGCTGGGCGCGGGCGGTCTATGGTGGCTCAACCGGCGGCTGGGAGGCGCTGGCATCGCAGGTCTTCTACCCGGACTTCTACAACGGGGCATGGTGCTCCTGCCCCGACCCGGTCGACTTCCGCGCCTACCAGATCATTAATATTTATGACGACCCGAACGCCATGTTTCTGGAGGGACCGTGGTCCCGCGTCCCGCGACCCGCGGTGCGCAAGCCGGACGGCACCGTGGTGACCACCATGGAACGCGAGATCCGCCGCGAGCTGGTGCTCGGCACCCACGGACGTTCCACCGACCAGTTCGGCATCTGGCAGGCGGTCTTCAGCCCGGTGGGCGCGGATGGCTATCCCGCGCCCATCTGGGACGAGCGCAGCGGCGTGATCGACCACCGCGTGGCGGCCTACTGGAAACAGCACTACGACCTGCGCGCCATCATGCAGCGCGACTGGGGGACGCTGGGTCCGAAGCTGGTGGACAAGCTGCACGTCCAGGTGGGAGAGATGGATACCTACTACCTCAACAACGCCGTGCATCTTCTGCAAGACTTCCTCGCGACCACCACCGCCCCGGCTTACCGCGGCGACTTCGACTACGGACCGCGCATGCCGCACTGCTACACCGGCGACCCCGGCGTGTCGCTCGCCGTCAGCTCCGGCACCGTGGTGCAGCGTTTCCTGCCGCGCATGGTGGCGCACTTCGAGGCCACGGCGCCCGCCGGAGCCGACATGACGAGCTGGAAGTATTAAAGGATGCGCCGCGACGTGCCGCTGTCCCCGCGCCCACTCACCCAGTGACTCGCTAGAAGAAATTTATTGACACACTAAGGTGTTTCCCGTAGAGTCCACCAGCGTCGTCGTCGGGACCTCGCCTGCCTCCTTCCCTGAAGGAATCGGGCGGTGCTTGCGGCCGTCGTCCCAGTCCTGATTGCGAAACAACTTTGGAGACCCTGATGCACCGTTCGCTTCCCCCCACCCCCCTGACGTGTGTTCCCCGCAGTCGCCGTAAAGCCTTCGCCATGATCTCCATGGCGTTTGTGCTCCTCGCTCTCACGCTCGGCCTCTCGGCCCAGACGACGAGCCAGGTGACCACGGCAGCCACCAATGGCCTGTCGTTCGCGGTTACGGACGCGTTGAACTTCACCAACTCGCAGGGCTGCATCGCCTGCCACCGGCAGGGCGGTGTGGTGTATGGCGCCGCGCAGGGCGTGGCCACCGGGTTGCCGTTAAGCACGACGACCTTGAATCAACTGGACCAGTTGGCGGCCAGGCTAGCCAGCGACCAGATTTCCGGCGGGTATTACGACGGGGCGTGGCTGCACCAGTGGTGCTGCTATCCGTGGTCCAAGGGCGGCTGGGCGGGATTTGGTCTGGCCAACTATGACCAAGACGTGAAGCCGCTTTACGGGTCGAACTTGCAGCGCAACCTCGACTACAACCTGCGGGTCTTGGGCAACAACTATACGATCACCTTCCCCAACGACGGGCATCCCTTTGCGGGGGCGACGCGACGCTACGTCCCGCAGGATCACGGCAGCTATCCCACCACCTGGGTATGGCAGATCCCGACCGCCCAGACGGAAGTGGTCATCGCAGCGGCGCTGCAGCACCCCGACATCGCGTCCGCCAACGGCACGACTTATCGCCAGTACATGAGCGACTTGGCGGACGTACTCGAGGGCGCCTACTGGCGTCCGGCCAACCCCCAATACAGCGACGAGGTCATCTGGGAGCTGATCGGTACGGCGAGTGCAGGACGCACCATCCAGAGCGGCGACCCCACCGGGACGCTGCAGGCCATGGAAACCAGCCTGCTCGGCAAGCAGAATTCCGACGGGGGCTGGGGCGAGTACGTGGGTGCTGCGTCGGACCCCTACCACACCGGCTTGGCGCTCTATGCGTTGCACTTGGAGGGCTTGCGACTCGATCAAAGCCCCGCGGTCCAGCAAGCCGTGAACTGGTTGCTGGCCCGTCAGAACCCGGACGGCACTTGGACTTATGGCGGTCACGCCGCCGACCTGCCGACCACGTTCGCCGCGATTGGTCTGGCTGCCTACGGGCCTTCGAACTTCGCCTTGACGCTGGCGCCGACGAGCGCGACCGTGACCCCCAACGTGGGCACAACCCAGACGGTCACCTTCCATGCGACGGTGAACAACTCAGGCTATGTCAGCGGCACCTATGCCATCACGTTGAGCGGCGGTCTGCCCGGCACCACGCTGGCTGCCTCCCCCGCTTCGCTTAGCCTCAGCCCGGCGCAGACCGGGACCTCCACCATCACCGTCGTCCTTCCGGCGCAGCTGCCGCAGGGCGCCATCATGCCGATCACGGTTACTGCCGCCGGCACTACGGTCAACGGCACGGCGAGCAAGAGCCAGACCTTTACGATCGGCGCCGGGGCTCTGCCTGGGCCGAACGCCGTTCCTACAACGACCGTGTGGACGAGTGCGCCCAGCACGGCGCAGAGCGGCACGCCGGTGACGCTGAGCGCGGTGGTCCGGGACAGTGGCGGTGGCGCGGTGACCGCCGGCACGCTCACGTTCTATGTCGGCACCCGCGCCGTCGCGGCCACGCTGGCCAACGGCAGCGGTGTCTACCAGACGCAATGGATCGTGGACGGATCGTTCGGAGTGGGCGCGGAGCCCCTGATCGCGGCTTATAACGGCTATGCCAGCGGGGGCACCGGGACCGACTACAAGCCCAGCTCGGCCAATGCCTCGATCAACATCACCAAGCCGGCTGCCTCGGCGGCGCTCGGCAACCTGAACCAGAGTTACGACGGCACGCCCAAGAGCGTCACCGTGACCACCACGCCCGCCGGCTTGGCGACCAGCGTGACCTACAACGGAGCCGCGACGCTCCCCATTGCGGCGGGCAGCTACGCGGTGCAGGCGACGATCACTGACAACAACTATGTCTCCCAGCCTGCTAACGGCACGTTGACGATCGCCAAGGCCACGCCGCAGGTGAGCGCTCCGACGAACCTGAGCATTTCCTACGGCACCCCGAGCACGGTCATCGCCGGGCGCGTCGGTCTCGCCACCGTGGCCGCGACCGGCACGGTCACGGTCGTCCTGAACGGGGTCTCGCAGAACGCCAACCTGGCGGCGGACGGGACTTACGCGGCAGCCTTCAACACCGGCACGTTGGGGGTGGCCACCTATCCGGTGAACATCCTTTACAACGGGGACTCGAACTTCGCGGTGGGCACCGGCGCTGCCTCGTTGACCGTGACGGCAATTCCTCTCAGCGTGCAAGTGGCGAGCGCCACGCACGTTTACGGCGTAGCTAACCCGGTCTTCACCGGCACGATTTCGGGCCTGGTGAACGGGGACGTGGTGACGGCGACGTATTCGAGCGCCGCCACGAGCAACGTCGGCAGCTACCCGATCACGGTGGCGTTGAGCGGCAGCGCGTTAAGCAATTACGTTCCGACGATCAGCAACGGTACGCTGACCATCACTCCGGCTCCCCTGACAGTCACGGTGGCCAGCGCCACGCATGTGTACGGGGCAGCCAACCCGGTCTTCACCGGCACGATTTCGGGCCTGGTGAACGGGGACGTGGTGACGGCGACGTATTCGAGCGTCGCTGCCACGAGCAACGCCGGCAGCTACGCGATCACGGCGGTGTTGAGCGGCAGCGCGTTAAGCAACTACGTGCCGGCGATCAGCAACGGCACGCTGACCATCACGCCGGCACCCTTGACGGTCGCAGTGGCCAGCGCCACCCGTCTGTATGGGGCGGCCAACCCTGCCTTTACGGGGACCCTCACGGGCTTGGTGAACGGAGATGTGCTGACGGCCACCTACTCCAGTGCGGCTACCGTCACCAGCGGCGTGGGCACGTATCCGATCACGGCGGCCTTGAGCGGCAGCGCTTTGGGTAACTACACCCCGGCGATCACGAACGGCACGTTGACCGTCACCCCGGCACCTCTGGCAGTGACCATTCAGAACGCCACCCGTATGTACGGAGCGGCCAACCCGACCTTCACGGCGGTCTACTCCGGCGTGTTGAATGGGGACGTTCTCAACTTCAGTGGCATCACGGCGGCCGGCGCGACGACCGATACCGGTGCCTATGCCATCACTGGAACGGTGAGTGGCGCAGCGGCGGCCAACTACACCGCCACCTACACCAATGGAACGCTGACGATCACGCCGGCGCCCTTGTCGGTCACCGTCGTGAATGCGAGCCGCCTCTATGGCACGCTGAACCCGGTGTTCACCGGTGCGGTGGTTGGAGTACTGAATGGGGACGCGATTACGGCGAGCTATTCGAGCGCGGCAACGCCGCTGAGTAACGTGGGCCCGTACGCCATCACGGCGACCCTGAGCGGGCCGTCGGTGAAACTGGCCGACTATGCGGTTAGCAACCAGCCGGGGGTTCTCATCGTGACCCCGACGCCATTGTTGATTGCCGCCAACGATACGACCAAGGTCCTGCACGCGCCGAACCCGACCTTCACCGCGACCTATACCGGCTTCGTGCTGGGACAGGGGCCGTCAGTGCTGTCGGGAACGCTGACCTGCACCTCGACGGCGGTTACGGCGAGCAACGTCGGCAGCTATCCCATCAGCTGCTCGGGTCAGACCTCCACCAACTACGCCGTCAGTTACGCGGGCGGAACGTTGAAGGTGCTCTACTCGACCGGCAGTTGCGGACGTCGCGACGAAGATGAGGACGGGCACAAGCTGAGCCATGTGATCCTCGAGCCGATCGCGGCCAACGGCAGCAGCATCTTCGAACTGGGCCGGGCGGTGCCGGTCAAGTTCCGACTCTGCGACGCCAACGGAGCGCCGGTGGCCACGCCCAGCGCGGTGACGGCGTTCACCGCCGACAATGGACCGGCCCCAACGTCACGCAATCCGCGCTTCACCACCTTCCGGGGTGATGAGGACGGCCAACTGCTGATCTTCAATCTGGACACGCGTCCGCTGGCCGCCATGACCTACGGCTACCAGATTCACTTGAACGACGGCTCGGTGATCGCCTTCAGCTTCACGCTTCGCGCCCACGGCGACGACGATCACGGCGACAACGACGACCACTCCGGTCACTGAGGCGCAACGCGCTCATGACCATGCCGTCCGGCAGCCGACCCCAGGCTGCCGGACGGCTTTTTTGTTGCCCAGCCGCAGCTCCTGGCGAGATCACGGCATGACCAAGCGCAAGGTATACTCGCCCGAGTTATGACGCTGGCAAAGGGTATCGAGCTGGAGCACTACCGCATCCTGGGCCCGCTGGGGGCGGGCGGGATGGGCGAGGTGTACCGCGCCGAGGACCTGCGGCTGGGGCGTCCGGTGGCGATCAAGGTATTGCCGGCGGGATTCGCGGCGGATGCCGAGCGCCTTCGGCGTTTCGAGCAGGAGGCGCGGGCCTCGAGCCAGCTCAACCACCCCAACATTCTGCAGGTCTTCGACTTCGGCCGGCATGAGGGCGCACCGTTCCTGGTGATGGAGTTGCTCGAAGGCGAGACGCTGGAGGAGAGGCTGCAGGCGGGTGCGGTGCCGCCGCGCAAGGTGACCTCCATCGCGCTGCAGATCGCGCGCGGCCTCGGCGCGGCGCATGCGCGCGGCATCCTGCATCGCGACCTGAAGCCCTCCAACTTGTTCCTGACGCGCGACGGACACGTTAAGATCCTCGACTTCGGCTTGGCCAAACTGTTTTCCGAAAAGCCGACCAGCGACCTGGATGCCACGCTTACTGCGTCGCCGGCCACCGAGGCGGGCTTGGTGGTGGGGACGGTGGGGTACATGTCGCCGGAGCAGGCGCGCGGACAGACGGTCGACGCGCGCTCCGACCTGTTTGCCTTCGGGGCGATTCTCTACGAGATGCTGGCGGGGCAGCCAGCGTTCCGCCGCGCCACGCCGGCCGACACGTTGAGCGCGATCTTGAAGGAAGAGCCGCCGGAGCTGGCGGCATCAAGCAGCGCACCGCCGGCGCTCGATCGCATCCTGCGTCACTGCCTGGAGAAGAACCCCGAGGACCGCTTCCAGTCGGCGCGCGACGTGGCCTTTGCCCTGGAGTCGCTGAGCGGGGCCGGCGAGAGCAGCGGGGCGCGGCCGGCGCTGCCGGCGGGAAAACGGCGCTGGGGACGCCGGACCGCCCTGGAGCTCGCCGCCGGGTTGCTGGGGTTGGCGGCCATCCTGCTGGTCCTTCACTTTCGGACTCCTGCCACACCCGTCTTCCAGCGGCTCACCTTTCAGCGCGGCTGGGTGGGGGCGGCGCGCTTCTCGCCCGACGGCAAGACGGTGTTTTTTGATGCGGCCTGGAACGGGGAGCCGGCGCGCGTCTTCAGCTTGCGGCCTGAGGCGCCGTTGCCGGAACGGTTGGACCTGCCCTCCAGTGCCTTGTTGAGCATCGCGCCCGGAGGGGATCTGGCGGTGGTCGCGGCACCGCAGTATCTGCCGCACCAGATCCCGTTCGGTACCGTCGCCCAAGTACCGCCCAACGGCGGGACGCCGCGCGACCTGCTGGAAGATGTGCGCGGAGCGGACTGGGCGCCCGACGGCTCCGGATTGGCGGTGATCCGGGCGTCTGTCGGAAGGTGGCGCTTGGAGTACCCGGTCGGACACATCCTCTTTGAAACCTCCGGCTGGCTGACCGACGTGCGTTTCGCGCGTGATGGCCGGCGCCTCGCTTTCGTCGAACATGAAGTGATGCCTGACGATGCCGGCCACGTCATGGTGGTCGATTTGAGCGGCCATGCCACCCGTCTGACCGGGCACTATGCGTCATTGTTGGGCTTGGCGTGGAGTCCCGACGGCCGGGAGATCTGGTTCAGCGGAGCCCTGATCGGGAGCAGTCACACGATCGACGCGGTATCGCTTGCCGGGCGCGTGCACCAGGTACTTTCCGCACCCGGACAACTCGTCCTTTACGACGTTGCGGCGGACGGTCGGGTGTTGCTGGGCCGGAGCGATATCCGCCTGCAGATGCTTGTCCAGGTCCCGCCGGCGCCGCCACGCGACATCTCCTGGATGGATTGGACAATGGCCGCCGAGGTGCTGCCGGGCGATCGCCAGGTCTTGTTCGGCGAAGAGGGGGATGGAGCCGGGGCCCATTATGCGATCGCCCTGCGGACCCTCGATGGACGCAGCGCCCCGGTGCGTCTCGGCGATGGCCTCGGGTCCTCGGTTTCGCCGGACGGCAAGTGGGTGGCGGCTGCCCGCGATTCCGGTCTCGTCCTGTTACCCCTCGGGGCGGGGGCGGAGCGGCCTCTTGCCACCCCGGGCTTGGAGGATTTCAGCGGCGCCGAGTTCCTGCCCGACGGACAGCACCTGCTGGTCGCCGCGCACGTAGCCGGGAAGGCGGCGCGCTGTTTCGTGGTCGACCTCAACGGCGGGCCGCCGCGGCCGGTGACGCCGGAAGGCCTGATCATCGGGTTTTTGAATCATCCGGTGGCGCCCGATGGCGACCACTTCGTCGCCCAGGGGCCGGATGGCGGGCTGCAAATCGTCTCCCTGCGCAGCGGCACCATGCAGCCCGTGCGTGGTACGGAACCGCGCGAAATCATCAGCCGCTGGCTGTCGAACCAGGAGATCCTGGTCAGCCAGCGTTTCTCGGTCTCCGGGCAGGTGTTCCGCGTGAACCCCTACACCGGCACTCGCCGGCTCTGGCGCACCCTGATGGCGCCGGACCCGGCCGGGTCGGTGGGGGTGGGAACGGCGCAGTTCTCGGCGGATGGCCAGATCTGTGTGTTCACCGCCGGCCATGCGATCTCCGAACTCTACTTGACCCAAGGACTACGCTAGCGGCGCGGCATCCGTCCGGCTTGACAAGGACCGGCTGGTCGCCTGAACGTGGTACGCATGTCCCATGGCGCCCCTGTGCTTCCGGTTCCCGCGCCGGGAACTCGACTGGTAGGCCGCGACTGGCGGTTGCTCGGGCTGGCTCTCGCCGTGGCCCTGGGTTCGCTGCTGGTGGCGCAGCACTACTTCCATCGCGCCTTCCCGGAGGCGGCCATCGACTTCCGCGTCTCGCAAGCCCAGGGGACGCCGATCGCGGAACACTTCCTCTCCGCTTACGGGCTGCAGCCTGCGGAGTACCGCCGCGCCGCGCGTTTCAACTTCGACGATACCGCCAAGGTCTTCCTGGAGCGCGAGCTGGGGTTGGAGCGCACGGCGCCCCTGCTGGCCACCCGCGTGCATCTCTGGCGCTGGGAGTACCGCTGGTTCCGTTCGCTGCAGAAGGAAGAGTTCCGTGCCGCCGTGACGCCCCAGGGCCAGCTGGTGGGGTTTGCCCATGATGTTCCGGAAGCTACGCCCGGCGCACATCTCGCCGAAGCCGAGGCGCGTCAACGGGCGGAATCCTTCTTGACCAGCGTTCTGCACCAGGACCTCGCGCAGCTGGAATTCATCGGTTCGCAGGTGCAACAGCGCCCCGCCCGCACCGACTATCAGTTCACCTGGAAGGAGCGCGCTCCCCTCGCCACCGGCTCGGTTTCTGCCGTCATGGCGGACGCGTCCTACCGCCACGAGGTTGACCTGGCGGGCGACCAGGTCAGTGGCTATCACGAGTTTCTGCAGGTTCCCGACCAGTGGAAGCGCGATTACGAGCGTCTGCGCTCGCGCAACAACACGGCCAGCAGCGTGGATTTCGGACTGATGATGGTGCTCGCGCTGGCGATGCTGGTGATTCTGGTGCGGCGCGTGCAGCGCAGCGACGTGAAATGGCACACCGCACTCTGGGTGGGCGGAGTGGGGGCGGTGCTCAGCACCCTGGCGGCCGTCAACCAGTTCGGATTGGCGCGCTTCAACTACGACACGACCGATTCGTACCAGACTTTTCTGGCGCGGGGCCTGGTGCTCGCGCTCCTGAGCGGCTTGGGGGTGGGCGCATTTCTGTTGGTCTTGACCGCCGCTGCCGAGCCGGTCTATCGCCAACGCTTCCGGGGACAACTGGCGCTGTCTTCTTACCTGACCTGGCCCGGGCTGCGCAGCAAGAGCTTTTTTCTGAGCGTGGCGCTCGGCATCGCGCTGGCCTTCTTCTTTTTCGCCTACCAGACGATTTTTTATCTCGTGGCCAACCACTTTGGCGCGTGGGCGCCCGCCGACGTCCCCTACGACGATCTGCTGAACTCCCGCTGGCCGTGGATCTTCGTGCTGCTGGGCGGTTATTTTCCCGCCATCTTCGAAGAGTTCATGTTCCGCATGCTCGCGATTCCGCTCTTCGAAAAGTGGTTTCGATCGCTCCTGCTGGCCATTCTGGGCGCGGCGTTCCTGTGGGGCTTCGGGCACTCCGCCTATCCCAACCAGCCGTTTTATATCCGCGGGGTAGAGGTCGGCCTGGGCGGCATCCTGCTGTCGTACATCATGGTGCGCTTCGGCATTCTGACCACCGTTGTCTGGCATTACACGGTGGACGCCATCTACACGGCGCTGCTGCTGCTGCGCTCCCACAATACTTACCTGCGCGTCTCCGGGGCGAGTACGGCCTTGATTGCCGCCCTGCCGTTGCTGGTCGCGGCCGGCGCGTATCTGCGCACCGGGCACTTCTCGGACGCCAGCGCCTTGACCAACGCCGCGGCAGGAACAGCCCCGCCCTTGCCGGCCGAACCCGAAGCGGAAGAGGGGCCCGGCCCCATCTACACGCGCGTGCCGGCGCGACGCTGGGCGATTGGGTTCCTGGTCGCGGTCGGGCTGCTGCTTTTCTTCTTCTACCCCATCTCCGACTGGCGGCCAGTGAACCATTTCACCAGCACGCCGGCCGACGCGGTCGCCACGGCGCGTGGGTTCCTTCAGGGCCAGGGTTTCCACATCGGCATGGATCGCGCCGATCCCCTGCCCACCGCCATCTTTGTGGACGGGGAAGCGCAGGCTGCGGCTTATTACATCTTTCACCAACGCAGTCGCCAGGCCCTGATCCATGAGCTCTCGACCGCGGTTCCCGGCAACTATTGGCGGGTGCGTTTTTTCCAGCCCCTACGCGCCGAAGAGTATGTGGTCCGGGTCCGTCCCGATGGCCGCACCGTGTTCAGCTTTAACCGTTTGGTGGAGGACGCCGCGCCCGGCGCCTCCCCCACCCTCGCCGCCGCGCAGGCGCAGGTCACAACCTTCCTCGCCGCACACGGCCTGGACACCCAGGGTATGGAGCTGCAGGAATCAAGCCTGGAGCGCCGGCCGGCGCGCACCGATACCCGTTTCGTCTGGCAGGATGCGGATGGCTCGCCCCGCAATCTCGCCGGTGTGCGTTTTCGCATCGCCGCCACCACGCAGGGCGACGTCGTCGGCAGCTTTGGACCGTCGCTGCATGTACCCGAAAATCAAGTGCGGGCTTACGAACACACCAGTCCCTGGGAGATCGTGCTGACCACCGCGCGCGTACTGCTGCTCATCCTGCTGCTGGCGATCTTGTTCTGGCGCCTGTTCGGGTTCAAGGCAGCGGTGCGCTGGCGCCCGGTGCTGGGGTTGGCGGCGGCGGCGGCCCTTATCCAAGTCATCGCCACGCTGAACAACTATCGCCAGATCCTGGCCGCTTACAACACCGGCATTCCTTGGAGCGGTTTCGTCGTCACCCTGGTTGTAGGAGTGGCCGTGGCCGCGGTCGCGGGGGCGCTGGGGGCGGTGCTGATCGGAGCCCCGGTGACCAGTACCGTCCCGCTGGCGTTCGCCCTGGCGCGGCGTGGCGCGCGGGCGCAGTGGGGACGCGATGCGGCCCTCGCCGGATTGCTGGCAGCGGCCGGATTGCTGGGCTGGGCGCAGTGTCGCGCCGTGTTGAACGCGCGCTGGCACGGGGTGGGGATCTTGACTCTCCCCGTCCCTTTTTCCGGCTTGGGGTGGGTGGTGCCGGGCGTGACCGAGGTGTTGCAGGGTGCCTTGCAGGCGGTGCTCGGCGCGGGACTGCTGGCCGTTCTCGTCGCCGTGTTGGCGGAGAGCTGGCAGCGACGTTCCCGCCGCTCCTGGGTCTGGGTGGGGATCGTGTTGCTCTGGCTCAGCCTGGTCCCGGATGGCCACACGGCGGCGCAGTTCCTGTTTGGCGCGGCGCAGTCAGCGGTGGCCCTGGTATTGTTCGGCCTCCTGGTCGGTGGGTTCCTGCGCGCCAACCCATTGGCTTACGTGTCCGCCCTGCTCGTGCCGTTTTGGGGCAGCGCGGGCTGGGAATACCTGCATCTTGCCGGATGGGCGTACCGCGCGTCCGGGGCGACGTTGTTGGGGCTGACCGCCGTGTGGTTGATCTGGCTGGCGACGCAACACGAGACGATCACGGAGCATGCAACGTGATACAGGACACAAAGGGCGCGCGGCGGCGGCGCGGCGCGCGCCCGCCGTTCGCGGCTGTCGCTGTTGTTTCGCATTTCTTTTGGACCGCGCAAACGTTTACCATAGGCGGATGACGTGGGGCTCTCGTTGCCTTCTCGGCCTTGTCAGTCTGGTGGTGGGCAGTCTGCCGCTTCAAGCACAGTCCCCTGCCGATCCGGCGGTGGCGCGCGGGCAGGCGCAGTTTGTCCAGAACTGCGGATTCTGCCACGGGGCGGATGCCACGGGCGCCCGCGGCCCCGACCTGACCCGTTCGACGCTCGTCCATGCCGATCTCCACGGCGAACTCATCGCGCCGGTGATTAAGAACGGCCGCGTCGACCGTGGCATGCCGCCGCTCGCGTTAACGGACGCGCAGATCGCCGACGTGGTCGCCTTCCTGCACGCGCGCGTGAAAGAGGCCATGGCCAGCAATCGCGGACCGGGGCGCGACTACCCCCTGAGCAAGCTTCTCACCGGCGACGCCGCCGCGGGCGGTGCCTATTTCCACGGGCCGGGAGGTTGCTCCGGCTGTCATAGCGATGCCTCGCTGGCGGGCATCGCTTCCAAGTACGGCACGGTGGAGTTGCAGCAGCGCATGCTCTACCCGGGCCGCATGGATCGGGATCAGGTCACGGTGCACCTTCCCAACCGGAAGACGGTCACCGGCACACTGCTGCACCGCGACGAATTTCTGGTGGCGCTGCGTGATGCGGAGGGCAATTACCACGCCTTCGATCCCGCCCGCGTGCGCGTCGATGAACAGGACTCCCTGGCCGCCCATCGCAAACTACTCGGCTCCCTCAGCGACGTCGAGTTGCACAACCTGTACGCGTATCTGGCCACGCTGAAGTAGGACCGCCAAATTGAACCGGGCCGCATGGTCGTCGTGGTCCTGGAAAAGACGCTGAATTGCTTATGCATGCTCCCTTTGCCGCCTCACTCTCACGTTCGCTCCTCCGTCGCGCCTGGGTTGGAGCCGCCGCCGCGCTGTTCATGACGGGTCTGGTGGCGGGGCAGGGGCTCGACCCGAAGATCTTGCTGCAACCGGCCACCACCGACTGGCCGACCTACAACGGCGACTACTCGGGGCGGCGCTTCAGCCCGCTGCGGCAGATCAACGCCGGCGACATCGGTGACCTGGCACTGGCATGGGCATTCCCCAATGTCCCGGCGACTATCAAGAGCACGCCCCTGGTGGTGAACGGGGTGATGTATTTCACCGTGCCGGAACACGTCTTCGCGATTGACGCCCGCAGCGGCACGCTCATCTGGCATTACCACTACGCCGCTCCCGGCGATCACATCGGACATCGCGGCGTGGCCATGTACCGGAACTGGATTTACTTCACCACGCCCGATGCCCACTTGATCTGTCTGAACGCGAATGATGGCAGCGTTCGTTGGAATATCGAGCTGGCCGACCCCAAGCAGGGCTATTTCTCGACCATGGCGCCGCTGGTCGTTGACCATGGCACGCCGCACGTCATTGTCGGCGTGTCTGGGGATGTCACCGATATTCCGGGATATCTGACTTCCTATGACCCGGAGACGGGAAAGATGCAATGGCGCTGGTACACCGAGCCCAAGCCGGGCGAACCGGGCTCGGAGACCTGGCCGAATGCCGACGCCCGGGAACACGGCGGCGGCATGACGTGGATGACCGGCACGTATGATCCCGAGGCGCACTTGCTCTACTGGGGCACCGGCAACCCCAACCCGGTGCTGGCGGGCGAGAGTCGCCCCGGCGACAACCTTTATACCTGCTCGATCGTGGCGCTCAACCCGGAGACCGGCAAGCTGGTGTGGGCCTTCCAGCCCTCGCCGCACGACCTGCATGATTGGGACGCGGTCGAGACCCCGGTGCTGTTCGACGCTCCCTTCCACGGCAAACCGCGCAAGTTGCTGGCGCAGGCCAGCCGCAACGGATTCTTTTTTCTCCTCGACCGCCTGACGGGAGAACACCTGGTGACGGCGCCGTTCATTGATGTGAACTGGGCGCAGGGCATTGACGCCAAGGGACGCCCCATCCCGCGCCCTGACAAGGCGCCCAGCCCACAGGGTAGCCTCGTGGAGCCGGGTTCCGACGGCGCGACGAATTGGATGTCGCCCAGCTTCGACCCCCAGACGGGATTGTTCTACGTGGTGGCGCGGCGCATCTTCAGCGTCTTTTACAAGACCAACGACGGCAAGCCGGAAGGCTGGGCAGGTCGCGACCGCAATCTCTGGGCCAACTCCACCATTCGCGCCCTCGACTACCAGACCGGCAAGGTGGTGTGGGATCACGAGATCGGGCAGGGCGAATCCACCGCCGGGATCATGACCACGGCGGGCGGCCTGCTGTTTTCCGCCGACCTGAACCACAACCTGCTGGCGCTGGATCCGCGCAGCGGCAAGACGCTCTGGCACTTGAACATGGGCAACGGAGTCGACGCCTCGCCCATGACCTACGAACTGGACGGCCGGCAGTACTATGTGATCGGTGTGGGCGGTACTCTCTACGCTTTCACCGTACCCGAGGCGCAGGCCCACCCATAGCGCCAGCCTGCTGTACCGCCGCCTACTCCACGGGTATTGTGAGACAGATCAACTCGGTCGTGGGTGAGATGGTCCATGGGTTCCAGAGTCGTCTGGAGCTTGTCTGTCCAAGCTTTCTCTTCAAAGCGTCCACTCTCATGCCGGTCGTTCGAATCGCGTTACGCTCGGTAGCCAATCCGGAGCGTCGGCGAAATCCGGGTGACAGAATAAACCGATCGATCCCAGGCTGGCAGCCGGTATGAGTCCGACTTGAATCGTTTCAATCGGATCCCTGGTCCCATGCCTCTCATTTTCCGTTTGTCGCTCTTTTTAGAGCCTGTGGACTTCTAACTCAGGTGTACAACTCGCGACGTGACACCTCGACCAGATTCTATGCCCGTGTCACCGCAAGAGGTCAGCGTCGTGGATGATCGCAACGCCGCTGTCCCTTGGCAGGGGTCAGTGAGAATTCACGGTGCCGGAGCTGGAGAGGGCGCGGCTTGGTATGCCGCATGGTTTGGCCGAGCACCGAATCGCGTGGCGGCCGGCACGGAGTGTCGTTGGAACACGTGCGGGAGGCGCCTGCTGAGCCTGGCCCTCCCATCACGGCATTTGTAGTAACAAGTTTGCCAGCGCCTTGCGCAAGTCTTGGCTGCTGAACGGCTTCGGCAAAACGAGGACATGGTGGGCCGGATACCCGGGCGGCGCGGTGCGTGGCGCCGCCGTGGCCGACAGGAACAAGAGCTTCAGCTTGGGCCAGCGCTGCTTGATGGACTGCAGGGCCCAATCGTCTTCGTTGCTCCAGCCCGTCGAATCGACCATCAAGGCATCCAGTGTTCCTGGATCGGGAGCGGGGAAGCACAGCACTCCGGCACGCGGCTCGGCTTCAAAGACGTACACGCCCAGCAGGGCGAGCATGTCGTGTGTGAGTTGGCGAAGCTCCGGGTCAGGCTGGACGACGGCCACGCTAAGTCCGGCCAGATCGTCGGCACCTTTGACTGGCGCCTCCGACCCCACGCTTGACGGGAAATAGACGCTCACGGTCGTGCCCTGTCCCGGCGCGCTCTCAACCAGGACATGGCCGGCGTAGGACTTGACGATGCCATAGACGGTGGCCAACCCCAGCCCGGTGCCAGCGCCGACCGCCTTGGTGGTAAAGAAGGGCTCAAAGAGGCGCGCCTGAGTGGCGGCATCCATGCCGGTGCCGGTGTCCTGCACGCGCAGTCGGGTATAACGACCAGGCCGGATACGAAACCCATGCGGTCCGAACCCTCCCTCACGTTCCACGGCCTCGGTCTCGATGAGTAACCGCCCGCCATCGGGCATGGCATCGGTGGCATTGACAGCCAGATTGAGCAGGATTTGTTCCACCTGACCGGGATCGGCCTGGATGTTCGGCAAATCGGGCGCCAGCGTCAACGCCAACTCCACCTTGGTTCCAATCAGCCGCCGGATCAGGGCGACCATGTTCTCCACGCAGGCATTAATCTGCACGGGCCGCAGCCGCACGACCTGCTGCCGACTGAAGGTCAACAACTGGCGGGTGAGTCCGGCCGCGCGTTGCGCAGACCGTTGGATCTCATCGGCGTGTTTGCGCAGCGGGTCGCCTGCGGGCAGGGCGTCGCTCAGCAGCTCGCAGCGACCGGTAATCACGGTGAGCAGGTTATTGAAATCATGAGCCACGCCCCCCGCCAGGCGTCCCACCGCCTCCATCTTCTGTGTATGGCGCAGCCGGTCTTCGAGCTGTTTGCGGCTGGTGATGTCACGCGAGATCCCGAAGGTGCCGATGACGCTCCCCCGCGTGTCAAAAATGGGCAACTTGCTGGTCAGTCCCCAGGCGGTGTGGCCGTCCGGAAAGAGTTCCGACTCTTCCTTGTCGAGCATCGGGCGGCCGGTGCGCAGGATCTCCTGTTCGTCGTCCCAAGCGGCACGCGCATGGGGTTCGGCGAAGAAGTCGAAGTCGGTTTTGCCGATGGCCTCGGACGCGCTTCTCATTCCCAATTTACGCGCGCAGGCCTGATTGATGCGCACAAAGCGGCATTCGCGGTCCTTGAAAAAGATGGATTCCGGAAAGCTCTCCATCAACAACGCCAGCAGTTGGCGCTCGTGCGCCAGCGCCTCGTCCGCCTGGCGGCGATGCGTGATGTCGACAAATGTGCCCTCGTAATAGAGAGGTTGACCGCCAACATCGCGAACCAGGGCGAGATTGGCCACGATCCAGATCGGCGTGCCATCCGCGCGCCGCAACTGCAGCTCCTGGTTGAGCAGTCGTCCCTGTGCGGCCAGTGTTGCCATGACCTGATCGCGATCCGTGGCGTGGACGTACCACTCGGTGGCGGAACGCGCGAGAAATTCTTCCTTGGAGCTGCAACCCATCAGGTCGATGCAGGCCTGATTGCAATCCAGCAATTTCCCGCCCAGCTCGCAGCGGTAGGTGCCGGCCAGATTTGCCTCAAATAGCTGCCGGTGGCCGGCTTCCGAGAAGGGTAACGACGCAATGGGATCGTGGGGTGCCACTGACAACACGCTCCGATGGTCAACTGCGGTGAATCACCACGGCGCGAAGATGGACCGGTGTCAGCGGCTTGTCCTGTGCATCGCGCGGAACCTTCGAGATCGCCTGCACGACATCCTGCCCGCCGATCACCTGACCGAAGATAGTGTACTTGCCATCGAGGTGCGGCTGCGCCGTGGTGGTGATGAAAAACTGGCAGCCATTGGTGTCCGGGCCGGCATTCGCCATGGCCAAACGGCCGGGGCGATCATAGAGGAGGCCGGGATGGACTTCATTCCGGAACTGGTAGCCCGGATTTCCCTCCCCCGTTCCTTGCGGATCGCCCCCTTGAATCATGAAACCGGGTATCACGCGATGGAATGTCAGCCCGTCGTACAACGGTCGCCGGACCACGTTTCCGGTCAACGGGTCCCGCCACGGTTGCGTGCCTTGGGCCAAGCCGACGAAGTTACCCACCGCCAAGGGAGCCTGGTTGGGATACAGCTCAACTTCAATCAAACCGAGGTCGGTCTGCAAGTCGGCGGTGTAATGTCCGGGGGCGACCGGTTGCGGTCCGGGGATCGCCTGATGATGACAAGCGAGCAGGGACAGCAGCAGACTCAACAAAATGATCCCCGGCCAACGTTGCATATGGAAAGTGTAAACCGACTGAGCTGTGCGTCCGGCAACGGAAGCCGAGGGGCCACCCGGCTTGACGGGGCAAAGGGTCACGGGGGCAGCGCCCAGCGGGAGCGGGGGGTGCCACGCAGGGGCCCCAGCGCGCAGCGCTGGGGCAAGGCCGGCGCGCCAGCGTCTAGAATGGCTCATGCAGCGCATGCGCCGCCGTCTCGGACACTTGCAGTGCGATATCGTCCAGCCTGACCTCGCGCCGGTCGGCAAGCCGGTGGTTTTCGTGCACGGCTTGGGCGGCGGAACTTGGGGATGGGAGAACTTCCAGGCGTATTTTGCAGAGCGCGGCCGCACCACCTACGCGCCGGAATTGCCTTTTCACGGGACCGAGCGCGACCTGCGGCTGGGCGACTACAGCGTCGAGACGTATGCCCTGTACGTCGCTGCCGTGTTGGCC
This sequence comes from uncultured Acidobacteriota bacterium, assembly GCA_937898755.1. GTDB lineage: Bacteria > Acidobacteriota > Terriglobia > Terriglobales > SCQP01 > CALEJU01. Next base: position 108,160 of record CALEJU010000004.1, on the reverse strand, counting down.
GAGATTGGCGAGTGCTTCGTGGTGGGCCACAGCATGGGTGGCATCATCGCCCAGAAGCTGGCCGAGACCACGCCCAACGCGGGCTATGTTTTCCTTTGTAGCGCGCCGCCCTGGAACATGTTTCGCAAGGCCTACTGGCCCATGTGGAAACACATTCTGCGCCATCCGTTACGCGGTGCACTGCAGGCCATTCGCCAGGATCCGATGGTGCTCGACGAGGCGCTGGAAGACGAGCTGGTCAACAACCGCCTGTCGCCCGCCATGCGGCACGCCATCTACAGCAAGGACGTGCCGGACTCGGGTCGCGCCTCGCTGCAGATGGCGCTTGGCCTGATCAAGGTGGACGAGCGGCAGATCACGGCGCCGTGTCTCGTGGTCGGGGGCGTCGCCGACGGCCTGATCCCGGCCGTTGAGCAGGAGCGCCTCGCCGCCCGGTATTGCTGTCCGGCCAAGATCTTCGACCGCGGACACATGCTCATCATCGAGGACGGATGGGAGGAAGTCGCCGCCTACTTGCTGGCCTGGTGCGAGGCGGTGGAACAGGGAACACCGCACCCGGAGCTGTTGACCTCGACCAGTCCCGCCCGGTAAAACGCTGAAGCTGTTCTTCTAGCGCACACCGGTGGGGATCCCGGGCCGACGGCTTCTTCTCAAAAGAAGCGTCGGCCCCTTTTTATGCGGTCACGATAGACGGGAGGGGCGATGCGAGGCGGGTTCGGTTGTCTCGGAATCTTATTGGCGGTGCAGCTCACGCTCTGGGGAGCAGGCCCGCGTGTCACCAAGGTCGAGCCACCCGACTGGTGGCAGCAGACCTCGGAGCAGGCGTTGCGTGTGTTGCTCACCGGCCACGACCTCGGCGGCGTCGCGGCCACCGTGACGCCTGTGACCTGTCGGCTTCGCCACGTGCATGCCAGCGCCAACGGACATTACCTGTTTCTCACGTTGACGTGGACAGGCGCCCCGCCGTCGCGCGTACGGCTCCACCTGAAAGGCAAGGATGGAGCCACGGATGTTCCGTTCCGCTTTACAGCCGGTCCGCGCACGGTGCCCGCCGGGTTCGGCCCGGACGATGTGTTCTACCTCATCATGGTGGACCGCTTCGCCACGGATGGCCGGGCTCCCAGCCATGCGGGAATCGATCGCAGCGTGGCGCACGCCTTCCACGGCGGCGATCTCGGCGGCATCCGCGCCCACCTCGGCTACCTGAAAGACCTTGGGGTCACGACCTTGTGGCTGACCCCGATCTACGCCAATGCGCCGCCCGATTACCACGGCTACGGCACGGTGGACTACTACGCCGTCGATCCGCGTTTCGGAAGCCTGGGCGATCTGCAGGGGCTGATCCGCGCCGCGCATGCGATGGGACTGAAGGTGGTGCAGGATCAGGTCGCCAATCACACCGGTCCGCAGCATTCCTGGATGCAGGACTGGCCCACGCCCACCTGGTATCACGGCACCGCTGCCCGGCATCTGACCGCCGACTTCGATTACCCGGCGCTGACCGATGCGCGTGCATCGGAGGCGATGCGTGCCCAGTCCACCGACGGTTGGTTTGGCGGGAAGCTGCCCGACCTGAACCAGGAAGACCCGGAAGTGGCGCGCTACGAGATCCAGAACAGCCTGTGGTGGTTGGGTCGCGCCGGATTCGAGGGCATTCGCCAGGACACCTTCCCCATGATGCGCTGCGGCTACTTGACCGCGTGGCGGCGTGCCCTGCAGTCCGAGTTTCCCGGCGTGACCGAGGTGGGCGAGGTCTTCCACGCGAGTTCCACCATCACCTCGTACTTCGAGCACGACTGCGCGGTTGCCGCGCCCGGGTCGGGCGCCGCGCTGACCGTGTTCGACTATCCGCTGTATTTTGCGCTGCGCGATGTGTTCTTGAAGGATGCCGGCTTCAGCCGCATCACGGAAGTGCTGGCGGCCGACCGGCTGTACCGGCATCCGGAGCGGCTGGTCACGTTTCTCGGCAACCACGACGTGATGTGCCTTGCCACCGCAGCCGGTGCTACCACTGCCGATCCGGATGCCGTGGAGCGCAACCGCATCCAACTCGCCTTCGTCGCCCTGCTGACGCTGCGGGGCACGCCGCAGATCTACGCGGGAGACGAGATGGGAATGACGGGCGGCAATGACCCTGATAACCGCCACGACTTTCCGGGCGGCTTTCCCGGCGATGCCCGCTCCGCCTTCAGCGACGCGGGACGGACCGCCTCCGAGGCCGCCGTCTTTGTTTTCGTGCGCTCACTCTTGCATCTGCGTCAGTTTCACGCGGCGCTGCGAACCGGGAGCTTCGAAGAATTGCGGATGCAGGAGCACCAGTTCGCCTACCTGCGCACGGCCGGCAACGACCGGGTGCTGGTGGCCTTCAATACGGCCGAGGCGCCGGCCGTTCTCGATCTCACCATGCCGGAGGTCGAAAGCCACTCATGGCGCCTCCTGCAGAGCAACGGGGTGAACGCCAGCTTTCCCGCGGATGGTCACTTGAAGCTGCCGCCGCACAGTGTGGCCATTTGGGGCGCGCAGTAGTCGCCTCCACCTCGGATGGCGTGCACTCGACGCCGGGGCAGGTGGCCCAGCTCGGCCGACGCGCGGGCGTCACCTCTTGGCCCGGGAATCCACGGTCAGCGTCGGCGCACCTTCCTTGACAATGTAGAACTGGTCGCCGGCCACCTCTTTATAGACGCTGGTCAGGCCACTGGGCCATTTCACGGTGACGCTTTCCGCTTCCATCTTGTCGCCCAGACCGAAGTGCAGCCGCAGGTCGTTCTGCGAGATGAAGCTGCCGCCGCTGCGCACCTCGTCGAGCGTCTTATGTCCGTCGACCTCAACGATGACCTCGGCTCCGAGAGCGGCGCGGTTGGACTTGACGCCCTCCAGTTGCAGGCTGAGGAAGTGCCCTACCGGCCCGCTGTTGCGCAGCAGGGAGGGGCGCTGATTCATGTTCACCACCACCGCTTCCTCCCGTCCGTCGTTGAAGAGGTCCCCCACCGCCATGCCGCGGCTGGAGTGCAGCTCGGTGAGACCCGGGCCGGCAGTGTCGGTGATATTGAGAAACGTGCTGTTGTGCTGGTTGTAGTAGGCGACCTTGGGCTGCCGATAGCTGGTGCCCAGACCCTTGCCGTCCACCTCGGGGTAGACATGACCGTTGGCCAGCAGAATGTCGGGCCAACCATCGTTGTCCATGTCGAGGAATACTGCGCCCCAGCCTAGCCAGCGGGTCACCGCGCCCAGACCAGCGGCATAGGTCATGTCATCGAAGTTGCCGTCGCCGCGGTTGATGTAAAGCGAACTGGTATCGTCCGAGAAGTTGGTCTTGACGATGTCGAGGTTGCCGTTGCGCAGCACATCGGCGGCTGCCACACCCATGCCCGCCTGTTCCCCCCCGTCCTCATTGAAGGCGACGCCGGTGGTGGTGCCAATGTCGGTGAAGGTCCCGTTGTGGTTGTTGTGGTACAGGATGCTCGGCGTGGAGTCGCAGGCGACGTAGATGTCGGGCCAGCCGTCGTGATCGAAATCGCCCGTCAGGGGACTGAAGCAGTAATAACCCGCCGGCTTCACCACCCCCGATTGTTCCGAGACATCGGAAAACGTTCCGTTGCCATTGTTGTGGAACAGGGCGTTCACGCCGCCCTTGAGGCCACGCGGGCCACACATTACATTGATCCCTTTCCACTGACACCACTGGCCCTGGCCCGGTTTGGGGACGGTGTTGTAATCAAAGTCCACGTAACGTGCGAGGAACAGGTCCACCTTGCCGTCGCGGTCGTAATCCACGAACGAGCAGCCGGTGGACCACAGTTTCTGCGCGCTGCCCAAGCCGGCCTTCTCGGTGACATCAGTGAACGTGCCATCGCCGTTGTTGTGGTAGAGGATGTTCTGGCCCCAGTCGGTGACCATCAGATCCAAGTGTCCGTCGTTATCGTAATCGCCGACACACGCGCCTTGGCCCCATCCGGAGTGAGTCAGTCCGGCCTTGGCGGTCACGTCGGTAAACGTCCCATCGTGGTTGTTGTGATACAGGTGATTGCTGGGCGGCGGCGTTCCTGGCGGTGGGGCGCCGCTGGGGTCGAGCTCTTTGGGCAGCGTGGAGCCGTTGACCAGAAAGATGTCGGGCCAGCCGTCGTTGTCGTAGTCGAAAACGGCCACCCCGTTGCCTGTCGTCTCGATGATGAACTGCTTATGGTGGTCGTCGCCGTAGACGTTGGTGGCCACGAGTCCGGCCTTGGCAGCGATGTCCTCAAAGCGGATCACGGGCGGCTTGCTCGGGGGTGCCGGTTTCTTTTGGGCCGGCAACAGGGCAAGCAACAGACCGCAGGCGAGAACGGGCCAAAGGATCCGAAACCGCATACTTCCCCACCATACCGCACCGCCCACCGAATCGTTCCACCGCGATTCCGGACCAGTGCGACAGCGCACCACGGAGCGCACTGACGCTTCCCAACGGATCGGAACTTGAGCGCAGGTCCTCTCCGATGACTTGCCCGACCCCGGCGCCCCCGGCGAGCCCCGGGGTAAGATAATTCCCTTATGCGTTATCGCACTTTGGGACGGACCGGGTTGCAGGTCAGCGAAATCGGCTACGGAGCCTGGGGGATCGGCGGCAGCCAATGGGTCGGAGCCGACGACAGTACTTCGGTGCGCAGTTTGCAGCGCGCGCGCGAGGCCGGCGTCAACTTCTTTGACACCGCTTTGGCCTACAACGAGGGGCATAGCGAGGAGCTGCTGGGCCGCGCCTTTGGGACCTCACGCGAGGTGATCATCGCCAGCAAGGTGCCGCCCAAGAACCAGATCTGGCCGGCGAAGCCGGAGAGCACCCTCGAGGAGGTGTTCCCCAAAGCCTACGTGCTGGAGTGCCTCGACCTGACGCTGCGCCATCTGGGCCGCGACCAGGTCGACCTTTTCCAGTTCCACGTCTGGAACGATGCCTGGGCGAGCCAGGAGGAGTGGCACAGCACGGTGCATGCCATGCGCGCTTCCGGCAAAACCGCTCACATCGGCATCTCGATCAACGATCACCAACCCGCCAATGCCCTGCGGGCGCTCGAGACCGACCTGATTGACGCGGTGCAGGTCATCTACAACATCTTCGACCAGTCGCCCGACGACGTGCTGCTGCCCTACTGTCACGAGCATCAGATTGGCGTTATCGCCCGGGTGCCCTTCGACGAGGGAAGCCTGACCGGCAAAGTACGCCCGGAGACGGTGTTCCCACCGGCGGACTTCCGCAATTCCTACTTCGCCGGCGACCGCAAGGCGGAGGTCTGGGCGCGGGTGCAGCGCCTGGCGCAGGATGCGGGCGTCGCGATTGATGCACTGCCGGCCTTGGCTTTGCAGTTCTGTCTTAGCCATCCCGCCGTTTCGACCGTCATCCCCGGCATGCGCACTCCGGCACACGTGGCTTCCAATACGGCAGTCTCCGATCTCGGAGCGCTGCCTACGGCATTGCTGGAGAAGGTGCAGCGCCACCGCTGGGTGCGCAACTACTACGCCTGATGTTGCGGCTGGCCGGCGCCCGGCCGCAAGGCAGATGTGCGGCTTGGCCAGTCCAACGTCCAACCCATGCCTCCCACGGTCCAAACGCGACGTGTTCCGGGCGCCGGCGACCCATGGAAGCCGGCCGCGGTAGCGCGCATGGCGCGCGAATTGGCCGTGCTTGCGGCGCGCGAGCTGGTGCGGACAGAGGGTCCGGTGCGCGATCCGGACTTCCAACGGCGGACCGAGGCGCTCCTGCGCCGTACCTTTACGCCGGAGCAAATTCCCGCCATCGTGCAGGCGGTGGTGGATGCGAGCCTGCATCTCTGCCACCCGCGTTTCATGGCGCAGCAGGTTGCGGCGCCGCTGCCGGCAGCGGCGCTGGTTGAAAGTGTGGTGGCGGCGCTGAATAACAGCATCGCCGTCTGGGACATGTCTCCCGCCGGAACGATCATTGACCGCGATCTCATGCAACGCTGCAAACGCCTGTTCGGCTATCCCGCCACGGCCGAGGGTACCCTGGTGGCGGGTGGCAGCTTTGCCAATCTGACCGCGCTGCTCGCGGCCCGCGCTGCGCTGGCTCCCGGTGTCTGGCGCAAAGGAGGCGGTCGCGTCGCCGTGCTGGCCGGCGAGCACACGCACTACTCCATTTCCCGCGCGGTGGGTATCATGGGGCTGGGAACGGACGCAGTCTTTTCTCTGCCGGTGGATCGGCACTTCCGCGCCGACCTGGCGGCGGTGCCGGACGCATTTCGGGCGGCGCGGCGCGCCGGCTTTCGGCGCTTCATCCTCATGGCCAGCACCGGCTGTACGCCAACCGGGAGCTGCGATGATCTGCGCGGCTTTGCCGCGTTGGCCCGAAAACACCGGGCCTGGTTCCACGTGGATGCCGCCCACGGGGGCGGCTTGGCCTTCAGCCGGCGGTATCGCCGCCTGCTGCGCGGCGTGGAGTTGGCCGATTCCGTGGTCTTCGATCCCCACAAAATGTTGTTCATGCCGCTCACCGCCGGCGCCGTCTTGGTGCGCGACGGACGCCATTTGCGGTCGGCATTCGAACAACATGCCCCGTACCTGTTTGGTGGCGCTCACAAGACCTATCCCAACCTGGGCGAGATGACGATCGCGTGTTCGCAGCGTTTTGATGCGCTCAAGATGTGGCTCGTCTGGAAAGCGTATGGAGCCGCGTTCTGGGGCGGCATCGTGGACCACGTCTGTGAGGCCACACGCGCCGCCTATCTCCATTGCTGCAACTCGGAGGTTCTTGAGCCGGTGCATGTTCCCGACTGCAACATCTTCTGCTTCCGCCTGCGGCACGCGCCGCGCGGGCGCAAAGCCGCAGAACGCCGGCATTGGGAGTTGAAGGAAGCCGTCAACGCCACCGGTGCCGCGTACATCAGTTCAACCGTGCTGCAGGGCGAACGCGTGCTGCGCATCGTGGTGATGAACCCGCGTACAACGGCCGCCGACACGATCGCCGTGATGGAACTGGTCGAACAGCTCAGTAAGGCATGATGCGGTCATGCAGCCCCCCCTGCCCATGGATCCCTGGGAAATCGGACAGCGTAGCCGCTGGAGCCCTTTACGTGCCGCCTTGGCGCTGCGCCGCAAGCTGGAGCCGAGGTGGTACCGACGTGGCTGGCAGCGCGATCCGTGGCGTACGGATGCTCCGACATTGGCGCTGGCGCCTGAAGAGGAGACAGCGCTGCAGCGCTTGGAAGAGATCCGAGGCAGCGCGATCACGCCCGAGCAGGCGGCGGCGCTCTTTGTTCTGGCGAAGGATGCCCCCGGCATCGGTGAGATCGTGGAGCTGGGCTCGGACCGCGGCAAGAGCACCATCGCCGTGGCATGGGGGGTACAACGCAGCCCGCAGCCCTGCGCCGTCCATGCAGCCGATCCCTTCGTCGACACCAATCCGACCCACCGGCGGCAACGTATCGAGCTGCTTGAACGCCACCTGACGACCTACGACGCCGACAACGTCAGCTTCCATCCGCTGGCCAGCAGCGAGTTTCGCGCCCAGTATGCTCAGCCGCTCCGTCTGGTCTTCGTGGATGCGGCGCACGACTACCTCAACAGCCGCTTCGACTTTCTGGCATGGAAGGAACTGCTGGTGCCCGGCGGCCTGCTGCTGGCCCATGACGTGGACAACCCGCAGTGGGGTGCGGGGACCCGGCACGCCTTCTTCGACCACGTGCTCGCCGATCCGCGGTTCCGCCTCGTGCTGCACGTTGAGAACCTGGCCGCCGCACAGCGCATGAAGTGAGCAGGCCGCGGCCCGTGCTCGATTGTGAGGCCGCTTCCGGCAGGCAGGCCGAAAGCCGTGCAGGCGCCATGCTAGAGTCCTGAGATGCCCGTCACGGACCGGTTTCTGCGCGCCTGCCGCCGCGAGTCGGTGGACGTTACCCCGGTCTGGTTCATGCGCCAAGCCGGACGCTACATGGCGGAGTACCGCGCCGTGCGGCGTCACCACTCGATTCTCGAAATCTGCAAGACGCCCGAGCTGGCGGCGGAAGTCACCGTGACGGCGGCGGAGAAGCTGGGCGTGGACGCGGCCATCATCTTTGCCGACCTGCTGCTGCCAGTGGAGCCGATGGGCCTGCATCTCGAGTTTCGTGACCAGGAGGGACCGGTCATCACGCCGGCGGTGCGCGATCGCGCCGCCGTGGATGCCCTGCAACCGGATCTCGGCGGCGCGCTCGGCTATGTCTCTGAGGCGATTCGTCGCGTGGCGACGCACTTCGACGGGCGTCTGCCGGTCATCGGGTTTGCCGGCGCTCCATTTACGTTGGCCAGCTACCTGATCGAAGGCGGCGCCTCGCGCACCTTCCTGCACACCAAGCGCCTGATGTACCGCGAGCCGGAGACCTGGAATGAGCTGATGAACAAGCTGTGCGCCATGCTGGTGCCCTTCCTGCGCGAGCAGGTGGCGGCAGGCGCCCGTGCTCTGCAGCTCTTCGACAGTTGGGTGGGGACGCTCGGCGAGGATGATTTCCGGCGTTACGTTCTGCCCTATATCCGTAGTGTCGTTGATGCGGTGCAGCGGACCGATGTGCCGGTGATCTACTTCTCGACCGGAACGTCCGGTTATCCGGAGGCCATCGCCGAGACGGGCGCCATGGTGATCAGCCTTGACTGGCGCGCCGAACTTGCCGCCACCTGGGAGCGCCTCTCGCCTGCCAGCGCCGTGCAGGGCAACCTCGATCCGGTCACCTTGTTTGCTCCGGAACGGGAGCTGCGCCGCGCGGTGCAACATGTCCTCCGCCAGGTCGGCGGACGCCCGGGACATATTTTCAACCTGGGGCACGGCATTCTGCCGGGAACCCCGGTTGAACAGGTGCAGGCCGCGGTGAAGTGGGTGCACGACTACCCGCTACAAGGTTGAAATTGCCCGCTTGCGGCGGAACGCCGGCGTTGCCCCGCCCGTCCGTTGCAGACCGAGGTTTGGTCGCAAGGCCGTTCCGAACGCGCCCGCGTCTTCCATGACACGCGACGTCAAAATCCTCATCATCGGCGCCGGCGTTGCCGGCCTGAGCGCCGCGCATGAGCTGCTGCAGCGAGGCGAGGCCGATTTCGCGCTTCTGGAGGCGCATGAGGCGGGGGGGCTATTGCGCACCGAGTCGGTGAACGGCTTTCTGCTTGAGGCCGGGCCCGACTCATTTCTCACCGCCAAGGGAGAGACGGCGGCGCTGGCTGCCGAACTGGGGCTCGCGACCGAACTGCTGCCCTCGAACGACGCGGATCGCCGGACGTGGATTCTGGCGCACGGCGCGCTGCGGGAACTGCCGTCCGGCTGGCAGATGCTGGGACCGACACGGCTGGCGCCGGTGCTCCGTTCCGCCTTGTTTTCAGCGCCGACGCGGCGCCGCTTTGTGCGTGACGCGGCGTGGGGAAGTCGTCCCGCGCCCAGCGGCGACCTGTCTGTGGCCGCCTTCGTGCGTCATTACTATGGCCGCGAGGTGGGCGACGTTCTGGTCGGACCCTTACTTGCCGGGGTTTACGGTGGTGACCTGGAACAGCTCAGTCTCGCCGCCGTGTTGCCGCGTTTCAGCGCGCTGGGGCGGAGTCACAGCCTCTTTCATGCGCTGCGGCGGCTGCCGGCCCCGCGGTCATCCGCCGTGTTCACCACGCTGCGCGGCGGCATGGGCAGCCTGATCACCGCGCTGCTGGCGCGCGTGGGGGATCGCCTGCATGGAGGGGAGCCGGCGCAGGGTATGGCGCGCCACCCCAACGGGTTCACGGTCACGAGCCCGGGCGGAACGTGGACAGCCAAGCACGTCATTCTCGCCCTGCCCGCCTGTGCCGGTGCGATCCTGGTACGCACGCTCGATGCCGACCTGAGTGAACTGTTGCAGCGCATCCCCTATGCCTCTTCGGCGGTAGTCAGCCTCGCCTACATGCAGACGCCGGAGCTGCCGGCGGGATTCGGGTTTCTGGTGGCGCGCGGCGAGCGCATGGCTGGGGCGGTGGTCAGAATGTTGGCCTGCACTTTTGTCCACCGCAAGTTTGCGGGTCGTGTCCCTGCAGGGAAGGGCCTGCTGCGCGTGTTTTACGGCGGAACGCTCGACCCCACGGTGCTCGAGGAGAGCGACGCAGCGCTGATCGCGCGAGCACGAACGGAATTGCATCACGTCGTGAACCTCAGCGCCGAGCCCTGTCTCACCCGCGTGGCGCGCTGGCCGCGTTCCATGCCGCAGTACACCGTCGGTCACCTCGAGCGCCGGCGGGCCATTGCCGCGGCCGTCGCACGGCATCCCGGCCTGCACCTCGCGGGAAACGCCTATGACGGTATCGGCATCTCGGACGCCGTTCGCAGCGGCCGCTTGGCGGCGAGGGCGGTCACTGGAGAATGACAGTCCTACGCCGGCGTCCGGCGGTAGCCCGAGGTTCCACGCTCCCGGGTAGCGCGACCAGCCCGAGGCGGCGATCTACGGACGCCTGTGCAGGCACGCAAGGCCCGACAGGTGGAGCCGGCGGTCTTTTTCTTGCTACCCTCCTTGGGTACTCTCTCCGATCTCCTGCCGCAGGTTTCTCCATGCCTCATCGCTTCCGTCCCCTTTGCCTCTTGTTGCTCGCCCTGGTGGCGAGTGCTCCCTTGTTCGGCCAGGATCTGGCCGCTTTCGAGAAGCACGTGACCGAGTTCACCTTGGCCAACGGCATGCACTTCATCGTGCTGGAGCGCCACGAAGCGCCCGTGGTCTCCTTCGTCACCTGGGCCAATGTCGGCTCGGTCGACGACCCGAAAGGAGAGACCGGCCTGGCCCACATGTTCGAGCACATGGCCTTCAAGGGCACCACCACCATCGGGACCACCAACTGGCCGAAGGAAAAAGTGGCGTTGGCGGCCGAGGACGCTGCCTACGAAGCGTTGGAAGCAGAGCGCCGCAAGGGGCTGCACGCCGATGCCGGCACGGTGAAGGCGTTGCAGGCCGACTTTCTGGCCAAACAAAAGCTGGCCTCCAGCTACGTCGTGGACAATGAATATCCGCGTCTGATCGAGTCCAACGGCGGCGTGGGCCTCAACGCCTTCACCAGCGAGGATGCCACCGTTTACTTTTACAGCCTTCCCTCGAACCGGGCGGAGCTCTGGTTTTACCTGGAGTCGGAACGTTTTCTACACCCGGTCTTCCGCGAGTTCTACAAGGAGCGCGACGTGGTGCGCGAGGAGCGCCGCATGCGGACGGAAAGCAACCCGCAGGGGCAGCTCATCGAGGATGTGCTGGGCGCCTCCTATCTCGCCCATCCCTACAAGAACCCCGCCGTGGGCTGGCCTTCGGACGTGGAGAACCTGACGCTGCGCGAGGCCGACAAGTTTTACAAGGCCCACTACGGCCCCAACAACCTGACCGCCGCCATCGTGGGCGACGTCAATCCCGAGCAGGTGAAACGCTGGGCCACGGCCTATTTCGGTCGCCTGCCGCGCGGCCCGGCCGCTCAACCGGTGATCACCGTCGAACCCCCGCAGGACGGCGAGCGGCGCGTCGAGGTGGACAGTCCGACGCAGCCCATCTTGCTGATGACGTATCACCGCCCGGCGGAAACCGATCCGGACCGCGCGGTGTTCGGCGTCATTTCCAGCCTGCTCAGCGACGGGCGTACCTCGTGGCTGTATCGCAGCCTGGTCCGTGACAAGAAGCTGGCGCTGTTCGCCGGCGGGTTCGCCAACTTTCCCGGCGTCAAATATCCCGAACTCTTTGTCTTCTACGATGTCCCGGCGCCCGGCCATTCGGTGGAGGAGAACCTGAAGGCGATGGACGAGCAGATTGATCGCTTGCGGACCCAGCCGGTGGATGCAGCGACGCTGCAGATGGTGAAGACCAAGAACCGGGCGGCGCTAGTACGGCAACTGGACAACAATGCCGGGCTGGCCCAGGAACTGGCCTCCAACTCCGTCATCTTCGGTGACTGGCGCCAGCTCTTCCGGAGCGCCGACGAGATTGACCGGGTCACCGCCGCGGATGTCCAGCGCGTGGCGCGACAATACTTCCAGCCGCAAATGCGAACCATCGGCTACCTGGTCAAACCGCCGCAACCGCCGTCCAAGACGTCCGGCACCCCCGGGGAGGCGCACTGACATGAAGACTTTTCTGCATTGCATGGTTCTTGCCGGCGTCTGCACGGCTCTAGTCCCCACCGTCGTCGGACAGACGCGGACAGCCAGCGCCACTCCGATCGCCCATTCCCTGGGCCAACTCCACTTCCCGGCCTTGCGCGACGTCGTGCTACCACAGGTGACGCGTTTCACGCTGCCTGACGGCATGCAGGTGCTGCTGCTCGAGGACCATGACCTGCCCCTGATTCACGGGCGCGCCTTGGTTCACACCGGCAATCTGCTCGACCCCAAGGACAAAATCGGTCTGGCCGGTATCACGGGCGAGGTGATGCGTACCGGCGGGACCGTTTCACGTACGGGCGAACAACTGGATGACCAGCTCGAATCCCTCGCCGCCTCGGTCGAAACCGGGGTCGGAGAGACCTCCGGGTCGGCGAGCTTCAGTGCGCTCAGCAAGGACACGGACGCGGTGCTGCCGCTGTTCGCCGACGTGCTGATGCATCCCGCCTTCCGGCAGGACAAGCTGGACTTGGCCAAGATGCAGGAGTTGGGGGACATCGAGCGCCGCTACGACGATGCGGCGGGTACCGCATCGCTTGAGTTCGACAGCCTGCTCTACGGCAAAAATACGCCCTACGGCTGGGAGACGCAGAAAGCCACGGTGGCGGCCATCACGCGTCAGGACCTGGTGAACTTCTACCAACGTGCCTTCTATCCCCGCAACATTCTGCTGGCGGTCTGGGGCGATTTCTCCACTGCCGCGATGCGGAGCAAGCTGGAGCGCGCCTTCGCCGAATGGAAGAACCCGGATGTGCCGCCGACAGTCCTTCCGAAGGTGCAGGACGTCGCACGTCCCGGAGTGTTCTTCCTCAATCGTGACGATATCAACCAGACCAATATCCGCATCGGCCAGCTCGGCGGCGAATTGCGCGATCCGGATTACCCGGCCTTGGCGGTGATGTCGCGCATTCTCGGCGGTGGTTTTTCCAGCCGCCTGTTCAAGGAAGTCCGCACCCGGCTCGGCCTGGCGTACAGCGCCGGCGGAAGCTGGAACGCCGATTTCGATCACCCCGGTTTGTTCGAGCTCAGCGCCAGCACGAAGTCGGCATCCACCGTGCAGGCGATTCAGGCCATACGGCAACAGGTCGAGAGCATGCGGTCCGCCGAAGTCAGGGACGATGAGCTGAAGACGGCCAAGGATTCGGTGCTCAACGCCTTTGTTTTCAACTTCGACACGCGCGCCAAGACCATCGCGCGCCTGCAGACCTACACCTATTACGACTATCCCAGCGACTACATTTTCAAGTTCAAGGACGCGGTGCAAAAAGTCACCAAGGCGGATGTGCTGCGGGTGGCGCAACACGATCTCAAGCCAGCGGACTTCAGCTACGTGGTGGTTGGCAAAAGCAAGGACTTCGATCATCCACTGACGGCGCTGGGATTGCCAGTCCAGCCCTTGCAGTTAAACAGTCAGCCGACCGTGGCGGCAGGAGCGGAGCCTGTGCCGGATGCCGCCGCGCAAGCGGCGGGGCGCGCCGTGCTCGATCTAGCGCGCGCCGCGATGGGCGGCGCCAACCTGCGGGCGATCAAGGATGTCACGATCGTGGCCCACGCCAAGGCGCAGACGCCGGCGGGCGAGATGGAGATTGACCAGACCAGTTTCGAAATCCTCCCCGACATCGTGCGCCAGGAATCGGTGCTGCCCTTCGGGAAAGTCATCGTCTATAGTGACGGCACCACGGGCTGGGTGCAGTCGCCGCAGGGCTCCATGCCGCTGCCCCCGAGCGCCAGCCAGCATCTGGCGGCACAACGATTTCGCGACACCACCGGTTTGCTCTTGAGCGATCCGTCGACGCGCAGCATTCACCTGATCGGTTCCGATACCGTGCGCGGTCATGCCGTCAAAGTGGTGCGCATTGCCGACGCACACGCCGCCGAGCTGAATGCCGATCTGGCAGTGGACGCGCAGAGCGGGTTGGTGCTGCGCAAGTCCTACCATTCCGAGGGCGGGGGCATGGAGGGTCCGGCCGCGCAGGTGAACGAGTTCTATACCGACTACCGCGCGGTGGCGGGCGTTCAGGTGCCTTACCATGTCGAGATCGAACGGGATGGAAAGCCGAGCGTGAGCGCCACGGTGACGTCCATCAAGATCAATAGTGGGCTGAACGCCGCGGAGCTGGCCAAAAAGCCGTAGGCGGCACACCGTTTCGCGCGACCATGGAGCATGGCTGAATCCGCTTCCGTTCCCTGGGATGCCGGCGAATACGACGCCGTGGCCTCCATTCAAGAGAGATGGGGCGCCCGCCTTATCGAACGCATCCCGTGGGTGCCGGACGCCGTCGTGCTCGACGCCGGTTGCGGCAGCGGGCGGTTACTGCCGCAACTGTTGGGCCGCATTCCCCAAGGCGCGCTGGTTGCCGCGGACGTTGACGCCGGCATGCTGCGCGAAGCGCAGCAGCGCTATAGGGCGCTCCGAAGCGCCGTTCCCGTCACATTCGTCGCGGCGGATCTTGGACAGCGGGAGTTGCCCCCCGAACTCGTGCCGGGTCATTTCGACCTGGTGTTCTCGAACGCGGTCTTGCATTGGATCCGCGACAAAATCCGGCTGTTCGGCAACTTGAACCGGTTGCTGAAGCCCGGCGGAGCGCTGCATGCCGAGTTTGGAGGCGACAAGAACTTGCAGCGTACCCGCGCCGCCGCCTACCGCGCCGCGCGCAACCTCGGCTTGAGCGATGCTCTCGCCCAAGCCTTCAGCGGCTATGCGTTTCAGGCGGCGTCCGACACCAAGGAGCAGCTCAAGCTGACCGGGTTCCGCAACGTGAGCGTGGTTGAACATGTGCAAGTCGAGGAGTTTCCCGATGAGGCCGCTTACCTGCGCTTCTGCACCCCGGTCGTCTTTCGGCTCTTGAAGGCCTCCCTGACGCCGGAACAGTGGGATGGTTTCAGCCGGGAGTTTGCCGCGCAGGCCTATGCCTTGCACGGCGGTTGGAAGTTGGATTACGTGCGGCAGACCATCCAGGCGGAGAAATGACGGCGCGCGGGCACGGACGTCGCTCGGAACAGCGCCTTGCAGGGGCTTATGCCGGGACCGAGCCCACCGTGGCGCCGTCGAAGCGATAGCCGACGCGCCGCACTGAGACGAGGTAACGCGGCGCCTCTGGGTTCTCTTCCAGTTTATTGCGCAGGCGCAGCATATAGACGTCCACCGTGCGCTCGGTGATGAAATGCTGCGGCGACCAGACGGCATCCACGATGGCGCGCCGCGTCAAGGCGCGACCGGCGTGCTTCATCAGGAAGGCCAGCATGCGGAATTCAGTGTCGCTGAGCTCGAGGGGGGCGTCTTGTAATTGCGCGGTGCGGGCGCGCAGATCGAGCCGGACCGGACCACCTTCCAGCATCTCGGGCCGTTCCGTGCTGCTCTGCCGCAGGCGGGCGCGCACCCGTGCCACCAGCTCACGGGCGCTGAAGGGTTTGCTGATGTAGTCATCTGCGCCGCTGTCAAGCCCACGGACACGGTCGTTTTCATCGCCCCGCGCCGTGAGAATAATGGCGGGCAGCTGGCTGAAGCTGGGTTCGCGGCGCAGCAGCCGCAACAGGTCCAGGCCGTTGGCAGCGGGCAGCATCAGATCCAGGATGACGAGCGCCGGCTGCAGGGCATGCGCCTGATCGAGAAAACCGGCGCCGGTTGCGTTGATCGTCACGGGGAAGCCCTCGCGTTCGAGGTTGAACTTCACCAGGTTGGCGATGTCGGCATCGTCTTCAACCAGCAGGATGGGGTGAATGTCGACACTGCCCATAGGCGTCACGTTTCCGCTAGACGTGATCGTGCAGGTGATGGCGGATATCCACGCCCTCCACCCAGAAGATGACGTCCTCGGCGATGTTGGTGGCGTGGTCAGCGATGCGCTCCAAGTTGCGTGCGACCAGGATATGGGTCATGCCGCGCTCCACCAGTTCGCTGTTCTGTCCCATGCGGTGCATAAGTTCGCGAAAGATCTGGTCACGGATGGAGTCCACCTCGTCGTCGGTTTCGAGCACCTGACGGGCGAGGTCCACGTCCGCCCCGATCAGCGAATCGAGCGCGGTACGGATCATGTGCTTGGTGCGCTCGGCCATGAGCGGCAGATCCACCAGCGGGGTGCTGAGCGGCTGCTCCAGCAGGCGTTCAACGCCCTGCGCGATGTTCACCGCCAAGTCACCCATGCGTTCCAGGTCGGTGGTGATCTTCAGGCAGGCGGCAAGAAAGCGGAGGTCCACCGCCATGGGCTGCTGCAGGGCGAGCAGGCGCAGGATTTCCTCGTCAATCTCGACCTCAAGATGATTGACCTCCGGCTCGATCTCGCGGATTACCGAGGCGCTGAGGTCGAGGTCCCGGTCCACGAAGGCATGGACGCTGCGGTGCACGGCCGTCTCAACGAGCCCGCCCATGTACACCACACGCTCCTTAAGATCTTCCAGTTCTTCGGCGAAGTGTTTCCGCATAGTGCCCGTGTTCCTCTTATTGTTGCTGACGTTGCCCTGATCATTCTGGTTGCAAGGGCATGGACCACGCCCAACTGGCCCTATCCGAAGCGCCCGGTGATGTAATCCTCCGTTTCCTTCCGCGCCGGGTTGGTGAACATGCGTTGCGTCGGTCCGGTCTCGACGACCCGCCCCATCAGGAAAAAGCAGGTGCGATCGCTGATGCGAGCTGCCTGCTGCAGGTTATGCGTGACGATGACGATGGTGTATTTCGCCTTCAATTCCAGCGCCAGCTCCTCGATACGCGTGGTGGCGATGGGGTCCAAAGCGGAGGCCGGTTCGTCCATCAGCAGGATTTCGGGCTCAATGGCCAACGCGCGTGCGATGCACAAGCGCTGCTGCTGGCCTCCGGAGAGTGCCAGCGCCGGCTTGTGCAGTCGGTCCTTGACCTCGTCCCAAAGGCCGGCGGCGCGCAGGCTGGATTCCACCACCGCCTCCTGCTCGCGGCGGCCGCGGGCCAGTCCGTTTACTTTCAACCCGTAGGCCACGTTCTCGAAGATGGAGAACGGGAACGGGTTGGAGCGCTGGAAGATCATGCCCACGGTGCGCCGCAACCCGATCACGTCAGTACCGGGAGCGTAGATATTGCGTCCGTTGACGATCACCTCTCCCTCCAGCCGGACGCCGGGAATGGTGTCGTTCATGCGGTTCAGCGTGCGCAGGAACGTGCTCTTGCCGCAACCCGATGGTCCGATGAGGGCGAAGATCTCCCGTGCCTGCACGGCGAGGTTGATGTCGAAGAGGACCTGGTGTTTGCCGTAAAAGAAGTTGACGTTGCGTGCGTCCACCACCGTCTCCTGCGGTGCGCCGGCGGGAGAAGCTTCCCGTGTCGGGAGCGGCGCCAGCCCGAGGGGAAGGGATCCGCCGGCGGGCGAGAGCGCGGGCTCGTTGGTGGAGGAGGGATTGGAGGTAGCCATGCCGTGCCGTCCGTCAGCTACGTTCTGTCATGCCGGCCGCGTCCGGTGTCGCCAGCGGACTCCGGTCGGCCGGTTGATGGGGTTGCCGCGCCGTATCCGCGAGGGGCGGTCCGTCTCCAGCATTGTGCGCCAGGGGGAGACGCAAGCGGAAGGTGCTGCCCGCTCCCAACGTGCTCTCAAGCTGGATCACGCCCCCGTGTTCCTTGACGATGTGCTTGACCAGCGCCAAGCCGAGGCCGCTGCCGCCGCCTGCCTGCGAATGACTTTTGTCAACGCGGTAAAAACGCTCAAAAATGCGCCGTTGGTCGAGCGACCCGATGCCGCCTCCAGTGTCGCGCACCGCCAACTCATAGTGCTCCCCAACCACCGCGCCGCTCAGGAAAATCCGTGTACCGGGGCCGCCGTGAATGATGGCGTTGTCAATCAGGTTGAGCAGCACGCGATGCAGGGCGTCCGGATCCACCCGTACCGCTCCCGGCGCCAAGGTCTCGGTGGCGATGACGCAGCCCCGTTTGCGGGCCAGGGGAATCACCACATCAAGGGCGGGCCGCACCAGGCCGGCCGCCTCCACCGTCTGAAAATGAAACGGATACGTGCCGGTCTCGATGGACGACAAAGTGACCAAGTCCTGCGCCAGACGCGTCAGACGGCTGGCATTCTGCAGGATTACCTCAAGGAAGCGCTGCTGTTCGGGCGCCGCTGGTGGCGGCTGCTGCAACAGTGTCTCGGCATACCCGAGGATCGAGGTGAGCGGGGTGCGCAACTCGTGCGAGACGGCGGCGATGAAATCGCGCCGCATGGTCTCCAGTTGAATCGTCCCGGTGACATCGCGGGCCAGCACGACCATGCCGCGCGCCACCGTCTCGAGCGGCGTGACTTCGACCTGTAGGATGCGCTCGTCAGGCAAATCCACCCGCCCCACCGCGGCGCTGCCCGTCCCCTGGACTTCCTCCAGCCATTGCCGCAGTTGGGGAATGCGCAGCAGCGCCGCCCCCCGGCTGCCCACCGCCGGCGCGGCGCCCAGCGAAAACATGCGCCTCGCAGCGGGGTTGGCATAAAGCAGCCGGCGGTCACCGTCAATGGCGATGACGGCGGTATCAAGGCTATCGAGTACCTGCTGCAGTCGGGCCGCCGCTTGTTGCTGCTGCGTGGCTTCACCCTGCAACTCCCGCCAGGCGGGCTCGAGAACCCGGAAGAGGGCACTCAGGCGCGGTGTATTGCGGACCGACTCGCCCCCGAGCAGGCGCTGCGCCCACTGCTGCTGCTCGATCTCGAAGCCCGCGGCGGCGCGCCCGGCCAGCCAGCGGCAGGCCCACCAGCCGACGAACATGACGCCGACGGCGGCAACGATCAACCCGTTCCCGATTTCGGGTTGGCCCTCCGCGCGCAGCCAGAGCCAGATGAGAGCGGCCAACGTCACGCTGGTCCCCACGCATACCTGCCACAACACGCGTGTCAGCCACTGCTTCACGCCGTCCTCCGCGGGCTGCGCCAGCGGCTCCAGAGCCGCGCCAGGATGTTCAGCGAGAGCACCAGCAGAATCAAGGTCAGCGCCCCGGTCCACGCCAGCGCGTGCCACTCGTCGTAAGGGGCAATGGCAAAGTTGTAGATCTGCACCGTCAGCGAGGCCATCGGCTGGTTCAGCTTGAAAGACCAGAAGGAGTTATTCAAGGCAGTGAAAAGCAGTGGTGCGGTCTCGCCGGCGATGCGGCTGATGCCCAGCAGCGAGGCCGAAACCAGACCGGGCTGGGCCGCGCGCAACACCACGCGCCAGATGACGTCCCAGCGGCTGGCACCCAGCGCCAAAGCTGCTTCGCGATAGGAGACCGGGATGGTGCGCAGCACCTCGTCCGTGGTGCGCAGCACGACCGGCACGAGGATGATGGCCAGCGCCAAGCCACCCGCCCACCCGGAAAAATGATGCAGCGGCACCACGACCAGGCCGTAGATAAACATCCCGGTGACGATGGTCGGAATGCCGTTCAGGACGTCAGCGGCAAAGCGCACCACGTGGGCAAACGTCTCGCCCCGGAACTCGGCGACATAAACGCCGGCGCCGATGCCGAGCGGGATCCCCACCACAATGGCCAGCCCCAGCAACTCCAAGGTCCCGACCAGGGCATTGCCCATGCCGCCGTCGGGCTCACCGACCGGCTTCGGTGCATTGGCGAGAAAACTCCAGTGCAGTCCGGGCAGGCCCTGGCGCACGACGTAATAAAGGATCAGGAAGAGCGGGATCAGGACGAGCAGCGTGCACAGACCGGTGAGGCCCAGCATGAAAGCATTGCGGAAGCGCCGCCAGCGTTGGTGCGCCCGGCCCCGCGGCAGGCGTCCAATCCCGGGTTGCAGTGCGACGCTGCTCACGCGGCCACCCTCTCCACCTGGCGGGTCATGCGCCAGATGAACACCCGGGCAATCACGTTGACCAACAGCGTGATGCCGAACAACACCAGGCCGATCTCCAACAGCGCGGCAATGTAGGTGGGCGTGGTGGCTTCGCTGAATTCGTTGGCGATGACACTGGCCAGGGTGTAGCCGGGGGCGAACAACGAGGTGCTCACGGCCGGCCGATTGCCGATCACCATGGTCACGGCCATGGTTTCCCCCAGTGCGCGGCCCATGGCGAGCAGGATGCCGCCCCAGATGCCGGACCGCGCGCTGGGCAGCACCACATCCCAGATGGCGTCCCAGCGGGTGGCGGCCAGCGCATAGGCGGCCTCGCGTTGCGCCACAGGCACGGCGCCGATCACCTCGCGCGACACGCCAATGACGAAGGGAATCACCATCATGGCCAGCACCAGCCCAGCCGCCAGAAAGCCCACCCCATAAGGGGCGCCCTGGAACAACGGTAGCTTGCCGAAGTGATCGCCCAGCCAAGGCTCCACCGTCTCCTGCAGGAAGGGAACCATCACCAGAAAGCCCCACAGCCCGAACACGATGCTGGGCACTGCCGCCAGCAGGTCCACGATGTTGCTCAGCGGTCCCCGCAACCAGCGCGGCGCCAATTCCGCCAGGAAAATGGCCACGGCCACCCCCAAGGGGGCGGCGATCACCAAGGCCAAAGCCGTGGTGAACAGGGTTCCGAAAATAAACGGCCAGGCCCCGTATTGCTCGGTGATCGGATCCCAAGTCGAGGCAGCGAGGAAATGCCAGCCAAAGGCATGGCGCGAAAGTGCCGAGGCGCGATACAGCTCGAACCCGATGCCCACGATGAGGACGGGCACCAAGGCCGCCAGCCCGCGTAGCAGCCAGAGAAACGCCTGATCCGCGGCGGACGACCGGGCGCCACGCGCCGGACTGGCGATCGAGGTGGCCATACGTTGCCATTATCCCCGCAACGAGGTCTGCCGGAGCGGTGGGCGATGAAAGTTGTAACCGTTTTGTAACTTATTGCGAATCATCAGCTTACGGTCGGGTTCGCGCGTTTTTTTGTCATCGGCTTGTCATGATTTCCCTGCAGGTGCTTGGGGCAAGCTCAACAACGGCCGGCGTGGTGGATTTCGCGCGCGATTCGCACTCTCGCCAGAGAGCCACGGCGGCGGGGACCTGGTTTTGAATTTCTGTTCGACGACAGGAGCTTTGCATGTTCATGTGGGTCAAGAAATGTGGGATTGCGATTCTCGCGGTGCAGTTGACCGTGGCGACGCTGCCGGCGGCGCCAGCCGCAGGTGCCAAGCATCATCACCGAACCGTCCGCGCTCACCGGAGCGGTGAACTGGACGCGGTGAAGCGAGAGGCGGCGGAGGCGGAAGCGCGCGCCACCGCCACCGCTCAGCAACTGCAAGAGGTGCAGGAAACGCTCGCCAAGCAAAGCGCCGTGTTGGCGCAATTGCAGGCCGAGATGGAGTCACAGAAGCAGGCCACGACGACTGCCGCTGCGCAGGCCCAGGAAGCGGCGCAGAGCCTCCCGGCCCAGAATGACAAAATTAAGGCGGTGCAAGGTCAGGTGCAGGCGCTCTCCACCGCGGTCTCCACCGACGTCGTACCACGCATCTCGGAGTTGCAGAGCAACACCGAGAAGTCGGTGAAGAGGCTGACCGGGCTGATGGACCGGGTCAAGATCGGCGGGGATTTCCGGCTACGCTTCGACGGCATTACGCGCAGCGCCCTGAACGTGCCGGGTGGCTCGGGCTCGGTGGAAAACCTGCGGGGCCGCTACCGCGCCCGCCTCAACGTGGGCTTCATCGTGGCGCCCACCTTCGACGTCAAGCTGCAGCTGGCCAGCGGCCCGGTCAACAACGAACTCACCGACAACCAGGACTTCGGAACCTTTGCCGTCAAGAACCCGATCTCCATCAACCAGGCGTTTGCCCACTGGACCCCGAACAAGTACATCGAGGTGAACGGTGGCCGCATCCCGGAGATCTTCGGCGAGGGCTCGCAGTTCGTCTTCGACCCCGACCTCAATTTCAACGGGCTCTCCGAAGTGGTTCATCTTGACGACCTGCTGGCGGGCGGCAAGGTGACCTTCACCAGCGCGCAGTACATTCTCACCAACCCCAGCGTGCAGCGCACCAACCCGGCAACCACGCTGCGCTTGCGCAGCGCGGCCATTTTCGGCGACTCGCTCCGCGTGCAGACGCCCGAATTCAGCGACCTGAGCCTTTACGGCGAGGTGCGCGACTTTGGCGTGCAGCAGCCGGATCAGATCGCCTCGGCGATCTCGGCCGGAACGGGAGTTACGCCCACCTTCGGCGGCATCGGGCTGGCGATCAGCGGTCTGCCCAGCAACGGCAACCGCGTTATCGCCAACCCAAACGTGGCCCTGCGGGGTGTCCTGCCCTACGTTTACGTAGGGGGCTTCAACACCGGCGAGGCCGCCTTCGGCTTTGACCACAAGGCGCTGCCCAGCGGATTCTGGGCCTTTGGAGCCGAGTTCCGCGCGGCACACAACTTCGCCTCCGCGGGAAGCAAGGACAACGCCGTCTTTGCCCGCTTTTATGCCGGTTCCGTCGCCAAGCCGGGGCAGGTGAAGGTGACGTACACCTTCAAGTATGCCGAAGCGGACAGCATGATTTCCGCCTTCACGGATGATGATCTCGGAACCTTCCAGAACACCAACATCAAGGCGCATGTCTTCGGCGCCGACTGGCGCATCATGAAGAACATCAACATCCAGAACTTCCTCTTCATCGAGACGCCGATCAACAATGCCACCACGTTCAACGGCATTCCCTTGTTTAAGCCGGTGCCTTTGCAGAACCGGGCCTACCGGCTGCAATCGCAGGTGCTGTTCTCGTTCTAAGCGTTTCTGGCGAGGGCGGGGGACTTCCCCGCCCTCATGCGGTGCTGCCCTGCCGTGGCGGGGCTTCTACAACCCGCTGCCGCGGCAGCAATGAGGCATCCGGCGATCAGCAGAGTTCTGCGTCCGCGTGTCATCGGTTTGTCATGATGACCGGCGGGCCCGCTGAGGCAAGCTGGGGCCGGGGGTGCCTCCCCCCGGACCGCCTGCGATCCGGTGTCAGGTCCGCAAACCTGCGCCGTCACCGGATCGCCTGAGCCGGTTCTGATTGTCCATCAGTCAAAACTCCCATCCATAGCGAATCACCCATGAAAAAGATCAGCCTCTTCGCGTGCGCCCTTCTCACCCTGGCCAGCTTGGCGACCCTGTCGGCCCCCATCGCGGCCGAGAATAACATCAACCTTACCGGCGCCGGCGCCACCTTCCCCTACCCGCTCTACTCGCGCTGGTTCAGCGAGTACAACCGGCTGCATCCCAACGTGCGCATCAACTACCAGGCCATTGGCAGTGGTGGTGGGATCCAGCAGGTTAAAAATGGCACGGTGGACTTCGGAGCCAGCGACGCCGCCCTGAGCGATCAGCAGTTGGCCGGCATGCCGGCGCTTGTGCAGTTACCCATGACTGCCGGCCCCGTCTGCATCACTTACAACCTGCGGGGTGTCGGCAGCAACCTGAAACTCACCGGCGCGGCGCTCGCCGGAATTTACATCGGTAGCATCACGAAATGGAATGACGGCGCGATTGCGCGCACCAATCCCGGCGTGAACCTGCCCAACCGCGCCATCCTCGTGGTGCATCGCTCGGACGGCAGCGGCACTACCAATATCTTTACAACCTATCTCTCCTCGGTGGACGGCGCCTGGGCGTCGAAAGTTGGCAAGGGCACCTCGGTGAACTGGCCGCAGGGTCTGGGCGGCAAGGGCAACGATGGCGTGGCGGGGTTGGTCAAGAACACCGACGGCGCGATCGGCTATGTCGAGCTGGCGTACGCGATTGAGAACCAGTTGCCGGTCGCATTGCTGCAGAACAAGGCGGGTCGTTTCCTGCCCCCAACGCCGGAAGGCATTACCGCCGCGATTGCCGCCAACGCCAAGGCGCTGGCCCGCGATGTGCGCACCCCGGTCGTCAACTCCGCGGCGCCGGATGCATACCCTATCGGCGGCTTCACCTTCCTGCTGGTCACCAAGACGGGTGGGAACGCGGCCAACCGGGTGGCGCTGAAGCAGTACATCACTTGGGCCATTACGTCCGGACAGAGCTTCTCCAGTGGCCTGCACTACGCAACTCTTCCGCCCTCGGTCGTGGCGCTCGACAAACGGTTGCTGGGCGAAGTGAGATAGTGGTCGGGTTTCAGTTGTCGCTTGAACGCCACAGGCCGGACCTGCACAGGTCCGGCCTGTGGCGTATTGCTTGCCGAAGGAGCTGCACAAAGACTTCCGCCGGTAGCCGAGGGCAAGTCGCAGGAGCGGCTTGCCGTGGAACTGCCTCGCGGGCGTAGCCGCCCCGGAGGCCTGAAATGAACAAGCCCGCAATGAGGGGGCTCTCTCCGGCGGCTGTACTGGCGCAACAGTACCCACTGACCAGCAGCGGCCGCGCCTCCGGGGCGGTCCAACGTCCCCCCGCGGAGGACCCAAGGGCCGGTAACGGTTAGTCCCCGGGGAGCGGTCGGGGTGCAGCGTCCGGCGGGAGCCGTACTGGTTCAGGATTGCAGAGCGGGGGCGGTGCTGGGTCTGGCGGGAGTCTCCAGCACCTCGCGTACTTTCGCCAGCAGGGCTGGCGGGCTGAATGGTTTTTGCAGAAAAGCACGGTCGAGATCGACCAAGCCACGTTCCACCACCGACTCACTCGAGTATCCGGACATGAAAAGGACTCGAACCTCGGGACGAAACTCGCGCAGCGCCCGATAAGTCTGCCAGCCGTTCATCTGCGGCATCACGACGTCGGTCAGTACGAGATCGATTGGCGTTGGATGCTGGCGTCCGAAACGAAGTGCGGTCTGGGGTCCGTCTGCGACCAGAACCTGATATCCCGCCTCGCTCAGCACTGCATGGGCCAGCTCACGTACCCCGGCTTCGTCCTCCACGAGGAGTACGGTCGCGGACGCGTCAGGAGGCGATTCCACCACCGCCGGCGCGGTGGGCTCCGTCTCAGCAACACTCGCCACGCACGGCAAGTAAACCTTGAATGTCGTACCAAGCCCCGGTTCGCTGTACACCCACACGAAGCCCCCGCTTTGCTGAACAATGGCATAGACAGTGGCAAGGCCCAAACCGGTTCCGTGCCCCGGGCCCTTGGTGGTGAAGAAGGGCTCGAAGATGTGCGCCTGCGTCTCAGCGGTCATCCCGACGCCGCTATCCGTGACCGCCAAGAGTACATAGGATCCTGGGCCCACATGGGCGTGCTGGCGGCTATACCCCTCGTCGATCTCAACGTTTTGGGTCTCGACAATCAGGTTGCCGCCCAGCGGCATGGCATCGCGGGCGTTCACCACCAGGTTCAGAATCACCTGCTCGATCTGCGAGGGGTCGGCGCGTACCTGCCCAAGATCGGCACCATAGCGTAGGACCAACCCGATATCCTCGCCGATCAAGCGTTGAAGCATGTCGCCTAGTTGTTCAAGCCGGGAGTTCACATTGAACAGTTCCTGTACGGTGACGTGATGGCGACTGAACGCCAGTAGTTGTCGCGTCATGGCGGCGGCACGGTCCGCTGCCACATGAATCTGGGTCACAGGGGCGCGCGAGGGGTCTTCCAGACTCAGCCGGGCGAGCAATAACTGCGAGTATCCCAATATGACGGTCAGCAGGTTGTTGAAATCATGTGCCACCCCACCCGCCAGCCGACCCACCGCTTCCATTTTTTGCGACTGACGAAGCTGCCGTTCCCAATGCAGACGCTGGCGAATATCGCGCACCATGGCGCAGATAACGCGGCGGCCCTCGAAGACGATTGGGGTGGCCTTCACCTCGACCTCGACCGGGTGGCCCGACTTGGACCGGTAGGCAGCAGCCGATCCCGCTTGACGCGAAAGGCGCGGAGAATCGGCTATTTCCAACTCCGACACGGTCAGGCAACCCAATTCTTGAGCCGAGTATCCCAGAAGCTGCTGCAACGCCGGGTTGGAATCCAAGACCGTACCGTCGGCGGCATCGTAGAGCAGGATACCCTCAGCCGACTGTTCCACCACGGCGTGATGACGCGCCTCGCTCTGTTGTAATGCGTGCTCGGCGCGCCGCCGACCCGCCATGTCAAAGCGCATCCGCTGGTAGGCTACGCCGAGCAGGAGGATGGCGAGCCCGCCCCCGGCCAGGATCCATGGAAGAGTCTGACGACCATCACGGCGGGCATTGTCACTCAAGTCGGTCAGTGGACGGCTGGTGAGGACCTGCAACTCCGCCAGTCCGCCTTGGACACGCTGGCGGTCTTCGTCGCCGGCATCGAAAATCTGGCGGGCGGCGAGCACATGGCCCTCCTGGTATTGCAGCAAGCTGGCCTCCATTTCCGGACCCAAGCGCTCGGTGTCACGCTGTACGGCGCTGAAAAGCTCCCGCCACAAGGGATCGTTGACATGCAGGGTGTGCAGATGCTGCATGTGCAGGATGCCCGCACGCAGCGACCGACGATACAAATCCTCTTGCTGTGGGCTCCCGCCGTTGACAAAAGCATTGAGCGCGCCGGCGGCCTGCTGCAGAGCCTGCGCGGTGTTCATGACTTCGTTGACCACCAGGTGCGTGTGTGCGATTCCGAGGCTGGTTTGCAAAAGAGTCTGTGCACTGCGGTAAGCCATCACGCCGGCCAGGATCACCGCCAGCAAGGCAGTGGCAAACCCGAGGCGTAAACGACGGTCAAAGGGCTGATCCATGGTGGGGGCTCGTCGGCTGCGGAGAATGGCAGCGGTTCCAACGTCTTCCAGAGTCAGGAGGACATCTTCATGGTAGAAAGCTCAGACCTTGTGGCTCGTGACAAGCCCGTGACGACTTGAGGCCCCGCGTGGAGTCGGCTGCCGTGGAGCTGAGATTGAAGGAAGAGGGCGGTGAGTTTCCGAAGAACAGTCCAGTGCGTCCAACCCGATCAGGAGAAGGGCCGCATATCTTAGCCCACCAGACGCTGCATGGTCAGGCCCAGCAGCGTCCCGATGACACCGCCTGCCAGCACGTCCGACAGGAAGTGCATTCCCAGCACGATGCGGGATGCCGACACGCTCAATGCACAGAACAGCAAGGGTATTTGCCAATGAGGCGGGCAATCGAGCATCAAGGGCGTTACCACCGCGAAAGCGGTAATCGTATGGCCGGAAGGGAAGGAGAACTGATCGGGAGGCATCAGCGTCGCCCAGCAATGGTGTTCGAGGGCGCAAGGACGGCGTCGCCCGGTCCAGCGCTTCAGCCGAAGGAAGACGAGGATGCCCACCGCCGTGGCGAGAGCGGCGGCCGCCACAGCAGCGATCCTGTGCGGACCGCCCCACTCCAGCACCAACAGCGCGCAGAGACTCCAAAGGCTCCCATCGCCGCCGCGCGTGGCACAGACGGTCCAAAGACGGATCCAGCGTGGCGCGTGCCAGCGATGCACGTGACGCATCAGGCGATGGTCCTGTCGGGTGATGAAATCAGCCGTAGCCGCCGCTAAAAGCATGGGACCTCCTTGCCAAGGGATCAACCCACCAGTCGGGTATCGTGTGGCGTCGCGGGCTGCGCGCAGTCGCTCCATGCGCCCTGCTGGGATGCCGCGGCACATGCAGTCAGTCGTCCCCAGCGCTGGGCGGCGTACACCTCGCGCACCCAGTTGGAGAGTGTTGCCAAGGGGACCAAAGCGCCCAGCGGGGCGAGCAACACACTGAGCGGGTGTTCCCGCATCATGCATTCGCCCAGCGCCAGCACTTCGCGCGTCAGTTTCCAGACACTGCCGCTTGCTCCACCCACCTCGACACGCCCCGCCCGCAGGCCGTCCAGAAACTCCTGCTTGGTGCGCGACCCGGGGACGTGGACATAGGCCGAGGCCAGAGAACGCACGGCGTGCGCATCGCTGCCCGCCAAGCCCGTCTTGCCCAGCGCCTGAGCGTAGGCAGCGGCCGCATTGTTGTTACACCGCGGCACATGCCCGTTGCGGACTTCGAAGGCGGGAAAGCAGGTGCTGAACCAGGCGAAGTCGGCAGCCACCCGGCGTCCGGTCAGCGACGAGAAAATGTGATTGACGCTGCTGAACAGATGCTGCTCGCGCAGGTAGGCCACAAAGGCCGGGAAGTCCCGGCGGCGCGCCTGCAGTTGCCAGTGCTGCCGTTCGCTGATGTCGTAGACGGCGATATGAACCTCGGTGCCGCTTGGCATGCGGCACGTCACCTCTTCGCTCAGAAAAAAATCAGAGAAACGGCGAAGCGCCTCGCCGGCGTCAATTGAATCATGGTCGGTGATGGTCACCATGTCCATGCCGCGCCGCTTCAGGGTGCGATGCACTTCGCGCGGATCGCTGTAACACTCACGGCAGATCCGGTCGAACCAGGGCATGGTACACATGCCGGAATGAATGCTGTGAACGTGCAAATCGCAGCGCAGGCCGGTGGATCGCATACCTAGGAAGTAACATGACGTCCGATGACATATCCGTGAAGACGAAATGACGGGATGATGACAGCAGTGATGAGAAGGGTGCGCACGGTGTGGAAATTGCGCAGAATCGCCCCAGCATGAAGCCCATTCAGATCGTGTATTTCGATGCGGGCGGTGGGCATCGCAGCGCCGCGCAAGCTCTGCAACAGGCGCTCGATTTGCCGGCGGAGCGCGTTGAACTGGTGCATCTGGGGCAACTGCTGGCGCCGCTGGACGTGGCCCAGCGTTGGTTCGGGATATCCATGGAAGAGGCCTACAACCGCATCCTGGATCGCGGTTGGACGCTGGGCGCCGGCCAGACGGTCTATCTGTTACAGGCGATCATTCGCCACTATCAACCGCAGATCGAGGCCACGCTCGAGACGTTCTGGCGCACGCGTCCACCATGCCTCGTCGTATCCGTGGTGCCGCACTTCAATCCCGCCCTCGGAGCTGCCTTGCGCCGCGTCTGTCCCGGGACGCCGTTTGTGGTGGTGATCACCGATCTGGCTGACCCGCGACCCAGCTTCTGGCTGACCGGACGGCCGGACCTGGTGGTATGCGGCACACCGCGGGCGGTGGAGCAGGCACACGCCGCTGGACGCTCCGATCAGGAAATCTTGGCGACCTCCGGCATGATGTTGCACCCGCGCTTCTACGAGCCGTTGGAGGTCGATCGGGAAACCGAATGCGTGGCTCTGGGCCTGGACCCCCGCACCCCCACCGGGCTGGTGCTTTTTGGCGGGCAGGGATCCAAAGCCATGCTGGAGATCCACGACAGCGTGGATGCGTTGGGAGAGAACGTCCAACTCCTCTACCTGTGCGGACACAACAGCGCGCTACAGGCCGCACTGCAGGCGCGACCCAGCCGCCATCGCAAGTGGGTCCATGGCTTCACCACCCGCATTCCGTTCTACATGCGTCTCGCCGATTTTTTCATCGGTAAGCCCGGTCCGGGCAGCGTCAGCGAGGCCGTTCACATGGGATTGCCGGTGGTGGTGGCCTGCAATGCCTGGACTCTGCCACAGGAGCGCTACAACGCCCAGTGGATCCGCGACAACGGACTGGGTCTGGTGGTGCGGCACTTCCGGCAGGTGGGCACAGCCGTGGCAACTCTTCTCCAGGAGGGCGCCTTGGAGCGCTTCCGGCACAACACCCGGCAGCACGACAACCGCGCGGTGTTTGAAGTCGCCCGCGCCGTGCGGCCATTGGCCGAAGCCGGCGCTGCGCGGGCGGACCGCAACGGACCTTGATGCGAGGTGGGGGCGCCGCCAGGAGGGGGGCCGTGGGCCGGTCGGGTCGCGACAAGTAAGCGTTTCCACGGCGTGCTACACTCCCCCCTGTCGGGGTCGTTTGCCCCGGCGGGAGGACTTCTCACGTGAACCGTCGCGGTTTCCTGCATACTGCCGCTGCCAGCGCCGTGGCGCTGCGCGCATCCCGGCTTCTATCCGCTATGAAATCCACTGGCTTCAAACTGGGCCTCATCACCGATGAGGCGGACGCCGACCTCGCCCGCGTGTTGCGCGACTTCATGCCCAAGTACCACCTGCACTGGGCCGAGATCCGCGACGTCAAGCCGGACGGGAAGGAAGTCTATCTCTCCACTTCCGGCACCCTCGCCCAGGCGCGCCAGGTGCGGGACCAGCTCGACGATGCCCACGTGCAATGCTCGGTTTGCGACACCGGCATCTTTAAATCGCTGTTGCCCGGGACGGAGGGTCACTACAGCGCCGCCGACCTGCACCATGCTGCCAGCCACACTCCGGAAAAGGAGCGTGAGCTGATCAAGCGTGCCGCGCCCATCGCCCACGCCCTGGGCACCAAGAAGCTGCGCATCTTCGCCTTCCTGCGCGTGCCGCAGCCCGACACGGTCTTCAGCCGCGTCGTGGGCGAGATGGAGAAGGCGCTACGGATCGCCGAGAGCGAAGACCTGGAGCTGGTGCTCGAGAACGAATCCTCGACCAACATCGGCACCGGTGTCGAGACGGCGCGCTTCATGAAGGCGCTGCCGCATCCCCGGCTGTGTCATAACTGGGATCCCGGCAACGCCTTCGACCTCGGCGAGATCCCCTTCCCCAACGGCTGGGACGCGCTCGACAAGAGCCGCATTTGCCACATCCACCTCAAGGATGCCGTCAAGCTGCCCAACGGACATTTCAAGTGGATGCCGGTGGGCGGCGGCAAGATTGATTTCGTCGGCCAGTTCCGCGCCCTCAAACAAATGCATTACAGCGGCACCATGTCGCTCGAAACGCATTACCGCAACGCCGCCAACGACCGCTGGACCTCGACTATCGAGTCCATGGACGGTCTCATGAAGGTCATTCAGGAAGCGTAACGCCGGTCTTTGGGCACGCAGGGGCTGCCTGCTCCTGCGTGCCGAATTTCATGGCCTCTCTGAAGCGTGCTGCCGGGAAGCTCGGCGCACCAGACATTGACGCGCGACAAAGATGCCGCATCGCAGCGGTCTCAAGCGGGCGTACCGCCGTTGCCAGCAACCAGGCGCTCGACCGGGGAGCGAGGGCGCACCCCGCCGCGGAGCGTTACGCGGACCTGCCACCCGCGACCCCCGTCAGGGCCAGGATCTCGGGAACCGCGACAGCCTGACGCACCCAGCCGGCCCAAGCGTCGAGACGGACATCAAGATCGTCCTTCGTTTCGCCCTGTTCCGGAAGACGTACGCCGCACCAGGCCGCCCACATCCGTAGAATGTGCTGCCGCACGCCCGGATCGTCGAAGATGCCGTGCAGCGTGGTTCCCCAAGTGCGTCCACGGCGACTGCCCTCGTCGCTTAGTTGGCCTTGTGCGTCCTGAATATGGAACAGCGCCGCTCCATCCTCACGCATCACGCGGCCGTGGTGAATCCGGTAGGCCGGGCCACGCTCCTCCGTTCCGAGCAGGGCGACGGTGACATGGTCGGTGACCTTGTCGCGGTCAAAGCGGGTGCGGACCGGGAGTAACCCCAGACCTGCCGTCAGGGGCTCGCGGGACTCGACGCCGTGGTCGTCCGCAATGCTCGCGCCCAGCATCTGAAAGCCGCCGCAGATGCCGAGGACGGGGGTTGCCGCGCCGGCGCGCCGCCGGAGTGCGTCCGCCAGCCCGGTGCCGCGCAGCCATGCCAGGTCGTCCACCGTACTCCGCGTTCCCGGCACGATGACGACATGCACTTGCTGGAGTTCCTCCACCGTGGCGACGTAACGCAGCGTGACGCCGGGATGCCGCTGTAGCGGCTCGAAGTCGGTGAAGTTCGCGAGATGCGGCAGGCGGACGACGCCGATTTGCAGACCGTCGCCCTCCATGCGACGGTTCGCGAGCCCGAGGGAGTCCTCTTCCGGCAGTTGTGGATCGCCATACGGCACCACGCCCAGAACCGGTACCCCGGTGCGCTGCCGGAGAAACTCCAAGCCGGGCGTCAGCAGGCTGGCATCGCCGCGGAACTTGTTGATGAGAAAGCCGCGGATGCGCGTGGCCTGCGGGACCAGCAGCCAAGTGCCGAGCAGGGAAGCAAACACACCCCCGCGTTCGATGTCGCCCACCAGCAGGACGGGGGCATCGGCGCGTTCCGCCATCCACATGTTGGCGATGTCGCGGTCGAGCAGGTTGACCTCGGCCGGACTGCCGGCGCCTTCAAGGACCACCACATCATGGCTGGTCGCCAGCCGCTCGAAGGACTGCTCCACGGCGGCGACAATCGCGGCGGGATAGCGGCCATGCTCCGCGGCCTTGATGAATCCGGCCGGCTGACCCTGAACAATGAGCTGGCAGCCCCCGCTGCCGCACGGCTTCAACAGCAGCGGGTTCATGTCCACCGTGGCGGTCCGGCGGCAGGCGGCGGCCTGCAGGGCCTGCGCGCGGCCGATCTCGCCGCCGTCACACACGGCGGCGTTCAGCGACATGTTCTGCGCCTTGAAGGGGGCGACGCGGTAGCCCTCCTGCGTGAGGATGCGGCAGAAGGCGGCGGTCAGCAGCGACTTGCCGACATGCGATGCGGTGCCCTGCACCATCAACGTTCGAGCGCGCATCACGCTCCCGGACGCGGATGCGTCGGCACCGCGATCACGTTCGCAGCGGGCCCGTCCGCTGCCAGACTCCCGCTCGGCGCATCGAGCAGCGCTACGCGACCTGCCGCCGCCTGGCGTCGTTGCAGTTCGAGCTGGACGTGCAGAATGGTCACCGCCGCCGAGGTCACCCCCGGAATGTGGGCCGCCTGTCCCAAGGTCTGGGGTCGCACGCGCTGCAGTTTCTGCCGCACCTCGGTCGAGAGCCCCGGGATCGCGGCGTAATCAAAGTGCGCGGGGATGGCGTGACCTTCGGCTTTGCGTACCTGCTCCATCTGCCGCTGCTGCTGGGCCAGGTAGCCCTCGAACTTGATGCGCGTCTCAACGGTCTTCTGTTCCCAACCGGCGGGATCGAGCTCCGTCTGCACGGCCAGCAGTCCCGGCAACTGCGCATCCAGCCACGGACGCAGGTCGGCGATGGTGAACTCCGGGCGCTTGAGCAACTGCGCGGCCGTAGGCCGGTCGGCCAGTGTTCCCGCCTTGGCATAGAGGGCCGCGCCGGCGGCGCTGGCGGGGTCGGGGCGGTGCTCGCGCAGGAACCGTTCGAGCACCGCCAGCCGCTCCTGCTTAGCCTCGTAGGCCTGCCAGACGGCGGCGCCTACCAGCCCGATTCGGCGTCCGTGCGGCATCAGCCGGCTGTCGGCATTGTCAATGCGCAGGTGCAGCCGGAACTCCGCTCGCGAGGTGAACATGCGGTAGGGTTCATCGGCGCCGCGCGCGATGAGGTCGTCCACCAGGATGCCGGTGTAAGCCTCGGTGCGGCTCAGCACCAGCGGCGGCTCCTGCTTGACGCGCAGCGCGGCGTTGATACCCCCCATCAGCCCCTGGCAGGCCGCCTCCTCGTAGCCCGAGGTGCCGTTGATCTGGCCGGCAAGAAAGAGGCCGGCGATCTGCTTGGTCTCGAGCGTCGGCCGCAGTTCGGTGGGCTGCACGAAGTCGTACTCAATGGCGTAGCCGGGACGCAGCATGGCGGCCCGCTCCAGGCCGGGAATGCTGGCGATCACCGCCGCCTGCACGTCCACCGGCATCGAGGTGGACATGCCGTTGACATAAACCTCGTGCGTGTCGAGTCCCTCCGGCTCGAGAAAGATCTGGTGGCGCTCCTTCTCCGGAAACTTGACCACCTTGTCTTCCAGGCTGGGACAGTAGCGCGGGCCCACGCCGCTGATCTGCCCGGAGTAGAGTGGGCTGCGCCCGAGGTTGTCGCGGATGGCGGCGTGCGTGGCGTCGTTGGTGTAGGCGATGTGACACGAGATCTGCGGCCGCGTGATGCGCCGCGTCTGGAAGGAGAAGGGCGTCGGCTCACTGTCGCCGGGCTGTTCCTCGAACCGGCTCCAGTCGATGGTGCGACCGTCGAGACGTGGCGGCGTGCCGGTCTTGAGCCGGCCGCAGGCGAAGCCGAGCAGCTTCAGCGCCTCGCCCAGCAGGTGGGCGGCGGGCTCGCCGCTGCGACCCGCCGGGTAGGTGGTCTCCCCGACGTGGATCAGGCCGTTGAGAAAGGTGCCAGTGGTGATGACCACAGCGCTCGCGCTCACCACTCCACCGTCGCGCAACTTGATGCCGGTGACCATGCGCGGGGCTTCCCCGGCCGCCGCCGGTTGCGGCTCGACCACCAGGTCCACCACCTCGGCCTGGCGAATGCGCAAGTTGGGCTCGCCCTCGAGCACCTGGCGCATATGCTGGCGGTAGAGCTTTTTGTCCGCCTGGGCACGCGGCGACCAGACCGCCGGGCCGCGGCTGCTGTTGAGCAGGCGGAACTGGATGCCGGTCGCGTCGGTGACCAGGCCCATGACGCCGCCCAGCGCGTCCACCTCGCGCACAATGTGGCCCTTGGCGATGCCGCCGATGGCGGGATTGCAGGACATCTGCGCGATCAGGTCGAGGTTGAGCGAGAAGAGCGCGGTGCGCAGTCCCAGCCGTGCCGCCGCCATGGCAGCCTCACAACCGGCGTGGCCGCCGCCAATCACTACCACGTCGTAACGTTCGCTGGACTGCATGGAACTGCTTCAAGTCTAACGTGGGGGACGCTGGCGGTGTCTCGACGAGCGGAAAGTGGAAAGGCGCGCGGTGCATTACGACGGCGGGTGCTGGGGGCCCGCCGGGGCGCGGGATGTCCGCATCCGCATCAGTACCAGGACGTAAAACAGGAGACCGCCGCCCATCAGCCAGGCAAAGGCGCTCATGCGCAGCATGAGGTAAAGCGCGGTGATTGAACTCGGCCTCACCTGCCCGGAGCAGCTCCATACCACTCGCCCTGCCGTCACGGCGTTGAACCGACAACCGACAGCTGAGAACGGTCACAGCACCGGCTTATCCCAGCCCTCCAGCCGGTCGCGCAGGAAGGCCATGAACTGCTCGGCGGTGGCGCCGTCGATCACGCGGTGGTCGAAGCTCAGCGTCAGGTGACAGATGGAGCGGATGGCGATGGCGTCATTGATCACCACGGGCGTCTTGTGGATGCCGCCCACGCCGAGGATCGCCACCTGTGGCTGGTTGATGATCGGGCAGGCCAGCAGCCCGCCGTAGATGCCGTAGTTGGAGATGGTGAAGGTGCCGTCCTGCACCTCGTCGGGGGAGAGCTTCTTGCTGCGGGCACGCTCCGCCAGGTCGTTGACGCCGCGTTGCAGGCCAAGAAAATTCTTTTCCTCGGCGTGCTTGATGACCGGCACGATCAGGCCCCAGTCGAGCGAGACGGCAATGCCGAGGTTGATGTCCTTCTTGTAGACGACCGAGGTCTCCTGCAGCGAGGAGTTGAGGATGGGGAACTGCCGCAGGCTCTCGACCGTGGCCTGCGAGACGAACGACATGAAGGTCAGGCGCGTGCCGGTGCGGGCCTCGAACTCTTTCTTGTACTGCTCGCGCAGCTGCGTGACCTTGGTAACGTCCACGGCGAAGATGGTGTAGACGTGCGGGGAGGTGCGTTTGCTCGCCACCATGTGCTCGGCGATGCGCTGCCGCATGATGGACATGGGTACGATTTCGACCGCGCCCGAGGCGCCCGCCGAACGCGGGGATAGGGCGGCAGGAGCACTGGTCGGGGCCGGCGCGGCCGCGGCCGTGCTGCGCGTCTCCAAGTACTGCACCAGGTCGCGCTTCGACACCCGTCCACCCTCGCCTGTTGCCGCAACGGCGGCGAGATCAACTTTGTTCTCTTCCGCCAGGCGTCGCACCAGGGGCGACGAGCGGACCGTCTCTGCGGATTCTGCCTTAGGCGCAGCCGACGGGGCGGCTGGCGTCGGTGCGGCCGGGGTGGGCGCGGGCGCGGGTTGGGGTGCGACCGCGGCGGGGGCCGGCGCCACCGCCGCTGGGGCAGCCGGGGCAGCCGGGGCTGGGGCGGGCACCGCCTTGGCTGGAGCCGCTGCGGCCGCGCCTTCCGCCTCAAGCGTGGCGACGACGGTATTGATCGCCACCGTCTGGCCTTCCTGGACCTTGATCTCTTTCAGGATGCCTGTGGCGGGCGAGGGAATCTCAGCGTCCACCTTGTCGGTCGAGATCTCAAACAGCGGCTCGTCGCGCTGCACACTGTCGCCGGGTTTCTTGAGCCACTTGGTGACGGTTCCCTCGACAATTGACTCGCCCATCTGGGGCATCACAATGTCCACGGCCATGGCGCATCCTCGCTTTTCTTCATCTGGCGCCCGGGCCGTGATGGCCTGGGAGCCTGCAAACTCTTAATGCTCCCATGAAAGCGCGCCGTAGCGCCAGCTTGTCCGCGCGGTTACTCGACGAACAACGTCCGGCGATCAACGGCGACGGTAGTCGCCGGGGGTCAAGCCGCCCTCCGGATTCCCGGCCACATCGCATACCGGAACGCCCGCAGGTCGCGGTCCCGGGACATGGTCCGGCTCGCCGGGCAGGCTAGAATTAACAGTTCATGCCTTCCCTGGTCGAAGTTGCCCATGTCAGCAAGGTCTACCACGTCGGCGAAGTGGACGTGGACGCGCTGCGGGACGTCTCGCTCGAGGTTGCCGCCGGCGAGTTCGTTTCCATCGTGGGAGCGTCGGGTAGCGGCAAGAGCACGCTGCTGCATATCATCGGCGGTCTGACCACGGCGACCTCGGGTCGCGTGTCGATTGAGGGGCAGGAGTACGGCTCGCTCTCCGACGCGGCGCGCACCCGGCTGCGGCGCAAGGCCATCGGCTTCGTCTTCCAGAAGTTCAACCTGCTGCCGACGCTCAGCGCCGCCGACAACATTGAGATCGCGCGCTACATCGCGGGCGATGCCGCGCATACCCCGGAGTACCGCGACCGCATCATCCGCCTGCTGGGTATCGAGCAGCGACTCCACCACCGCCCGGCGCAACTCTCGGGCGGCGAACAGCAGCGGGTGGCCATCGCGCGGGCGCTGATCAACCAGCCGCGCATCCTGCTGGCCGACGAGCCGACCGGCAACCTGGACTCGAAAAACTCCACCGCTGTGCTGCACCTGCTCGCGGAGCTCAACCGCGAGCTGGGACAGACCATCCTGATGATCACCCACAACCCGGAGGCCGCCGCGGTGGGCCACCGCACGGTTCACATGAGCGACGGGCAGGTGGTGAACGGTTAGTCGGTGGTGAACGGTTAATGGTTGGCGGTTCGCGGTTGCCGGCTGCAGACGCGGCCGCTTGAGCCTGGCGGGACTGGACGTCGCCCCTCAGACCTCGGGGTACTCCCACGGTCCGCGGTACTCGCGCTGCAGCAGCCGGTTGGCTTCCGGGTCGCCGACGATCTGTTCGCGGTCGCCGTCCCAGACCACGCTGCGGCCGACTTTCATGGAGAGCATGGCGAGCAGGCTCATATTGGTCGAGCGGTGGCCGCTCTCGATGTCATTGACCGGGCGCTGCCCGGAGCGGATGCAGTCGAGGAAGTTGGCGAACAGCTCGCGGATGTTCTGGTCGTCGGGCTTGTGGAGTTGCGCGTCCATGTGCTGGATGGGCTGGCTCTTGTTCCACGGGTAGAAGGTCCAGCCGTCCAACCAGCCCATGTGAAACGTGCCCTCGGTGCCGTAGAAATAGGCCCCGAGGTTGGTTTTCTCCGCCTCGTTGCCGGCGTACAGGCGGTGTTCCCACTGGGCGGTGAAGCTCTCGAACTCGAACGTCGCCACCTGCGTGTCGGGGGCGTCGGTGTTGTCGTTGAGGATATAGCGGTGTCCGCTGGAGAAGATCTTGCGCGGGAACTTCTCCTCAGTCCACCACAGGATCTGGTCCATCCAGTGCACGCCCCAGTCGCCGATCTGCCCGTTGGCGTAATCGAGGAAGAGCCGGAAACCCTTGGGATGGATTTTCTTGTTGTAGGGCCGCAGCGGCGCCGGACCACACCACATGTTCCAGTCCAAGCCGGCGGGCGCCTCGGAATCCGGCACCACTTGGCCGGCGCCCCCGGGGTAATGCACGAAGGCGCGCACCATGCCGATCTTTCCCAACTTGCCCGCTTTGAGAAAGGCCATGCCGGAGATGTTGTGCGGCGAGACGCGGCGGTGCAGACCCACCTGCACGATGCGATCGTTGGCGCGCGCCGCCTTCACCATCGCCCGTCCTTCGTTGATGGTGTGGCTGATCGGTTTCTCGACGTAGACATGGGCGCCCGCATTGACGGCCGCAATGGTGATCAACGGATGCCAGTGGTCCGGGGTGGCGACGATGACGATCTCGGGCTTTTCGCGGTGCAGCAACTCGCGGAAGTCCCGGTACTTCTTCGGCTGATCGCCGGTGAGCTGCGTGACGTTCGCGACCGCGGGGTCGAGTTGGGCGGTGTCCACGTCGCACATCGCCACGACCTT
The DNA here is from genome assembly GCA_937898755.1 of uncultured Acidobacteriota bacterium. Classification (GTDB taxonomy): domain Bacteria; phylum Acidobacteriota; class Terriglobia; order Terriglobales; family SCQP01; genus CALEJU01. Next base: position 70,057 of record CALEJU010000004.1, on the reverse strand, counting down.
GCAGGCGCCCGAGGCGATGGCTTCGTGCAGGATGTTCATCCCCCACCACCCGGTGCCGACCAAGGCGGTGCGGTACTTGCGGTTGGTCTGGGTCAGCACCAACGGTGCCGAGGAGAGGGCCAGTCCGGTGGCCATCGAGCCCCGAACGAAGTCGCGCCGGTTCACTGACATGCAACGCCTCACGCCTCGCAGTGGCGAGCGCGCCTAGGATGGCACAGAGGAGGCTGGCGCGTCTGCCAGGCGGGAAACACACCCCCGGGGACGCTTCCGTTCGCGGCCCGCCCCCAGATGGGGGAATCGCCATTCCCTCCGTCCTCACCTACATAAGGAATCGTATAGTGAGGCCGAGGGGCGCTCATGCAGACCCAGCCGGCACGACGGAAACTCACGCTCGATGACTACAACCGCATTCCGGACGACGGGCTGCGGCACGAGATTCTGGACGGGGTGGAGTTCGTGTCGCCTTCCCCACGCATTCGTCATCAGGATATCGCCGGCGAGCTGTACTACCAGCTTCGGAGTTTCCTCGCGCAAAGCCCGGTGGGGAAGGTCTACATCGCCCCCACGGACGTGATTCTCTCCCACTTCGACGTGGTGGTTCCCGACTTCGTCTTCGTCACAGCGGAGCGCACGACCCTGATCAACGAGAAAAACATCGCCGGTGCGCCTGATTTGATCATTGAGATCCTCTCGCCCTCGTCGCGGCGCGTGGACGAGGAGATCAAGCGGCAACGCTACGCGCATTTCGGGGTGCGGGAGTACTGGATCGTGGACCCCAAGGCCGAGCACCTGCGCTGCTATCGTCGCGGGTCGGGGGGCGTCGCCGCGCCCGAACAACTGAGCGGCGAGGCGGTGTTGGAGACGCCGCTCCTGCCCGGATTCAGGCTGGCGCTAGCGACGCTCTTTCCGCATTAGCGTCGGCGCGCCGGAGCGCTCCCTGTTACGCCCTGGGCTATACTCAAAGAGCGTTGCGCGGTCGTCATGGCCGGCGCGAGTCAACTCATTCACTGCCGGGTCGTTCAATGGTAGGACAGCAGACTCTGGATCTGCCTATCGGGGTTCGAGTCCCTGCCCGGCAGCCATTCCATTCAAACCGGAAGCCCGAGCATCGGGTGCGGCGACCAACGGGAGCACCCCTGGCCGTGTTGCGGGTCACCTGAAGGAGGCGCACGTTTGCGCGCGGCTTTCCCGGGACTCCGCTTCACCGCGCCGCGATTCAGCTGCCTACCGGACGGCGCGCGGTTCGCCCTGCGGGCTCCGGATGCGTGATCGCTATCCATCCTCGAGTCACTTCCCATCGGCCGACGTCAATCTGTCTGCGCCTTGAACCAGGCTTCGAGTCTCCGCGTAATGGATTCCGGCGACTCGCCGGCGAATTGCAGCGGCTGTCCGAAACGGACACGAGCGGTGCCACGACGGATGCCAGTCGCGCCGGTGGGGAGCAGCTTGTAGACGTCCTCGAGGACGACCGGAACCACTGGCAGCCCCAGCTCGCGGACAAAAATGCCGATGCCGGGCCGGAAGGGCAGGAGGCGCCCATCGCGGCTGCGTTCACCCTCGGGAAAGATCAGGGGGCAATAGCCCTGATTCGCCAGCTGGCCGGTGTAGCGCAGCGCGCGTTGCACGCCGGTCTCTTCGCTCAGCAGGTAGGCGCCGAAGAAGGCGCGGGCTTCAACGAGCTGACGCCGCGCCTGGCGTCGCGCCGCCCGGGAGGAGTGGGGACGCAGCAGAGCGGCAAAGTGCCCCACCCCCATGGCGGGCGCCAGCCAGGGTCGGAAGCGCCGGGGAAGAGCGCGCACCAGAACTGGCACGTCCAGGATGCTCTGGTGATTGGCGACAAACAGCACCGGGCGGCCGAGTCCTGCCAGGTTTTCGCGACCGCTGACGCGTACTCGCACGAAGAGGCGCAGCGCGGGCAACACCGCCAGGTAGAGGACCAGGTTGCGCAGCCGCCGCACGGGAGCGCGGTGGGGCCACGCGACCTCGGCCTGCAAGGTCGCCCGCGGTGTCGGCACGGCAGCGAGCGGTTTTTGGAGCGCCACCGGCGCGCGCGAGGACTGTACGGCTTCGAGCCAGATGTCCAGCTCGGCCGCGGTCGTGATTTGGTTGAACTCCGCCTCATCGGCCGGGACTCCCGCGTGGGTCTCGATCCAGGACAGCAGTTCGACCCGGTCCAGCGACGAGAGGGCGAGATCTTCCGTCAGCCGCATCTCCGGCGTGATGCGTTCCACGCCCCAGCCACGTTTGACGGCCACGAACTGTTTCCAGTTGGATTCGTCCTGGCTGGAGGCGGTGCGGGTAGCGGCGTTGCCGTTCACCCACGCCGCGATGGCCACCCGTTGCAGCTTCTGGGTCGACGCCGTGCGCGGCAGGCGCGCATCTGGCCAGGCGGCAATGCCGCGCACGCGCTGATGGGGTTCGAGCTGTTGGTTGGCGCGCGCAACCGCTGCTTCCAGCGCGTCTGCATCGGCGTGTCCGGCGGCGATGAGAACGGCGAAGACGCTCTCCTGGCCGCCGCGGCGATCGGCGACCACGGCGCTCTCGACGATGTCCGGCTGGGCGTCCAAGACGCGTTCGACGTCTTGCGGGAACACGTTGAGTCCCTCGGCGGTGACGATGACTTCTTTCTTTCGGCCGAGAAAGAACAGATCTCCGCGTTCGTCCAGACGGCCGAGATCGCCGGTATGCAGCCAGCCCTCGGAGTAGGCGCTCTGGTTGGCGGGCACATCCCCGAAGTAACCCGGGGAGACGTTGGGCCCACGCACCAGGATCTCGCCATCGGGAGCGATCCGGATCTCCATGCCCGCCAACTTGCGGCCTACTGCACCGCGCCGCACTTTGAAGGGGTGGGTAATGGCAACCGCGGGCGCCGTTTCGGTCAGGCCATAGCCCTGAATGACGGCATAACCCAAGGCGCTCCAGAACTCCTCTTCCTCGGCAGGAAGCGCGGCGGCGCCGACCACGAAAGCCCACATCTTCCAGCCCAGCCGGCGGTGCACGCGTCGCCACTGCCACCAGCGGCGCAGCACTCCCCGGCCGGCGCTCGCCGTCATGACCTGTTCGCGCGTCAGGCGCAGTTCAGCCAAGACCCAGGCGCGCAACAGTTGCAGTTGGCGCGGCACGCAGACCAGCACCGAAGCGCGCTGGCGACGAATGGTGGCGGCGAGAAAGGACGGGGTCTGGGCGGAGGGATACACCACCGCACCGTCGAGCAAGGGAGGGATGAAAACGCCGAGCGTCTGTCCGAACAGATGGCTGAGCGGAATCAGGTGTACGAACCGCAGCGGTAGAAACGGCCGCGCCCAGCCACGGTAGCGCTGTACCTCGCGCGCGATGGGCCGCAGGTTGGCGAGCAGGTTGCCGTGCGTGATCATCACGCCCTTGGGGTCGGCGGTGGCGCCGGACGTGTAAACGATCTCGAGCAACGCCTCCGGCGCGGCCGCCATCACCGTCTGCGGACCGCCACAAACGGGGAGCTGCAAGACGTCCTCCAGCGGATAGGTCGCCACGCCGGGTACCGCGCTCCCGCGTTCGCGGGGACAGCACAGCAGGCGGGCCGCGGTTTGCGCCTGGATGCGCGCGACGTACTCGGGAGAAAAAGCGGCGTCGAGGGGGACCACGACCACGCCAGCCAGCACGCATCCGTAAAAGGCGCTGACCCAGGCCGCGCCCGGCTCCCCCCAGAGCAGCAGGCGCTCGCCGGCACCGATGTAGTTGCGCCAGAGCTCGTCTCGAAACGCGAAGGCGCGGCCCACCACCTCGGCGTAACTGTGAGTCGTGGTGCGGTAGACGCCGGTCTCGACGACGGCCGGCAACCGTCCCAAGTTGGCCAGGTCGGTGACGTACTGGGCCAAGGTTGCGAGTTGAGCCGCCATCCGCAGGCTAGCTTAGCCTGCGCCGCAACCGGCGACAGCAGGAAACAGGAACGACGAGCGAAAGCCGAAGGGCGGGGGCCGAAGGCTGCGGGCGCCCCCGGCCTTCGCCCCACCCCCTCCGTCCGTTATCATTTCCGAGCTGATGCCCCACCTCGTTTTATGTCACCGGAAGTTGGCCCGCGTCTTGCTCCTGGTTGTGTTGTCGGGCATCGTCGCCGCAGGACAGACGCCGTTTGAGGCGTGGAACTACCTTGACGCCCAGCATCGCGTCGGCGAGCGCACCTGGCTGCACGCCACGGCCAAACTGAAGTGGCACAACAACGGCACCCCCGCCTGGTTTTACTATGGCGGCGAGGTCGGCATCCAGCGCGAGCTGCTGCCCCGGTTGCGGGGCGGGGTGAATTACATCCTGTTGCGCGACACCAAGGGCACGCGCTTCTACCGCGATCAGCGCGTGGACTTCGATGGCGAGGCGCTCCTGCCACGCGGGCTTCGCGACCGTGTGCGCTACGAGTACCGCTGGTTCCGCCCCGGCAACAGCGGTGTCTGGCGTGACCGGCTGCTGTGGATGTGCCCCGACGTTCGCCGGGCAGTGCGGCCCGAGGCGTCCTTTGAGTTCTACTACGACCCCGGGCTCAGTCGCCCGACCGACCAGCGTTATACCCTGGGCTTTACCCTGACGCGCCTGCGTTTTCCCCTCGAAGTAGGGTACGCCTACGACCGCTTTTTTATAGGGGGTGGCTGGCTGCACCGCAACCTGCTACTGACCTACCTGCACCTGACACGCTAGAAGCCACCGCCTCATTTCCGCTACAATGCCTCGCGTAAGCGGTTCCACTGTCGCCTTGGAAGGATTCCCTGATGGTTTCACGCAAGCTCCTCTTTCCCCTCCTGGCCGCCCTCTTGGCCGTTACCAGCCTGCAGGCCAAGAAAACCCGCCACATTCTTTACGTCATCGAGAACGGTCCCAACCATACCGGCCAGGGTCTGGGCTTCCATCACGCCGTCACCGACCACTCGGCGGACGTGATGAAGGACCTGGGGCAAGACAGCAAGGCGTTCACGGTGGACGTCACCAAGGACTCCAAGAGCGCGCTGACCGCCGCCAACCTGAAGAAATACGACGCCGTGGTTTTCTACACCACCGGCGAGCTGCCCCTCAGCGAACAGCAGAAGTCCGACTTCATGAAATGGGTGAAGGCCGGTCACGGCGTCGTCGGCATCCACTGCGCCACCGACACCAATTACAACTGGCCGGAGTGGGGCGAGATGATGGGCGCCTACTTCGACGGCCACCCCTGGACGGCGGGCTCCGTGCTCACGCTGCGCAATGAGGACCCCAAGTTCCCATCCCAGGTGCAATGGCCGAAGGAGTTCCAGTGGACCGATGAGTTCTACCAGTTCCGCAACTGGGACCGGAACAAGGTGCACGTATTGTTGAGCGCCGACCCGGACAAGTTGGACATGACTCGGAAAGGCGTCAAGCGCACCGACCGCGACTTCGCCAACGCCTGGGTGAAGTACTGGGGCAAGGGCCGCGTCTTCTATACCGCGCTCGGCCACGACGAGCACTCCTGGGACAGCCCTGATTTCCGCAAGCACCTCACCGCCGGCATCCGCTGGGCGGACGGCGAAACCCGCTACAAGGTGCACATTCCGTAAAGACTGGCTGGCTGGTGGCGACGGGTATCGGTACTTGAGAGAACCCTATTTCCCGACGGTTCGGCGACAAGCCACGAGCCACCGGCCCATCAACATTTTTTGACGAGCTGGTTAACATCCACGTCAATGTAGTCGGTGGGGTACTGGCCGGTGTAGCAGGCGGCGCAGTAGCGGTCGTCGTTGTCTTCGACTGCTTGGCGCAGATTTTCCAAGGAGAGATAGGTCAGCGTGTCGGCGCCGATGTATTGCCGGATTTCCTCGACGCTCTTGTTGGCGGCGATCAGCTCGCGCCGCGAGGGCGTGTCCACGCCGTAGTAGCAGGGCGATCTGGTCGGCGGGCAGGAGATGCGCATGTGCACCTGGCTGGCGCCCGCGTCGCGGATCATGCGCACGATCTTGCGGCTGGTCGTGCCGCGCACGATGGAGTCGTCCACCAGCACGATGCGCTTCCCCTCGAGCAGACTGCGCACCGGGTTCAACTTCAGCTTCACCCCGAAATCCCGGATCTGCTGCGAGGGCTCGATAAAGGTGCGCCCGACGTAGTGATTGCGGATCAGCCCGAAGCGGAAGGGAATGCCGGACTCGGTGGCGTAACCGAGCGCCGCTGCCACGCCGGAGTCGGGGACTGGAACCACAAGATCGGCGTCGACCGGGTCCTGCCGATACAGCAGGCGGCCCATCAGCTCGCGGCTTTGCTGCACGCTGCGTCCGAACACCAGGCTGTCGGGGCGAGAGAAGTAGACGTGCTCGAAGACGCACTGACGTTGCTGCCGACGCGGCGCAAACCGATGGCGTTCAATGCCCTCGGCGGTGACCCGCACCCACTCGCCGGGCTCGACATCCTGCAGGTATTGCGCTCCGATCAAATCGAAGGCGCACGTCTCGCTGGCAAACGTGACCCCGCCGCCGCCCGGAATGCCGGGAAGCGAGGAGCCCAGCGGCGAGGGCAGCAGTCCCATGGCCAGCGGCCGGAAACCGTGCGGATCGCGGATGGCAAACAGGCCATCGCGCGTCAAGAGCACAAACGAATAGGCACCCTCGACCTGGTTCAGGGCATCGTCCAGCGCCTCCGGGAGCGAGGCGGCGCGCGAGCGGGCGATCAGGTGCAGCACCACCTCGGTATCGCTGGTGGTCTGAAAGATGGAACCCTGTGCTTCCAGGCGGCTCCGGATCTCGGCGGCGTTGACCAGGTTGCCGTTGTGGGCGATGGCCAGCTTGCCACGGTTGCAGTCCACCATGAAGGGCTGCGCGTTGATGACGTTGCTGGAACCGGCGGTGGAGTAGCGCGTATGCCCGATCGCCACCTGCCCGGGGAGGGCGGCGATGACCGGGTTGGTGAAAATCTCCGCCACGGCGCCCATGGCGCGATGGACGTAGACCTCCTCGCCATCGGTGGCGGCGATGCCCGCCGATTCCTGCCCGCGATGTTGCAGCGCATAGAGCGAGAGGTAGGCCAGCTTGGCGGCTTCGGGGTGACCGAAGATACCTACCACGCCGCACTCCTCCCGAAATTTATCGAAGATCTCCTCGTCCGCCGTGGCTGCGCCGCGAGCAACGGAAGAGGCCGGAGATACTGCCGCGGTCGCGTCGTGGCTCATACGGGAACGCCTTCCAGTTGCTGTTCGAGTGCGGGACTCCAAGCGGCGTCTAGCGCGGTGAGGGACAAATCGAGCGCCGTCGCGCCGTTGACGCGCACGGTCAACCGCTCCCCGCCCGTCTCGCCCAGGCGCATCACCTCAAGATTGTATTGTCGCCCAAGCGCGGAAAGCGCGGCAACCTGTTCCGGCAGGCAGCTCAGCACCACGCGGCTGGCGGTTTCGTCAAAGAGCGTGACAGCCGGTCCTTGCGCCACCTCAATCTGAGCGCCGAAGGCGGGATCGTCTGCCGCTTGGATGGCCCGACTGAGGGCACACTCCACCAGGCAGACGGCGAGGCCGCCCTCCGAAACATCGTGCGCCGATTCGAGCCAGCCCTGAGCGACGGCGGCGGCGAGAAACTGGTGCAGGGCCTTTTCGCGCGCCAGATCAAGCGCGGGTGGCAATCCCCAGCACTGCCCGAGCATGGTGGTGGCAAACTCGCTGCTGCCGAAGCGCTGCGCGGCCTCCTCCAGAGACAACTGCGGGGCGCCGCTGACCAGCAAGATGGGGCGACCTGCCGCTTTCCAGCGCGAACTGACGACAGGCACGCCGGGCGCGAGTTCGAGAATGCCGACCACGCCCAGCACCGGGGTCGGGTCAATTCCCTGACCCAGGGTCTCGTTGTAGAGGCTGACGTTGCCGCCGGTGATGGGCGTCTCGAGCACGGTGCAGGCTTCGCGGATGCCGGCGATGGCCGCCACAAGTTGGGCCATGATCTCCGGTTTTTCAGGGTTGCCGAAGTTCAGACAGTTGGTGGCGGCAGCCGGCACCGCGCCCACGCAGGCCACGTTGCGCGCCGCTTCGGCCACGGCCAGGCGCGCACCCTCGCGCGGTTCGAGGCGGCAGTAGCGTCCGTTGCCGTCCAAGGCCATGGCGAGGGCCTTGTTGGTTCCCTTGATGCGCACCACGCCGGCGTCTCCGCCCGGCGCCTCGAGCGTGTTGGTGCGCACCATGGTGTCGTACTGCTCGTAGACCCAGTGTTTGCTGGCCAGGTTGGGGGAGGCGAGCAGCGCCAGCAGGTCGGCATTCCAGTCACGTCCGGCGAGCCGATCCGTCAAGTCAACCGGGGGTTGCAGGGGCTCGATGCGCTTCAGCTCACCCACCGGGCGCCGGTAGATCGGGGCCTCATCGGTGAGCGCGGAATTAGGAATATCGGCGACGAGGCTGCCACAATGGGTGACACGCAATCGGCTTGTGTCGGTTACCGCGCCCACGGTCACGGCATCGAGTCCCCATTTGCGGAAGACGGCAAAGACTTCCTCTTCACGGCCGCGCTCGGCGACCAGGAGCATGCGTTCCTGGCTCTCGCTGAGCATCATCTCGTAGGCGGTCATGCCCGTTTCGCGCTGCGGCACGGCGTCGAGGTCGAGATCGATTCCGGTGGCGGCGCGGCCGCCCATCTCGCAGCTCGAGCAGGTCAGCCCGGCGGCGCCCATGTCCTGAATGCCGACGATCGCCCCGGTCTGCATGGCTTCCAGGCAGGCTTCGAGCAGCAGCTTTTCGAGGAACGGATCACCCACCTGCACATTGGGACGCTTGGCTTCGGACGCTTCGGAAAACTCCTCGCTGGCCATGGTGGCGCCATGGATGCCGTCCCTGCCTGTCTTGGATCCGACGTAGATCACCGGATTGCCGAGGCCGGTTGCCTTGCCGAAGAACAGCCCATCATGCCGGGCGATGCCCAGGGCGAAGGCGTTCACCAGCGGATTGCCGGCGTAACAGGGATCAAAGCGCGTCTCGCCGCCTACGTTCGCCACCCCGAAACAGTTGCCATAGTGGGCGACACCGCCGACCACCCCTTGGATCACGGCATGGGTGCGGGCGCGTTCGCGTTCGGTGCCCTGGTGCGGGTCGCCGAAACGCAGCGAGTCCATGATGGCGATGGGTCGCGCCCCCATGGTGAAGATGTCGCGCAGGATTCCGCCCACCCCGGTCGCCGCGCCTTGGAACGGCTCGACGTAGCTGGGGTGGTTGTGCGACTCGATCTTGAAGGCACAGGCCCAGCCGTCGCCGATGTCGATAATGCCGGCGTTCTCGCCGGGGCCCTGCAGGACGCGCGGCCCCTCCGTGGGGAGATTCTTCAGGTGCACGCGGCTGCTCTTATAGGAGCAATGCTCGCTCCACATCACGGAGAAGATGCCCAACTCCGTCAGGTTGGGCTCGCGCCCCAGCAATTGCACAATCTTGGCGAACTCCTCGGCGGTGACACCGTGCCGGGCAAGGACGTCGGGTGGGAACGGCATAGTTGTTAGAGTTCGAGCGTCTAGCGCGGGCTCGCCGCGAGGGCTTCGATCAGGGAACGGAACACGACAAAGCCGTCCGCCGAACCCAGCATCGCCTCGCTGGCGCGCTCCGGGTGCGGCATCAAGCCGACGACATTACGGCCGGCGTTGCAGATGCCGGCGATATTGGCCACCGAACCGTTGGGGTTGGCCTCCGCAGTGATCGCGCCAGTCGGCGTGCAGTAGCGGAACACGATCCGGTGGTCGCGTTCCAGCTCCGCCAGGGTGGCTGCGTCAGCCGTATAGTTTCCCTCGCCGTGGGCAATCGGCACGCGCAAGATCTGGCCGGGCACAGCGGCCTGTGTGAACGGGGTGTCGGTCGAGTCCACCCTAATGTGAACCGGTTTGCAGATGTAGCGCAGCCCGGCGTTGCGCATCAGCGCGCCGGGCAACAAGCCGCACTCGCAGAGAATTTGAAATCCGTTGCAGATGCCCAGCACCGGATTGCCTTGCGCGGCGAAGCGCTTCAGGGAATCCACCACGGGCGAGAAGCGCGCAATGGCTCCGGTGCGAAGGTAGTCGCCGAAGCTGAACCCTCCGGGGATGACGACCGCGTCCACGCCCTGCAGGTCAGAGCTGTCGTGCCAGAGCGCGACGGCTTCCTGGCCCGCCAGCGCACCGGCGGCGTGCAACGCATCGTGGTCACAGTTACTGCCGGGAAAGACGACGACGCCGATTTTCATGGGGCTGGATTGATTTTACTACGCGCGGGGGGTGGAAGACGAAGGCCGAGGGCCGGAGGCCGAAGGCAGTCACGATTTGGCGGACCCTTCAGCTTGCCCTTGCTGCTCGGCCTTCGGCCGTCGCCCCTCGCCCTTCGGGCTTCGGATGACCGCCGGCTACGGCATCGCTATGAAGCCTTGCATGGCGCGCACCATCTCCCAGGCGTCGACCTTGGAGGACAGTTCATAAGGCGAGTGCATCGAGAGCAGCGGCACCCCCAGGTCAATCACCTCCATGTTTTGCTCGGAGAAAAACAGCCCAATCGTGCCGCCTCCGCCGATGCCCTCGACGTAGGTCGAGGTCTGCCAGGGGATGTGCTGCGCGGCGAACATCCGCCGGAAGCGCGCCGTGAACTCCGAGTTCGCGTCAAAGCCGTGCCCGTAGCGCTTCAAGGTAACGCCGTAGCCAAGGCGCGCGGCGTTATCCGCCTCCTGAACCTGCGGGAAATTAGGGTTAACCCCGGTGTTGCAGTCCACCGAGATCACTTCGGTGGCATCTTTGGCGGCGCGCAACGCGAGCTCGCTCATGCCCGAGCCCAGTTCACCGGCCAGCAGGCGCGTCAGTACCGAGTCCAGAAACTGCGAGCTGGCACCGGTGTTGTTGACGCTTCCGACCTCCTCGTTGTTCGTCAGGCAGGCAAACGCGGTTCGTTCCGGGGTGCCGGGGTAGTCCAGGATGGCGCGCGTGGCGAGGAAGGAGTTGAGCCGGTCGTCCTGGCCGTAGGCCGCGATCAGCGCCCGGTCGAGGCCGGCGTCGGCTGGGGGCTCGTTGGGGGTGAGGATCAGCTCGGCGGAGGTGAAGTCTTCCGGGCTGATGCCGTAGAGCTTGAAGAGCTGCTCGAGGGCCTGCCCCATGACGCCCGCCTCGCCCAGAGGCTCGCTGGCCACCACCGGCAACATCTCCTCCGTGGAGATCACGTTGGTGTAGGTGCGGGCGCGGAGCGGGCTATCCACATGCGGCGCCAGATCGGGGATCACAAAGACCGGATCGCCCGGCGTGAGTCCGATTGACACCTCAACCCGGCTGCCATCGCGGCGGTCAATGTGGCCGGTGAGAGCCAAGGGACGATTGACCCATTGGTAATGTTTCAGGCCGCCATGCGTGAGCACGTGGAAGAGGACAAACCCCTGTTTCTCCACCAGCGGGTTGGCCTTCAGCTCCAGCCACGGCGAATCCACATGGGTACCGATGATGCGGAAGCCATGCGTGCCCCCGCGGCTGCCCACGATCCCCAGCACGACTGCGCGCCCACGGTTGTTGACGTAGAAACGCGTGCCCGGCGTCAGGTGCATGCCGGGCGTGAGTTCGCGGAAATGTTGCGCCTGGGCCCGCCGCAAGACTTCCGTCACCGCGAGCTGATTCTGCCGGGCGATGTTGAGGAAACGCTTGGTGTCTTCGCCCAAGGCCCCCACCGCCTCTCGATCCGCTGCCGTGAGACTGAGCCAGGCGGAGGTCCGCTGCGGCAGCGCCAGCGCCGCCGCCGACTGCGGTGCGCTTTGCGCCAACAAGGTTCCGATCAAGGCCAGCGTCAAGCCGGCGAGACGAATGGCGTGCATGGAAGTCCCCCTCGCGTCGAGGCCGACAGCATAGCCCGGAAGGGCAATGCGAGACGAGCGAGGCGCTCCACGCGCATGCCCCACTTCTGCCGGTGGTGTCTCAGTTTCACGCAACACCCTCCCCCTTCCTCGTATCAGCCAGCGCCGCGATGTCCTCAAGGCTCCAAGCGCGGTTCGCCAACCCTGCTTCCATGGCCGGTGTCACGCGCAAGGTCTTGTGGATGCGGGCAAAGTTGTAATGGATGAAATGTAGGGCCACGGCGTGGGCGTGGTCCTCCAGCTTCTTGGAGAACGCATTGGTCAGCCGCGTTAACCGGCGCATGGACATTCGCATCGTGAGGTTTTTCCGTTCCACGTAGCTCGTGGACACATGCTCGGGGTCAGGGTTGTCGATTACCGTCTTCATGTCACAACCAATGCATGTGGCCGGGTTGTAGCGCCGCTGGTCTTCTTCGCTGGTAGCGCCGTAAATCTTGTGGAGCGTGGCGAAATCCACCACCATGCCAAACGCGCCTTCAACAGCCTCTAGGTAGGGCTTGTGGCCGTCCGTCGTTAGCTGCACGCGACCGCGAATCCGGCTTGCCACGTCCTGCATGAAGTCAAAAGCCCATCCGCTATCGCGGCCCCCCACCAAGTAGGAAACGCACAGCTTGGAGTCGGCATCCAGCGCTACCCATGTCCAGGCGTCGCCCATTCCGTCGCGTCGTTGCTCCGCCGTGGTGTTCTTCCCCTTCGCCCCCACAAAGCTCCAGATTTCGTCGCACTGGACCCGCCGCGCCTTTACGCTCCGAACGTGGGCATCGTGGTAGACCGCCGCCGCAGTTCCAACGTCAACTAGTAGCTTCGTGACTGTGTTGATCGAGCATCCCGTCTGCCGGGAGACGGCGCGAAGGCTCATTCCTTCCACTAGCAGGCCGACGATCCGGGCGCGGTCTTCAAGGCTTAGGCGATTCATGAGCAAAGACTACCGAGATCTGACAATGTGTCAAGCATTTCGCTCAGTTTAACTACCTGCGTTAAGTAGGTATTGACACAGCCGCTGCGAGCCGCTATTCTGATGTTGCTTTGGCGGAAACGTGGAATGGAGATCAGCTTTCAGGACAAGACGCTCGCCTTGGTGGAGACCGAGCAGGCGTTCAAAACCAGGCTGCCGGTTCCCGTTATCGAATCCATGAGGAACAAGCTGAACTTTTTGAGGAGCGCGCCGGACGAACGCTCGATCCGGAACTGGAAAAGCTTACATTACGAAAAAATGGCGGACGACAAACGCTCCATCAAGCTGAACGATCAGTTCCGCCTGATATTCACAATCGACACGGCCAGCAACCCGAACAAGCTGACCATTTTGCGGGTCTGGGACCACGATTAAAGGAGGGGTGAAAATGCCTACGACGAACAACGCTTGGATCAAACACCCCGGCTTTTACATTAGGGAAGAGATGGAAGCGCGCAACTGGAATCAGCGCGACCTCGCTTACATTCTCGGCGTTCCAGAGCAGTCGGTGACGATGATTGTGAACGGCAAACGCGGCGTCAGTGCCGACATGGCACGCGGGCTTGGTGTGGCGTTTGACGTCAATCCCGATCTTTTTGCAAACCTGCAAAAAGACTACGAGATGGCGCGCACGCAGTCTCCCGACCCGGCCGTCGAGGTTCGAGCTAAGATGCAGAACGTGTATCCAATCAGAGAGATGATAAAACGCGGTTGGATTCATAGCACATCGGCCGACATGCTTGAGCAACAGATGACGGCATTTTTTGAGGTATCGAATACCACCGACATTCCGTACATGGCTCATGCCGCCAGGAAGAGTAGCTATGCCGAGCGTGAAATTCCAGCACCGCAAGTTGCATGGCTCTTCAGGGTTCGTCAAATTGCACGGTCCATAAGCGTGCCGAAATATTCCGAAGGTGCATTGAAAAAGGCCCTGGTGGATTTGAAGGCGCTTTTGCTGGCCCCCGAAGAGGCGCGTCACGTTCCGAAACTTCTTGCCGATTGTGGAGTCAGATTTGTAATAGTCGAAAAGCTTCCACATGCCGACATAGATGGTGTGTGTTTTTGGCTTGACAACGATTCGCCGGTGATCGGGATGTCACTTAAAAAGGACACGATAGATAATTTTTGGTTTGTTTTGCGCCATGAAATCGAACATGTCTTGCATAAGGATGGGCGCGAGCAGGAAGTAATCGATTTGGACTTAGGTTCCTTCGATACGTCTGGTGCGTCTCAAGAAGAAAAGATTGCGAATGAGGCGGCAGCAGATTTCTGCGCCCCGACAGCCAAGCTCGATAGCTTCATGGCGAGAAAAAGCCCGTTTTTCTATGAAAAAGACGTGATCGCCTTCGCTCGAATCATGCACCGCCATCCGGGTCTGATCGTTGGGCAAATGCACTTCCGAATGAAGCGGCACGATTATTTGGCAAGGCATCAGTCCAAAATACGATCAAATGTTATTCCTGGAGCTATTACGGACGGTTGGGGCCAGTCGGTTCCAGTTCAAATTTAGGAGGATGTGAATGTCTACGAAGGCAGAGCGGCTACAGCAAATCTGGCATGGATATGACAGTAGGGTTGACCACAGGCCCTCCAGCGCACGCGAGGCGGTCGAATGGGCTGTCAGTGAGGGGATATTGGAGCTTCCCGAATTGGACCCCTACGATTTTCTCGCTGGACAGATGGCGAGTGCGTTGCGTGAAGAAATGGACACGGACGCACAGGGACGTCGCTATCGCGTAAACCACGCGGCGCGGGTGATGAAGGGAGGGGTGCAATATACGTTTTGGGCCAAGATGGGTTTCGCCCCGCACGAGCACATGCAAATCGCCTTTGCCCAGCGCCGCGAATTGATTATTGGTGAGAATGTCCAGCTGAAAACCGACGTCGATGTATACAACGACATGAATCGCGGAAAGCAACCCGCGATCCAATTGGTTTTGGATTATACGGACGACGTTGCCGAGCGCGAGGCTGTGGGCCGCAGGCCCCCGCAAAGTGCGGCGGATTCCGAAAAAACTCCGGCTATTTCTTCTTCCAGCGTGCGCTAGCCGCGATCCTAGCAATATCGGCTCGCTGTTCCGGCGTAAGCGCGGCAGAGCGGGCATTACCGCCGCGTAGGCCCCCAGCCCTTCCGCGCACGTTGTGGCCCCCCTTCGCCGGGCTCACCGCATCCTCGGCCTCTCCGGTGGCGATGTCCAGGATGCGCTTGGCAAGCTGGTTCGGATCGCGTGGTCGCTTGGCCATGCCTCATTATCGCAATCCACAGCCTTCCGGCAATTCCCGGCTGAAGTCAAACTGAGACACTACCCTTTTGCCAGATCCGGGTGCAGGCCCTTACTGCAGAATTGCGAGGGGCGAGGCACTGAGCTGCGCCGGTCGAGCTGCCACCGGCATAGCGGTGTGGGCGGTGGAGCGGCGCGCGCCACGCGCGTACACGTCGCAGATCACCGCCACTTGATGGCAGTCGTGGAGCTTGGGACAGTTGACACAGTCCCGGACGAACTTTTGCGGCAACTCGCTGATGGTGGTGCGAGTGAAGCCATTGCGCAGAAAGAACTCCGGCAGGTGGGTGAGCGCGAACACCTTCCAGACCTGGTACCGTCGCGCGTCGCGCAGCAGGCGCTGGACGAGCACGGCGCCCAGCCCGCGACTCCGCTCCCGCGGGTGGACGACCAGCGACTGCAACTCGGCCACGTCCTCATCAAGGAAGTGCAGCGCCCCAGAGGCTACCAGGCGGTGTTCGTCATCCTCGATCACCACGAAATCGCGGATATTTTCGCAGAGGTAGGCGAGGCTGCGCGGCAGCAGCGCCCCGGTCGCGACCTGGGGCTGCATGAGGGCGTGAATCTCGCCCGCGTCGCACAGTTTGGCTTTCCGCACCCTCATTCCGCCACCTCCTCCACCGCTTTCCAAATCCGCGTTCCGGGACAATGCCCCGGCTCCCAGCGGTCCAGCCGGCGCGCCGCTTCCGGACCGATGATCTCCACTTCGTCCACGCCCCCCTCCAGCACCTGGCGGCAGGCGGCCAGCTTGGGCAGCATGCCGCCGCGGACGACGCCATCGCGCTCCATGGCCTCCAACTCGTCCAGGTTGAGGCTGGCAATGCGTTGCCCCGCGGCGTCCAGAACACCCTCCACATCGGTCACGAACACCACCCGCTCGGCGTCAATCAGTTGCGCGCAGGCGGCCGCAAAATGGTCGGCGTTGACGTTCAGGATGCCGCCCAGCCCATCGCTCGCCAGACTGGCCAACACCGGCGTGAACCCGGCTTCGAGCAACGCATCGAGCAGTTCCGGATAGCCGCCACAGACCTCGCCCACCCGCCCCAGTTCGGGGTCGGAGACACGCGCCAGCACACAATTGGCATCCACGCCGCAGACGCCCACCGCGCGAAAGCTGTGGTCCCCAAGGCGGTGCGCCGTGGCATGGAGCGCGGCGACCAGTTTCTTGTTGGTGCCGCCCGCGAGCGCCATCAGTGCCGCGTCGAGACTGTTTTCGTCGGTGACCCGCAGCCCGCGCAGGAACGCAGTGGGAATCTTGAGGCGGTCCAGCAGCCCGGTCAGCGCCTTGCCGCCGCCGTGCACCACCACCAGTTCGTCGCCCGCCTGCACGCGCGCCACCACCGCTTCCAACAACTCGGGTGAGGGAGCGGGTTCGAGAATGCTGCCGCCGATTTTGAGAACAGTGCGCATGGTGGTGGTGGTGATGCGATCAGCGACCCCGGGTATCGGAGAGGATGGGCAGTTCGTGATTCGACGTTCGTCTTTTGTGGAGAAGACACGCACCCCGCCGCGGGGACGAGCAACCACGAACCGCGAACCGGGAATCACGAACCATCCTCATAGCAACCCCGTTTCTTCCGGCCAGCCGAGCATGCAGTTCATGTTCTGCAGCGCTTGCCCCGCCGCGCCTTTCAAGAGGTTGTCGAGCGTGCTCACCACGATCGCCTGGCCGTTGGCCGGGTTGACGCGAAAGCCGAGGTCGCAGAAGTTGGTGCCCACCACGTCGCTGATCTCCGGCAAGCGGGCGGCCCGCAGTCGCACGAAGGGGCTGTCGCGGTAAGCGTCCTGATAGGCCGCCGTCATGGCCTCAGCGTCGGCGCCGGGCGCCAAGCGCACGTAGGTGGTGGCGATGATGCCGCGATTGATCGGCAGCAGGTGGGGCGTGAAGGTCAGCTCCGCCACTCCCAGGCCGCTCTGCTCGGCGATCTCCGGTGTGTGGCGGTGGGTCAGGACGCTGTAGGCCTTGCAGTTGCCCTCGAGATGAACGAAATGCAGATCGTCGCGCAGGCCTTTGCCGGCGCCGCTGGCCCCGGACTTTGCATCGCAGATTACCCCGCTCGGCACGATGACGCCGCTGCGCACCAACGGCCACAGCGCGGTCGAGGCGGCGGTGGCGTAGCAGCCGGGATTGGCCACCAGCCTCGCCCCGGCAATGGCGGCGCGGTTCTTTTCCGGCCAGCCGTAGATCGCCGACGTCAGCGCCTCGGCGGCGGTGTGCCGCATCTGGTACCACTGCTCGAAGACCGCGGCGTCGGGAAAGCGGAAAGCGCCGCTGAGGTCGATCACCCGTACCTTTTTCTCGGCCAGCAGCTTCGGCACCAGTTCGAGCGCCACTTCGTGCGGCGTGGCGAGAAAGACGACGTCGGGTTGCGCGGTCACGAGCGCTTCCATGGAGGCGGGTCGGCAGTCCACCGCGGTGATGCCGCTCAGCGCCGGCACCAGATCGGCGAGCGGCTGCGTGCGCGCATCCCGACCGGACGACATCGCCGCGACCAACTCCGCTCCCGGGTGCCGCGCCAGTAAGCGCACCAGCTCGATGCCGGCGTACCCGGTCGCGCCCACGATCACGACGCGCGCCGGGGTCGAGCCCGTTTTAGAATAATTATTCATCTCCGAGCATAATTATTCATTCCCGGGCGGGGCGCTGTCAAGGGGCTTGCCGGCGGGTCGGGCAACCATGACGGCGGCCGGAAACAATCTGCCCGGGAATCAGCGGTTCTCTTGGTAGGTGAGGCGCAGGGAATTTGTGACCTGCTTGGCGGTGAAGAGCGAGAAAACATTGGAGAACACGACGTCGTAGCTGCCGGGGGGCAGCGGTCCGACCGAGACCGTCACCGCGGCAACGCGGCTGCTGTCGTAATAGGCGCGCGTGAGGCGATGTGCCTGAAAGCTGGCAAACTGGGCGGCATCGAGCACCCACACTTGGATGTCGTTGCCGCCGCCGCCGTGAGCGGCGACCAGGCCGCGCACCGTGGGGTTGAGCAAGCCGGGCGCGACCGTGAAGGCGACAAAGCTGTAGGACCCGGCCGGGATGGCGACCGAGGAGGGACCCAGCGCCACGCTGCGCTCGCGCGGCGGCAAGGGCTCGGTCGGCGGGGCGGCGATCGCCCGGGCCACCGACGGCCGCGGTTGCTCAGGCAGCGGCGGGCGCGCGGCGGAGGCATGGACACGGCCATGGGTTGCAGTCGGAACCACCGCCGGCGGCAGGGCGTGACCCGGGGGGGGGCCCGAGGACGCAACCCAACCGATCACCAGCACCCCGGTCAAAGTCAGCAGGCCGATGCGCAGCGCCTGGCCGATGCGGCGTCCCGCCCGTCCACGCAAGCGTCGTCCGCAATTCGAACAGACGGCGGCCTTGGGGGGGACCGCTGTCCCACATTGGGAGCAGAAGGCGAGCATGATCTGATCCTTGTTGGATGCGGTGTCGAGTCAAAGAATGCACGGCAAGAGTGACGCGCTGACCCTGATGTAGCGTCGCGAGGAACTGTGGGAAACTAGTTGGGCACTGCCGGGCACCGTTCGAGGCACTCGCCGGTTCGTCTTGGGTGGGCGGAGATCGTTGGTGCTCAAGGGTGCTCAAGCGAGTCACAGTCGGCGAGTTTCTGCAGGGTGGTTCGGCGCCGCCCAACCATGGCGTGCCGGCCCGGTCCCGGCGAACGGCGGCCGCCACCAGCGGAAGGACCGGGGTGAACCACCCCCCTGCGTGGCTGGCGAGCCAACGGAGGAGCACTGTCCCGGTCCCCCGTCTCCGGTGGTCATTCATTTTGGAGCCAACATGAATTTGAAAGATCTTCCCGTGGGGGAGGCGGCCCCACAACGGGTCAATGCCGTCATCGAGATCCCACGGGGCACGCGGACCAAGTACGAGTACGACGTGAAGTTGGGCGTTTTTCGCCTCGATCGCGTGCTTTATGCCTCGATGTTTTACCCCACGGCCTATGGCTTCGTGCCCGGGACGGTCGCGGAGGACGGCGATCCGTTGGATATCCTGATCCAGATCAGCGAGCCCTTGGACGTGGGCGTCATGGTGGAAGCGCGCCCGATCGGGGTGCTGCGCATGGCCGACGAGAAGGGCGAGGATGACAAAGTCTTTGCCGTGGCGGTTCACGACCCCAGCTACCGCGAGATTCGTGATCTAAGCCAAGTGACCGAGGACGAGCTCCGGCTGGTGGAGCATTTCTTCCTGACCTACAAAACTTTGGAACGGAAACACGTGGAGAGCAAGGGTTGGGAGGGGCGGGAGGCCGCTTACGCCGCCATTCGCAGCGCCCATGCCCTCTACTTGCGCTTGAAGGCGGAGGCTGGCGAGAGCAAATAGGGCCTTTGCCCGAGGCATCTCTGGGTTGACTTTTCCCTGCCAAGATTGTTACAGTCGCGTGCGGTTGTAAGTGACTGAGCCCCCCGGCTTTGGGCTTCGTTGGGTTGGGGTTGAAGGTAGCAATGTGTGACCCGGTCCCCCGCGTCACTGCACCCATTCGAGTGGAACGGAAAAAAGGAGCGGAGTGCGCAAGCGCTATTACATCTTCATCGTCACCCACGATTGGGATGGACAGCTGCGCCGAATCCCGATTCCTGTGCAATGGGTGGTTCTGTTTTTGGTATTTGCGGTAGTCGGGGCCTCCACGCTGCTCGGTTTGGCGGGGTCCTACACCCGCATGCTGAGCAAGGTCGAGCATTTCAACGAGCTGCGCCAGCAGCGGGATGTCCTGACCCACCAACTGGTCAATGCCCAGCACGAGACCGAACAGACCCGCGCCGAAGTCGCCAGCTTGGGCTCATTGGCGAGCCAGGTCGCGTCGCTGTACTCCTTGGGCCGCAACGCCACCCTCAAGGAAAAGCTGGTTTCATCCAGTGTGGATAATCCCGGCATTACAGCCGTGGAGAGCTACAGCGGCAGCTTGGAGAACTTTCAGGTCCTCCAAAACTCAGCCCTGAACGGCTCCCTGTTGGGCGTTTGGGCCAACCCGCCTGGAAGTTGGCGTCCAAGTTTGTGGCCGGTCATGGGCCGCATCACCAGCAGCTTTGGCGAGCGCCTCGATCCGTTCGGAGGCGAGGGGTCGTTCCACGACGGCCTCGATATTGCGACCAGCTACGGAACCCCGGTTCACGCCAGCGCCCCCGGCCAGGTCATCTTCAGCGGTACGATGAATGGCTATGGGCGCACCGTGATCATTGACCACGGTCACGGACTTCGCACCCTGTACGCGCACTTGTCCTCGTTCGCTTCAGCCGTTGGGCAGCACCTGCAACGGGGCGATCTGGTGGGGTTCGTGGGGCTCTCCGGCCGTTCCACCGGCGCGCACCTCCACTACGAAGTGCGCATTGACAATGCCCCGGTGAATCCGCACAAGTATTTGCGCTAGCTGCCGGCTAAACCTGAGCCGGCACGCCCTTCCCGGCGCTTTCTTTTTCTCTTGCAGCGCTCGGCCCCGCCCATAGTTGCCTCCGACGCCAACGTCGAAAGAGTTGCAGGGGTTGCTCGGCTCGTCTACAATCTGAAGTTTGCGGTCGTTGGCATTGGCGTGCCGTCCGGGTCGTGGTGCGGGCGATGCGGCGGGCTGGCGTAGCTCAGTTGGTAGAGCAGCTGATTTGTAATCAGCCGGTCAGGGGTTCAAATCCCTTCGCCAGCTCCAAGATCTGCTGTCTTTCCTCCGAAATGATGCGTTCGAGCGTGTCGTGCACGTGTGCGCGGCGGCGGGCGCAACGGGGCGAAAGGCGCAATTGGAGGCGGGCGGGCTCGGTTCGTTCTTGGACAGGTGGGTGAGTGGTTAAAACCAACAGACTGTAAATCTGTCGCCCCTTGCGGGCTACGGAGGTTCGAATCCTCCCCTGTCCACCATTCGTCGTGTGTTGCGTCATGGAAGTGAAAGAGTCGCCCCCGGCGTCTGTCCCGCTCTCGACAGGGAGCGTGGAGGCCTTGAGCGCAAGCGAGTCGGGAAGAGTGGAGTGGCGACGCTGGATCGCCGTCGTGATTTTGCTGGGGTTGCTGGCCACCAGCCTGACAACGCTCACCGAGCCGATCCCGCGCTGGTTTGCCGCCGGGGCGCTCGTGGTTTTTCTGGGGTTGACGCTGTTCCGCGAGAGCAGCCCCGCCCCGTCGCCGCTGCGCCGACCCGCCGATGGGCGGAAGGATGCGCGGCAGGCGTAAGAGTTCGGCCGATGTAGCTCAGTTGGTAGAGCGCGTCCTTGGTAAGGACGAGGTCAGCGGTTCAATCCCGCTCATCGGCTCCAGGAAGGCGCGTGGACGGCAGGGTGCAGGCAGGGGCTGATTCAACGCCCCCCGCTCGTACCCACGCCGGCCACCGTTCGCGGGAGTAACTCAGTGGTAGAGTGTCAGCCTTCCAAGCTGAACGTCGCGGGTTCGAATCCCGTCTCCCGCTCCAGGGTTTAAGGCGTTCCGCGGGTGGCGCACCCGCCGCGCACGATTTAATCCGTCGGTCGAGGAACAGTCATGGCGAAAGAGAAATTTGACCGCAGCAAGCCGCACGTGAACGTGGGAACGATCGGGCACATTGATCACGGGAAGACGACGTTGACGGCGGCGATCACGAAGGTGCTGTCGAAGCACGATTCCAAGATTGCGTTCCGGTCGTTTGATTCGATCGACAATGCGCCGGAGGAGCGGGAGCGTGGGATCACGATCGCGACGGCGCACGTGGAGTACTCGACGGTGAACCGGCATTACGCGCACGTGGACTGTCCCGGGCACGCGGACTACATCAAGAACATGATCACCGGGGCGGCGCAGATGGACGGCGGGATCCTGGTGGTGGCGGCGACGGACGGGCCGATGCCGCAGACGCGGGAGCACGTGCTGTTGGCGCGACAGGTGGGGGTGCCGTACCTGGTGGTGTTCCTCAACAAGTGCGACGCGGTGGACGATCCGGAGCTGTTGGAGCTGGTGGAGTTGGAAGTGCGGGAGCTGTTGAAGGCGAACCAGTTTCCTGGGGACGACATTCCGGTGATCCGGGGCTCGGCGTTGGGAGCCTTGAACGGGGAAGAGCAGTGGGAGAAGTCGGTGGAAGCGCTGATGGAGGCGGTGGACAAGTACATTCCGGTGCCGCAGCGCGACGTGGACAAGCCGTACCTGATGCCGATCGAGGACATTTTTTCGATATCGGGACGTGGGACGGTGGTGACGGGGCGCATCGAGCGGGGCAAGGTGAAGGTGGGCGAGGAAGTGGAGATCGTGGGATTCCGGCCGACGACGAAGAAGGTGGTGACCGGGATCGAGATGTTCAAGAAGCAGTTGGACGAGGGTTTGGCTGGGGACAACGCGGGGATCCTGCTGCGCGGCACGGAGAAGGACGACGTGGAGCGTGGGATGGTGCTGGCGAAGCCGGGCTCGATCACGCCGCACACGAAGTTCAAGTGCGAGGTGTACGTGCTGACCAAGGAAGAGGGGGGGCGGCACACGCCGTTCTTCAAGGGGTACCGGCCGCAGTTTTACTTCCGGACGACGGACGTGACGGGGGTGGCGACGCTGCCGGAAGGCACGGAGATGGTGATGCCGGGCGACAACGTCTCGCTCGAGGTGGAGCTGATCACGCCGGTGGCGATGGACAAGGGGCTGCGCTTTGCGATCCGCGAGGGCGGCCGCACGGTGGGCGCGGGCACGATCTCGGAAATCATTGCCTAACTGGTGGGCTGAGCGGGCGGGCTGAGCGGGCCGGAAGCCGGCAGCCGGGTGGAGACGGGAAGACTTGGGGCAGCGGAACCGCCCCAGGCGGTTGGAGCGAGGGCGGGTGCCGGGGCGACGGGCTGAGGTGGGTACGACAAAGCCACCCGCCACAGGCCAGCCGCCACAGGCCAAGGAGCTTTTACATGTTGCGCGAGAAAATCCGAATCCGTCTGAAGGCTTACGACTACCGCATTCTGGACCAGTCCACGAACGAAATCGTGGAGACGGCCCGGCGTACGGGAGCGCAGATTGCCGGCCCGATCCCTCTACCCACGGTGATCAACCGCTACACCGTGTTGCGCTCGCCGCACGTGGACAAGAAGAGCCGCGAGCAGTTCGAGATCCGCACCCACAAGCGCCTGCTCGATCTGCTGGAACCGACGCAGCAGACGATGGACGCCTTGATGAAGCTGGACCTGCCGGCTGGGGTGGATGTGGAGATCAAGGCTTTCGGTAAAGAACACAAGTAGGACACAGACCGCGGGCGCAGCCCCGCGGCGGAGTGAGGAACGGCGATGGTGAACGGGATTCTGGGCAAAAAAATCGGCATGACCGAAGCCTTTCGCAGCAACGGCGAAGTGGTGCCGGTGACACTCGTGCAGGCGGGGCCCTGCGTGGTGACGCAGCGCAAGACGACGACCAAGGACGGCTACGAGGCGGTGCAGCTCGGGCTGGTGGAATTCGTCAAGCCGTCGCGGCTGACGCGGCCGGAGCGGCAGCATCTCGAGAAGAACGGCCTGCCACCCTGCAAGCTGCTGCGCGAGTTCCGCACTGTTGCGGCAGTCGATGGCGAGGCGGGGAGCAAGGTCGGCGACCAGGTTTTGCTGGACATTTTCAAGGCGCGCGATTTTGTGGACGTGATCGGGGTGAGCAAGGGGCGGGGCTTTGCGGGCGTGGTCAAGCGGCACCACTTCGCGGGCGGCGCGGCCAGCCACGGTTCCATGTTCCATCGCGCCCCGGGCGGCATCGGCGCCTCGGCCTTTCCCTCGCGTGTCATCAAGGGCATGCGGGCGGCGGGCCACATGGGGGCGGAACGGGTGACGGTGCGCAACCTGCAGGTGGTCGCCGTCGATACTGACGACAACGTGCTGGCGCTGGAAGGAGCGATCCCCGGCCCCAACGGTGGGTACGTCATGATCCGTAAAGCGGTGAAGCCGCAGCGCGTCAAGCGCGGGTTTGCAGGCAGCGGCACAGTGGATCCGTTGAAGGCATCCAAGAAGCGCGCCGGCAAGAAGTAGACCCCCGCTGCAGCGGCGGGAGGGAGAACGAGTTATGGCGACCATTGACGTCAAGAACCTGAGCAACCAGACAGTCGGGCAGTTGGAACTGCTGGACGAGGTGTTTGGGGGCACGGTCAACGAGAGCCTCCTCTGGGAGGCGGTGCGGCACTATACCGCCGCGCAGCGCTCGGGCACGCATAAGACCAAGGGACGCGCCGAGGTGAGCGGCAGCGGCAGGAAGCTGTGGAAGCAGAAGGGAACCGGCCGGGCGCGCGTGGGCTCGATCCGCACCCCGATCTGGCGCCACGGTGGCACGGTGCACGGTCCGCAACCGCGCAGTTATGCCTGGGTGATGCCCAAGAAGAAGCTGCAGGCGGCGCTGCGCTCGGCGTTGGCGGCCAAGCTGGCCGACCAGGCCTTGATCGTGGTCAGCGCGTTTGACCTGGAGAAGGCCAAGACGCGGCAATTGCGGCAGACCCTCGACACCCTCGAAGTGCGCAAGACGGCGCTGCTGGTTGACGGGGGCAATGAAAAGCTCGACCGCAGCGCGCGCAATCTGGCCGGAGTGGAACTGCTGGCGGCGCACGAAGTGCACCCCTACCATCTGCTGCGCTACGACCGCATTGTGCTGTCGCAGGCAGCGCTCGAGAAATTGCAACAGGCGGCGCGGCCGCGCGGCAAGGCCAGCTCCGCCGCTTAAGGTGGAGCGCAAGGGATAGGCGTCATGAAGAACCGATACGAGATCATCAAGCGGCCGATCATCACCGAGAAGGGCATGGGCGTGAAGGAAAGCCTCCACACCCTGGTCTTCGAGGTGCATCCCGGGGCCACCAAGGTCGAGATTCGCGAGGCGGTGCAGGCCATCTTCAAGGTGAAGGTGGAGAGCATCCGCACGGCGAGTTTTCTCGGCAAGGAGCGGCGACGGGGACGCTTCACCGGCTATCGCGCGGACTGGAAGAAGGCCTACGTGAAGCTGGTGGCCGGCGAGAAGATGCCGGAGTACGCCGAGAACGTGTAATCAGGCTCGCGGCGCGTCCCACCCCAGACGGGAGACGCATCGCGAGCGACCAGGCAGGAGACGCGGGCCGGGCCCGCGTGGGTGGACGATATGGCGATCAAGACGTTCCGACCGACAACCCCGACGCGCCGCTATCAAACGGTGGTGGTGAGCGAGGACCTGTCCAAGGTCGAACCGCACAAGCCGCTGATGGAGCCGCTGAAGCGGACCGGGGGACGGCGCAACTCGGGCGACCTCACCATCTGGCACCGCGGCGGCGGCCACAAGCGCATGTACCGGCGCATCGACTTCAAGCGCGACAAGCCCGGGGTGCGGGCGGTGGTGGAGTCGGTGGAGTACGACCCCAATCGCAGCAGCTTCATCGCGCTGCTCAAGTACATGGATGGCGAACGGCGCTACATCCTGCAGCCCACCGGGCTGAAGGCGGGCATGAGCGTGATGAGCGGCCCGGAGGCCGACATCCTGGTGGGCAATGCCCTGCCGATCAAGAACATTCCGCCCGGCACGACGGTGCACAACGTCGAGCTGCGGCCCGGCAAGGGCGGCCAGATGGTGCGCTCGGCGGGCGGCAGCGCGCAGCTGATCTCCAAAGAGGGCGAGTACGCATTGCTCAAGCTGCCCTCGGGGGAAACGCGCAAGGTGCTGGTGGACTGCATGGCCACGATCGGCACGGTGGGCAATTCCGAGCACGAGAACGTGACCCTGGGCAAAGCGGGACGCAGTCGCTGGCTCGGCCGGCGGCCGGTCAACCGCGGCGTCTCCATGAACCCGGTGGATCACCCGCACGGCGGCGGCGAGGGTAAGACGTCGGGTGGCCGCCACCCGGTGACCCCGTGGGGTCAGCCGACCCGCGGTTTCAAGACGCGCAACAACAAGCGCACCGATGCGTTCATCGTGTCGCGGCGCAAGAAGAAGTAAGAGTCGGGAGCAAGGGACAGGTAGACCATGGCGAGATCCGTCAGCAAGGGACCGTTCGTTGATACGCACCTGGCGAAGCGCATCGAGGATATGAACCGGCGCAACGAGAAGAAGGTGCACAAGACCTGGTCGCGCCGTTCGACGGTGCTGCCCGAGTTTGTCGGGCACACGATCGCGGTGCACAACGGGCGCAAGTTCATTCCGGTGTATGTCACCGAGAACATGGTCGGACACAAGCTGGGAGAGTTCTCCCCCACCCGCACCTTCAAGGGACACTCGGTCAAGGCGGCGGCGGAACGCGCCGCGTCGGCCCGCTAACAGGGACAGAGGCAAGCAACGATGGAAGCCAGAGCAGAAGCACGATACATGCGGGTCTCGCCCCAGAAGGCGCGGCTGGTGGTGGACCTCATCCGCGGCAAACGTGCGGAAGAGGCGCTCAACATCCTGCGTTTCACGCGCAAGGGCATAGCCGGAGCGGTGGAGAAGCTGTTGCGTTCGGCCATCGCCAACGCCAGCGAGCGTTTTGAGCGGCTGGACGTGGACACGCTCTATGTGGTGAAGACCTACGTCAATGACGGACCGCGCCAGAAGCGCATCCGCCCCGCCCCCATGGGCCGGGCGTACCGCTACCAGCGGCGGACCTCGCACATCGCCATTTACGTGGGCGATCGGCAGGCGGACGTGGTGGGGGTGACGCCGGTACGAGCCGCGTCGCCAGCGCCGGCGCCGGGCGTACCGCAGGGACCCGCGAAGAAGTCGCGGAGCGGCAAGGCGGGCGCGAAGCCGGCGGCACGGCCTGCCACGCGGGCAGGGGGCGCGAAGAGTGCGGGCAAGGGAGCCGGCAAGAGTGCGGGCAAGAGCAAGGCGGCACCGAAGAAGACCGATTCCAAGAAGAGCAAGTAGCGGGAAGCGAGAGCGTTATGGGTCAAAAAGTTCATCCCTATGGGTTCCGGCTGGGATTCGTCAAGCCGTGGAAGAGCCAGTGGTTCGCCACCCGCGACTACTCGAAGCTGCTGCTGGAAGACATCAAGCTGCGAGCGCGGCTCAAGGACCAGCTGAAGTCGGCGGGCGTGAGCTCGATCGAAATCACGCGGCCGGGCAACAAGATTCGCATCATCATCCACAGCTCGCGGCCGGGCATCATCATCGGGCGCAAGGGCTCGGAAATCGAGAAGCTCAAGCTGGCGGTGCAGCAGAAGACGCAGCGGGAAGTCTTCATTGACATCCAGGAAGTGCACAAACCGGAACTCGACGCGCAGCTGGTGGCCGAATCGATCGCCTTGCAGCTCGAGAAACGGGTGGCCTTCCGGCGGGCGATGCGCAAGGCGGTGGACAGCGCCATCCGCTTCGGCTGCAAGGGCATCAAGGTGCGCGTGTCGGGGCGGCTGAACGGCGCCGAGATCGCGCGCTCGGAATGGTACCTGCAGGGGCGGTTGCCGCTGCATACGCTGCGGGCCGACATTGACTACGGGTTTGCCGAGGCGCGCACCACCTACGGGGTGATCGGCGTCAAGACGTGGACCTACAAGGGCGAGATCCTGCCGCAGCGGCGGCGCCAACCGGGCAGCGTGCAGGGCGTGGCGGCGCGCACGGCGCGGGCGGAATAGCGGCGAAGGGGAGCAAGCGTTATGTTGATGCCGAAAAAAGTGAAGTTCCGCAAGCAGCAGCGCGGACGCCGCTCGGGGAAGGCGTGGACCGGCAGTACGCTGGCCTTCGGAGACTTCGGTCTGAAGGTGATGGAAGCGGGCTGGATCACCGATCGCCAGATCGAGGCCAGCCGCGTCGCCATGACGCGCTTCGTGAAGCGCGGCG
The DNA here is from genome assembly GCA_937898755.1 of uncultured Acidobacteriota bacterium. Lineage (GTDB taxonomy): Bacteria > Acidobacteriota > Terriglobia > Terriglobales > SCQP01 > CALEJU01. The sequence goes on along the minus strand of CALEJU010000004.1, from coordinate 42,394 downwards.
GCAAGATCTGGGTGCGCGTGTTTCCCGACAAACCGGTGACCAAGAAACCGGCCGAAACCCGCATGGGCAAAGGCAAGGGGGCGCCGGACCACTGGGTGGCGGTGGTCAAGCCGGGCCGCATCCTGTTCGAGATGGAAGGCGTGCCGGTGGCGCAGGCCACCGAGGCGATGCGCCTGGCGGCCAACAAGCTGGCACTGCCCACCAAGTTCGTAACGCGCGAGCAGGCGGACTAAGAGGGGCAGGAAGAGACAGGTTATGAAGACACAGGCGGACAAATTTCGGCAGATGGGCGGCGCGGAACTGGCGACGCAGGAAAGCGACATGCGCGACCAGCTCTTCCGCTTGCGCTTCCAGAAGGCGATGGGGCAGAGCGAGAGCCTGAAGAAGCTGCGCGAGTTGCGTCGCGACATCGCGCGCGTCAAGACCCTGCAGGCGGAACGCCAGCGGGCGGAGAAGGGGAAGTAGGCCATGGCAGAAGCAGTCAAGCCGGCCGCGGCATCGCGGCAGCGAAACGAGAAGATCGGCGCGGTGGTCTCGGCACGGATGGCCAAGACCATCGTCGTCGAGGTGACGCTGCGCTCCGCGCACCACCTCTACCGCCGCGGCATCAGCAAACGACACAAGTTCTACGCGCACGACGAGCGCGGTCAGGCCAAGGTGGGGGACGTGGTGCGTATCGAGGAGACGCGCCCCCTGAGCCGGCTGAAGCGCTGGCGCCTGGTGGAGATCGTGCGGCAGGCCGCGGCGCTGCCCACGCGGGAAGAGATCGCGCGGGCGGTGGGCGAGGCGGAACTCAGCCCCGACACGCGCAAGCCGGCCCCCAGCACGGAGCGGGCGGGAAAGGCATAAGGAGGATTCGCCATGGTGCAGATGCGAACCATTCTCGATGTCGCCGACAACAGCGGCGCCCGCCGTTTGCAGGTCATCCTGCCGATCGGCGGCCACACCGGCCTGCGCGCTGGTTTGGGCGACGTGGTCACGGCGGCGGTCAAAGAAGCCTCCCCTGACGGACAGGTGAAGAAGGGCACGGTGGTGCGGGTGGTGATCGTGCGCACGCGCAAGGAAACGCGCCGCAAGGACGGCACCTATATCCGCTTCGATCAGAACGCCGGCGTGGTGATCAACGAGACGGGCGAGCCGGTGGGCACGCGCGTCTTCGGGCCGGTGGCCCGTGAGCTGCGCGACAAGCGCTTCTTGAAGATCATCTCGCTGGCCCCGGAAGTGCTCTAGGACGGAGAAGGCGACATGTTGAATATTCGCAAGAACGACACGGTGAAGGTGATTGCCGGCAAGGACAAGGGCAAGCAGGGCAAGGTGCTGCGCGTGTTCCCGGCGGACGGCAAGGTTTTGGTGGAGCAGGTGATGATGATCAAGCGTCACACCAAGGCCAACGCCAACGCCCGCGTGCAAGGGGGAATCATGCACCACGAAGCGCCCATCCAGGCGTCCAACGTGCGGCTGGTGTGCCCGGAATGCGGTCCCACCCGCGTGCACCGCGTCAAGCCCGCGGCGGTGCCCGGCGAGAAGGCGAGAAGCTTCCGCGAGTGCCTCAAGTGCAAGCGGCAACTGGACTAGCAGGAACGGCGCGCGGCGAGGCGCCGGCAGCAAAGGGGTACGCCTGACGGCGTGCCGGGAGTCAAGACGACATGGCAGCGCGACTCAAAGAAAAGTACCTCAAGGACGTGGTTCCGGCCCTGATGAAGGACCTTAACCTGACCAACCCCATGGCGGCGCCCAAGCTGGTCAAGATCGTGGTCAACATGGGCGTGGGCGAGGCTACCCAGAACGCCAAACTGATGGACGGTGCGGTGAACGAGCTGGGGCTGATCACCGGCCAGAAGCCGCTGGTCACCAAGGCCAAGAAGAGCATCGCCGCCTTCAAGCTGCGCGAGAACATGCCGATCGGCACCTGCGTCACGCTGCGCGGCGAGCGGATGTACGAGTTCCTCGACCGGCTGGTCAACGTGGCGCTGCCGCGCGTGCGCGACTTCCGCGGCGTTTCGTCCAAGGCCTTCGACGGACGCGGCAACTTCACGCTGGGGCTGAAGGACCAGTTGCTCTTCCCGGAGATCGACTACTCCAAGGTCGACAAAATGAAGGGCATGAACATCACGATTGTGACCACGGCGCGGAGCGATGCTGATGCGCGCGTGCTGCTGAAGCAACTGGGCATGCCCTTCCGGGCGGCCTAGAGGGGGCGGGAGCGAGGGACACGATATGGCAACCACGGCAAAGATCGCCAAGGGTGACAAGGACCTGAAGTACAAGATCCGGCAGCGCAACCGCTGCCAGCGCTGCGGCCGCCCGCGGGCCTTCTTGCGCAAGTTTCAGCTCTGCCGTCTGTGCTTCCGGCAGCTCGCCCTGTTGGGCGAAGTGCCGGGCGTGATCAAGGCGAGCTGGTAAGCGAGCCGCCACGGAGGAGAGGGGTTGGGGCTGGCTGCCCCAAGCCCGCTGTCAGGGACAAGGAGTGACGAATGACCGATCCGGTCGCCGATTTACTGGCGCGTATTCGCAATGCGGCCCGAGCACATCACCCCAAGGTGGACGTGCCGGCCTCCAAGCTGAAGCAGGAGATCGTCCGCATCCTCAAGGATGAGGGCTACCTGACCAGCTACAAGGTGAGCGAGGAAGAGGGGTTTCCGGTGCTCAAGATCGCCCTCAAGTACGGTCCCGATGACCGCCCCGTCATCACCAACATCGAGCGTGTCTCGAAGCCCGGCTGTCGTGTGTATGTCGGGCGGGCTGAGATCCGTCCGGTGCTGGGCGGCATGGGGGTCAATATCCTCTCGACGCCGCGCGGCGTGATGACCGGGCGCGATGCCCGACGGCAGGGCGTGGGCGGAGAAGTTCTCTGTCAGGTCTGGTAAGCGGCGCGCCACGGTTGGCCACAGGCTGGACGGCAACCCAAACGCGTTGAGCGTCGGGAAAGCCGACGCAGGGTAAGGCAAAGATTATGTCGAGAATTGGAAGAAAACCCATCCCACTCCCCGCCGCGGTGAAGGTGGACGTCAAGGCGGGGGTTGTCGCAGTGCAGGGCCCCAAGGGCAAGCTGGCGGTCACGCTGCCGGCCGGGATCCAGCTCAAACAGTTGGACGGGCACTTGGAAACGGAGCGCTCCGGCGACCAGTACGCGGCGCTGCATGGTCTGGCGCGCAGCCTGGTGGCCAATGCAGTACACGGCGTCGTGAACGGATTCCAGAAAGAGCTGGACGTGGTGGGCGTCGGTTACCGCGCCGAGCTGAAGGGCAAGAACATGGTGGTGCTGAGCCTGGGGTTCAGTCACCCGGTAGAGTACCCCGTCCCGCCGGGGATTGAGATCGGCGTCGACGCCAAGCAGACACACCTCACCGTGAGCGGCATTGATCGCCAGAAGGTCGGCCAAGTGGCGGCTGAGTTGCGCGCCCTGCGTCCTCCGGATCCGTACAAGAACAAGGGCGTGCGCTATACCGGCGAGCGTCTGCGCAAGAAGGTCGGCAAGACCGGCGCCAAGTAATCACGGGCGGCAAGCCCCGGGAGTAGTGGCCATGATTGAAATCGTCTCAAAGAACGAACGTCGTCGGTTTCGCCAGGAGCGCGCCCGCAAGCGATTGAAGGGGAGCGCCGAGCGTCCACGCCTGAACATTTACCGTTCACTGAACCACATTTACGCGCAGTTGGTGGATGACGCTGCCAACCAGGTGCTGGTGGCGGCTTCGACACGCAGCAAGGTGTCCAAGACGGCCAACGGCGGCAACGTCGCCGCGGCCAAAGCCATCGGCAAAGCGCTGGCGCAGTTGGCCCGGGACAAGGGCATTACGAAGGTCGTGTTCGATCGCGGAGGCTATCCCTACCACGGCCGGGTGAAAGCGCTGGCCGAAGCGGCGCGAGAGGGAGGCCTTGAGTTTTAAGCGCGGCGCCCGCGCGCCGTCCCGCACTTGAAGGAAAAAGCATGCCAGCGATTCGCAAAATCCTCGACCCGAACCAGTACCAGCTCAAGGACCAGGTGGTCTCGATTAACCGCGTGACCAAGGTGGTCAAGGGCGGTAAGAACATGTCGTTTGCCGCCCTGGTGGTGGTCGGCGACCCGGCCACCGGCGTGGTGGGCTATGGCAGCGGCAAGGCCAAGGAAGTCCCACAGGCAATACGCAAGGGCATCGAGGCGGCCAAGAAAAACCTCGTCCAGGTCAAGCGCGGCGCCAGCACCATCCCCCACGTTGTGCTGGGACGCTTTGGGAGCGGCCAGGTGCTGCTCAAGCCGGCTAAAGCCGGGACCGGCATCATCGCCGGGGGCGCGGTGCGCGCCGTTATGGAATCTGCGGGCATCGCCAATGTGCTCACCAAGAGCATCGGGACCACGAACGCCCATAACGTCATCAAGGCGACTTTTGCCGCTCTGACGCAACTGCGCGACAAGCAGACGGTGGCGGACTTGCGCGGCAAGACGATCGACGAACTTTAGGAGCAGGGTCAATGGCCAAGGCAGCCGGCAAGAGCATCCGAATTGAATACTTCCGCAGCGCCATCGGGCGTTCCTGGCGGCAGAAGCTGATCGTCAAGGGCCTCGGCTTCACCAAGCTGCGGCAGGTGGTGGAACGTCCCGACAACGAGGGCGTACGGGGCATGGTGCTGAAAATCCCGCACTTGGTGCGTATCGTCCCATTCGACGCTAAGACCAAGATCCATGGGCACCTGACCCATGCGAACAAAGCGCATGGGACCAAGGCCCACGCGGCCAAGGCGCATGACGGCAAGACCAGTGAAAGCAACGCACAGGACGGGAGCAAGTCCCACGGGAAGGCGCAATGAACCTCAGCCAGATCCGCAAACCTAAAGGAGCAACGCATCCGCGCAAGCGCGTGGGTCGGGGCATGGGCTCGGGACACGGCAAGACGTCGTCCCGCGGTCACAAGGGCCAGCGTTCCCGCACCGGACACTCGCTGCAACGCGGCTTCGAGGGCGGCCAGATGCCCCTGCATCGCCGACTGCCGAAGCGCGGCTTCACGAACATTTTCAAGAAGAAGTTTGCCGAGGTGAATTTGGACCGTCTGATTGCCATGGGCGTGACGCATATCACCCCGGAGGTTTTGTTGGCGCGACGGGTGATCCGGCACGTCTATGACGGTGTCAAGATCCTCGGCGTTGGGGAGCTGAGTGTCGCCCTCACAGTGGCGGCCCATGCTTTTACCGCTTCGGCGCGCGCCAAGATCGAGAAGGCGGGCGGCACGGTGGAAGTGATCAGCTAAGAAGAGTCCTTCCCCTCCGGTTTAGCCGGGCGGAGCGGCAGATAGTGCCGGGTTCATTCCCCTGGGTGGGGCCAGTCTATGTTGCAAGCGATCGCCAACATCGCCAAGGTCAGTGACCTCCGCAAGCGGGTCCTGTTCACCCTTTTCATTCTTGCGGTGTATCGCCTGGGGGCGCACATCCCGACCCCGGGCATCAACACGAAACTGCTGCAACAGTGGTTTCAGCAGAATGGCGGCACGCTGCTTGGCTATCTCGACATCTTCAGCGGCGGCAACTTCCGTCGCCTGACAGTCTTTGCGCTGGGCATCATGCCCTACATCACCGCCTCCATCATCCTGGAGCTGATGACGGTGGTGTGGCCCTACCTCGAAAAGTTGCAGAAGGAAGGCCAGCTCGGCCGCAAGAAGATTACGCAGTACACCCGCTATTTGACCATCGTGCTCTCGATCTTCCAGAGCTTGGGGATTGCCTTGACCCTGGTGAAGAGCGGCCAGTTCGTGCTGCATCCCGGCCCGGGCTTCATCCTGATGACCATCCTGACGCTGACCACCGGGTCGGCGTTCGTGATGTGGTTGGGCGAGCAGATTACCGACCGTGGGATCGGCAACGGCATGTCGCTGATCATCTTTGCCGGTATCGTGGTCGGGTTGCCGAATGGCATCTACAACCTTTATACCAAGGTGCGCGATTCGGCCTGGGGGCCGTTCACTGTCCCGGCCGTCGTTCTGCTATTAGGGCTCATGGTGGCGGTGGTGGCATTCATCGTCTTCGTCGAGAAAAGTGAGCGGCGGGTGCCGGTGCAATACGCCAAGCGGGTGATGGGGCGCAAGATGATGGGCGGCCAGTCCACACACCTGCCGTTGCGCGTCAACAGCGGCGGCGTGATGCCGGTCATTTTTGCGGCCTCGATCCTGGCGTTCCCACAGACGCTGTTGAATTTCAGCACCACGATCAAACACAACAAGGTGCTGGGACCATTGCTCGACTCCATCTCCTACGGCCGACCGGGGTACTCTCTGGTTTATAGCGCCGCGATCCTGTTTTTTGCCTATTTCTACGTCTCGATCATCTTCAACCCGGTTGAAGTTGCGGATAACATGCGCAAGTACGGGGGCTTCATCCCCGGCATTCGTCCCGGCAAGCGGACGGCCGAGTACTTGAACGAGATCCTGACCCGGCTGACGTTTGTGGGTGGTTTGTATCTGATTGCCGTGTCGCTGTTGCCGCAGTTCCTGATCGTCGGCACCCAGTTGCAGCACCTGCCGTGGTTCCTGGGCGGAACGTGGTTTGACACGTTTCCAACCTGGTTCCTGAACGGGTTGAACCTCAATTTTTACTTCGGGGGTACGTCGCTCCTCATCGTGGTGGGCGTGGCGATGGACACGGTGCAACAGATCGAGGCGCAGCTCATCATGCGCCATTACGAAGGCTTCACGACGCGGTCGACCCGCATTCGGGGACGGCGGGCCTATTGGGCATAACACACGCACTGAAGGGGAGCCGCGCCCTGCGCCGGCTGAGCATCTATGAGCCACAGCAGTAAAGCGGAGACTCGGATGCCCGCGAATGCCGTGGGGGTGCGTTCTCCTTCCGCGCCGGTCGTTCTGCTGGGTGTGCCCGGAGCCGGGAAGGGCACGCAGGCCAAACGGATCGCCGCCCGCTACAACATTCCGCACATCGCCACCGGCGATATGTTGCGCGCGGCAGTGCGCGCCGACACGCCACTGGGGCGGCAGGCTGCGCGGGCGTTGGAGCTGGGCGACCTGGTTTCGGATGACCTGGTCTGCGCCACCGTCGAGGAGCGGCTGCAGCGACCGGACTGTCAGCGCGGCAGCGTGCTCGACGGCTTTCCCCGAACCGTGCCGCAGGCGGCATGGTTCTTTCCCTTCCTGGAGCGGTCCGGCTTGGCGCGGGAGGAGGACGTCGTTGTCATCTATTTGACCGTAGGTTACAATGATCTCTGCAGCCGTCTGGCCGGACGGCGGCAGTGTCCCGTGTGCGGTCGCAGTTACAACGACCGTACCCAGCCCCCCTCGCAAGCGGGTGTCTGTGATCTGGATGGCGCGCACCTGGTGCAGCGCCCCGATGATGATCCCGAAGTGGTGCGGGAACGGCTGACGGCCTACGAACAGCTCACGCTTCCGCTGGTCGAGTACATGCGGCCACGGGGGCGTTTTTTTGAGATTCGGGGGTCGGCCCCGATTGACGACGTGACGGGCGCGGTGCTGCAGGCGATCGACACGGTACGGGGTGCGTCGTGAGGAGCATCGCATGATCGTCGCCCGAACCGCCACCGAATTGCAGCGCTTGCGTCGCAGCGGATTGGTGGTCCACCAGGTGTTGCAGGAAGTGGTGCAGGCGGTGCGTCCCGGGCTGAGTACGTGGGATCTGGAAGAGGTTGCCGACCGGGCGATCCGATCGCAGGGAGCCACCTCCGCCTTTCGCGGATATCGCGGCTTTCCGTGTGTGCTATGCGCTTCGGTCAACGACGAAGTGGTACATGGCATCCCGGCGCGCAAGCGGATCCTGAAAGACGGCGACATCGTGTCGTTGGATTGCGGTGTCGTGCTGGACGGCTACTACGGCGATGCCGCCACCACGGTGGTGGTGGGCGACGCGGCGGTGCTGCCCGCAGCGGTGCGCAAGTTGCTGGCAGCGACGCAAGAATCACTGGCGGCCGGGATTGATTGTGCCCGTCCCGGGGGATATCTGGGTGATATCTCGCATGCCGTGCAGGCCAGGGTGGAAGCGGCGGGCTTCAGCGTGGTACGGGAGTTCGTAGGACATGGCATCGGAACTCACCTGCACGAAGACCCGCAAATTCCGAACTTCGGCAACCGCGGGGCCGGACAGCGGCTGCGGGAGGGAATGGTCTTGGCCATCGAGCCGATGGTGAACGAGAAGGGTGCGGGGGTGCGGGTGCTCTCGGACGGCTGGACGGCGGTCACCGCCGACGGCGGCCGATCAGCGCACTTCGAGCATACGGTGGCGGTGACCAAGGATGGGCCGTGGATTTTGACCCAGCCGTGAGGTTGGGAAGGCGGGCCGGCGACGGGCAAACCCGCTCAGTGAGGCGAATGACCAAGGAAGACGCGATCGAAGTCATGGGCGTGGTGCTGGAGCCTTTGCCCAATGCCATGTTCAAGGTCGAGTTGGAGAACAAGCACAAAGTGCTGGCCCATATCTCCGGCAAGATGCGCAAGAATTTCATCCGCATCCTGCCCGGTGACCGGGTGGCGATTGAGCTCTCCCCCTACGACCTGACCCGCGGCCGGATCGTGTACCGCTACAAGTAGCCCGGATGGCCGGGAGCCGGATCGGACCCATTTATGAAAGTGCGAGCGTCGGTGAAAAAGATCTGTGACAAGTGCAAGGTGGTGCACCGCAAGGGTGTGGTGCGCGTCATCTGCGAGAATCCGAAACACAAGCAACGGCAGGGCTAGGGAGCAGAAGGAAGCGGACTATGGCGCGTATCGCTGGCATTGATCTACCGCGACACAAACGGGCGTTCATCGCTCTGACCTACATCTACGGCATCGGCCGCACCCGGGCGCTCGCCATCCTGAAAAAGGCCGAGGTGGAGCACACCACCAAGGTGCAGGACCTGCACGAGGACGAGGTGAACCGCATTCGCCAGGTGATCGAGGCGCAGGGCGGAGTGGAGGGCGATCTCCGCAAGGAGGTCTCCATGAACATCAAGCGCCTGATCGAGATCGGCGCCTACCGCGGCCTGCGGCACCGCCGCAGCCTGCCGGTGCGCGGCCAGCGGACCCACACCAACGCCCGCACCCGCAAAGGACCGCGGCGCGGCACCGTCACCAACAAGAAAAAGGTCGGCGTCAAGTAGACGTCCGCCACAAGGAATAGACTCCCATGGCAAAAGCGCCGGCCGCGAAAGCGGGCAAGAAAAAGACATTCAAGAAGAAGGAAAAGCGCAACGTCCCCAACGGCGTGGTGTACATCCAGGCGACGTTCAACAACACCATGGTGACCATCGCCGACCCGGACGGGCGGGTGATCTCGTGGTCGAGTTCGGGCGCGCTGGGCTTCCGCGGTTCCCGCAAGGGTACGCCTTTTGCCGCCGGGCAGGCCGCTTTCCGCGCCGCCAGCCAGGCGCGCGATCATGGCATGCGCTTCGTCGAAGTACGGGTCAAAGGTCCGGGCTCGGGACGTGAGACGGCGATTCGCTCGCTGCAGGGCGCGGGCCTGGAAGTGCGGGCCATCAAAGACGTGACGCCCATTCCGCACAACGGTTGCCGGCCGCCCAAGCGCCGCCGCGTCTGAAGCAGGTGCGCCGGGCGCAGGCCCCGCGCTGCAAGAGTTTCTGGAGGCTGCCGGGGGAACGCCCGGCAGCGGTTTTGGAGGAGATTGTGGCCAGATATACAGGACCGGTTTGCCGCTTGTGCCGCCGCGAGGGAATGAAACTTTTCCTCAAGGGAGAGAAGTGCTTCACCAGCAAATGCCCGGTGGAGAAGCGCAACTACGCCCCCGGCATGCACGGCAAGGACAAGCGCCCCAAGAAGCTGGTGGGTTACGGCCTGCAGCTGCGCGAGAAGCAAAAGACGCGGCGCATCTACGGCGTGCTGGAGAGCCAGTTTCGCGGCTACTTCGAGATTGCCAGCCGCAAGAAGGGCGTCACCGGAGAACTGCTGTTGCGCCAACTCGAAACGCGGCTCGACAATGTCGTGTTCCGCCTCGGCTTCGCCACCTCGCGCGCGCAAGCGCGGCAACTGGTGCGCCATGGGCACATCCTGGTGAACGGCCGCAAGCTCAATATCCCCAGCGCCCAGATGAAGGCGGGCGACGCGGTGATCGTCAAGGAGAAGACGCGTCCCGGCGTGGTGGTGGGCAATGCCAAGGAATTCGCCAGTCACCAGTCGCTGCCGACCTGGCTGGAAGTGGACCGCGACCAGTTCTCCGGTCGTGTCCTCAGCCTGCCGAAGCGGGAAGACATCAACCTGCCGGTGCAGGAACAGATGATCGTCGAGCTGTACAGCAAGTAAGGACGCCGTACGCGCCCCGCAGGCGCGTCGGCCGTCATGCCCCGGCGCCCCAAGGGCGCTGGAACCGGCGCTCGCGGGCGCCTGAAGTGTTGGACGGGCCGGTCCTGTGGCCCCGGGAAGGAACAAGAAGATGCTCTGGAAGGGATTTCAAAAACCCAAACGCCTGGCGGTCGAGACTGAAACTCAGACGGCGACTTACAGCAAGTTCACCGCGCAGCCGTTTGAACGCGGGTTCGGCAACACGCTGGGAAATGCGTTGCGCCGCGTCCTGCTCTCCTCGGTTGAAGGTGGGGCGATCACCGCAGTGCGCATCGCCGGCGTCCTGCACGAATTCCAGTCCATCCCCGGCGTGGTGGAGGACGCGACTGATATCGTCCTGAACCTCAAGCAGATCCCCTTCCGCCTGAACGTGGATGGCCCGAAGCACGTCTACCTGAAAGTCAGCAAGCCCGGTGTGATTACCTCGGGCATGATCGAGAGCGACAGCGATGTCGAGGTGCTCGACAAGAACATCTATATCGCCACGGTGAGCGAAGGCGGCAACCTTGACATGGAGTTGCGCCTGAAGGTGGGCCGCGGTTACGTCGCGGCGGACCGCAACTACGATGAGGATCTGGCGCTGGGCTTTATCCCGATTGACAGCGTCCATTCCCCGGTGCGCAAGGTGAACTACACGGTGGATGCCGCCCGGCTGGGACAGACCACCGACTACGAGCGCCTGACACTGGAAGTTTGGACCAACGGCGCCATCAGCCCGGTGGACGCCACCGGCCTGGGCGCGAAGCTGCTCAAGGATCATATGAGCATCTTCATCAACTTCGAGGAGTCCTCCGAGGGTGGCGAGTTCTCCGAGTCGCGCCCGCTGCAGTTGCGCAACGAGAACCTCAATCGCTCGGTCGAGGAGCTGGAACTCTCCGTGCGCTCGTACAACTGCCTCAAGAACGCCAACATTCAGACCATCGGCGAGCTGGTGCAGAAGAGCGAGAGCGAGATGCTGAAGACCAAGAACTTCGGCCGCAAGTCGCTCAATGAGATCAAGGAAATCCTGACCACGATGGGCCTCGGCTTGGGCATGCGCATTGACGAGCAGGGCAATCCGGTTCCGGGAGACAACGTTTAGGCAGTCCGCGGAGGGCGGCACAGCGCGACAGTTTCCGGGACGGGACGGCGCGGGGAGAGGCATATGCGACACTTGAATGCGGGTTACAAATTAGGACGAAACACCTCCCATCGCCGGGCTCTGCTGCGCAACCTGGTGACTTCGCTGGTGCTCGAGGAGCGGGTCAAGACCACCGTGCCGAAGGCCAAGTTCATGAAACCTTGGGCCGACCGGATGATCACGCTGGGCAAGCGCGGCACGCCCCACGCCCGTCGCCAAGCGGCGAGCTTTTTGATGGATCCCGCCGCAGTGGTGAAGCTGTTTGACTCGCTCTCCCCCCGTTTCGGCGACCGCGCGGGCGGTTATACCCGTATCGTCAAATTGGGCTTCCGCGCCGGCGATAACGCGGAATTGGCCTACGTCGAGTTCCTCGGCAGTGAAGCGGTGCAGCAGGCCAAGAAGGAACGACGCGCGGAACTGGCCGAGAAGCGAGCCAAGGCGCGCGAAGAAGCCGAGGCCGCCGAAGCCAAGGAACAGCCCCCGGCCGAAGAATAGGTCCGGTCCTACTCACAAATTGGTTCTCCAAGGGCGGCCGCCGGGGCCGCCCTTTTGTTTGGTTCGTCGTGCGACATGCACTCAGGGGGAGAGTTCTGGTGCCAGCCCATTTCACTACGGCTCTTCGGTCCTCATTCCGCCCAGTCGAGCGAGCGCTGGGCAGCGGCTTGCCAACGGGTGCAGAGGGCGCTCGCCTGCGCCGCATCGAACTGCGGTCGGTAGACGGTGTGGTTGGGAGCGAGGGCCTTCAGCTCGTCCACGCTGGTCCAGAAGCCGGCTTCGAGTCCTGCCAGAAAGCCTGCTCCAAGGCCGGTGCCTTCCTGCCAGGCGGAGACGCTGACAGGGACTTGCAGGATGTCCGCTTGAAACTGCATCAGGCGCGCGCTGCGCGTGGCACCGCCGTCGGCGACGTACCGGCGTGGCGGGACGTCGCTGCTGAGCGCCGCAGCGGCCGCCTGCATCTCGAACGCCACGCCCTCGAGCGTGGCCATGCAGACGTCGCCGGCCGAGGTGGCACGCGTTATCCCGAGGAGCAGCCCACGGGCACGCGGGTCCCAGAACGGTGTGCCCAGCCCGGTGAAGGCCGGCACGCAGAACAGGCCGGAAGCGTGGCCCTGCCCCTGCGCTAGTAAGGCCTCCATCTCGCTGTAGTCGCGGAACAGGCGCAGACCGTCGCGCAACCATTGCAGCGCGGCGCCACAGACGAAGACCGCCGCCTCAAGATAGTAGGTGCGCTTGCCCTTCACGCTCCATGCGACCGAGGTCAGGGCGTCCGGTGTCCGCACCGCTTTGTCGCCCAACAGGGCCAGGAGGAAGCCGCCGGTTCCGTAGGTCGCCTTCCATTCTCCGGGCTCGGTCAGCAGTTGTCCAAAGAGCGAAGCCTGCTGGTCGCCGCACATGGCAAGCAGCGGAACGCCGTCGGGTAGCGCGCGCAGGCCGGCGGTCACGCCGAAAGGGCCACGCGTGTCACAGACCCGTGGCAGGATTGCCGCCGGTATGGCGGTGCGCTCCAGCAGGTCCGGACTCCACACGCCACGGTCAATGTCGTAAAGCAGGGTCCGAGAGGCGTTCGAGGCATCAGTCACGTGGGCGCGGCCGCCGGTCAGGTTCCATGCGATCCAGCTATCCACTGTGCCGAATGCCAGCTCCCCTTTTTCTGCACGGCGGCGCCAGGCAGGCTCGTGCTGAAATAGCCACGCCAGCTTGCTGCCCGAGAAGTAAGGGTCTACGACGAGCCCGGTGGGAGCGGTGAAGGCCTCCTTGCTCTGAGCCCGCCAAGCCTCGCAGATGGCAATCGTGCGCCGATCCTGCCAGACGATGGCGGGGTAGACCGGCTTGCCGCTCGTCCGCTCCCACAGGATCGTCGTCTCACGCTGATTGGTCACGCCAATGGCCGCCACGTCGTGACCGGTCAGCCCGGCAGTCGCGAGGGCCTCGGCCAGCGCGCCTTCGGTCTTCGACCAGATCTCGGCCGGGTCCTGTTCCACCCAACCCGGCTGCGGATACTGCAGTTCAACCTCACGGTAGGCGGAGGCGACGACTTCGGCGCGCCGATTCAAGAGCAGGGCGCGTGTGCCGGTAGTCCCGACATCCAAGGCACAGACAACGGATGAAGCCATAGCTGAATCTCGCCTCGGCAGTCTATAACGATTGGGCGCTGGGCGCGTCGCCCACGGGAAGGCTCTGCGCCGCCCGGCGCTCCCGTTGGACGCTGCCCCCATACCTGCGATCTGGCTGACATGCGACTCCCGCCCAATCTCGTCGGCAGGTACCGGACCGCCCGCGAGAATTTCGCGGACTGTTTTTCGCCATGGCACCTGGGATCTCCGTACCACGGGAACCGACAGGGCAGGTGCCTCGACCAGCCCCACGAACGACGCCTCACCAACCGCGAACCCGATCCTTGCTACACTCCGGCGGGCGGGAGGGTGCATGCAACGCAATTCGCTTTGGTCGGAGGTTCAAGCCGAGTTCCTCGGAACACTGGTCCTGATTCTGATTGGCGACGGCGCAGTGGCGATGGTGAACCTGTTCGGAACCGGGGTTCCGGGGGAGATCGTTAAAGGCGGGTATACCAATATCACCTTGGCGTGGGGCTTGGCCGTGACGCTCGCCATCTATGTTGCCGGTGCGGTCAGCGGCGCGCATCTCAACCCGGCTGTGACGTTGGCGTTTGCCAGCATGCGGGGCTTCCCGTGGCGCAAGGTGGTGCCGTATGCCTTGGCGCAGACGTCGGGCGCCTTCGTCGCGGCGGCACTGGTCTTCTGGAACTATCGTCCGGCGTTTGCCGCCGTTGACCCGCACCTCGAGAAAATGGCCGGTGTGTTCACGACCTTTCCAGCTTTCCCGCAGTTTCCAATGGCAGGATTCCTGGACCAGGTTATTGGAACGGCATTATTGGTCGGTTTACTCTTTGCGGTGGTTGACGATCGCAATCGCATCCCGATCGGCAATCTCACCCCACTGCTGGTCGGTGGCATCGTGGTGGCAATCGGCATGTCGTTTGGAGCCATGCACGGCTATGCCATTAATCCGGCGCGAGATTTTGGACCACGCCTGTTCACCGTGGTGGCGGGGTTCCGCAATAACGGTCTAACCGATGGGAGCTGGCAATTTGTCGTTCCGCTCGTCGCGCCATTGCTGGGAGGACTGCTGGGCGGGGGAATCTATGACCTCGCCATCGGAAGGAGCCTGCAGGGGGCGAAGCGGGAACACGAGCCGGGACTGGTTCCGGAGTAGTCAGACGCTGGCGCGCCAGCCACGCGGGAGTTGTCCCCCCGGCGCTACCGTTGGTTGCTGCCCCGTACCCGGGAGCTGGCCGACCCGGCGGGCACCTCGCAGGGTCGGACGAGCCCGGAAAACAGATCGGGGCGGGAAAGGCTCCCCGCCCCGCGTCTTCGAGTTTGCCGGCGTCGTCTACTTTCCGGCTTGGATGGTATTCACTGTCAAGGTGTCGGCGGCCAAAGCACCCTTCACTTGGACGCTCTTGCCAGCGTACTTCTTGACGGTATCCGGGTTGGCGATCTTATAGATTTTGCCGGCCGTGGTCACCAGAATGGGCGCCTCTCCTGCATTGATGCAGCTCACGGCGCATGCCGGATCGATCTTGGCGCCACACTTGGCGTCGGTAATGGTTCCGCGAACCGTGACATCGGCGGCCACGGCCACCAGGCTGAAGCTCGCGACGAGCAGCACTCCGCTCAGGATCTTCTTCATGGGCAGGTCTCCTTGCAATCGAATCAAGCGGCTGCAAGTCATGGGCGGGGCGCTTGGGCGTTGCACCTTGAAAGTTCCAGCACCGTGCTTGCAACCGACAGGATCATACTCCAACATCCATTCTGAGTGTCGAGAAGCTGGAAAAGACGCGCCATACGGCCGTAGGAAGTCTATGGAACAGATCACGTCAGAGGCCTCGATTGGTTCTCTGGTTGGCCAGAATGCCTTTGTGACCGGGGGATCACGCGGGATCGGACGCTCCGTGGCTGAAGGGCTGAGCGTTGCTGGAGCTGCCGTATGGCTGCACTATCGGCGGGATCGCGTCGCGGCGGAAAGCGTGGCGGCCTCCATTGCCCGGCGGGGTGGCCAAGCCCATTTAGTGCAGGCCGATTTGGCGTCGTGCGCCGCCGTTGAACGGATGGTACGCGATCTGCCTACCGTGGAATTCGATGTGCTGGTCAATAGCGCCGGAATCTGGAAGGGTTCGCCGCTGGGGAGCACCTCCGAAGCACTGTTGCAGGAAACGTTACAGGTCAATCTGGCAGGGCTGTTCTGGGTCACGCAGTGCCTGTTGCCGCGCTTGAGGGAAGGAGCGCGCATCGTCAACCTGTCTTCGGTGGCGGCGAAGCTGGGTATCGCCGGCGGGCGCAGCCTGTACGCAGCCAGCAAGGCGGGTGTGGAGGCGCTGACCCGCAACTGGGCGCTGGAACTGGCGCCGCGTCGGATCCGCGTCAACGCTGTTGCGCCGGGATACGTTTTAACCGATATGACTGCGGAACACTTTGCCGATCCCGCAGTTCGCCAGCGTGCCTTGGAGCGGCATCCGCTTGGCCGCATGGGAACGCCAGAAGACATTGCCGGGGTGGTGCTGTTCCTTTGCTCGGCGCAGGCGGGATGGATCACGGGACAGATTCTGAACGCCAGCGGTGGCTTCGTCATTTGAGGCGAGCCTGACCCAACTCAGACGGTAGTGCTCCGTGGCCTCCTGTGAGTGGCCACAACGGGGGGTCCCCAGCGCCAGGTGTGGGGTCTGAGATTACGGTGCAGCCTGTCGAAAAACAGTATCCTTGCCCCCAAAAAGCTGGAAATCTACCGCAAAACGGGCGGCTCCATTACAATAAGTGTTTGGAATTGAGACGAAAACACCCATTGCTGGCGTCGGGGACGATATGGCGCCGCGCTACGCTGACGCTGCTGGCACCGCTTCTTTTGGTGGCCAACGGCTGTCTCGTGAAACGCCACCGGGTGACGGTGCAGTTCAAGTCGCCATTACTCTCCGCCACGCTCGAGCAATTGGTCGAAAGAATCGAGAAGCAGGCCAGCGCCATCACCTCCTTGAACGCCAAGGCAGAATTGGCGGCCTCGAACAGCGGGCCGGCCAGCGAGCGGCTCCAAGCCGACCAGCCCGGGAAAAAGTCCAAGGTGGTTCGCGAGTACGTCGCCAAGGACTATCCCGAGGTGGAAGCGTTCCTTCTGGTCCGCAAACCGGGGAACATACGCATCATTGGCCAGCTTTCACTGGTTGGCACCATCTTCGATATGGCCTCCGACGGCCGCGAGTTTCAGTTCTCGCTGCCGGTGCAGGGCAAGTTTATGGTTGGGCGAAACGATGTCATTCCCGCCAACACCAAAAATCCCTTTGAGCGCCTGCGCCCCGGTGTGATTATGGATGCCCTGTTGGTGGAACCCATCACGGCCGGTGAGACCGCCGTGGCCATGAACGACTCCGAGGTCACCAGCGCGGACTACAACGTTCTGATCCTGGGGGCGCCGCAGAACGGGATGCAGCGCTTGCTGCGTCGCATCACGTTCAGCCGTTACGACCTGTTGCCGACGCGCCAGGAGATTTACGGCCCGGATGGCTTTGTGGCGACTGAGGCGGACTACAGCGAGTTTGTGAACGTGCAAGGAATTCCGTTTCCGACCCAGATCACCATCAAGCGACCGAAAGAGGGTTACACCATCCGCATGAGCTTCCTGCCCTCCCAGGTCAAACTCAATCAGCCCATCTTGGACGACAAATTTGTCCTGCCGCAACCTGCCGGGACGCAGCGCGTCGTGCTCAGCGGCGGGCGCTGACAGGGGATAGCCTTCGGAACCTTGCCATGATCAACCGCATGATTGGCGCCAATCTTGTCCGTCGACCGGTCCGCAGCCTGGTCAGCCTGCTCGCCGTGGCGATCGAAGTGGCCTTGATTCTGCTGATTGTTGGTCTGACCGAGGGCATGGTCAGCGACACCCAAAACCGTGTCCGCGGGGTCAACGCCGACATCGTCGTGCGGCCATCCAACGGCTCGATGTACATGTCCATGGCAGGGAATACCCTGCCGCTTAAACTGGCCGACCGGCTGTTACAGGAACCGGGCGTGAAGGCGGTTGCCCCAGTGGCCATGCAGATGAACAACAAGTCCCTGGACTCGGTAGGAGGCTTGGATTTGAAGGCCTTCACTGCCGTCAGCGGTCCGTTTCAGTTTCTCGACGGGGGCGGCTTCACCGGGCCGATGGACGTCATCGTGGACGATCTCTATGCCGCCGCCAAACACGTCCGCGTGGGACAGCCACTGACTCTCCTGGGGCATCAGTTCCACGTCACCGGCATCTTTGAACACGGCAAAGGCGGGCGCATCTATGTTCCGCTTGTGACGCTCGATGACATGGTGGGAGCGCCCGGAAAGGCGGCGGTGATCTATGTCAAACTCAATCGCCCTCAGGACACCGACGCGACCGTGACGGCTTTGCAGCGCCTTCTGCCCGATTACAACATCCAACCCATCCAGGAGTATCTGGCACTGTTCACCTCCGCCAATATGCCCGGCCTGCCGGTCTTTCAGCGCACCATGGTGGGCATTGCCGTGACCATCGGCTTTCTGGTGATCTTTCTCTCGATGTACACCACGATTCTGGAACGTACGCGTGAGATCGGCATTCTGAAGGCGCTCGGCGCCTCACGTAGTTTCATTGCACGGGTCATCTTGCGTGAAAGCAGCGCCCTGGCCTTGGGCGGTATTGTTTGCGGTGTACTGTTGGCGGTGGGCGTGCAGCATGGGTTGCGGCATGTCTATCCGACGCTGCCCATCATGCTCACGTGGCGCTGGGTGGTACGGGCGACGGTGATCGCCCTGATCGGGAGCCTGGTGGGGGCTCTTTATCCGGCGGCCAAGGCGGCGGCCCAGGATCCCATCGCGGCTCTGGCATACGAGTAGGAGAGCCGAAAGTCGCGGACGACCGGCGGATGCCGGGCATCTGCAGCCTTGCCGCACTCGATCGTTCGGTCAATCACCCCGCGCCGCTTGCGAACCTGGGCGCCGGACCCCAGAATAACGAGACGGACAGATTCTTCACATGATTGGGGTTGGCACAATCCGGATGGCGATGCCAAGCTGGGGGCACGTGCTGACGGCGCCTCACCCGTTCACGTTGGCCTCGGTGGTAGACATCCTGCTGGTCGCGCTGGTTGTCTACGAGTGTCTGTTGTTGGTGCGCGGTACCCGCGCCAGCCAGATGCTGCTCGGATTGGTCCTGCTGGTGCTGGTGTACTACCTGGCGCAGTGGTGGCAGCTCACGACGCTGCACTGGCTACTGGAGACGGCGCTGCCGTACGCGGTCTTCGGCATCATCGTGCTGTTTCAAGCCGAGATCCGCCAAGGACTGGCAAAAATCGGGCGCAATTCGCTGTTTATGTGGCTGACACGCGGCAAGGGCGTGGATGAGACCTACGAGGATGTGGTGCTGGCGGCGAATTTCCTCTCCGCACACCGGATCGGTGGTCTGATTGTCATCGAACGGCGGACCGGGTTGCGGACCTATGCCGAAAGCGGTATCGGGTTGGACGCGCGCGTCAGCTATGATCTGCTGGTCACGATTTTTCGTCCTGGGGGGCCGCTGCACGACGGCGCGGTCATCATCCAGCAGGACCGCCTGGCGGCCGCTGCCTGTTTCCTCCCGATTTCGATGAACCCAGTGCTCTCGGCGCAGTTGGGCACTCGTCATCGTGCTGCCATCGGCATCACCGAGGAGACCGATGCCGTGGCCGTAGCCATCTCGGAGAGTAGCGGGGCGATCAGCATCGCGGTGGGTGGAAAAATCGAGATGGATGTTTCGATCTCTTACCTGCGTGAACGATTGGGAGTGCTGTTTAACCGCTATGTACCGTCGGTGGTGCTCCCCACCCGGGCTCAGCCTGGGACATTGCTGCCCGATTCGAGCGGCATGGAGGCGGAACTCAGCGCGATCAGCCGATTGCGGCGCGAGCCTGAGGATTTGAGGCAACGCTGAGGGGCGTTGAGTGCAACTGGAACCTGGCATGAGCATCGCCTTGCGCATTCGACGCCTGGTCACGCACAACTGGCCCTTGAAGTTGTTGTCGCTGATCATTTCGATTGTTCTCTACCGCGGCATCGCCCATCAGCCGATCGACGAGGTGGGTGTCATCGTGCCCTTGCAGTACCGTAATGTGCCGCCGGGTGAAAAGGTCGCGAGCGAGCAGCCGCCGCAGTTGCAGGTGCGATTGCGCGGGCCGGACGATCGGGTACGGCGCCTCTCCTCGGCGGATATTTCAGCAGCGCTCGATCTGGCTCACGTGCCGCCCGGACGGCATAGTTTCGATTTGAATCGCGATGTCGTGCAGACCCCCTATGGGTTGGACCTCGTTGACGTCATTCCCAATCGCTTTACGCTCACGATTACCCCGGCTTCAGTCAGCCAGGTGCCGCCGGCACCGCCGGTGCAGCCCTGAGGGCGACGCGGCGGGCATTGGCGGCAGCGGATCTCCAACTGGAGCGGGCGGCCAATGGGGCCGCCGCCGAGTACTATGGATGCACATTGAAACATTACTTTGGGACTGACGGTATCCGCGGCGTTGCGGGAGAACCCCCGCTCGACCGCGCCACGGTGTTCGCGATCGGCGCGGCGCTGGGCGATTACATGAACCGCCTGGGTCACCGTAGCGTGGTGATCGGCGAGGATACGCGCGAGAGCAGCCGCTGGCTGGCCGACACACTGGCGGGAGCCCTGGCCAGCCGCGGGGTCGCGTACGCTGCGGCTGGCGTAATCCCCACCCCCGGGATCGCCTACCTGACGCGCAGCAAGGACTTCGCCGCCGGGGTGATGATCTCCGCCTCGCATAACCCGTTTCAAGACAACGGCATCAAGCTCTTCGATCACTCCGGATTCAAATTGCCGGATGCGATCGAGGCTGAGTTGGAGATTGAGATCTCCCGGTTGCGAGACCTGGTTCCGCCTTCACACTTGCCGACGCCAATCCCGGATCACGGGTTGCAAGAACGCTACTTGGAATTTTTGGCGGCATGCATGGTCGGGGTTGATTTTTCCGGCATGAAAGTGGTGGTGGACTGCGCCAACGGAGCGGCCAGCGCCGTGGCCGAGGAATTGTTCCGCAAGCTCGGGTTTGTGCCGGTGATGATGCATGCCAGCCCGAACGGTCGGAACATCAATGCGGGTTGTGGCGCGTTGCATCCGCAAGCCATGGCAGCGGAAATAGTCGCGAGCGGGGCGGTGGCCGGTGTGGCCTTTGACGGTGATGCCGACCGCGCCATCCTGGCCGACGCCCAGGGGGAACTGGTGGATGGCGACCAGGTGTTGCTCATCGCAGCGCGTGCGCTAAAGCGCGCCGGCAGGCTGCGCCCCCCGGTCGTCGTCGGGACCGTGATGACCAACCTCGGCTTGGAGATCGCATTGAAGCGCGACGGGATACAACTCGAACGGACGCCGGTCGGCGACAAGTACGTGCTGGAACGCATGCAGACCAGCGGTGCGAAGCTGGGGGGCGAACAGTCAGGTCATGTTATTTTTGGCGCTGATGCCACCACCGGCGATGGTCTGTTGACTGCCCTGCGCACCTTCGAGGTCATGGCGACAACCGGCAAGCCGCTCTCCGAACTGACAAGGGGCTTCACCGCGTGCCCGCAGATGCTGATCAATATCCGGGTGCGGGAGAAAGTCCCTATCGAGCAATTGGATGGCGTCCGGCGGCTGATCGAACGTGCGGAGACGGAACTGCAGGGAAGCGGGCGGGTGCTGGTGCGTTATTCCGGGACGGAAAAACTGGCACGGGTGATGGTCGAGGCCGAATCGAGCGACGCTGTGGAAACCCACGCGCAGGCTATTGCCGGCGCGCTTAAGGCAGCGATCGGAGAGGCGTAGAGCGTGGGTTGGCGCCGACGGGCTACTTCTTGGCGCTGTATTTCCGCTGGAAACGCTCAATGCGGCCGGCGGTATCCATGAGCTTCTGCTTGCCGGTGTAAAAAGGATGGCACTGCGAGCAGATTTCGACGCTGATCGTCCCCTTGTGCGTGGAACGCGTCTCGAACTGGCTGCCGCAGGCGCAGTGCACACGCACCACGTTGTATGCCGGATGGATGCTGGGCTTCATGGCTACAAGTCCTCAGAAGGTCAAAAACAAATTATACAAGGTTTTTGGAGGTTCGATGTTGGTTGTTGACTGGAAAACACAATCCTAACCCGGCCGCCAAAGCCGATACATCGCTTCAAAACAATTTCTGCAGCGCCGCGAAGGATTCGACTTCAATCAGGTGTCCAGCCGGGGCGGGGGCCAGTGCTTCATGCTCGAGGATCCAGGTGTCCGGGTGGCGGACCAGGACGGCACGGAGGCCGGCGGCCAAGGCGGGATTGATGTCGGATCGCGGACTATTGCCGATCATCCAAGTGGTGGCGGGGTCGCCGGTCAGGGCGAGCACCGTCTCACGATAGGCGGCGGCGGTCTTTTCGGGTAGAACAAAGACGCGCTCGAAATGGGGGGCCAGACCGGAGCGTTCCAACTTCGAAGTTTGTTCCGCGAGATCGCCCTTGGTGACCAGCGCCATTCGGTGGCGCGGTTGCAGGGCCGCCAGCGTCTCAACCACGGCGGGAAGTAGTTCTATGGGCTCGTGGGCGATGGTCAGGGCGAGGATGTGCACGTCCTCCAAGGCAGCCGCGTCCGGCGGCGCTTCGGCCAAGGTCGAGTAGGCCGCACACAAGGCACGCGCGAAGCTGTGGACGCCGTAGCCGAAACGCACGATATGTTCGTGCTCGATCGCATTCAATCGCGCCCGGACTTCGGCAACCGAAAGCTGGGAATGATTCAGCCGCTGCATAAAACGCGCAATCACGCGTTCGAAGTAGACGTTGTTTTCCCAGAGTGTGTCGTCGGCATCGAAGAGCAGCAGCACATGCCAGTGTCGCCGGAAGCGGCCTGTGCGGGCAAGACCTCGGACGTTCAAGTCCGCTCCCGGCCGAGGCGACCGCGTCTTTCCGCTTCTCATGGCGTGGCGGGGCTGGCTATAGTAAAGCAGTGATGCCGTCCCGTCGCTCTCTCTTGGCAGGTCTTGTTGCCGTTCTTTCCTTGCTGGCCATTGCGCCGGGTGCGCGGGCCGCGACGTTGGCCCCGAATCTGCGTGGTCAGATCATGATCCTGGTCTATCACCGCTTCGGCCCACAAGACTTCCGCTGGACGCGCAGTTGGGCGAGCTTCGACCACGACCTGGCGCGCCTTGAGGCCGCTGGCTACCGCCCCATCACGCTGGCGCAGTATGCGGCGGGCAACTTTGTGGTGCCCGCCGGGACGACGCCGGTCGTGCTTACCTTCGATGACTCGACCGCCAATCAAATCAAGTACGACAGACCCGACCACCTGGCGGCCGACTGCGCCCTCGCTCATTGGGTGGCGTTCGCGCATCAACACCCGGACTTCCCGGTACGCGGCGTGTTCTTCATCAACCCCGGCCACGGCGGGCGCGCGGCCTTCGAGCAGGCACGATTCGCGGTGGCGAAGCTGCACCAAATTGTGCAGCTCGGCGGCGAAGTGGGTAATCACACCATGACGCACGCCAACCTGAAGAAAGCGGCCGGCAAAGTCTCGCAAGAGATCGGTCAAGGGGAGTGGGAACTCGAGCGGGTACTGCCGGGCTACAAGCTGCAGTCCTTCGCGCTCCCCTTCGGTATTTACCCGGTTCCCGAGGAGCAGGCTTGGCATGGCACTTGGCGCGCCCCGGACGGAAGCACCGTCAGCTGGAACTATGTTGCGGTGGTGAAGGTGGGCGCGAATCCCGCCCCCTCGCCATTCGTCGCCGGCTTCGATCCGCACCACCTGCCGCGCATTCAGGCTTTTGATCCCGAACTCGACAAGTGGCTGGAGTACTTCGAGCACCATCCGGAACGCCGTTTCATCAGCGACGGGAAGTCCCACGCCCGCGCTTCACTTCCGCGCTAGGGTGACGCTTTGACGGGTCGCGCTTGACGGCTCCCCATCCGCGGCGCTCCGGAGGAAAGGTCGATGCTGATGTGCACGTCGCCGCCGTGCAGGTGGCCGGTAGGAGTCTTCCATGGAAGCCCAAAGGCGGAGTACAACCCGGAAAACCCTGCTGGCCTTCGCAATTATCTATCTGGTATGGGGATCCACGTTTCTCGCAATTCGCGTCGGCGTGCGCGAAGTTCCGCCGTTTCTCCTGGCGGCGATGCGTTTCCTGGTTGCGGGACTCGTTCTTTATGGCTGGATGATCGCGCGGGGTGAGCGCTCTCCGAGCGGACGCCAATGGATGTCGGTATCGATACTCGCGGTCCTGATCTTCGTTCTCGACTACGGACTCTTGTTCTGGGCCGAGCAGCGGGTGCCCTCGGGCATTGCCGCGGTCATGATGGCCACGATTCCGGCGTTTATGGCGCTGTCGGAAATCCTATTCTTGCGAACGCAAAGGCTGACGGTCCGTTTGGGGGCGGCGCTCTTGATCGGGATTGTCGGCGTGGCAGTGCTGGTGAGCCCTTGGTTGAGCGTCGGCGGGGCGCCAATCGACCCGGTGGGCGCGGGAGCACTGATCATTGCATCGATGAGCTGGTCAGTGGCGTCGGCGCTTGCGCGCAAGCTGCCACTGCCGCCTTCCAAGGTCATGAGCTCCGGAGCGCAGATGCTCGCCGGCGGAGTGTTTCTGGCTCTTACGGCAGCCGCGCTGGGCGAATTTCACCATTTTCATCCTGCGACCGTCTCACGCGGAGCCTGGTTGTCATTGCTCTACCTGATCGTCGCCGGCTCCATCATTGCGTTTACCGCCTACGTCTGGCTGATTCATCATGAATCGCCGACGAGAGTGGGGACCTATGCGTACGTGAACCCGGTTGTGGCTGTGGTACTGGGATACTTGCTGGGCGGCGAAGCGCTGGGCCTGCGAACCATTCTGGGGACTGCGTTTGTGCTGATCAGCGTTCTGGCGATCACCATGACGCCAGCGCAGCCTTTGAGCGTGCCGAATTGCGCCGCATCCAGAGACTGAACGGGACCAGCAAAAACATTTCCGGCCGGTCTTTCTGATGTGCGACGAAGATCTGACCTGCACCACAATCGGCAGGAGTACTTCGGTCCTTCGCGCCCCACCCGGAGCGCCGCCTCAGCAGACACGGGCCGGCCCACACCCGCGCTTCATTCCCACGTAATGGTGACAGTGGACGGTCCACTGTGGGCGACGAATTTGCGGGAGATCGGGCTGGCCCGTCGCCGGAGATCGCTACTTCGAGGCGCCTTCCACCATGCGCAGCGTGCGGTAGATCATGGCGGTGCCGGAAGCGAGGGAGGCGACGCTGATGCGCTCGTCGTTGCCGTGCATGCGGCTGAGGTCGTCGGCCGTGATGGGGTAGGGGTAAATTCCGTAGACTGGGACCCCGCGACTTCGCCAGGCGGCGGCGTCGGTGCCCGCCTGGAACAGGTAGGGCGTCACCGCCGCGCCTGGGTACTGCGCTCGCGCCGCCCCGGCCAGGGCCTGATAAAGCGGCGTGTCGAGCGACGAGGGCGCCAGTCGGGCCATGCGCGCGGTGAACTTCGGGTCGACCGGTTCGGCGCCCACCGGAACCGGCGCGATGGTGACGGTGGGGTCGTGGACCACGCGCCGCATCTCGGCCGACAATTCGTCTGCCGTGGTGCCCGGAATCACGCGGAAATTGAGGGTCGCGGTCGCCGACCCGGGAATCACATTGCCGCGGAACCCGGCCTGCAGGAAGACCGGGGCGATGGTGTTGTGCAGCAGGGCGTGCAGAAGGGGATCGCGCGAGACGTGGCGGGAGGCGGCGCTGAGCGCGATGGGGTCGTGACTGGTGGAGAGGGTGCGCAGCCAATGCGAATCGGGTGGTGTGCTGGTCGCCGCGAGGGCGCCAAAAAAGGCCCGCGTGCCGGCCGTCATGCGCACCGGGGTCTCGTAAGCCGCCACCCGGGTCAAGGCGCGCGCCAGGCTGAAGATGGCATTGTCGGGGCGCGGCAGTGAGGAATGCGTCGAGGTGCCATGCGCGGTGAGCAGAAGTGAGAGCGACTGCTTGTCGGCAGTTGAAATGCTGACGTATCGGACGCCGGCATCGGTTGCCGGCGTGGCCGAGCCGGCTTCCTTCTCCATGATCCAGCCGCCTTCGTTGAGCGCGAAGGCGCAACGCATCAGATCCCAGTGCTTTTCCGCCAGCCATTCGGTGCCGTAGGGACCGCCGCTTTCCTCGTCGGCTTCAACCAGCAGGATCACGTCGCGCTTGAGCGGTACGCGCTGTTCGGCCAGTTGCATCACCGCGCGTGCAAAGACCGCCAGGCCGCCCTTGAAGTCGAGCGCCCCACGGCCGTAGATGTAGCCATCACGCAGGATGCCGGCGAAAGGGTCCAGCGTCCATTTCTCACGCTCCACCCCGACCACGTCGCCGTGAGCCGCGAGCAGCACCGGCGGCAGCGAGCCATCGCCGCGCAGCCGGGCGATCAGGTGAGTGCGGTGCGGTACCGGCGTGGGAATGATGGTCACCTCGAAACCCAGGGGTCGAAGTTTGGCGGCCAACAGCGCATCCAGCGGCTCGGTCGCTCCGGGTGGGTTGCTGGTATCCACGCGGATGAGCTCCTGCAGCAAGGCAGCGGTGGGATTTGGAACACTCTGCGCGGCACCTATTCCGAGACTGGCGAGACAGAGAAGAATGGAGGGTAAATGCTTCACGAGCGCCAGCATACCGGAAGAGGCGCGCCGGAGCCGGACCGCTGGGGAGTGGAGGGTGGGTCGTGGCTTCTTCCGCCCGCGTGGCCGTTGTGCCTGCGGCGCTCGTGCGACACTGGGTTGGCCATTTCAAGGAGCTGCGATGCCCGATCTGCTGAAGGACAAGAACGTGCTGGTGATGGGGGTGGCAAACCGCTGGAGCCTGGCTTATGCCATTGCCAAGGCGATGGTGCGCGAGGGTGCGAAGCTCACCCTGACCTATCAAGGCGAACGGCAGAAGGAGACCGTCGAGGAACTGGCCGCGGGCCTCAACCAGGCGACCGTATTGCCCTGTGACGTGGGGCAGGACGCTCAGGTCGCGGCCTTGTTTGCCACCCTGGCGGAGCGCGGCGTCACGCTGGACGCCGTCATGCACAGCATCGCATTCGCCAATCGCGAAGACCTCGAGCAGCCGTTTGAAAACACCAGCCGCAGCGGCTTTGCCCTGGCAATGGACGTCAGCGCCTACTCGCTGGTGACGGTGGCGCATCACGCCCGGGCGGTGATGCCGCGGGGAGGGGCGATTCTCACCCTGACCTACCTGGGGTCGTCGCGCGTGGTGACGAACTACAACGTCATGGGTGTGGCGAAGGCGGCCCTGGAGGCTTCCATGCGTTACCTGGCGAGCGAGCTGGGACCGTATGGTCTGCGCGTCAACGCCATCTCGGCCGGCCCGGTGAAGACGGCCTCGGCGCGCGCCATCAAGGATTTTTCCAGCATTTTGGAGCACGTGGCCGACAAAGCCCCGCTACGCCGCGTCACCGACCCGGCCGAGGTTGGCGATGCCGCCGTGCTGCTGGCCAGCGATCTCGGCCGCGGCATTACCGGGGACGTCATCTTTGTGGACAGTGGCTACCACGTGCTGGGCTAGGGGTTCGTGGTTGAACGCGGGCGCGGCAACTAGACCAGGATCTCCATGCCCTCGCGTGCGACCCGCGTGGCGGGAAAGACGCCGCGGGCCGCCTGTTCGATGGCGTCCATCTGGGCGTCGTTGTGCCACGGATCGTGATGGGTGAGGAGAAGCTGCTTCACCCGGGCAACCTGCGCCAGGCGGGCGACCTCGATCCAGGTGGAGTGGCCCCAGCCGCGAAACGTGTTCTCGTACTCCTCGGGGGTGAACTGGGCATCGCAGATCAGGAGGTCGGCGTCCGCCGCTAGTTCGCGGACGTCGTGGTCGCGAGCCGTATCGCCGTGCTCGTGGTCGGCGATATAGACGACGCTCCGCCCGTTGCAGTCCACGCGGAACCCCGTCGCTCCCTGGGGATGATGCAGGGCACAGGTGCGCAGCACAACGTCATGCAGGGGCAGGGGCTTGCTCGTCAGATCGAGAAAAGAGACGCGGGCAGGAAGCTTCTCGAACACCACCGGGAAGTAGGGGTCCTTCAGTTGGCCGCGGAAGGCGTGCTCCAGAGTCTGGCGCGCTGAGGAGACGCCGACGATTGTGATCTCAGTGCCGGCGACGAACGCCGGGCGGAAGAAGGGAAAGCCCTGTATGTGGTCCCAGTGCAAGTGGGAGAGCAGGATGGTGGCCCTCACGGAGCGGCCCGATTGGCGCGCCTCCTCCAACAAGCAGTCACCGAGCAAGCGCAGGCCGGTACCGGCATCGAAAATCAGCCGCGTCCCGCCGGGCGTGGTCAGCTCCACGCAGGAGGTGTTTCCGCCTACGGCCATGTGGTCGAGCACCGGCGTCGGCGTCGAGCCACGCACGCCCCAGAACCGCACCCGCAAGGCGGAGGTAGGCCTGGGGCTGCGGCTGGCATCGGACATCGGGTAAGTCTACCCCTGAGTGACGGGAAAATGGCAGATTCCGCTACACCGGCCCTGCCTAGACCCACCGCGGCACCGGCTATCGGCTATTGTCCCCGCCTCCCGGCGGGGCGCAGGACTCGCGGACAATCATTTTCGTGGGGAGCATGCGCTGTGGCAGCAGGGTCTCTGGGTGGGTCATCTTTTCCACAATCATGCGCATGCATTCCTGTCCGACTGCCTCCACCGGGGCCTGGACTGTGGTCAGTGCGGGGTCCATCAGCGTGGCAACCTGCAGGTCGTCGAAGCCCACCAGGCTGATGTCACCGGGGACGCTGATCTGGCGCGAACGGAACTCTCTCCAGATACCGGCGGCGATCAGGTCATTGCCGGCGAAGATGGCAGTGGGCGGGTGCGCGCGCTTCAGGAAGTAGCGGGCCGCTTCGGCCCCGTACGGCAGGGCCTGTTCCAATGGGCGGATGTACTCGAGCTGCGGCAGGTGGTGCCGCCGCATGACGCGGCGATAGGCGCTGCAGCGACGCTGCCACCAAGGCTGGGTGATGTCGCCGGCGAAGGCGACGCGGCGATGACCGAGGCGCAGCAGGTACTCGACGACGTCGGTGGCGCCCTGTTCGTCGTCGAAATAGACCACATCGGTGCGCCGCGCCGCGCGCCCGCCGAGCACCAGATTGTTGCCGAACAAGACGTGCGGAATGCCGCGCTGCCCGACCGCGCGCAGCAGGTTGGGGTAATTGGTGCCCGCCAGCACGAGTCCGCCGATCGCGCCGGTGCGGCCGAGAATGGGCGGCAGGTCGAGGCGATCCGAAGGCGTGTCGGGGGCATAGCGATAGGTGGTGTACAGCACCTCAAGCTTGAGGCGAGCCGCCACCTGCTCAATACCGGTCAGCACACCGGCATGGAAGGGATTGAGGAACTCGCGATTGGAGAGCAGGAAGCAGATGGTGTCCACCGACTGCGTGACCAGGCGACGGGCGTGCACGTTGGGCCGGTAAGCGAGATCCGCGATCGCCTCTTCGACGCGCTTGCGGGTGCGCGGCAGGATGCGTGGAAAACCATTGACGACCCGGCTGACCGTGGCGATGCTGACCCCGGCGAGCGCCGCCACGTCGAGGATGGTGGCGTCGCCGGATCTTCCGGCCCGGGAACCGGCATTGCCATTGCGGCGATTGCTCCGCGATCGGGCGTCTTTGGACCGCTCCACGACAGTCTCCCTCTCCGGCTAAAAATACCGGCCGCAAACGGCCGCGCAAAAACGTACCACGAGGCGGCGATTTCGCAGTAAAGAAAGCGCATCAAGGGCCGGTAGCTGGTGGCTGGTGGCGGACGGCGCGGGTCCCGCGGCGTTTCGTTCCAAGCCACCGGCCAACCCGCTGCTGCGTCCGCCCGCCTTGACCGCGCGTCGCTTGCGGCGTAGCCTGCTGGGAGCCGAAGTATCGGCCAGGTGTTGGGGTTCACCTCAAACCGCCCGCCACGCGCGGGCAGATGACTCCTGGACACGCCTTCCTGCCGGGAAAGCGGAGACAGGGGAGACCTGTGTTCTTCGGCGGGCCGGGCGAATCGGTGCTTCGCCATGCCTCCTGACTCTCCACTGCCGCTCCAGCCAAGTGAAGGCACGCTTCCGCACTGGGAGGATGCCGCGGTCCTGCGTGTCCGTGTCTCGTCTTCATGGGAGGCGTCATGCTGAAACCGGGCTCGGCTCTCAAGGTGGTGATCTACCTGGGCGAGGCGGAGCAGTCGCACCATCGCGCCGCGTTTCTCCTTGTCCTCGATTTCCTGTTCTACCGCGGCGTGGCGGGCGCGACGGTGACACGCGGCATCGCCGGCTTCGGCGCCGACCGCCACCTGCAGGCGGCCTCCCTGATCGAGGCCAGCGACAACTTGCCGATCAAGATTGAGTTCATCGAGAGTGAAGCGCGCGTCCAGGAGCTCCTGCCCAAGCTGCGGGAGCTGGTGGGCCACGGGATGATCGCGGCACAGCCGGTGGAGGTGCTGCAAGCGCCCCAGGCGCACACGCCCGCCCCTGCGCCGGAGCCGCTGGCGTTCCGGGAGTTGCGCGGCAAGGCCAAGCTGATGCGCATCTACGTCAGCGAGAGCGATCAGTGGCACGGGCAGCCGCTGCACGAGGCCATCGTCCAAAGCCTGCGCGCACATGACATGGCCGGCGCCACGGTTTATCGTGGCATCTTGGGTTACGGGGCGAGCGGCCGCATGCATCAGGAGCGTCGCCTCCCCTGGTCGCATGACTGCCCACTGATGCTCAGTGTGGTGGATGATGAAGCGAAGATTCGCGCCTATCTGCCGGTGATTGAAGAGATGGTCGCCGAGGGGCTGCTGGTGCTATCGGACGTGGAAGTGATCAAGTACACGCACCGCACCGAGCCTGCCGGCGCACCGAAAGGGGAGCAGGCATGACCCCCCTACGACCCGCCCAGATGGTGCGATTGCACTTCGGAGAGAACGACCTGTACGCAGGTCGGCCGCTCTATGAAGCGGTGGTCGCCGCCTGCCGCGACGAGGGCATCGCGGGGGTGACGGTGTACCGCGGTATCGAGGGCTTCGGGGCCAGCACCCTGCTTCACCGCCCATCGCTCTTCGGACGCTCCGCGGACGCCCCCATCGTGGTCACGCTGGTGGATGTGGAGGAGAAGGTGCAGCAGGTGTTACCGCATCTTAAAGCGCTGTTCGACGGCAGTTTGGATGGCGGGCTGATCGCCATCTTGGAAGTCGAGATGTTGCGGCTCGGCCACGCATGAGGGGGCAGGTCGAAGCACGTGCCGTGGGGGAGTTCTGTGGGGCCGGGATCGTCAACGGCCTGCCGAGAAATGGTCTGGGAAAGGTTGGAGCGGCCAGAAGGCAGCCACCCAAGCGCCAGGGGTGCTTGGGTGGGACTTGCCCCGCGTGCAGACGCGCCAGTCGGGCGAATCACGCTCGTCGGGACGCGAGTAATTTGAGATCGCGCTGAGCCTATGTCGAACTTTCTGCTGATTGCTCTCGGTGCCGTGGCCGGCGCCTATGCGCGCTATTGCGTGGCCCTGCTATTGAACCGCGCCAGCTCGTTGGTGCCCTACGGCACGCTGCTGATCAACATCACCGGGAGCCTCCTGCTGGGCTTCTTCATGGTTTGGACCACCGAGCGCGTGCTGGTGGATGCCCGCTGGCGATTGCTGGTGGCGGTCGGTTTTTGCGGCGCCTACACCACGTTTTCCAGCTACGCTTACGAGACGTTCGCGCTCTGGGAGCAGGGGCGCTGGGTCGCCGGGGTGGCCAACGTGGCGCTTAACAACGTGGTGTCGTTGGCGGCAGTGCTGTCGGGCGCACTGCTGGCGCGAGCACTATGACGGGGAGCAGTGATGAGAGACGAGTGACGAGTGAAGGGCACGCGATCGCTATCGGCGCGGGTGGCGCGTCGCTGCATTCGCTCACGACTCGCCGCTTCGCGCATCGCCACTGTTCATCGCTCCTCCCTCTCGCACCCAATTCTGGCCTCAGGCGACCAACTCCAGTGACTCTGCTCGCATCCAATGCGGCGTGCCGGAAAATGCTCCACGGTGTGCGCCGGCCGGGCGGGTCCCTGAGTTCTCTGCCCCCTCCCCGTCTCCCCTAGCGGCGATGGAGGTAGGAGCGTCGGAGGCGGTGCCGCCCATGATTGCACTACCTCGCGCGCCTGGGGAGACGGGGCAGGCACCCTTCCCGATTGGCGGAGGCGAGCCCCAAGCCGTCGACGTGCCGGCGCGGCTCCCGGTTGTGTTTGGAAAGTTTCCATCCTATGCCGCGTTTCTGCAGGGCTTGAACTGTTTGCGCGCCTCTGGCTTCCGCGATGACGAGGTCTCGGTGTTATGCCTGGCGGACCAATATCAGCATGAGCTACGGCCGTTGGAGTGGCTCTCGGCGCTCGGTGCGTTCCCAGTGCACGGGCTGGGGTCGGTGCTGGTCGGCGGGGGACTGACCTCGACCTTCCGCGAGGTCGCCACTGCGCTGCGCGGCGGAGACAATGCGACCCCTGAAAACGTGACTGCCGCGCTGGTGCGGTTGGGAATGCACACCGGCGACGTGCAGGAATTGGCAGTCCAACTGCGACAGGGCGCACTGCTTCTAGGTCTTCTGCCGCAACACCTCACGACGGCCAGCACTCTGCGCCAACACTTGATCGCTGCCGGCGCGCAAGCCGTGTACAGCCGCCAACAGAACCGCTCAGCCGCCGCCCCGTAAACGCGAACTGGGACGGCGACAGCACGAACGGCGCATAGGATGTAACGCTGGGCCTCCGCGCGTTCGATCACAATAACGAACAATCAAAAACCAAAACCCAAAGACCCGCCGCTCTCCCCCGCCTCATCAGGGTTCGCTTTCCAGCCTCAGCCCGCCGCCCAA
This sequence comes from uncultured Acidobacteriota bacterium, assembly GCA_937898755.1. GTDB lineage: Bacteria > Acidobacteriota > Terriglobia > Terriglobales > SCQP01 > CALEJU01. The sequence goes on along the minus strand of CALEJU010000004.1, from coordinate 10,163 downwards.
CCCTTTCGAGGCATCCGCCGAGTCGGCATGAGATGGCAGGCGGAGAGGTGAGAAATAACCTGCGAAAATCCTGCGGGCGGTCCGGTGCGGTCCGGACGGGAGTGAGCAAGGGGTCGCCCGTCAGCCAGAACCTGGATACGGGGGCGGCGACCAACCGGAGCGCCGAGGGGGGCGAGGCTCGCGCGTGTAGCCGCCGCGCCGGCGTCACCGGCCAATCCAATCTTTCGATTTGGCATTGCGTGGGGCGGGCGGCATACTGATTACAGCATCCCCCACGGATGCCACGCACACCGCGTACCCGTTATCTCCCCTACGACCTTGACTTCGTCGCCAGGGCGGTCCGACCCGGTGCAGTAACGACCGGACGGCTGCAGGCTCCCTCTCATCGTGTCCGTGCAGCGGCCGACGTGTCGGCCAAGCGCGGGCACACGAGGCAGGGACTAACGGGAGAGCCGGGGGCTTTACCCCCGCCTTCCAGACGCTCCAGCGTCTTTAGGAGAACACTTTGTGTCCACCCGAACTGAATTAGACCGGCATTACTTGATCGCGAGCGACTTTGATCAAACGTTGAGTTTCAACGATTCAGGATTGGTGCTCAGCGAGATGTTGGGCGTTACAAGTTTCGCCGAGAAAGTGGAGGGACTCTCGAAGATCAGCCTGGTACAGCAGGGAGCGGAGCTTGACTACCTATTGCGGCACGACCCGGAGTTCCGCCAGGTGCGGCGCGAGCACCTGGTGGCGGCCGGCAAGAAGATCCGGCTGAAGCAGAACGTGAAGCTGCTGGTGGAATCGCTCAAAGAGGGCCTCGATACGTCCGTCGTGCCGGAGGAGGAGCGCCCGGCGTCGGCTGAAGACGGCACGAGCGCCCGGTTTTCCTTTTATGTGATCTCGGCGTCGCCGCAGGAAGTGGTGCAGTCGGCGCTCGAGGGTATCGTGGCGCCGGACCACATCTTCGGCACGCAATTCGAGTACGACGCGGCGAACGGCGAGATCTGCGCCATTCACCGCGTGCCGGCGGGCTTCGGGAAGGTGAAAGTGCTGATGGCACTGGAGACGGCGCTGCACACCCGTCCCGATCATACCGTCTACATCGGCGATGGCAGCTCGGACCTCTTCGTCATGCAGCACGTCAACGGGTGCGATGGCTACACCATCGCCGTCTCGGAGGCCAAGTTCCTGACGCGCGTGGCGCGGCGCACGGTGCTCAGCGAGAACGCGCTCAGTGTGCTGGTGCCGATCCTCGAGGACATTCTGCAGTGGGAAACAGCGGAGATCCGCGAACTGTTCTCCGCACACGGCCTGACGTTGCAGGAGTGGAACAAGATTCGCACCGATTGGCTGACGTTCCACGCCGCCCCCGAAGGCTTGGTCGCCTGAGGCGACGGTGCCTTGAATGGAAGGGAACCATGACGATGATCACGTGGATCGGCTGGTTGGCGACGGCGGTCTTTGCGCTGTCCTACTTCTGCAAGCGTCGCGCGACGCTGATGCAAGTGCAAGCACTGGCGGCCTGCTTATGGATCACCTACGGGCTGGCGCTGGGCGTGGTGCCGGTGGTGGTGGCGAACGCGATTGTGGCGACCATGGCAGTCGTCTCCGCCCACCGCGGCCGCAGGGAAAGCAGCGCCGCGGCATAGGCGGACAGGCCGCCTTTTGCCATGGGTTTTGAACAGTATCCAAGAGGCCGCGTGCCGTATTTGGATTGCTTAGAAACGCCATCTCCCAAAGGAGTCACGCCATGAGTGTTGATGTGCCGAGCCAAGGCGAAACCACCTGCGTTTGCGGGCGCGTCTGGGACTTGACCCTGCACCAGGAGATCGTCCCCGATCGCAGCTACATCAACTGCCGTTGCGGGCGGATCCTGGTGTCGTGGAACTCAGTGCGCACCTGGACGGCGGAGTTGGTGCACGATCTGCCCGCCATCCAGCGAGGCGAAAGAGGGTAGTCGGGTTGCTTACGGGCGGTCCAGGCAGGTCCCGGCGATGCGTCACACGGCTCGGGTATGCCCGCAACTCACTCGCGAGGGCACTCCAGGCTGCGGGGGGGGCCTGCGAGCTTGGGGCGGGTCAATGCTGGAAAACTTGGGACCGCAGGTCGGTACGGCGGGAACGAAGGCAAAGCCTGGCGGCGAGATGGGGTGGGTGGAGGGATTTGAACCCTCGGCCACTGGAATCACAATCCAGCGCTCTACCAACTGAGCTACACCCACCGTGCGTTTTCGCTGGGAAAACGTCTCAATTGTAGCAGAAGTAGGTTATCGAATTTCGGTTGTCAGTTGTCGGTGGCGCGACCCGATGACCCGATGTGCGCGATCGACGACGTGTTTCCGACAACTGAATCCCGACAACCGATCACTGCTCATCGTCTTCTAGAACAACAGCCGCAGATCCCGCAGGTTATTGTTCGTCGGGCCGGTCTCAATGGCGTCGCCCAGGGCAGCGAAAAGAGGATAGGCGTCGAAGTGTTGCAGGCTGGCTTGGATGTCTTTACCGGCGGCTCGCGCCCGCGCTTCCGTGCCGGCGTCGGCGATGGCGCCGGTGGCGCGGCTGTTGCCATCCACGCCATCGGTGCCGGCGCTGAAAACGGTCTCGTCGTCTCGCAGGTAGCGGACGCACTCCAACGCGAACTGCTGGTTGCGGCCGCCTTGGCCGCTGGCGCCCGTGACCTTGACGCGTACCTCTCCTCCGGCGATGACGCAGGCGCGGGGGTTGGCGCGGCGCAGTTCGTGGAGGCGATCGGTCAAATAGAGGGCCGCCTCGCCGACCTCGGCCTCATCCATTGCGTGGTCAATGACCGGCTCCCAGCCGGCTTTCTTCGCGTGTTGCGCCAGCACGTTGCAGGCCTGGTGATTGTCCGCCAACAGGTGCCAGTGGGCGTGCTCGAAAGCCGGGTCGCCGGGTTTCGGCGTCTCCTGCAAGTGTCGTTCGCGGAACACCTGGCCGACACGCGGGGGCAAGGGGAACTGCCACTGCTCCTGAAGCTGGTAGCAGTCGTCGGCGGTTGAGCGGTCGGGAAGCGTGGGGCCGGAGGCGACACTATCCAACTCACCAGGCGGCACGTCGGAGAGGATCAACGAGAGCTGTCGTATCCCATCGCGCTGCGCGGCTCGCGCCAGGCGCCCCCCCTTGAAGGCGGAGAGGTGTTTGCGGATCGCGTTCATCGCCGTAATGGGGGCGCCGCCGCCCACCAAGGCTTGATAGGTCGCCTGTAGGTTGGCCAGCGAGACATCGAGCGGAGTCTCGACCAGCGCCGAGCCGCCGCCTGAGATCAAGTAGACGACCAGCGCCGGGGTCTGCAGCTCGCGCGCGGCGCGCAGCATGGCTTGCGCCGCGAGCTGGCTGGCGATATTCGGAGCTGGGTGCCCCCCTCGAAACGTCTGCCAGCCTTCCGGGTCTGGCGCCAGATCGGGCGAACAGAGCACGCCCGCGACCTGACCGGTGTAATCCGACGTGATCCGTTGCCAGGCGTGCGCCATGGCGTTGGCTGCCTTTCCGAAAGCCAGAATCAGAAGGCGCGATGGCAGTTCGATCACCGCGTCCGGCAAACGCAGCGTCCGCCCATCGCAGCGCAGTTGCGCCTCCAGCAATCGCGCGGGGGCGAGCTCGGCGAGCGCCTCGGCGAAAAGCTGGCGAGCTTGAAGACGCTTGCCCATCGGCAAGGTCAGGATAGCGGGAAACACAAGGAATTGTGGACAGGGGAAAGTGGAAAAGAAGAGTGGAGCGTGCAATCCATCTTCGCGTGGCGCCGCACCGCCCATCGGTTTCGCCCCACCCTCCACGCCTCACGCTTGACCCTCACCCACGGGGTTTGCGCTGTGCTTGGGAATCGGTCACAGTGGCTGATCGCGCATGTCCCCATCGCCTCCCACTCCGTCTCCGGCGTCGCGGCCTGCTTTTTCGGCCCCCAGGCCCCTGACGGCGGAGACGTCGCTGCGCTACCTCAAGGGCGTGGGAGAGCAGTTGGCCACCGTCTTCGAGAGCCGCGGGCTGCGCACCATCGAGGACCTGCTGCACTACCTGCCCTTCCGCTATGAAGACCGCACGCATTTGCGCAGCATCAACCAGCTCATACCCGGCGAGACGGCGACGCTGCTGGCCCAGGTGCAACTGGTGGGGATGCTGCGCACCCGCAAGGGCTCGAGCATGCTCGAGATGACGGTGCAGGACGGCAGCGGGACGTTGCGTTGCACCTGGTTTCACGCCGACTACCTGCGCGACCGCTTCCGTGCCGGACAGATGCTGGCGCTCTACGGACGCGTCGAGAGCGAGGGCCGGCGGCTCGCCATGCGACAACCGGAGTTCGAGCTGATCACCGAGCGCGACCAGCGCGACCAATCCCTGCAGTCGCTCAAGCTGGGGCGTATCGTCCCGATCTACGAGGCAATGGGACGCGGCCGCATGGGGAGTGGGCGCATCCGCGCCCTCATCGCGCGGGCGTTGGAGCAACTGCCCACCACCGGGCCCGCGGCGCTGCCCGACCCGCTACCCGCTTCGGTGCGACAGCGGCTGAGATTGCTGGAACGCCGCGCCGCGCTCGAGGCCGCGCACTTTCCCGCTGATGGCGCCTCGCCCTCGGCGTTGCTCGCCGCGCGGACGCCGGCGCATGTGCGGCTCATCTTCGAGGAGCTGTTCTATATCCAGACCGGGCTGGAGCTCAAGCGCCGCAAGGCGCAGCGCCAGGCGGGTCTCAAGATGGAGGTGCACGCCGCCTTGCGCGAGAAGCTCAAGCGCATGCTGCCGTTCCATCCCACCGGCGAGCAGAAACGGGCGCTCAAGGAAATCGTCGAGGACCTGGGCAGCGGCCACCCCATGCGCCGCCTGCTGCACGGTGACGTCGGCTCCGGCAAGACCATTGTGGCGCTGGAGGCCGCCGTGGTGGCCATGGAGAACGGCTACCAGGTCGCCCTCATGGCCCCCACCCAGATTCTGGCGGCGCAACACTATTTCCAAGCCAAGGAGCGCCTGCCGCAATACGATGTCCGCCTGGTCACTGGAGGGACCCGGCGGCGCAGCGTCTCACCCCCGGGACCCTGCCTGGCTATCGGGACGCAGGCGCTGCTCGAGGGCAAACATGCGCTCCACCGCCTGGGGTTGGTCATCGTGGACGAGCAGCACCGTTTTGGCGTGTTGCAGCGCTTCCATCTGATGCAGAAGGGCGAGGCGCCCGCCCATCTTTTGGTGATGACCGCCACGCCCATTCCGCGTACCTTGGCGCTCTCTCTCTACGGTGATTTGGACGTCAGCCTGATCCGCGAACTGCCGCCCGGCCGGCTCCCAATCACCACGCGCGTGGTGCCGGAATCGCGTCGCGTGGATCTTTATGAATACATCCGGAAGCAGTTGAAAATAGGGCGGCAAGCGTACTTTGTCTATCCGGTCATCGAAGAGGCGGAGACGCACGACCTGAAGCCCGCCATCCAGATGGCGGCGGTGCTGCGTACGGTGTTTCCCGAGTTCCGCGTCGGGCTGTTGCACGGCCGACTGGAGGAGGACGAGAAGAATGCCATCATGCACGCCTTCCAGAAAAACGAGATTCGGATCCTGGTTGCGACCACCGTAATCGAGGTCGGTGTGGATGTGCCGAACGCCACCGTGATGGTGATCGAGCAGGCCGAGCGGTTTGGGATCGCGCAGCTGCACCAGCTGCGCGGCCGTGTGGGGCGCCCGCGTCCGGACGGCAAGGCGGTGCGCTCTAGTTGCTTCCTGGTGCCGGGGGCGGAGGTCAGCGAGGTGGCGCAGCGGCGCCTCGAAGCCGTTGAGCAGACCGAGGACGGCTTCCAGTTGGCCGAACTCGACCTCAAGCTGCGCGGTCCGGGAGAGTTCTTCGGAACGCGGCAAAGCGGGATGCCGGTCTTCGACATTGCCCAGCCGCTGCGCGATCAGGAGATCATGGAACGGGCGCGCGACGAGGCGCGCATTTTCCTCGACTCCGCGCCGCTTGAAGAACAGCAGCGCCTGCTGCAGTACATGCAGCAGCGACGCCAGCGGCGGTACGGGCTCGTCGAGGTGGGTTGAAAATCAAGTAGCGAGTGAAAAGTGAAGAGTGGAAAGTGGAAAGTGGAAAGGCGCACGAACACGACTGGACTTGGGTGAGCGTGAGGTTGGACAAGTAGAGCCATGCTGTTTTTTACCGAGACCGAAGTTGACCAGCTCCTTCCGATCACCGACGCCATTGCCGCGGTGGAGTGCAGCATGCGCGCCCTGGGTGAACAGGGGGGCAAGAACCTGCCGCGGCGGCGCGTCTTTACGCCGCAGCAAGCCGGGCTGCACGCCATGGAAGCCAGCCTGATGTACGGCGGACGATGGTTCCTAGGGTTCAAGGTCTACAGCACCGGGACCTCCGGGGCCCACTTCGTGGTGGGACTTTATGATGGCCGTGACGGCCGTCCGCTGGCGTTCTTCGAGGCGAATCGGCTTGGGCAGCGGCGCACGGGAGCTGCCACCGGGGTGGCGACGCGCCTGCTGGCACGCCCTGAGGCGACGAGTTTGGCGGTGCTCGGCACGGGCTGGCAGGCGGAGAGCCAAGTCGAAGCGGTCTGCGCCGTGCGCCCCATCCGGCAGCTACGCGTCTACAGCCGCAACCCTGAAGCGCGAACGCGTTTCGCTCGCGACATGGGCAGCCGGCTGAACCTCGATGCCACGGCTGCCGAAGACGCCCGCGCCGCCGTGCTGGGAGCCGATATCGTCGTGACCGCCACGACCTCCGGCGAGCCGGTGCTGCCGGACGACGCCGTCGTGCCAGGCATGCACATCAACGCCGTGGGCGCCAACAACCTGAAGCGCAGCGAGTTGGAACCGGGTACCGTGCGGCGTTGCGACCGGCTGGTCGTGGACGCAAAAGACCAGGCGCGATTGGAAGCTGGCGAGCTGGGGCTGGAAGCGGACCTCTGGGATCGCGTCGAGGAACTCCCTTCCGTGGTGACCGCTCACGCCGTACGTCAGGACCCACGCCAGATCACGCTCTTCAAATCCACCGGCCTCGCCATCTGGGACGTCGCGTGCGCGGCGCAGATTTACACCAAGGTGATGCGGGGCTGATGAAAAAACGCGGAGCGTGGAGTGTTGCAGTTGTGGGCGGTAGATGGTGGGCAGTGGGCGGTGAATCAGAAATGCGCTTCACGCGCGACGCTCTTGCACCCGTCAGGCGATCCGAGCGTCCTGGGTGGAGGGGTTCGCTTCACAGGCGTGCGCGTTGAAGGCTTCCAAGGCGCGATAGACGTCACCGTGTTCCTCGGTGTGGAAATTCTGCCCGCAGCGATCACAACAGTAGCCGCGACCCGGTTCGTCCGGGGGGAAGAGGAGGGGACGTCTCATGAAGTATGGCGCGTTGGATGCGCCCACCCCAGTCGTGAGTTGCCCGTCGCGAAAGGTTGTCGTTGCCGTTTAACGTAGCAACGCAGTCAGCTGGTCCGGGCGCACGTCAATGGCCTTGCGCGAGTACTGCAGAATGCCGCGTTCACGGAACTCGATCATGTAGTGGGTAATAATCTCTCTCGAGGTGGCGACCTGCTGCGCCAGCGCCTCGTGGGTGAGAGGCAGGATGCGAACCCAGCCGTCCTGCCGGCCGGTTCCGAACCGCCGCACGTGCTCGAGCAGGACGCGTGCCAGCCGCTTGGGGATGGGGTCGAAGGAGAGGGTCTGCACGTGGTCGCGGGCGGCCTCAAGGCGCTGTCCCAGCAGCCCGGCAAGCCATGTCGCCATTTGCGGGTCGGTCTGCAACACGCGGCGCACTTCCTCGACGCCCCAACGCGTCACCGCGACGTCGTCGAGGGCGCTGGCCTGTTCGTGGCGGACGCGCTGTCCGAAGAGCGCCAGCTCGCCGAAGGTGTCCCCGACGGAGAGAATATCGATCACGCTCTCGCGGCCATCATCGGCCACGCGTGCCAGTTTGACCCGGCCTTGGCGGACGAGAAAAAGCGTTTCCGCCGGTTCGCTGGGACGGAACAGCACCGCCCCCTTGGAAAATTGCAACTGCAGGCCCGGCATGTCGCGCAGGGAAGCGGGCAGTGCCGGAGTGTGAGGCAACGCCGCAGACGTTCCGCCCACCGCGACCGGGGGCAGCGGCACGGCAAGCGCCGGCAAGGGAATGGTATGCACGCGCAGGTCTCCTCGTGGGGGCTCGGCAGAGTCCCACCGTTACTGACGAACCGGGCGGAAAAACGTTACATGGAATAAAAGGCCGCCCGGTACGCCAGACCGCCATTGCAAGGCGGCATACCTGATGCAATCGGCTGGGAGGGGGGAATATTCCGATCATGCTCGGGGCCGGTGGCCGAAGCAGGGGGGAAGGGAAAAGAGGACATCGATGAGGAAGGATGAACCCGCCATCGAAGCAGAGCCCCAACCGCCTCCCGCTCTAGATTACTGGGGTGGCCAGCGTCCGCGTGACCGACGCGTGAGCGTCCATCATGCCGGGGGCGCGACGGCCATCAAGGCGAACGAGGCCACGATGATGCCGAACGTGCTCCACTGCACGGCCTGCCAGAAGCGGATGCTGCCCTCGGTCAGCGGCGGATGGTCGCTGACCAGCCAGCCGAAAGCGACGCCGGTCAGCACGCCGCCGAGGTGGGCGAAGTTGTCGGTACCGGGCAGCATAATGCCCATGGCAAACGCGTAGATGGCCCAGCGCAGCGCCTGGGAACGCAACTGCTGTGCGAACTGATCGTGACGTCGGCTGCCGTAGGTGATCATGACACCCAGCAGTCCGAACAGGCCGCCGGAGGCTCCCACCGTGAGGTGCCCGAAGGAGCTGGCGACAATGTTTCCGATTGTTCCAGAGGCGATGAAGACCAGCAGGAACTTGGCGCGGCCGTAGGCGGATTCGACCAGCGGCCCGAGATCAAAGAGCGCCCACATGTTGAAGGCGATGTGCAGCAGACCGCCGTGCAGGAACATGCCGGTCACCCAGCGCCAGTACTGATGGGTGAGCAGGATGTATCCCATCGGGGCGCTGGCGCCGATGCTGGTGGCGCGGCCCGAGACGCGCAGCAGGTTGCCGCCGCTGAGCGCGACCTCAACCCCGAACATCAGCAGATTGACCAGCAGAAGCAGCGCGCTCAAGGGCGTATCGGTGGGCACCACGCGCGACAGGATGCGTGCGGTCGGGCCGGTTCCGAGCACGCGCAGCGGTTCACCGCAATAAGGGCATTGCCGGTCGCCACGCTCCACCAGGGCGCGGCAGGCGGGACACATCTTCTGCTCGGTGAACACCGCTTGGCTGGTCTGCTGGGCGGAGCCCAGCCAGCGCTCCCAACGACTGCGGAGCTGGTTCAACTGAAATCGCAATTTGGGAGTCAAGAGATCCATGACGCTGATGCGCCTGCCACGGGCCGTCCGCTTTCATCGCGTGCACCCTGCCGCCGGCGCGATTGAGACACACCTTCAGGCGATGCGCTCAATCTTGACGTTTTGCATGACGACCGGCTTCAAAGGCTGGTCGCGGCCGTTCTTATCCACCAGAGAGATCTTGTTGACGACGTCCATGCCCTCCACCACCTTGCCGAAGATGGAGTGCTTGTTGTCAAGCCACGGCGTGGGCGAAACAGTGACGAAGAATTGCGAGCCGTTGGTGCCCGGCCCGGAGTTGGCCATCGAAAGATAGCCGGGCTCGGAGTGCCGCAGGCTGGGATGGAACTCGTCCCCGAAGCGATAGCCCGGGCCGCCCGTGCCGGTGCCCAGCGGATCGCCGCCCTGGATCATGAAATCGGGGATCACGCGATGGAAGACCAAGCCGTCATAAAACGGTCGCTTCGTCTTCATGCCGGTCTTGGGGTCCTCGAATTCCTTGCTGCCTTCGGCAAGGCCGACAAAGTTGGCCACCGTCTTGGGCGCCTCCGTTTCGAAGAGACGGACGGTGAAGTTACCCTGCGTGGTGGTGAAATGAGCGTAGAGACCGGGAGCAAGTGCCATGAAAGGTTCCTCTTGGCAGTGTAACAAGGGAAGACGGGGATGGCGGAGATGAGAGGAAAAGATGCAACGACAGGAGGGAAGAAATGGAGGAAGGGAGAAAGGGAAGAGAGGTGAAGATGTGGAGCCAGGGCTGAAGCGAGCACGGAAAAACAGGAGTTGGGAAGATGGGAAAGAGTGCGGGGCACAGATCCTTCGTCACATGAGGGTGTAAAGATTTTTGTGTAAATGGTCTTTTCGGGATGGAGAGACTGAGAT
>CALEJU010000003.1 GCA_937898755.1 uncultured Acidobacteriota bacterium | reverse complement strand
TCTACACGCGTAAGATCGTCGGCAGCGTCAGATGTGTATAAGAGACAGTCCCTCCTCCCGAATCCCGTCCTCCCTCCCTTCGAATGCCTCCCCAGCCCGCCGTGTACAATGCAGCGGGCGCGCTTGCCCGTGCCACATCCCGGAATCTGTGAGGTTTTCGCCGTGCCGGTTACGCCGCAAGAACAACTCTCCCTGGTGGATCGCTTGACCGCGGCCTGCGGGGGCAGCTACACCCCGGCCGTCCGCCGGAAATACTTCATCAGCGGCCCGCAGTGGGCCGCCGCCTATCCGGGACACGCCCTGTTCCACGCTCCCACTCGTCCAGCGGTCAGCACGGCCACCGTCATCGAGGAGTTCGGCAAGATTGGGATTGCCCACTGGACCACGCACGATACCGATGTGATCCCCACCGAGGACTTGATGACGCCGCGACAGGACGAGATTCTGGCGCGCATCCGAGGTGAGTTGCAGGCCAACGGCGTGGGCTGCTCAATGGTGACCTGCGAGACCTTTCACCATGCCGTCTGGGCCGGTGGCCCGGCGGCCGAGTCTCCGGAGGTCCGTGCCTATGCCCGGCAGCGGGTCGAGAACACGGTGCGCATCGGGCACGAGATGGGCGCCCGCTTCGCCGTCTACTGGCCGGGAACGCTGGGCTACATGATGCAGGGCGCGATCGACGAAGTGCAGGTTTTGAACTGGTATGCCGAGTCCCTCAACGCCGCCTGCGAGGCGGACATCAAGCTCGCCAAGCAGCACAACCGACCCACTCTGAAGCACTGCCTCGAGGCCAAGCCGTTTGAGCCGCAGGCGGAGATCCTGCTGCCCACCACCGACGCCATGCTGTCCTTCATCGCCTCCGGCAAGCTCACGCATCCCGAGATGGTGGGCGTCAACCCGGAGTACCTGCACGAGCTGATGTGGGGCGCCGCGCCGCGCGCCGCCCTCGCCCGCGCCCTCATGGCCGGCAAGCTGTTTCACTTCGATATCAACGACGGCTACCGCCTCAAGCACGACGTCGACCTCGCCATCGGCCTGGTCAACCCGCTCGATTGGTTGTGTGTGCTGGTGCTGCTGCGCAGTCACGGCTACCAGGGTCCGTTCAACCTCGACTTCAAACCGCCCCGCACCACCAGCGCACACGGCGTGTTCTCGATCAGCTTCCCGACCGCGGTGGACCGCTTCATCACTCTCTGGGAGATGGCTGGCGAGGTCTCGACCGATCCGGTCATCCAGGAGGCGACCGCGGCGTTGCGCAAGGGGTCCGGCATCAAAAGCTTCGACGCCAATGCGCTGGCCGCCGCCAATGCCGAGCTGGGCTCGCTGCACGAACTGATGGCGCATCGCCTGTTCCAGATCCTGATCGGACAACACAAGGGCCGGATGTTTTTTTAACCGTTGCTGAGTCAGCGGTAAGCGAGGAACCACATGGCAACGACTCCGGATTTCAGCGCTCTCAAGGCGCGCATGCGTTCCACCTGGATGGCCGGCGATTTCGGCCAGATCGCGCGCTTTGCCGAACAGGAGTGCGCCAACTTCGTCAACCGGCTGGGCCTCAAGCCCGGCATGCGGGTCCTGGATGTGGCCTGCGGCACTGGCAATCAATCCCTGCCCGCAGCGCGGGCCGGCGCCACAGTCACCGGCGTCGATATCGCGACCAACCTGCTGGAGCAAGCCCGCCAGCGGGCCGCGGCCGAGGGCCTGGCCATCACGTTTCAAGAAGGTGACGCGGAAGCACTGCCTTTTCCGGACGGCGAATTCGACGTGGTGTTAAGCATGTTTGGCGCGATGTTTGCGCCCCGCCCGGAACTCACCGCGGCGCAATTGCTGCGCGTCTGCAAGCCCGGAGGGCGGGTGGCGATGGGCAACTGGACCCCGACCGGGTTCGTCGGAACCATGTTCCGCATCACCTCGCAGCACGTGCCGCCCCCGCCCGGCGTGCCGCCGCCCACGCTGTGGGGCGAAGAAGCCACCGTCCGTCAACGCTTGGGCGCGGGAGCGCGCGCGATCCGCTGCACCCCGCGTCTTTGCGACTTCCACTATCCGTTTCCGCCGGCCGAGGTGGTGGACTACTTCCGCAAGTACTTCGGCCCCACGCAGCGCGCCTTCGAGCACCTCGACGCCGCCGGCCAGCAGGCCCTGCGCGACGCCCTGATCAAGGTCTGGACGGAAAACAACCTGGCCAGTGATGGCTCGACGCGCGTGCCCGGCGAATATCTGGAGATCGAAGCAATCCGCGCCTGAGGGCCGTGAACGACAGGCACGCTTGGGTATTAAAGCACCCAGACTGCGTATAATCGTTTCAGGCCCGAGTGGCGAAATTGGTAGACGCTAGGGATTGCCTAATGGCTAGGGAAACCGCAGCCATTAACAATCCCTTGAAGTGAAAGCTTCGTGCCGGTTCAAGTCCGGTCTCGGGCACCAACTCAGCGGCCACCGTTCGGGGGCCGCTTTGCTCTTGGTTCAACAAACCCTAACGGCCGATCCATGTTTTACGATTCCGCATCTGCCGGAATCGCCAGCAGCGGCTTTTTGAAGCCTTCGATAAGGTCTTGCTGCTGTGTAATTATTGTTGGCTCTGCCACCCTCACTAGATCGGCCACTCGGTTGAAGTCCCTGTCCCACCGCTGCAATTCGGAGACCTTATTGAGAATTGCCGTTGCTGCATGTACAGCGTCAGGGGGTTTCAGTTCATGATCTCGCGCTAGTTCGACCGCTCTCGACGCGATTCTCTGATCCAAATACGCCAATTTTATGCATGGCCAGCTGAACATGGCGTCGATCGCCGCAATTTGTACCTCCGTAAGTTTCTGGCTGGGTGCGTTCGTGTTCCGGTGGAAATAGTCCCACAGACGTCTGACTTGTCCTTGGCATTGAGGGACCGCCTCGAATGCCAATTCGGACCATTCCGGCAGGGCTGGCACATCGCCGAGCTTCTTTTTTGGGCGAATAACCTCAACGATCGTCCATGTCGACGTCACAATATCGAACTCGCCGCCCTGTGCGTGCCTCATCACGTCGGTGCAAGCCGCCATGCGATCCGCTTCTGAGGATTTGTTCAGCAAGCAGATAAAGCAACTCGAATCCCAGTAAATTTTTTTGCGCTCACTCATCCGACAACTCTTCCATGTAGGCTTTTAGAGACTTTCCTTCCGTGAAGTCCTCCACTAAGCCGGCAATGTCTTCAAGCTTCGGCACTTCCGCGGCATTCACAAGCTGCAATTCTTCAACGTCCATCGCGATTGGCACACCCGCGCTATTGGAATGCACAATGCCGGAAGCGATCATGGTTTTTTTTAGCAGCTCCTTAACGCGGTCTAAGTCGACTGGCCGGAACAAGCATCGCACGGGCTTGCCGGTGCTCTTGTCCCAAACGCGAAACTCATTTCCCTTATGCACCGAAATCGAATCGAGGCTGCCGACGATTGAGCCAAACCCTTCAAATTTTGGATCGGTCAGCTCTCGCACTCTCCCCAAAGTAACCGAGTTAATCTCTGTTCTAAGCTCTCCCACGCCCTCGGCCCCCACGTATATAGCCATTGGACCAATCCGCTCGGATTTTATAGCTATGGATTTCATTTTCTGCAAGGCAGAATCGGGCATGAACTTGTTGCGTTGGCCCCTGTACGTTAGAGATCGGGTGTTCTCGATCAGCTGCGCTTCGATCTGCTCACTCAGTCCTGGAACGTGGAGCCGCCTTGGCGTCGGTGTGATGCCAACCAGGGGCGGGCTGTTTTTTTGGAGCACCGCCACCTCCCATCGAATGTGGCTGGACGGCTCCTCCGAAATAGCCGAGTCAAGGTCGCGCAAAATACCGAGGAACTTCTTGAGCGCTTCAATGAAGTCGGCGAGTTGAATTCGATCTTCGCTTCCGACTCTGAAAAAAATCGTCTCAGGCATTTTGGTGGCCTCCGGGGAGGCGGCACACTAAACCCGTAGGCTTGCGAAGCGGACCACGCGCGCGAAATTAGGGGTGAACGAAAGTAACGCCGGGGTTGCCAGCCTCCCAGAAGTCAGCGTCGGTAAAGCGGTTCTGACGGTCAGCAGTCCGAGGGCCTCCTCGGGGTGGACAATTAGGACTCCCCCCGCGATCCTCCTGCGTCCCCAACGCTATACCTGTCCAAGCGGTTCTGCAAGCAGCCTCTCTTGTGCGTGCTAAGTGCAGGGTCGGGACAGCGCAAAAAGCCCACAATCGAACGCTCATGTGGAATTGGTTTAGATGTGCCCCTGTTCATGCAACACTCGAATTTGTTCAAGCAAGAGGCTGCATTCAAGGCAGCGTCGGCGCGAAGTCGATTGCCCTTCTTGCGGTTGTACCGGGACACCTGTTCATCGATGCAGCGGGAAGGTGGAACGGCTCGACGTAAACGACCTAACCGGCGCGCGGTGCCTATTCTTAAGACCAGATCCGCTTGCGCGGCTCACCCCGTCCCCTTGTAGAAGCCGCCGTCCACCAGCAGCGACTGCCCGGTGATGTAGCTGGCGCGTTCCGAGGCCAGATACACGACGGCGTCGGCAAACTCGCGCGGTTCGGCCAGTCGGTCGAGGGCGGTCATCGCCGCCCATTCCCGGTAGCTGGCTTCCTGGTCTTTGCCGCTGGCCAAACCTTTCACCTTGGCCAGCTCCGTCAGGCGCTCGGTCAGGGTGTAGCCGGGGCAGACGTTGTTGACCAGCACACCGTCCCTGCCGTACTCGTTGGCGAGGCTGCGGGTCAACCCCAGCACCGCGCTGCGCACCGCGTTGGAAAGGATCAGGCCGTCGATCGGCTGCTTTACCGCCACCGAAGTGATCATCAGGAAGCGGCCCCAGCGGGCGCGCTGCATGTACGGCAGCACGGCTTTGGCGAAGCTGACGTGGCTGAGCAGGTTCAGCTCGCAGGCTGCCCGCCACTCGGCGAGGGTGGTGGAGGCAAAATTCTTGGCGGGAGGGCCGCCGGCATTGGTCACGCAGATATCGAGGCGCCCGTACTCGGCCACCACCGCCTGCACGAACTGCTCGACCGCCGCCGCATCGGTCACGTCGACCGCCCGCGCCATGACGCGACCCTTGGAGCGGTGCGCGATGGCCGCCGCCGTCGGCTCCAGCTTGGCCAAACTCCGCGAACAGAGGGCGAGATGCGCGCCCTCGGCGGCCAGACCCTCGGCCACCGCCCGCCCCAACCCCGTGCTGGACGCCGCCACGATGGCCACCCGCCCTGTGAGTCCCATATCCATCGTCGTACCGTCCTTTCCCGCTGCTGTTTGGCCGCGCTGTGGCCCACAGGTAGAATAGTAGATTCTCACTTGAAGCCGAGTGGACGCTGATGGAGAACCATGATTGAGTTCCCGGTACCCGAGTCCTTGACCTTCGACGACGTTCTGCTGCAGCCGGCCTACTCCGACTTGCTGCCCGACCAGGTGGAAACCGTCGTCAACCTCAGCCGCAATATCCTTCTCAACATTCCCATCCTCTCGGCCGCCATGGACACGGTCACCGAGGCCCGCCTCGCCATTGCGCTGGCCCAGCAGGGCGGCATCGGCATCATCCACCGCAACATGTCCATCGAGCGTCAGGCGGAAGAGGTCGACATGGTCAAGCGCTCGGAGAGCGGCATGATCGTCGACCCGGTTACGGTCGACCCCGATCAGAAGATCGGCGATGCCCTGGAGCTGATGAAGAAGTACAAAATCTCCGGCGTGCCGGTCACGCGGGGCGGCAAATTGGTCGGTATCCTGACCAATCGCGACCTGCGCTTTGAGAGCCGCACGGAGGTCGCCGTGCGCGACGTGATGACCAAGGACAACCTCATCACCGTGCCGGTCGGGACCACGCTCGAAGACGCGGAAGCCATCCTGCACCGCCACCGCGTCGAGAAGTTGCTCGTGGTGGACGACCACTACGTGCTGAAGGGCCTGATCACCGTCAAAGACATCCAGAAAAAACTGAAGTATCCGCTGGCCGCCAAAGACAGCCAAGGACGACTGCGGGGCGCCGCCGCCATCGGCGCGACCGGAGACTTTCTTGAGCGTGCCCAGGAGTTGGCCAAGCAAAAAGTGGACGTGCTGGCCATCGACACGGCGCACGGACACTCCGCCAATGTCTGCGAGGCCCTACGCCTGGTCAAGAAGCACCTGCCGCACATCGACGTGTTGGCGGGCAATGTCGCCACTTTCGACGGCGCCCGCGATCTGATCTGCGCCGGCGCCGACGGCATCAAGGTGGGCATTGGTCCCGGCTCGATCTGCACAACGCGCGTGGTGACCGGCGCCGGCGTGCCGCAGATCACGGCCATCTCCGAGGCGGCACGCGCGGCCAAAGGCACCGGCATTCCCATCATCTCGGACGGCGGCATCAAGTACTCCGGGGACGTCACCAAGGCCATCGCCGCCGGCGCCAGCGCGGTGATGATCGGCAGCCTTTTGGCCGGCACCGATGAAAGCCCGGGCGAGATCATCCTGTATCAAGGCCGGTCCTTCAAGGGCTACCGCGGCATGGGCTCGATCGCCGCCATGGCCGCCGGTTCCGACCGCTATTCACAACTGCGCGATACGCCGGCCGAGGGGAACCGCAGCAACAAGCTGGTGCCGGAAGGCATCGAGGGTCGCGTCCCCTACAAAGGGCCCCTCTCGGCCTTGGTCTTGCAACTAGTCGGTGGCCTGCGCGCCGGCATGGGCTACTGCGGCTGCCGCACCATCGCCGAGCTGCAGGAGAAGGCCCGCTTTACACGCATCTCCAACGCCGGTCTGCGCGAGAGCCACGTCCACGACGTCATCATCACCAAGGAAGCGCCGAATTACCGCATCGAACCTGCGGAGTGAGGGGGGCCGCGAAGCGAGCGGCGCGTCGGCCTTCGGCCCTCGCCCTTCGGATTATTTCGCCGCGCGAATCTCGCTCAGCACCGCCTTGGCCTGCGGCAGGCTGTAGCCACAGGAGGGGTCTTCCACGCGGCAACTGGCCAGCGATCGTTCGCAACCACAGGTGCAGGCTTGGCTGTTCAAGCGCGCCAGCGCCGTCTGTCGCTGCGCCGGGGTGAGTTGCTTGAAGTCTTCTTCCAAGCCCGGAATCTGCGTCGTGCCAACCCGCCCGTTCGGCGAAAGCTGGTCATAGCGAACCACCTTGACGTCGACCGGAAGGCTCAGAAGAGCCCGTACTTCATTTTCGAAGACCGAGAGCGGCGCCTGTCCTCGATTGCGCTGCACGACTTGGCCGAGCGTGTCGAGCACCACGGTGGTGGGAACCGCCGTAATCCCCCCAAACGCCCGCTGAATCGCGGGACCCGCCATCCCCACCGGGTAGTTGATGCCCATGCGAGCCGCAAACTGCTTCACAAACGTGGGCGCGGTCTCGTCAATGGACAATCCCACGATCTGCAGGCGCCCCGCGTACTTGTGCTGCAGTTCGATCAGCTCGGGAATCTCCGCTCGGCACGGCCCGCACCATGTGGCCCAGAAGTTCAGCAAAACGACCTTGCCGCGCAGCGACGGAACGTCCAGAACCTTCCCGTCGAAAGTGTGCAGTTGAAAGGCGGGGGCGGGATAAGGGTTTTTGAACAGAACGACGTCCTGCGCCATCGCCATCCCGGCGAACGCCAGAAGACACCCTAGAACATGAGACCAGCGCTGCATGGTTCCAGTGTAGCCCCGTGGGGGCGCGGAGGTGGAGCGTGGGCGGTTATCGCCCACGCTTCACGCTCGACGCCCCCACTCCCTACCTTCCACTCCCCACCTCTTGTGCGCCGTCGCACATTGTCAGAAGGCCAACTCTGGCGCTCGGCGGCTTGACTTTGCCTGCCGGCACGCGAGAATCAAACTAAGTCTCTCTAGGTGCAAGGAGGCGGCATGACGTCGCTCCGTCGATTGGTTCCGGGTCTTGGCACGGCCCTGCTTCTCTGTCTTCCCGTCGTGGCGCAGCGTTCGCATGTGCGAATCGTGCGGGTCAGCCTCGCCAGCGGCGATGTGCAGTTGAATCTGCAGGACGGCCGCGGCTGGCAACCCGCTCTGCTGAACGCGCCGATCTCGGAGTCCGATCAAGTGCGCACCGGTGCGGACGCGCGGGCAGAACTCGAACTCGAAGATGGTTCCACCTTGCGGCTGATCCCCGAGAGCCAGCTGAGCTTCCAGACCTTGGCGCTGGAGAACGGCGAGCGGTTGACCGAAGTCGGGCTTGACCGCGGGACGACCCTGGTTGAGTTGCGCGGTCACGACGCGGAGGGCTTCCAGTTGGACACCCCGCAGGGCAGTGTGCGGGCCGGCAACAACAAATTGGAATTCCGCGCCAGCCTCTCCTCCGGCGGCTCCGACATCCACGTCAATGGCGGTGAAGCGACGGTGATCTCCGGCGGTCGTCCGTATGCGTTGGGGCGCAATGAATCGCTTACTCTCCTCAATCAGCAATCGGCCGCGCTGAGCCGCGACCGTACCAGCGACGACTGGGATCAGTGGAGCCGGTCGCGCGATAAGGCGCTCGAACATGCCAAGGCGTTTGGCAAAGGCGCGAACTCGGTGCGCTACGGCATGGCCGAGTTGACCGGGGCAGGGTCGTGGAACCGCGGCTGTTGGTCGCCGTCCGGGATGGGCGCAGGCTGGAGTCCGTTCAGCGGCGGCAGCTGGTTCTTTGACCCGGTCCTCGGCAATACCTGGGTCAGCTCGTACGCATGGGGTTGGGCGCCCTACCACTTCGGATCGTGGCTGCAAAACGACTCGGGATGGTGCTGGGACCCCAACTCCGGCTTCGGCAATGGCTTTTACGGCGGCGGCTTCTTTAACCCGGTTCCGGTGGTCAAGGGTTCAGGCGGCCAGGTTCTTCCGCCGCCCCCGCCGCCCCCGCCCCCGGTCAAGCGTCGGCCGCCTGCGGACCTGCTGATCGCCACGCACCTCGGCGTGAGTGGCGGGAGCAATGGCGGCGTGGGCAGCGGTGAGCGACTTCGCGCCGGAGAGCCGCTGGATCTGCTGGTGAGAAACCACCAGGTGCGTCGCGATGCCCCCTCAGGCGTACGCATGTCGAAGCCCGAACGGGACGCCGAGCACCGCGCGCAGGTCACGCGCTTCGAGATCCAATCCGCTGATGCCTTTGCGCGCCAAGGCTGGGGCGTGGGGCGGCGGGACGGCTCCGAGGGCGGCGGCAACCAAGGCATCAGCGCGGCGAATTCCACTGGTGGCAGCGGCGGCGGTGGGGGAAGCGTCAGCGTCGAACGCAGCGCACCTTCGGGCGTACGTCAGGTGAGCAGCGGCAGGGGCGTTCCACCGCGATAAATGCCAGGCGTTCGCCGCTGCGCGGCGAACGCTGCTAGCCGGTTTGATCCTCAGCACCACTCTCCATCAAACGCGTGGAACCACGAAGTAGGGCTGATTCGACAGCGTCGGCTCAAAACCAGGATAGAACCGGGTGGCTTCCGGCGCGGTGCGCAGCTCAAAAAAGTACTGCAGCGCATACGGCGACGCGGTGTACGCGCCTGGAATCGTGATGCGGCGCTCCTCGCCCGCGCCTTGCATCACTTCAATCACATAGGCCTCCGCCTGATCCACATGCCGATAGTGAATGCGGACTTCTTCCGGCCGCCCCGTCGGCAAGGAGAGCTGTATCGCCAACGGCGCTCCGGGTGCAAAGTGCGGCGGCGGCACGTGACGACAAGCCATCGCGGTTGGCCGGGGACGCTGCAGGACTTCCTGTACCGCCCGGCGGAGCGCGCCATCGGTGCGCGGTGGGGCCTGTGAAGTTGTGGCCACGCGGCGCTCGATGTCCGCCACGTCCGCATCGATAGCGGGCAGTCGATCCGCCCAGTGGCCGCGCAGGAAGGGTTCCGGACCGTAAGTGACGTCGTGGCGATAGATTCCGCGAGCGGCCTCCGCCACCTCGGCCCACGCGGCGCGCGCCCGGCGATAAGCCAGCAAGGCCTCGTGTAAGGCGCTCGCGTCGCCGCTCGCCACGCCCGCCTGTTCGTGAAGTCCGAAGAGGACGCCGCTGCGCAGCTTCCAGGCAAAGAAGCGACCCAGACCGCACTGCATGCGGACATCGATCGCGAGACGGCGGAACTCAACCCCTCCCGGATTTTGGGTGGTCGCCGCGGCGAGCTGTCGTGTGGAGTTCTCGGCGAGGTCTTCGAGCCATTGCGCGACCTCGAGGGGCGAGTGCTTGCCGCTGTGCCGGCCATCGAGCAGTTCCCCGGCAAAGTCGTTGACGCGCGAGAAGAGTTCCGGGTCGAATGGGCTGACGTTGCCAAACACTTTTGGGCTGGGCGTGTCGCCGTACGGTTGCCGTTGGGCCGCATCGCCCAACGACATGTTGGTGTACATCTCCGGCCAGTAAGCGTTGTTGGCGGCCGAGGCGCCATGCGCGACAGTCACGAGCGGCAGGATGCGACTGGCCTGCGCCAGCGCCGCCTCCGCCGCCGGCGCCGCGGCGCGGAACTGCTGCCGCAAGAGACGACGCCACGTGTCGGGATCCGCATCCGGGTTGTAGAGATGACGTCCCCACACCCGATAGGTGTAGAGAAACTTCTCCCAGTCATGGCGCGGCTCAAGCGCGGCATCGGCATAGGCACATCGGCCACCCGCCAGGCCGGAACCACGGCGGCCCTTGAACGACAACGGCTCGAACAGGTCCACGCCCTGACTGCCGCAGAAGCTGGAGAAACGTCCAAAGCCGGCGGCGGTTACCGGATCGCCCCACTGCAGCGCGCGCTGGGTGCCCGGCCAGATCCGGAACAGGACCCCGTAACGGCGATCGTCGCGCAACAGATCGCCGTAGCCGTAACGCATGAAGCTCCGCGAACCCGAACTGAGGGCGAAGAACCCGTCCGTCTTGGCATCGCGGCGTGGCATCTCAAGCTGGCGGATGCTCGCCTGCTGGTAGGGCAGCCCCATGTGTTCGGCCCAGTACTTGGGCGAGACGGTCACCGGCTGGCCGCTGTCCAGCGCCAGCGTGATCATCTTCTGATCAATACCCTTGGCGTGCAGGTTGAGTTCCACGCGGCGACCGCTGGCCGTCACCCCGTCGAAGATCCCGTTCCAGAAGTCGTAACTGCCCTCCGGGACCCCGCTCTCGCCGTGAATCCGCAGTGTGACGCCGCTGATGGCAGGGCAGGAGGTGAGCAACGCTCGCAACGCGTCCCGGCAGTAAGCAGCGTGCGTGGCAGGCGTCAGGCCGGCAATCGTGTAGTTGGCGTTTGGACTATCGCGCCACTGGTAGGCGTGTGTCCAAAGGCCGATGTGAAAATCCAGACCGCGGTCCGCCGTCGCCTGGCTGATGAAGCGTAGCGTTTCCAGGTTACGCTCCCGTTCCGCGTCCGGCAGCCCCACCGCGCGGACATCATATCCAGGCACCGCGACCAGGAAGGGGTAGGTGAAGTGAAAGTAGGCGTCGGTGATGTTGCGCGGGAAGTCGTACCCCAACCCGAAACAGAGGTTAAAGCGGTTAAAGCGCTGTGTCGCCAGCATGGCAAGGTAACGCGGCCACATGGCGCGATCGTGATACCAGGGCAGGTCTTCAACGTCACTCTGGAAACAGCGGGTGACGCTCCGGATGGCGTTGGCAGGCGCTTCGCTGAACGACTGGTTGCACGGCAGGCTGGCGAGGGGCACCGATGTGTGCTGTACGCGGTCGGCAAGCTCGAGCAGGGCGTAGACCAAGCCGCGGCTATCGGCGCCACAGGCCGCGCTCACCGGACGACCACCGATGTGTCCGGTAACCAGCGCCAGCGCTTCCGGCTGCGTGGGCACAACGACGCCGGCCTGACGCAGCAGTTGCCGTGCCAGCGGCATGGCATCGCCCGTGATCAGGATGCAGCGGTCGGCGCCGGCCTCGGCAATCTGCGTGCGATGCCGTACACGAATGCCATGCGCAGAGAGGGCGCGGTCCAACTCCGCCACCGCCCAGCGAACCGGCGCGCTCGCCGCCACCGGATCGGCGGGATCGAGCACCAGCGTGACAGCGGTCGGGACGGCCGCCAGAAGGGCGTGAGCCGGCCCCAAGCCGGCGGCCGCCACCGCCGTTTGTTTGAGAAACGCGCGACGGTCGACGATGCTGTCGGCCCTGGACGGCAGAGTTACGTTCCTCTCGCGATCCCGACTGGCTGGGAGCTGGTTGGGCGCACACCTCGCGGCGCGGGATTTTGGCGGCAGCATCGCAACTCCTCCTGCAACGGAGGGCATCTTCCCACTCCGCGCGCTCAAGAGCAATCGGCGACGGGATTTCCACGCGACCGGTCGCGGCCAGCGCGTCCGGCCCGCCGGTTCCAGCAGCGGCCGCCACCGCCGCCTCGGCTCGCGTCCGGAGCCCGCCTGGCGGGCGACCCGCCCGTAGCCTGGGGTGCAAACCCCACGGAAACCGCGGCGGCGCGTCGAACCGGCGCCAGCCGGTGACCCGCCACGCACCCGGCGCAAGCCAAACGACTGGCGTTGGCGTGTTCGCGGCACCATCTTGCCGCACAGATCAGGCAGCCCCTGTTTACTGGGGATTGCTCAATTTTGTTGCTCGGAGGACCAGAGCACCCAGCGACCGTCCTCTCGATGCCATACATAAACGAACCGGACAGTCCGCTTGACGTAATGGTGGTCAGCTTGAATTGTGATCACCCAGACGATCGGAGAACCGCGTCCGTGAATCGCCCATCCCTGCCGAGTCACGGTCGACAGTGGCCCGAACCGGGCCTCAAGACCCTCTTGTTGTTTTACAAAGGACTCAAAGGGTGTCGTTTGCTTTAGTTCGTTCGCGAAATATGAGTATGCGGTGCGGTAGTCTCCATGGGAAATGGCGGTGCTGTAACCTTGAAATGCCGTGAGAGCAAGGGTGCGCTGGTGCCACAGGCTGGGCCAGATCAGCATCACCACGACCACCACGATCAGGCCGCCAAACCCAATCTTCTTCCAGGGGACTTTCATTTGTTTTTTCCCGTCATCGATTCTGTGGACTAAGAAATTCAGGGATGGGGAGATTGAAGGATTGTCCCTGACTCGCCGCGCTTCAGGTTCTGGCTGGTATCGACCTCACGCAACAACCGTCCCGACACCTCCGTAATATACTCCCGGGCCACCCCGCCGCTCGTCTTCCGCGCCCGCCGCCCTTGGGCGTCGTAGACGTGGGTGCTCGCCCCGCCGTCGACGCTTACCAGCCGGCTCTCGCCCGGCGGCCGGCGACCTTCCGCTGCCCGCGACGTGGGCGGAACGGCCTGACCATCGTCGGACAGCTAGCGGGCGAAGTAGCCGGTCTTGGCGCGGATGACGATGCCGTCGCGTTTGGGGCGGATGAGGATTTTGCGGAAGCTGTCGTCCTTGCGCCAGTTGGCCGGGTAGTAGCCCAGCTCGTACGAGGTGCGGATTTCTTCGGCGATTTGCTGGAAGTAAGTGTGCGGGTCGGTGGCTTTGGCGTCGATGTGAGCGCCGCCGGTTTCACGGGCGATGCGGTCCATGACGCGGATACCGTATTGGTTGCGGGCGGTGAGCGCGCCGTTCTTTTTGGTTTCGGTGTAGCGCAGCGTGTAGACGAGGACGTTGGCGGCTTGCGCGGCTTCGATGGTGGTCATCATGTCGTGGGAACTGGAGTTATCTTCGCCGTCACTGAAGACGAGGAGAGCGCGGCGGCCTTCCTCCTTGGCTAGCTTTTCGGTGACCGAATAGAAGATGGAGTCGTAGAAAGCAGTGCCGAGGTCGCGGTCTTCCTTGGGGCCGATTTCGGGGAAGGCGTCGGGCTTCTTTTCATAGATCTTGAGATGTTGCAGCATGTCTCCGCCCGACTGGGTGAAGTCGTTGACAAGGCGGAGGTGATTACCGAAGCAGAGGAGGAAGGCACGGTCCTTGGGGCCGAGGACACTCTTGAGGAAGAGCTCGAGATCCTTTTCGTGGTGCTTGCGAAAGTGCTCCTGGCTGCCGCTGGCATCGACGATGAGGCCAAGGGTAAGGGGTACGTCGGTGCTCTTGGCGAAGAACGCGATTTTCTGGGGCGTGTTGTCTTCCAGCAGCTCGAGGTCGTCCGGGGTGAGATTGTCGACGAGGGCACCGCGCGCATCGCGTGCGGTGAAGGAGACGGTGACGAGGTTGACGTTAACGGAGATCTTTTGCTGGGCGGGAACGGCGAGCGGGAAGAGTAGAAGAAGGGCAGCAAGGGCAATTCCAAGCATCGATGAAGTGATGTGGGAGCGGCTGGGGTGCAATTGGACAAAACCTCCCGGCAGGAGTTACGCGTCGAGCAGCGGCAAAGTTTCGGAATCGGAGCCACCCGGGCCGGGATAAGCGACTGCGGGCCACCGGCTGACGCCGGTTCGTCCGCGCTCCCGGCCGATTTCCCGGGGCGCACGCTGCGTGGGCTTCGGAAACCGAACACCAGCCCACCGCGAGCGCGGAAGCAAGAATCACCATGCTCCCGGGTGCCCTTCGCCTGTGCTTGTTGCCGACAACCGACAACTGACAACCGAAAACCTAGTCCAACTGGTAGCGCTTGCGTTTTTCCAGCAGCGTCTTGCGGCTGATGCCCAGCAGGCGGGCAGACTCCGATTTCTTGCCACGCATCTGGTGCAGCACGGCGGCGATGTGGGCGCGCTCCACGTCCTCCAAGGTCTGGATGGTTGGGTTTTCGGCCCGCGCGGCAAGGTGGGGAGGCAGGTCAGCCGGCGTGATGGGGTCGCCGGCGGCGTAGATCACGGCGCGTTCAATCGTGTTGCGCAACTCGCGAACGTTGCCCGGAAAGGCATAACGCTCGAAGACTTGTAGTACCGCGGGGTCAAGACGCAGGGAGGGGCGGCGATGTACCTCCCTGAGGCGGTGCAGAAAGGCCTCGGTCAGCGGCGCGACATCGCCCCGACGGTCCCGCAAGGCGGGGATTTGCAGGGGAACAACATTCAGCCGATAGAAAAGATCTTCGCGGAAACTATGCTGGGTGACGGCGCGCTCGAGATCCACGTTGCTGAGCGCCAGCAGTCGGGCCTGAATGTGAACCGTGGCGTGCCCGCCCAGACGCTCGAAGCTTTTCTCCTCGATCACGCGCAGGAGTTTCGCCTGCAAGCCCATGCCGAGCGCCGCCACCTCGTCGAGGACGAGCGTGCCGCGTCCGGCCAGTTCGAGTCGGCCCGGTTTGGTGCTGTCGGCGCCGGTAAAAGCGCCGCGCTCATAACCGAACAGTTCGCTTTCGAGCAAATCGGCGGGCAGGCTGGCGCAGTCAATCTTGACGAACGGCTCCGCGGCGTTGGCGCCCAACAGGTGCAGGACCTGCGCCAACAACTCCTTCCCCGTGCCGCTTTCGCCGCGGATCATCACCGTCGACGAGGTGGCCGCCACCTTGCGGACGATTTCCAGCAAGCGCAGCGAGGCTGGATCAGCTGCTACCCAAGCTGCCAGTGCATCGGGCCGTCGCTGCATCAGCCTGCCTCCTCCGTCTTCAAGCGGGGAGCTTTCTGCCAGAGACGCTCCAGACCGTAAAACTTGCGGCTTTTCTCGGAGAACACGTGCACCACGAAGTGCAGGTAATCGAGCACCACCCACTCGCCCTGCCGGTAGCCCTCGAGATGCGTCGGCTTGCTGCCGTGCTTCTTCACCATGACGTCTTCGATGGCGTCCGCGATCGCCTGCACCTGGCGGGCACTCGTGCCGTGGCACACCAAAAAGTAATCGGTGAAGTCGGCCAGCTTGCGCACATCAAGCAGGGCCGCATCAGCGGCCTTCTTCTCCAGCGCCGCGGTCAGGGCCGCGCGGAGCTGAACGCGAATCTTGCGGTCGGTCAGGGAAGCGGTAGCCATAGGCGGTATAATAGTAGTCGAATGGCACGGTCGCATCGGGCAGAACGCGCGGCAAGAGCCGAGCGGGTAGGGTGTCGAAGGTAACCCGAGCTTTCCCTTCGCCCAGCGCCGGCGCTCCACGCTCCACGTTCAACGTTCCACCCCCCCTCCCTACCCCCTACCCTTCCGCAGCCGCGTCAGATACTCCGCCACCCGGACAGGAACCTCCTCCGCCAGGCGCGCCGCGTTCCCACTGAGTTGCGCGCGGACGCCGGTGGAACTCGTCGGTTCGCGAAACTCAGGCAGCCACCAGATGGTGGTGTTCTGCAAGCGGATGCCATCCGGCTCGCAACGGCGAACCAGCCCGGCCAGGAGGGGGTCGGAAAAGGCCGTCATCATGTCCTGCTCGTCTTCCTTCCCACGTTTCTTTTGGCGGCGGTGCGCCACGATGAAATCACACATCGCGAGCAGGCGGCCCGCGTCTTTCCAGTGCGGGAGATCGCGGAAGGCGTCCGCTCCCAGGATGAAGGCGTGCCGCGCGGAAGGGTGAAGCGCCTGCACCGCCGCCACCTCATCCACCGAGTAGCTGGGGCCGCCGGTCTCGGGAGCGGCGACGGGGATCCATGATGGGTGACCGGCCAGCGCCAACGCGACCATGGCGAAACGGTCCTCGAAAGCGAACGTGGGTGGCTGCTTGTGCAGCGGACGGCGGGCGGGGACGAAGTAGACCAAGTCGAGCGCCGCATATCGCTGGGCGGCCCGCGCCAGACGCAGGTGCCCGCGATGAATGGGATCGAAAGTGCCGCCCAGAATCCCAATCTTCAGTCCGGCAGCCCGCAACCGGCGTTTTGGCGGCGTGGACGGCATGCGGCGGCTCAGGCGGTCTGCGCATCGGGCAGGGGACCGGCATCGGATCCAAGGCCGGCCGCGCCCAGTCCGGCGTAGACCTTTTCCGAGATGGCGCCCAGCAGCGGGCGAATCCCCTCGCCGGTGACGGCCGAGATACGGAAGAGCGGCAAGCCGCGCTCCTGCGCCAGGCGTTCCAGTTGTTCCAGTTTTTCCGGCTGCGCGAGATCACACTTGCTCGCCACCAGCAGCATCGGCTTCTCGGCCAGCCCGGCGCCAAAGGCGGACAGCTCGTCGAGAATCGTGTGGAAATCCGCTACCGGTTCGCGGCCGCTGTACTCCGAAACGTCCACCAGATGCACCAGCACGCGGGTGCGTTCAATGTGGCGCAGAAACTGGATGCCCAGGCCGTGGCCTTCATGCGCGCCGGCGATCAGGCCGGGGATATCGGCCACCACAAAGCTGTGCTCGTCATCGAGCGCCACCACGCCCAGGTTGGGTTGCAGCGTCGTGAACGGGTAGTCGGCGATCTTGGGCCGCGCCGCCGAGATGCGCGCAATGAGCGTGCTCTTGCCGACATTGGGGAAGCCGATCAGCCCGACGTCGGCCAGCAGCTTGAGTTCCAGCTTCAGCCGGTGTTCCTCGCCGGGCTCGCCGGGTTCGGTGCGCGTCGGCGCCTGGTTGGTGGAGGTGGCAAAACGGGCATTGCCGCGTCCGCCGCGTCCGCCCTGTGCAACAACCATCCGTTGATTGGCGCCGGTGAAGTCAAACAGCACCTCGCCGCTGTCGGCGTCGGTCACGGTGGTCCCCACCGGGACGCGCAGCACCACATCGTGGCCGTCCTTGCCGTGACAGTTGCTACCCTCGCCATGGCCGCCACGCTGTGCCTTGTGCTCGGGATTGAACCGGAAATGGACGAGGGTATTGTGGCGCTCGGAACTTTCCAACACCACGTCGCCGCCACGCCCGCCGTCCCCCCCGCTCGGCCCGCCTCGGGGAACAAACTTCTCGCGTCGAAAGGCGAAGCAGCCATTGCCGCCCGCCCCCGCCTTGACCCGGATTTCGGCTTCGTCGATGAACATGGGGGTGGGGGATGGAGGGATGAAACACGAAGCGGCCCGCAAAGGGCCGCTGTGTGCGAGTGTGCCGTCAGATGTTCTCAGGCGGTTTTGACGTTGACGTACTTGCCTTCGCGGCCACGATCCCTGTACTCGACCACTCCCGCCGC
The DNA here is from genome assembly GCA_937898755.1 of uncultured Acidobacteriota bacterium. GTDB lineage: Bacteria > Acidobacteriota > Terriglobia > Terriglobales > SCQP01 > CALEJU01. The sequence goes on along the minus strand of CALEJU010000003.1, from coordinate 76,713 downwards.
CGTGGCAAACAAAGTGTCATCCTTGCCGCGTCCGACATTGACGCCCGGCTTCAGTTTGGTGCCGCGCTGCCGCACCAGGATGGCGCCGCCCAGAACCGTTTGCCCGGCGAACACTTTTACGCCGAGGCGCTGCGCATTTGAATCGCGCCCGTTGCGGGAACTTCCCAATCCCTTTTTATGTGCCATGAATCCCTCAAAAATGGCCCGGCCGTTTCGGCCCTGGCTCTGAATCGTGGCAAGTGCCTACTTGCCGAGGTTGATGCCGGTGATTTTGACGGTGGTGAACTGTTGGCGATGTCCGGCAAGTTTCTTGTACTGTTTCTTGCGTTTGAAGTGAAACACCAGAATCTTGGGGCCCAGCCCCTGGCCGACGATCTCCGCCGTAACCCGCACCTTGTCAGGCAGGGAGATGCCGCCATCGTCCCCGCGGACCGCGATCACGTCGCCCAGATCCAGCTTCCCGTCGGGCTGCTCCAGCTTCTCCACCCGAATCACATCTCCGGGGACGACGCGATACTGCTTGCCCCCACTGCGGATGACCGCGTACATACTGCCTCCTCTACCTGATCAGAAACATTGATTTTACGGGGGAACGCTGGAATCGTCAAACCCGGTCTCGCCCCCGACGCCAATCAAGACACGGCTGCAGCGTCGCGGCAGGGGATCATGGACGCAAAAAAAAAGGATGCGCACGAAGCGCATCCTAAGGAAAAACCCCCGTATTGGGGGCTCGCTTACTTCTTTTTCTTCGCGGGCTTCTTCGCAGCGGCCTTCTTCTTCGCAGCCATAGTGCTTTCCTCCTTGTGGGTCTCCGACCCAATTGGCTCCACGACATTTTGTATGGTCGAAAAAGCCACACAACATATAGGGCCTTCGGTCCCTCGGAGTCAAGGGAAATTTTTCGGCGCTGCCGAGCCGGCGGAGGTCCGCCTGGGCGACAGTGCACCCGCGCGTCTCAAATGGAGAGTTGCATGACCAGACATTTGCGGCCCGATGACGCGGCGACGCAGCATGCGCCACCAGCTACCGGCCCCCAGCCTCAAGTGCGGTAGCTTCCATTGATCTGGATATACCCTTCGGTCAGATCGCACGTCCACATCCAAGTGGAAGCGGCGCCGGCATGCAGATCGAGGCGCACTTCCACCTCGGGTTGATCCAGCCGTTGCCTGGCGAGTTGTTCGTCAAAGGGTAATGCCAGACCGCGGCGAAAGACGGGCAGGCCGGCGAACCAGATCTCAACGCGGTCGGGGTCGAAGCGCGCCCCGGAGTAGCCGGCGGCGGCGAGCACGCGCCCCCAGTTGGGGTCAGCGCCCGCAATGGCGGTCTTGACGAGCGGTGAATTGGCGATGGCGCGCGCCGCCCGATCGGCTTCAGCGGCACTGCGCGCACCGGCGACCCGGACTGTCACAAAGCGTTTCGCTCCTTCGCCGTCCAGCACGATCTGTCGGGCCAGTTCGGCCGCAACTTCATTGAGCGCCTGTTGAAAACGCGCAACGCCGGATGGCCGTAGCGCAGGACGTGGTTCGCTGGGCAGTGCCCAGAGCGACACCATGTCATTGGTCGAGGTGTCCCCGTCCACCGTAATGCGGTGAAATGACTGCTCGACCGCGATACGCAAACACGCCTGCAGGCGCGCTGGCGGCAGCGGCACGTCGGTGAACAGGAAACCAAGCATGGTCGCCATCCGGGGATGGATCATGCCCGATCCCTTGCAGAATCCGGCCACGCAGAACTCCCGGCCCGGCTGCCGCCCTGCCCCGGTCTCGGTCCAGCAGCGGCTGGCCATTTTCACGCGCGTATCGGTGGTGAGAATCGCGTGCGCGGCGGCTTCCGGGCTGTCGTGACGGGCCGTCCACGCAGGAAGCGCGGCGGTGATTCTGCCTGCATCCAAGGGCACCCCGATCACGCCGGTGGACGCCACCAGCACTTCCTGCGGGGCGCATTCCAGCAGCCTTGCCGTCGCCAACGCAATTTGACGGGCTGCGCGTTCGCCGGCCTTTCCGGTGGAACAATTGGCGTTGCCGGAGTTCACCACGAGCGCGCGCACCCGGCCGCGGCTGGCCCTGAGGTGGGCGCGCGACAATCGCACCGGAGCAGCTTGCACCTGGTTGGTCGTGAATACTGCGGCGCAGGCGGCCGGACGCGGCGTGGTGATGAGCAACAGGTCGGGCGCGGCGGCCTTGATACCGCAGTGACCGGCGGCAAAGCGGAACCCCGCCGGCCAGTGCGGCGCGGCGGGAGCATCGGGAGAGGGCGAAGTGGCCTTCATGGATCTATGCCAACGGTGGGATGAACGAAATTCCCGTCCTGTTATTGTGACCGCGTCCACGTGATTTTGGGCCCATTCTCGTTCGGCGCCAACGAACCCGCACGAAAACCATTGCGGCACCCGGAAAGTCGGCTCGCGTGGGGACGGGAGCGCAGGCACCCGACCGTGAAACCGTGAGGGCAATTCCCGGACCGATCCGGTGCCACCCGAGTTTACCGGGGCATGGTCGCATGGCGGCCAGAACCTTGCGGAAACGGCGGTCATGGGCCGGTCAAATCGTGGGATGCTCCAGTGATGGCTCCTCTGCGATTGCTCTGTGTCACCGCCCATCCTGACGACGAAGCGGGCAACTTCGGCGGCGCACTGCTGCAGGCCCACGCCGCGGGCGTGGACACGCGGCTGGTCTGCATGACGTCCGGCGAGGCGGCACGCAATCGCGGTCGAGCGAGATCGAATGCGGAACTCACTGCATTGCGTCAGGCCGAGCTGCGCGAAGCCTGCACGCTCCTCGACGTCGCTCAGCATGAGGCCTGGGAGTATCCCGACAGCAGTCTGGTGACCGTGGATTTTCGGGCCGTTGCGACCCGCCTGGTGGGCGTTCTACGTTCCTGGCGCCCGCATCTGGTCCTCACCATGGGCCCGGAGGGCGCCATGACCGGCCATCCCGACCACGGCATGGTCGGGCTGCTCACCAGCGCCGCCTTCCACTGGGCGGCAAGCGCCAAGAGCGTCCTCCCCACCCCCGATGCGCCCCCCTGGCAGACGCAACGCCTGTTCTACGTCACCGCCCGCCATGGAGCCCCGCACGCCCCCAACGTGCTGCTGCCGCCCGTGGATCTGGAACTGGACATCACGGCGGAGCTGGATCGCAAGATCGCCGCCTTCCGTCTGCACTCCACGCAAGCACCGCTCTTTGACCGCGTCGAGGCGTACCTGAGGTCACTGGGCGGCCGGGAGTTTTATCACCTGGCCTCCGCGCCCCCAGGCTTCGACAAGGCCACCCTGGGGGGCGGTTTGCGAAACGGAATGCTCGCCGGAATCGAGGCCTGAGGCCCCATTGGCCCGCCGATCCCAGCGGGTACGTCCGCGTCTGGGCCCGCTCCATGCCCCTGTCTTGACGCTTCCCCCCTCGAACCCTATGCTGAAAAGAATGGCGTTGTTGATATCTCTGCGGCACGCCGTGCGGCTGCATCTGGGACTGCTGCTGCGCGCCGAGGCCGAGATCCTGATTGGTGGTCAGGCGGTCCTTGAGGGCGTGATGATGCGCGCGCCGCATTCCTTCGCGGTCGCGGTTCGTGCCCCCAACGGAAGTTTGCATACCACGCAGGAAAAATTGGTCCGGCCCTCCGAGCGGCATGGGTTCTGGGGTTGGCCGGTCCTGCGCGGCTTGGCGGTGCTGGGGCAGGCCATGATCCTCGGCACCAAGGCGTTGCGTTACAGCTCGGCTGCGCTGGAGGCCGGCGATGCGGGACCGACGCCCGAAGCCGAAGCCAAGGCTGCGTCCGCCGGCACCACGGCAGCCATCGTTTTCTCGTTGGTCTTCTTCGTCGGCTTCTACAAGTTTCTGCCGCTGCTCGCGGCCACCGCCCTGCAGCGCCATTTTCCCGCCCTCGGCGGCCGGATTCTTTTCAATCTCACGGACGGCCTCATTCGCATTGCGCTCTTTCTGCTGTTCATCAGCGGCCTGGGCTTGTTTGCAGACATCCGACGGGTCTACGAGTTCCATGGCGCCGAGCACAAGGTGGTCTTCAACTACGAATCCGGCGAACCACTGACGCCGGCTAATGCGCGGCGCTTCAGCAAACATCACCCGCGCTGCGGCACCAGCTTCATGCTGGTGATCATGCTGATTGCCATGGTGACTTATGCCCTGGTGCCGGCCACCCATTTCTGGTCGCGGTTTCTCAGCCGGATCGTGCTGCTGCCCGTCATTGCCGGCATATCGTTCGAGATCATCCGCTATGCCGCTCGCCACGGCCGGTCCTTGTTCGCCCTGCTGGCCCGACCAGGCATGTGGCTGCAGCGCATCACCACCCGCGAACCTGACGACGAACAGTTGGCCTGCGCCATTCGCGCGCTTGAAACCGCCATGGCACTCGAGCGCGCTCAGGGCGGCGAACTGGTCGTGGCCTGATCGGGCCGTCGTCCGTGTGGCAGGGCTCGCGGCGGGGACACGGCGGGTGGCGCTTTCCCGCGTCTCACGCGACAATAGTGGCAGTCCCATGTTCGACAAATTGACCCAGATCGCGGCCCGCTACGACGAGCTCAACGGACAGCTCGCCTCGCCCGAGTTGTTGGCCGACCCGGTTCGCTACCAGAAGGTCGCCAAGGCGCATGCCGAGATCGCTGCCCTGGTGGATAGGTTCCGCGAGTATCGACGCATCGAACAGGGCGTCGCCGAGGCCCGCGTGATGCTCGAGGACACGGACGCCGAAGTCCGCGCCATGGCACAGGAGGAATTGACCAGCCTCGAGCGCCAGCGCACCGAGATGGAAGCCGAACTCAAGCGCCTGCTCTTGCCCAAGGATCCGAACGACGAGAAAAACGTCATCCTGGAAATCCGCGCCGGAACCGGCGGGGACGAGGCCAGCCTGTTCGCTGCCGAGATGTTCCGCCTCTACACTCGCTACGCCGAGTCGCAGCGTTGGCGCGTCGAGGTGCTCTCGACCAGCGAATCCGGCGTTCATGGCCTGAAGGAAGTGGTGGCCATTGTGGAAGGCAAGGGCGTTTACAGCCGGCTGAAGTACGAGAGCGGGGTGCACCGCGTCCAGCGCGTTCCGCAGACGGAGACACAGGGCCGCGTTCATACCTCGGCAGTCACCGTGGCGGTCCTGCCGGAGGCCGAGGAAGTCGAGATCCAGATTGATGCCAAGGATATCCGCATCGACACCTTCTGTTCCTCGGGGCCGGGCGGGCAGTCGGTCAACACGACCTATTCGGCAGTTCGCATCACCCACCTGCCGACCGGCACCATCGTCTCCTGCCAGGACGAGAAATCGCAGATCAAGAACCGTGCCAAAGGCATGCGCGTGCTGCGTTCACGCCTGCTCGAGATGGAGCAGCAGAAGCAGCACGATCTGATTGCCGCCGAGCGTCGCTCGCAGGTCGGTTCCGGCGACCGCAGCGAAAAAATCCGCACGTACAACTTCCCGCAGAACCGCCTCACCGATCACCGCATCGGCCTCACGCTGCATCAGCTCGGTGACATCATGGACGGCAAGCTTGACGCGGTGATTCAGAGCCTGATCGAGCACGACAATGCGCAACGCATGAAGTCCGAAACCGCGGTGGCCTGAGCGCGCGTCCCCGCGGCGGATTCTTTTCCCATGTCGGTGGCGGATCCATCCCGGCTGTTGCGACAAGTTCCCTCGCTGGACGAGTTGCTGCGCGACCCCCGGCTGCAGGCCGACCTGGAACGACTGGGGCCGGGGCGTGCCAGGCGCGTGTTGCGCGGCGTCCTTGAGCAGCTCCGCCACGACCTCAAAACCGGCGGCGAGGCGGCGAGCGGCTTGGCGGCAATTCCCGAGCGCGTCCATGCCGCTGCGGATGCGCTCACCGCGCCCTCACTACGCCGCGTGATCAATGCCACCGGCGTCATCCTGCATACCAACCTGGGCCGCGCGCCGCTCGGGGCAGCCGCGGTGGCGCAACTTTGTGATGTGGCCGCCGGGTACACCAACCTCGAGTACGACCTCGCCACCGGCAGGCGCGGCAAACGGGACGCGCATGCCGAGACGCTGCTCAACGAGCTCACCGGAGCGGAGCGCTCGCTGGTGGTCAACAACAATGCCGCCGCCGTCCTCCTCACGCTCAACACGCTGGCCATGGGAGGCGACGTGCTGGTCTCGCGCGGCGAGCTGGTCGAGATCGGGGGCTCGTTTCGTGTTCCCGATATCATGCTGCGCAGCGGCGCCCGCCTCGTCGAGGTGGGCACCACCAACCGCACCCGGATCGAGGACTATCGCCAGGCGATCACCCCGGCCACGCGGCTCATCCTGCGCGTCCACCGCAGCAATTTCCAGCTCGTCGGTTTCGTGGAACAACCCGCGCTGTCGGAGCTGGCGGACCTCGGACGCCAGGCAGGCATTCCGGTGGCGGAAGATCTGGGCAGCGGCTGCCTCGTGGATCTCGAGAAAGCCGGTCTGGCGCACGAGCCTCGGGTTGGCGAGAGTTTGGCCGCCGGTGTCGACGTGGTGATGTACAGCGGCGACAAGCTATTGGGCGGGCCGCAGGCGGGGCTGTTGGGCGGACGCCGCACCGTTCTGGATGCGATCCGCGCCAACCCGATGTTCCGCGCTCTGCGCGTCGACCGCCTCACCTATGCCGCACTGGCGGCCACACTGCAGGCGTATGCGCGCGAGGATTATGCGGCGATTCCGGCGCTGCGCATGATCTTCGACACCACGATCGGTGCCCGTGCTCAGGCCTTCGTGGCACGCCTGCCGCGGGAGTACCACGCGCACTTGCGGAACGGCCAGTCGGTGATCGGCGGCGGCACGACCCCGGGACAGGGTCTGCCCACGACGCTGATTGCCCTGCAGCCGCAGCGCTTCAAGGTCGCCGACTTGGAGGCCCGCTTGCGTGCCGGCTCCCCGCCCGTGGTGACGCGCATCGAGGACGACCGCCTCTTGCTCGATTTGCGTACCGTGTTCCCGGAACAGGAAGCGGAACTGGAACGAGCCTTGCGTGCAGGTTGGCCGATTGCGGACGGCTCGTAGACGCCGGCGCGTGGGCCGACGGATTTTACGACAAGCGAGCAGGACGGGTCAGCCGGCGCACTCCGACGTTCCGCCACCGGTGTCTCTCGCGGGCTAGTTTTCCTCCCGCCGCGCGTCGGCCAGCAACCACGCGCCGAGCAGGGCGAGGGGCAGAAGCAGCAGTGGCTTGAGCGCCTGATGCAAGCTGATGGGGTGATCGAGTCCCGGCGGCAGACCGGGCATGGCATCGCCCCCGACCCAGCTCAAGAGGGCCAGCACGCCGTAGTAGACCGAAAGAATTCCGGGCACGAGCAGCAAGAATCCGAGCAGCATGCGTGCCGGCGTGCTATGCCGCACGGCCCAAGCCGCCCCCAATACGGCGGCGGGAACCAGGTAGAGCGTACCGCCGAACAGGCCAAGCAGCGTGCCCACCCATAGGAGCACGATGCCGCCGACCGGCTGGCGTTCCAGGATCAGAACACCCGCCAATGCAACCAGCGCCAGCAGGGGCACCAGCACCTGATGATAAGTGGCGGCATCAATCTGCAGCACCGTGTCGAAGTCATTGAAGCTGCCCAGAAAAAAGGCGTGCACGATAGCCAGCGTGGCGCCAAGAACACCGGTGAACAGCGTGCAGCGCAGCAGCCAGTCGCGGTGCGGCGGCGGCGCCTGGGGAGGAACGGTCAGTCCCTCCAGCAGCGGCGATCCCAAGGCGCGCGGGACTGGGGGCGGTGTGGGTGGGGGTAAGGGCGGCACGAAAAGTTCAGTGATGGTGAAGATTGGAGCGCGCTGCCGCGGCGCGCTTCCGAGCCTCAGCGACCCCGCAACTGACGCGATGATACTCTGCCGGGCGTCCGGGTGGCGCCCTCGGATGCGCCCGCACCGCAGAACGCCCGTGCGTTGGCGGGTGGGGCTTGGTACCGGGTGCCTATAATAGTTGGTCTGCCGGCTTCACCGGCCAGGCTTCAGGAGTAGTCATGTTTTCTCCGTCCCTCGCCACGCGCATGCAGCGCATCGGCACCGAAGGCGCCTACGACGTGTTGAACCAGGCGCGAGCCTTGGAGGCCAAGGGCCGCTCCATCATTCATTGTGAGATCGGCGAGCCGGACTTCCCCACCCCGCAATACATCCAGGACGCCGCCATGCAGGCCCTGCGCGACGGTTATACGCACTACGCCACGCCGCAAGGCATTCCGCTGCTGCGCGAGGCGGTCGCCGAGCATATCAGCCAGACCCGTGGCGTAGCGGTGGATCCCGCCCAGGTGCTGGTCACGCCCGGCGCCAAGCCCGTGATGTACTTCCTCATGACGGCGCTACTCGAGCCCGGCGACGAGGTCATACTGCCCGATCCCGCCTTTCCCATCTATGCTTCGCTGGTGAATTTCCTGGGCGCCAAACCGGTGCCGGTCAAGCTGCGGGAGGAAAACGAATTCCGTTTTGACGTGGACGAATTCGAGGCGGCGCTGTCGCCCAAAACCCGACTGGCAATCTTCAATTCGCCGCACAACCCGACCGGCGGCGTGCTGCCCAAGTGCGACGTCGAGCGGCTGGCCCGCATTCTCGTCAACCGCGACATCATGGTACTCACCGACGAGATCTATTGCCGCATCCTCTTCGAGGGCTCCCACCATTCCCTCTACTCGGAGCCCGGCATGCCGGAGCGCACGGTGCTACTGGACGGTTTTTCCAAGGCCTATGCCATGACCGGCTGGCGGCTGGGTTACGGCGTCATGCCGCTGCAACTCGCCCAGACGCTGAGCAAGGTGCTGATCAACTCCGTCTCCTGTACCGCGACGTTTACGCAGGTAGCCGGGGCCGCCGCCTTGCGCGGCGACCAGTCCGCCGTGGCCGCCATGACGGCGGAGTTCCGTCGGCGCCGCGACTTCTTCTGCGACCGCCTCAATCAGATTCCCGGCTTCCACTGCCGGCGTCCGGCGGGCGCCTTCTATCTCTTCCCCAACATCCGCGAGACCGGGATGAGCGCAACCGAACTGCAGAACCGCCTGCTGCAGGAAGTCGGGGTGGCCTGCTTGCCGGGCACCGCGTTCGGCGCCGCCGGGGAAGGCTACCTGCGATTCTCGGTAGCCAACTCGCTCGAGAACCTGGCCCTCGCCGCTGACCAGATTCACGCCTGGGTGCAGAAGCAAGGCCTGCCGTTGGCAGTCAGCCGAGCTTAGTTGGTGTGGGCTGTGATTGGTGCGCGGTACGCCGGCGAACCCCCATGTCCTGCGCGGAGGGGCGCGGTGTGACTAGCTCCGGGACGCAACCGACACAAACATGAACCCGGCCGCGCTGAAATGCGTGTCGAAGCCAAACACTGTCTGAATGTCGTTGTGACGCATGAGGACAAAGCTCGTCGCATCCACCAAGCTGACTCTCTGCCAGCGCCTTTCCTCCAAAAGCCACACCGCGCTGCCCAGTTCTTTCGCCTGACAGCCCACGATGTGCAGCTTTGCAACGGTCTGCAAACTATCGCGCCAAATCCGCGCATGAGCGCGCGAAGGCCGTCGGTCAAGAAACGTGAAGGTCTCGATCACGACGCGCGCCCCGGCATGTCTCCTACGTCTTCAGGAAATTCCGGAAGTTGGCCGTATTCGGCGTATACCCGGGGAAAACTTGACGCAGGTTGGCGACCCGCAGATGTTGGCCGACGACTTCGCCGAGGACATCGCGGAAGTCGGTGGTGACGGCGAGGTCGCGACCTTCGTACAACTGTTCCGGAGCGAGTCCCGGCCAGTGTCCAAAAACCTTGCCGCCGCGGACCGGGCCGCCCAGCACAAACATGGCGTTGGCGTGGCCATGGTCGGTCCCGCGATTGCCGTTCTCCTTCACGGTGCGGCCGAACTCCGACATGGTGACCACCACCACATCTTCAGCGCGTTCGCCAAGGTCGGCCCAGAAGGCGCTGATCGCGCCCGCAAACTCGCGCAGCCGGGCGGCCAGCTGGCCTTGGGCATTGCCCTGGTTGATATGCGTGTCCCAACCCCCCACATCGGCGAAGGCAACTTCGACGCCGACATCAGCCTTGATGAGCTGGGCCAGCTGTTTGAGGCTGTTGCCCAGTCCGCCATTGGGATACAGCGCACCGACAGCCGGCTGGTAGCGCCGCGGATCCAGGTTCTTCAGCATGCTGATCGCCTGGAAGGTGTCCCGTCCTTCCGGGCGCAGGACCGAGTCTGCGGCGTGGTCGTACATGGATTCGAACGTATTCCCCGCCAACATCGCAGCGGCGCCGTTGTCACCAATGCGGAACGACGCCAAGTTGCCGATGGCAACCGCTGGAATGTGACCTTGCAGGGAACGCGGCACCTGCGGGCTCATGGCGACGGCGCGCAACGGCGAATCCGGTGCCGTGGCTTCAGCGGTCATGGCGCGGTTCAACCATCCGTCGGTGGTGGCTTTCACGCCGGGAGTCCCGGATTCCATGTAGTCCTGCGCATCGAAGTGCGAGCGGGTGGGGTCGGGCGATCCTGCCGCGTGCACGATGGCGAGGTGGCCTTCATCCCAGAGCGGCTTGAGCGGGTCGAGCGCCGGATGCAGGCCGAAGAAGCCGTCCAGATCAATCGCCGCCTGCCCTTGGTTGCCACGCCCCCCTTGCGACAGCGGTCGCGGAATCGCGATGGTCGGGCGGAGATCGTAATAGGGCGACTCGCCGTGTGGCACGACGACATTGAGCCCGTCCGCCGCCCCCCGTTGAAAAATCGTGACCAGAATCTTTTTGCGACGGCCGACGCCGGCATGGACCGCTTCAGCGGCAAAGGCGGTGCGCGCCAACCAGGATGGAAGGGCGCCGACGCCCACCATGGTCAGGGCCGAGTTCCGCAGGAAGACGCGACGGGTGGCGGACATGACTGCCTCCGGGGGCGCGGGGGAAAGGCCCCAAACGGCGGTCGCACTCGGAAGGAGCCGGCCGCTTATTCCTTATGAACCCGGCTCTGGCGGTTTTGATGCGGGGAAAATGACGGCGGGCTGATGAGGCGCTGCTTCACGCGCGCGTCTGGAATCGCACGGTCCAGCTAGTCTTCGGAACCGGGCTGGGAAGGTCCCAACGCGTCGAGAATGGCGTCCGCCTCGATCTCGACCAACATGGCAGGCGAAACGAAGCCGCTTACCTCAACCATCGTCGAGACGGGGCGGATGTTGGCGAATACTTCGCCATGCGCTCGGCCCACCTCTTCCCAATCAGTAATGTGGCGCACAAACACCCTCGTCCGGACAACATCGGCGAGCGTCGCCCCGGCCATCTCCAAGCCTCGCTGAAGATTACGCAATGCCTGCTGCGCCTGAGCGTAGGCGGTTGCGCCCACGATGGCGCCGGCGGCATCGGTGGCCGTGGTGCCAGAGATGAAAATCATGTTGCCGACGCGTACGGCACGGGAGTAGCCCACGATTGGTTCCCACGGGGTTCCGGAAGAAAAGTTCTGTCTCATTTTGGCCGGTGGCTGGTGGCCCACCAGGAAGATTATCCCAATCAGTCCGGTTGGAGCTGCAGCCTGTCCAAACCCGAAACTAACGTCGCTGAAACTCCGGGGAGCCCAAGATCAGGCCGGCCACTTGTTGCACTTGGACCGGGGTGATCGGGCTGGGATTGCCGGAGGCCGTCTCCATGGTCCTGGCTCCGCTGGCGCGGAGGTTCTTGACGATGGTGTCGCGGGTCGCCTCGGAAACCTGGTTCAACAAGAGGTCGTTGAACATCGTGTTGAGAACGGCGCTGGCATCGGCCTCGCCAGGCGCCAAGCGCGCGATATCCACCTTGACCCCGGGTACTCGGTTGCTGGTCAGTGCAAGCGCGAAGTTTAAACGCGCGATCAAACCGGAACTTGACACCCAGCTTTCGCCGGTATTGGAGTACCCGGTGGGAGGCTGCATGCGGTAGAGCGGCTCACCCATTTCCGCCACCACTTGAGTCAGGCGCATGGGGTTGACCACATCCGCTCCCAGCGCGCGCACCGCGCTGACCACCATCTCGAGCGGCGATTTCACCTTGGCGCGATAGTTCGTCTCATCCCAAAACTCGGGCGAACCCAGCATGGTCTGCATGACCTGGCGCAAATCCCCGTGCGACTGCTGGAAGGTGGCGGCCATGCGCGCGACCAGCGACTCGGGCGGTGTATCGGCGACAAAGCGTTGCGCGAGCTCGTAGGAAATATGGTGGGCGGTGGCGGGCTGGTTCGCAAGAATCTCGAGCACCTTGAGGCCGTCGCTCATGTCGCCGCCGGCCGGAATCGTATGACCCAGAACGACCTTTTCCCCCTTGTCGTGAATCCGGTCGTTGTAGAAGAACTCGGGGTTGCGATTAACCTCGCGGATGGTCCAGCCGGTGAAGCAGCGCGCCACGGCGATCACGTCCGCCTGGGCATAGCCGCCATCCACGCCGAGCGTGTGCAGTTCCATCAGCTCGCGACCGTAGTTTTCATTGAGACCGCGGCCGGCGGGTTTGGCCGCCGCCTTTGCCGGCTTGCCGGTGGAAGCCGGCCCGCCACGCGGCACGCCGAAGGGATGGAACCCGCCGCCAAAACCGCCACTGCGCCCTGTCTCCTGCATCATCTGCATGCGGCGCTGTCGCTCCGCGGCGAAGCGGGCCGTGGCATTGGGATCCGCCGACTGCCAGTTGTCGAGGTAAAACAGCATCGCCGGGCTCTTGGCGGTGGCCAGCAGCATGTCGGAGAACTTGCCCAGCACATAGGGCCGGATGGCGTCGCGCTCGAAAGACGTCGTCAGAAACCGGTCGGCTCCCTTGTCCAGAAAGACATTGAAATGGTTGAACCAGAAATCGGTCAGCACGTCCTCCAACTGGCGGTTGGTATAGACGGCGCGCAGCATCTTCGCCTGCATGAGGTCGGTGACGGGGATCTGTTCCGGAACGAGCCGAACTTCGATGCGCCGCTGCAGCTCGCCGGGAGCCACCATGAAAATGGCCTGCAACATCGGACGCGGCATGCGATCCAGCGCCCGGTTCTGCGTGTCTTCCGGGAGGGCGATAAAAGCCTGCAAACGCTGCTCGGGATTGCCCTGCCGCAGGCTGGCAATTTGTTCGGGGTCCAGCACCCCGGCGAGCGAACCGTGCAGCGGATCCTTGTTGACCCGGTCATCCTGGGCTTGCAGCGGAGCCTTCCTCGCGGCGCCGGTCGTGTCAGGGGTCACCGTGTTCCCCACCTCGTTGCCGCTTTTGTTGCCGGTATCACCCGCCGCATTGTCCTGTTTCGCGGCGATGCGCTGCTCATAGCGGGCAATCTCGGTCTGGGCGATCATCCGGGCTTGGGGGTCGGCGGGCAGGGGTAGCCGGCCCATGGCCATGGCGCGAATCTGTTCGCCCATGGGGTAGTGTTCGAGCATCGTGGGAGCCGACATGGCGAGGGTGTCGAAGGCCGCCAACTTGGTTTGTAGAACCGGATTCTCGGCAATCTGCTCGGGGTGTAATTGCTGTTGCATCCAGCGGGCCAGACCCATCGCTTGAACGCGCGCGACATCTCCCGGTGCAATACCCCAAGTCAGGCGACTGAGGGCGTGCGCAATCTGCTGTTGCGAATCGAGGCGCCCCGGCAGGGGTTTCGGCCTGCCGGCGAACAGGAGACCGAGGGCAGAGCTTCCCGCTAGAACGGTCGCGAGCACGACATGGGAACGTCGCATGACGGTGACTCCAACTGAGCCACTAAACCCTGAGCCGCACAAAAGGTTGCTCGTCCGGCTGGCACGTCCCCTCCGCCCGGAAAAGAGGTGTCGCTCGCACGTCCTGCGGCTCGCGGCAAGCCCCTTGGAGTGCGCCCGGCATCAGTTCAGACCGATGTTTTACACGGAAATCTTGCGTAAGTTGGCGTAAAATAAGAGGGTTGCGCGTGCTTCCGCAGCCCCGCAGGGGGCTTCTGCGGAGGATGCAACCAAGGCAGGATTGATGGCAGACGAGACACCGAAATTGCCCCTTGAAGGCGGCACCCCGCCGGGCGGCGACAACCGTGGTGGGATCCTCATCCCGATCAACATTGAAGACGAGATGCGGCGCTCGTATCTCGATTATGCAATGTCGGTGATCATCGGGCGCGCCCTGCCGGACGTGCGCGATGGACTGAAGCCGGTGCATCGTCGCATTCTCTACGCGATGTTCGACGAAGGGCTGTTGTCGAACAAGAAGTTCTCGAAATGCGCGGGCGTGGTCGGCGAAGTCTTGAAGAAGTACCACCCGCACGGCGACAGTGCGGTGTATGACGCGCTGGTACGCATGGCGCAAGGCTTCAACCTGCGCTATCCCCTGGTCGATGGGCAGGGCAACTTCGGATCGGTGGACGGCGATCCCCCGGCGGCTTATCGCTACACCGAGGCGCGCTTGGAGCGCATTGCCGAAGAAATGCTGGCGGACATCGAACGCGAGACGGTGGACTTCGTCCCCAACTTCGACGAGGCCACCGAAGAGCCCACCGTCCTGCCGACCCGTATTCCCAACCTGCTGATTAACGGCTCGGACGGCATCGCGGTGGGCATGGCCACCAAGATCCCCCCGCACAACCTGACCGAGATCATTGACGCCTGCATTGAGCTGCTGGCCAATCCCAAGGCCACGCTGAAGGACTTGTTGCAGCACGTCAAGGGGCCCGACTTCCCCACCGGCGGCATTCTCTACGGTCGCAGCGGTATTGAACAGGCCTACACCAACGGGCGCGGCGCCTTCGTCATCCGCGCCAAGGCGTTCACCGAACCGCTGGGCAAGGATCGGCAGTCCATCGTCGTCAGCGAGATCCCCTACCAGGTCAACAAGGCGCGCCTGATCGAGCGCATCGCCGAACTGGTGCAGGAAAAGAAGATCGAGGGCATCAGCGACATCCGCGATGAGAGCGACCGCGACGGCATGCGCATCGTGCTCGAGCTGAAGCGCGGCGAGCAGGCGGAGATCATCCTCAACCAGCTCTACAAGCACACCAACCTGCAGACCAGTTTCGGCATGATTCTGCTGGCGGTGGTCAACGGTCAGCCCCGGGAGCTGGGCCTGGTGGAGGCCATCCGACTGTTCCTCGAGCACCGGGTCGACGTGGTGCGCCGCCGCACCGCGTTCGAGCTGCGCAAGGCACGCGATCGGGAACACGTTTTGCTGGGCTACAAGATCGCACTCGACAACCTCGATGCGATCATCAAGCTCATCCGCGCCGCCGCCAACCCGAAGGAGGCGAAGGCGGGTCTGACCTCGCGTTTTACCCTCACCGAGCGCCAGGCGCAGGCGATTCTCGACCTGCAACTTCAGCGCCTGACCGGCATGGAACGGCAGAAGATTCTCGACGAACTCGCCGAGATCCTGCTGCGGATCGCCGAACTGGAATCCGTTTTGGCCAGCGACAAGAAGCTGCGCGGGGTGATCGCCGGTGAATTGAAGGAGATCCGCAAGGATTACGGCGGCGACAAGGACCCGCGCCGTACCCGTATCGAGGACCAGGTTGCCGAGATCAGCCTCGAGGATCTCATCCAGGAGGAGACGGTGGCCATCACCGTCACCCATTCGGGCTACCTCAAGCGCACCGCCATCACCACCTACCGCAACCAGCGGCGTGGGGGCAGTGGGCGCATTGGCGCCGGGACGCGGGGCGAGGACTTCGTCGAGTCGCTCTTCGCCTGCTCCACGCACAGCTATATCCTGGTCTTCACCAGCGCCGGCCGTGTCTACTGGCTCAAGGTCTACGAGATTCCCGATGCCGCCGCCAATGCCAAGGGCAAAGCGATCAACAATCTGGTGGCATTGCAGGCTGGGGAGACGGTCAAGGCACTGCTGCCCATCAAGGACCTGGAACAGACCGACGAATACATCGTGCTGGTCACCCGTAAAGGCACCATCAAGAAGACCCCGGTGAAGGACTTTTCGAACCCGATGGCGCGGGGCATCATCGCCATGGGCATCGAGGAGGACGACGAATTGGTCAGTGCCAAACTCTCCGACGGCAAGGGGCAAATCTTCCTTGCCTCGCATGAGGGCCAGGGGATCCGCTTTGCGGAAAGCGACGTACGCGCCATGGGCCGACCCGCCTACGGCGTGCGCGGCATGGCGCTCGGCAAGAACGACCACATCATCGGCATGGAGATCGCCCACGACGAAAGCCAGCTCATTCTCAGCGTCTGCGAGAACGGCTATGGCAAGCGCACCGTACTCAGCGAATACCGCCTGCAGTCGCGCGGTGGCAGCGGGGTGATCAACATCAAAACCACGGCGCGCAATGGCAACGTGGTGGCGGTGATGGCGGTGGCCGAGGACTCGGAGATCGTGGTGATCAGCCAGCAGGGCAAGATCATCCGCGTCGGCACCAACTCGATTCGCGAAGCAGGGCGTGCCACGCAGGGCGTGCGCCTGCTGCGTCTCGACGAGGCCGACAAGATCGCCGCCGCCTGCTGTATTCCGCCGGAAGAGGGCGAGCAGGGCACCCTGCTGCAGTAGGGACGCGTGCCCGAGGCACGGCCGGACCCAACCTCGCGGGCCAAGCACCCGCCCTTTCGGGGGAAATCGCGGCGATCCCCCCATCGGGATGTTGCATCCAAGCTCGGAGGCGGCTATGATCCGGGCAGATTCGATTCCGAATCCATGCCTGCGCTCGGTCGAGGTGGTCAGCGCTGCGGACGGTTGGAAGACCGGAACGACAGCGGAGCGAGTCCAAACCCCTTGACTTGAACGGTTCCGCGCAGCAACTGGGGGCCGGTTCCCCAGTCCACGAGCGAGCCTCTATTGCTGGATCGTTGCCTCTGTGAGTCGCAAGGAAAGTCCGACCGGGCGCGCCATTTCGCGCATCCGGATCGCAAACCGCAATTCAGCCGTTGGCATTGTCCGGTCGCCGATCGGGCAATGAGGAGCACGCGTGAGTTCTGTAACTAACTCTCCTTCCCCTTCCCTGCCCACCCCACGCGGCGCCGTGGCGGGTAAGCGCATTCTGGTCGCCATTGATGACCTGTTCTTTCTGGCCCGCATCCAGGAGACCGCCCGGCAACTGGGCGTCGGCGTGGAGTTCGCCAAAACCGACGTCGACATCCTAGCCAAAGTGGGCACGGGTGACGCTCCGGCGCTGATCATCTTCGACCTCAACAGCGCCTCCAGCAAGCCGCTGACCACCATTGCCAAGCTGCGCGCCAATCCGGCCCTGAAGAAGACCTCGGTGGTGGGCTACGTCAGCCACGTGCAGGGGGAGCTGAAACTCAAGGCGCAGGAAGCCGGCTGTAGCGTCGTCATGCCGCGATCCGCTTTCTCGCAGACCCTGGCGCAACTCCTGCGCCGCCACGGATTGCCGGAAGAGTAGAGCGGGTGAAAAAACCGGCTGACGTCCGAGGGCGGCAAACTTGCCCCGCCGTTCTCCCTCCTGCGACCGACGCCAATGTGTCTACCGCGCGGCTGTACCCTGCTTCCAGCCGGCCCAGACGCTACCCACGGTGTTTCTCCAAATCACCTGTTCCCGCCGCCAATTCCCGTGAGTCCAGACATTAGCCAGCATTCCAGCCAATCCGGGCGTGGCGCGGGAGCCCCATGTCAGCAAATACAACAGCCGGATCGCGCGCAAAGTGGCAGGGCTGTGTTTGGCAAGAACGAATGCATGGTTAAAGGCGGCATTGTAGATTTTCAGTTCGCTGTCACCCTCCCGACCGCCGGCGTAAGCGGTGTTGGTGGGCGTGTGCCGCACCACGTTGCCGAAATCGAAGATTACGCGGCGACCGGCCGCGCGAATCCGCAAACATGCGTCCAGCTCGAACAGTTGCCAGTACGGCCGCAGGCGCGCCTCGAATTGCGGAATTAGACTTCTGCGAAAACTGAAGTTGTAGCCGACGAGATGGTGCACTTCGCGCGACGGGCGCTGCCGCCACTGTGGATCTTGGTCGTACATGTTGCCGGCAATGGCGCCGTACCATCGCAATCTGCCGACCGGCTCCTGGGAACGTCGTGGGAACGGTTCGCCGCCGGGGCTTAGGTTGTCGGCCGGGCCGCCCACCGCGCCTACGCCGGGGTCGGCATAGAAACGCAAGTGACGCTCAATCCAATCAGGGGGCGCTACGGCGTCGTCATCGATCAGCAGCACCACCTCGCCACTGGCTTGCTGTAAGGCCAAGTTCTCCGCCGGCACGATGCCCTTCACCGGGCAATGGAGGACCCGCAGACCGGGAACTCCTGCCTGCATCGCGCCCGCCGCGTCGCGCGTGACCGTGTCTTCGCCCTGCCAGACCACCAGGATCTCCAGCGGCGGCGTGGTCTGCACTGCGAGGCTGGCAAGACATTGTCGCAAGGCGGCAACACGGTGCAGGCTGACCAGTAGGACGCTGGCTGTCATGGGGACGGTAACGTGGCGACCGGGGTGGGAAGCGGGCGGCTGTTCAACCGCCGTCAACCGCTGGAGACATCGTCTCGTTCAACAGAATAGGCGATCAGGTCCAGCCGGTGCGCGCCCACCGCAGCACCGATTTCAGGTCCCAGCCCGACCGCACCTCGTCGGGAAGCTCGCCCCGGTGAAACAGTACGTTACTCTGCGCCAACCCATCCAGATTGGTTAGTGTGCGGCAAGCGGCAGGCATGTGTCCGATCAGCCACGCCTGGTAGCCCATCTCGCCGACCAGCAGGTTCCAGATATCATTCACGGAATCGCCGAAACGAGCGCCATTTTCGGGGCAGATCTCCATCAGGAGCAATGGATGGAACCGACTCAGCACCTCGCGCATCCCTTGCAGAGCACGAAATTCCGCACCCTCGACATCCATTTTGATCAGGTCGACGCGTGTCACGCCTGTGGCTGCGATGTAATCGTCCAGCCGCAACCCCGGCGCGGATACCGCCCCATCGCCGCCGAGAGCGGCGCTGAATGTGCCTGAGTTGCCGGGAGCCGTCGCGTTCAACTTCAGATGCGCAGTCTCCGACCAGAGAGCGGACTGATTGACCCGCACGTTGAGGCCCGGGTTCAGTTCCAGGTTGGCGCGCAGGCGCGCGCAAGTTTGCGGAACCGGCTCGAAACTATGCACTTGCCCCGGCGCGATCAGCGGCGCTGCCAGCAGCGAATACACGCCAATATTGGCGCCCGCATCAATGACCGTCATGCCTGGTTGGCAGAGGCGGGTGAAAAGGTAGGTCTCGACGGGTTCGTAAGTGCCCTGAAAATAAAGGTGCTGCTCCACATGGTCGCGCAGATTGCAGACGACGGTACAGCCGTTGGGCAAAATGGTGTGACATGGGGCAACGCCGGCCAAGCGGGACGCAAGCCGCTCGCTCCAGAGATACTGCCAGCCCGGCGCACGTCCGATGGCGGCCCAAGCCCGCAACAACTTCCGGCCAAGCGCCATCGTAAGTTCGCGCATTGCGCCCGAACTATAGCATCGTTGCACGGACGACTCTTGGCGGTGGCCCTGAGCGCCGCAGGTTGATGTGTTAGGATGCGGGCGAGACTCCACGCGGCCTGATCGCCCCCTCCTTGAGAGCAACCCGCTCCATCCTGAACGTCGCAACTTCCCTTGTCCAGGCCGTCATGGTCTCCGCCGTCGGATTCCTTGCCACACCCCGGCTGCTCGCTTGGCTCGGCCACGAGAAGTACGGCGCCTTTAACGCCGTCAATCAATGGTATGCCTACGTCCTGCTGCTGGAGTTCGGCCTCGGGGGCGCACTCTCGCCCCTGCTGGCGCATGCCTTGGCGCAGACTGATCCCGACGCGGTGCGGCGGACGCTGGCGGCGGGCATTCGCGCCTACGGGCGCATTCTGTTCTTGATGCTGGCCGGCGGCGCGATTCTGGCGTGGCTGATCCCGCACCTCATCCTGATCGCGCCACAGTCACGGACCGACCTGCGCATGGGATGTGTACTGGCCATGTTGGGTGTGCTGCTCATTCCCTTGGCGCCGTTCCGCGCGCTGGTGGAAGCGGAACAGCGTAACTACGTCATCAGCCTGTTGTTGATCGCACAGTCGCTGCTGATTACCGGCCTGGCGCTCTGGTGGGCGTATCGCGGACTGGGCATCACGGGCCAATTCCTCGCCGTTTTGCTGGGAAGCAGTTTCTTCCACGTGGCGCTGGCTGTCCCGTATCTTGATCGGGGCTTGTGGCAGGCGCTCCGCCACGCCCCGGAGCGTGCACTGAACCAGCGCTTGTGGAAATTGAGCGGCCTCACCTTCGTCTTCAACATCGCCGGGCGCCTGTCGATTCTTTCCGACAATATTGTGGTTGCGTTCCTGATGGGTCCGGCGCAGGTCGTCCCTTTCCTTCTCACACAACGCCTGCCCGTGTTCGCTCAAACCCAACTGCAGGCCTTGGGAGGCGGCACGTGGGCCGCCATGGCTGAGTTGCATTTCACCGGACAGCACACGCTGTTTCGACAACGTTTACTCGAAATCACGCGCTTGGTGGCCGTGCTGGCGACCGCGGTGTTGGTCCCCATTCTTTTGTTCAACCGCATGTTCGTCACCTTGTGGGTCGGGCCCCGCGAATTTGGCGGCTGGGGAGTCAACCTGCTTGCGGTGCTGGATGCCTTTTTTCTGGCGATCATCTCGTTTTGGGGATGGCTGTTCTCCGGCACTGGGCGGGTGGGCCGCTTGTTGCCGCAGCAGGTGGCCGGCGCCGTCGTGAATCTCACCGCCAGCTTGATCCTTACCTACCGTTATGGCCTGGTCGGACCCCTGCTGGGTACGTTGATCACGTATGTCGGGATCAGCGTCCCGGTCCTCTTCTGGTTACTGCAGCGGGATTTCGGCGTCTCCTCGCTTCGATTGTTTATGGCCATTGCCGGGCCACTGTTTTATGCTGCGGTGTTTTTGGCTCTATTGAAGGCTGCTGGCGGCGGTGGGGCGCCGGCAGGCTGGGTTTCACTTCTTTGGCGCTTTTTGCTTGTCGCCACCACGTTCCTGGCTTCGGCGTGGTATGTGCTGGTTAGCGGTCAGGAACGAGCACTCTGGCAGGCCTCGCTCCATCGAGCCATCCTTCAATTCCGCGCCCGGATGAGCCCTGCCTGACAGGACAACGCGCCGGTCGAGATGCCCCGTCTGATATGAAAGTCGGCTTTCACGCGCGTTTACTGACCAGCCCCACGCTGCGCGGCTGGAACCGCTATACCGTCAACCTGCTCGCCTCGCTGGCGCAGCTCGGCGTCGAGTTGGTGCTCTACACCGACGCGCCACTCAGCTTGCAGCACCTGCAGCGCCTGCCGACCACCATCCAGATCCGCCAGTCTCCGGCGATGCGGTACGTGCTCTGGGAGCAGGGATGGTTGCCGCGGCAATGTCAGGCGGATGGCATCGCTATTCTTCATTCCCCCTTCAACTTTGGCCTGCCGATCTTTTCTCCCTGTCCGCGTGTATTGACCCTGCACGATGCCATCGGTGCCGCTTGTCACCGGGCGGACCTGCCTTGGCGTCAGCGCCTCCGACTCGGACACGCCACCGACCGATTTCATCACTGGGCGGCCCGCACGTCCGCCGATGTCATCCTCACCGTCAGCCAGCACGCGCGGGCAGATCTGATGCGCTGTCATCACCTTCCCGCGACAAAGATCGCGGTCACCTACGAAGCCGCCGATCCGCGCTTTCATTTGCCGGTCAGCGTCGGGGATAGCGACCGTGTGCGCCGGACGTACAACCTGCCCAGCGCGTACCTGTTTTACGTGGGGGGATGGGAGGAGCGGAAGAACCTGCCTCTGATTTTGAACGCCCTGTCCGCCGCCGTGACGACGCAGGTTCACTTGGTTCTCGCCGGCGGAAGCCCAACGGAACAGGCCACCCTCGCCGCCCTGTCCACCTTGCTGGGGCTCGCGCCACGCGTTCATCTGCTGGGCTGGGTGCCGGATCAGGACTTGCCTGCGCTCTATCGCAATGCCTTGGCGCTGGTCTACCCCAGTCGGCATGAGGGGTTTGGGCTGCAACTCTGTGAAGCCATGGCGGTGGGATGCCCGGTGCTGGCGGCCGATGCGACAAGTCTGCCGGAAATCCTGGGGACGGGAGGGGAACTGTTCCCCCCGGACGACCCCCGCCCGCTGACGGCCCTGATTGAGCGCCTCGCTCTGCAGCCTGCGTTTCGCGCCGAATTGCAACAGCGGGCCACGCGCCGCTCACGGGATTTCTCCTGGAGTCGGACAGCGGAAGCCACGCTGGAGGTCTACACACGCCTGCATGCGATGGCGTCCGGTCGGCGCTGACTACACGGCAGGCTTCGCCTGTCGCAACGCATCGCGGAACACCGTTGCCACGCCCTGCAACATCCGGTCGGCCACGAAATGGCCGCGCGCGCGTTCCCGCCCCGCCCTTCCATAAGTCACAGCGCGCTCCGGGTCGGAAAGCAGCGTATTCAGCGCCGCCGCGAGCGCCGCGGGTTCGCCGGGCGCAACCTGGAGTCCGGTGACCCCGTGCTGGTTGATCTCATCCGCACCGCTGCCGACTTGCGTGCTGACCACCGGCTTCGCCCACAGCATGGCCTCCACCTGCACCAACCCGAAGGCCTCGGCGGCAGTGCGCGACGGCAGGCAAAACACGGTCGCGGCGGCATAGTAGGCGGACAACTCTTCCTCGCTGACCCCACCCACCAGCGTGACGCGTGCGGACAGACCGAGGCTCGTGATCTGATTTTCCAGTCGTGAACGCAAGGGGCCTTCGCCAACAATCACGAGAGGGGACGCGACATCGGGCATGGCCGCCAACAGATCCTCGAAGCCCTTGTATTCCACCAAGCGGCCCACTGCCACGATCAGGCGCGGCCCGTATTGTTCGCGCAGCGCCGCTGCGCGCCGCAGCACCTCCGGGTCGTCATAATCCGGTTCCCGAACTCCCAATGCCACAACATGACTGCGCGCCGTGAATTCCGCCAGCATCGGTTCCTGCTGCACGGCCGACGCGGAAGTGACAATGACGCGCTGTGCCTCCCGCAGGGCGGCGCGCAACAAGAGCTGGTAAATGCCACGCGCCCAACGGCGACCGATCACCGGCGCGTGATAAAAAACCACCAGGGGAATGTGTCGCGGACGGCAGAGCGCGGCTACCAGCCCCAGCAGGTTGGGCACGTGCAGGCAGATCAACGCGGCGGGTTCGCGCCGCACGGCGCGGATCACACCGGGGCACAGCGGTTGCGAGGCGACCTGTCCCCAGCTGCGAACCCATACCAGCTCCACGCGGCGCAGCACTTCCCGTCGCGCTGGACGCCCGCGCCCGCTGACCACCACCACCGCCTCGAATTCCGGCTGCAGACCTTCACAGAGAAGCTGTACGATGCGTTCGATCCCGCCTGCGTCCGGCGGATACCCCTTGCCGAGGTGCAACACTCGCGGTCTGCTGCCACGGTCGGCGACGAGGCGCGCTCCCGATGCTTGCTGGGACGACACCGTCATGCGCCTTGTCCTTGGGGGGCGATCTGTTCGTGTTCTCCTCCGTTCGCTTCCAGGTTGCGGGATTCCCTGACGTCCCCCAGAAGCTGCGCGTAGAGCGACTCGAACGCCTGAGCCTGGCGTTGTGCGGAAAACCTCTCGCAGACCCGCGCATGACCGCGTTGCGCCAGGCTACGCCGCAGGTCGGAATCAGCGGCCAGGCGCAGGATCGCCGCGGCCAATTGCCCACTATCTCCCGGCGCGACCAACAACCCATGCTCTTCCGAGGTCACGATCTCCGGAATCCCCCCGGCTGCACTCGCGATCACCGGAACGCCGCACGCCATGGCCTCCACCACGACCATGCCGAACGGTTCCGGCCGCGTCGCGGCGTGAACGGCGATGTCCATGGCGGCATAAGCATCCGCCAATCCGGCATCGACGAACCCCACAAAATGAACCTGCTCCCGCAGGCCAAGCGCGGCAGCCAGCGCTTCCATCTCTTGACGGCGGCTTCCATGACCGGCGGTGTCGTAAATATCATCACCGACTACCATAAAGTGCACGTCCGGCCGGGTGCCACGCACCGCGTGCGCCGCCTGCAGAAAAATCTCGTGCCCTTTCCAGGGAGCGAACACGCTGCACATGCCGACCACCAGGGCATCCGGGGGCAGGCCATGGGCGGCGCGAAAGCGCTCGCCGTTCCCTTCCCGGAACGCGGCGGGAGCGACGCCGTTATGAATGGTGCGCAAACGCCGCCGCAAACGCGGAAAATGTTGGCGCCATTCCCTCTCCACCGCGTGCGAATCGCAGACGACCTGCGCGGGCTGCGCATCGCTCCAGCGCAACAGCTTCTCCGCCTGACCGCCGGGGGGAAAGTCCTGGATGTGCCAGAGCACCGGCACCTGCAATCGGCGCAGGACCCAACTCGCCAGCAGATGCATTTTCAATCCATTGCTGTGAACCAATTGCGGCCGCATGTCTCGTGCCACCCCTAGCAGGCGACGGCTAAAGCCCGGCAATTGCGACAACGGCCGCAGCCAGGGCAGCCGACCGGGATTGCGATGCGACCGGCTGAATCGCAACATCGCGGAGGGTAATGGAACCACCTCGGTTGCGATGTGCAGGGCCTCAAGATGCTGTCGTAAGGGACCTTCCGCCGTGAGGATGACCTGCGGCTCGTACCGAGTACGATCCAGTGCCGCGAGAAGGACCAGCAGGCTGCGCTCGCCTCCCCCCAAATGCCCGGACGGATTGAGATACAAGATAGTTGTAGGCACGATCAAGTCTCCGCGACAGCGGACCCGCCCGTCTCCCGGATGGTGAAGCTCGCCGTATGCAGGGCGCGTACGCGCCGCGCCACCTGCCCCCATGTAAACTCGCGCAAGACGCGCGCGCGACCTTCGCGGCCCAACCGTTGTGCCAGCGCGGGATCGTCGCATAACCGCTGCACCGCCGCGGCGATGGCGGCGGGAGAGTGCGGGTCCACCAAGATTCCGGTTTGGCCATCCTGTACCGCATCGGGGACCCCGCCAGCCCGACCCGCCACCACGGGCTTTCCGCGCGCCGCCGCCTCCAGAAACACGATTCCAAAACCCTCGGCTCCGCCCCCGGAGGCGATTTCCTCACGGCCGGGCAACAGAAACAAGTCACAGGCATCGTACAACTCCAGCAAGCGGGCTGGCGACACGGCCCCCACGAACGTCACCTCATCTCGCAAGCCCAGGCCCTGCGCCAGCCCCTGCAACGCCTCGCGGTCATCCCCGGCGCCGGCGACCACATAACGAAAATGCCGGCCCCTGCTTCGCCATTCAGCCAGCGCCCGCAAGGCCATGTCCACACCCTTGTAACGATCGCGGCGGGACAGTCGGGCGACACCAAACAGCAGCGGCACCTCCGGCGGACACAGCGTTGCCCGAACTGCGGCCGCCCCGGCGCCGGGCACCGGCGCCAGAAAGACATCCGCCACGCCCAGCGACACCACGGCCACCCGGCCCGGGTGGCGGGGCGGCAGAAGTCGCATCACGGCGAGTCGTGTGAACGCGCTGTTGGTCAGGATCAGTTCAGCGCCCGCCAGAACGCGCCGCGTCAAACCGGGAGCACGCGTCCGCAGGATATCTTCGCCATGCAACCACGCCGCGTAGCGCCAGCCGGCGGTGAGATGCAGCCACCAACCGATATAGGCGGCCGTGAGATTGTTGCAGTGCAACACCGTGGTCGTCCTCCGTGGGGCCTGCGTCCGCAGAAAGGCCGCTGCCTCCCCGGCGAACCGCAGCGTGTTCCCCCACCCGCCTGGAGCGGACCGCAGGCGCTGGACGGGCAGTCCGGTGTGAGCGGCATCCCAATCGCGGGCACCCGGCAGTCCCGGCGCGATAACCAATTCGGTAAGATCCGCCAGCCGGGAATAGACCTCTGCCGTAAGCGTTTGGATTCCGCCCACCCCCGGCGGAAAATCGGCCGCAATCAGACATATTGGCGGCGGGCGGTGGAACGCATCCCTTGCGACGCCCGCCGTCGGCCCCTCAAATGGAGTCTCACGAATCACCGAATCACCGTCTCGCACGCGGTTGCGGGCAGGCATTCCTGCCACTCGCGAAGCATGTTTTCCGCCACCACCGACCAGTCATATCGCCGTTCGACTGCGGTGCGGCCCCGCTGCGCCATAGCGGCGCATGCCGCTGGATCGGTGCTCAGTTCCAGAAGCGACTGCGCGAAGGCCTCCGCACTCGTTACCACAGTCAGACCCTCCCCTTCTGCGAGTTCCAAGCCCTCGGCGCCCTTGGGGGTGCTGACCACGGGACGACCGTAAGCCAACGCCTCGAGGATCTTGCCGCGCGTGCCGCCGCCTTCGTGGACGGGGACGGCACAGATCGCATGATCCATGTAAAGCGATCGAAGCTCCAAGGGTGTATCCACGAAGCGAACGGGAAGGGCCCCCAGCCACTGCCGTAGCCGGACATCGGCGCCGGATCCGGCCACCGTGACCGGCAGTTCTCCAAGTCGCGGCAGGACGTTTTCCACGAACCACTCCAACCCGCGCACATTCGGCGCGTAGGCCAGAGATCCGAGGAGCAGCACGCCCCGGCCCGGCGCCGGCGCCGGCTGGATGCCGACGGTATCGACGCCTCCCCGCGTGGCGCACCAATGGACGCCAGGAAAGCGGGCTTGGTACTCGCGGCGGTCCAACTCGGAGTAAGCAAAGGCGCGATCAACATTGGTCACGGCGCGCGCCTCAAAGCGATCAAGGTTCAGGCGATGGAGTGGCTCAATGACATGGCGCAAGCCCCCATGTGCCGCCGATCCGGTCTGGCGCAACAGACGGCTCTCCACGTTGTGCAGCGTCAGGGTCTGGATACAGGACGCTGGCTGGCCGCGCAGCGCAGGCAGATAGGAAGCCATGCGCAATTGTTCGGCGTGAACCACGTCCGGTCGCCACTTCTCCACCGCCTGATCCACCGCGTCTTTCAGTTGCGGGCTCCATGGCCATTGATGATATGAGTACAGCGCCGCGTGCCGCGCTCGATTCGGCCACGATTCGCGCCGGAGGGGGAAATATTCGGCATCCGCCAATTCACCGACCGCGCCCTCCCGTCCTTTGCGATCGAGTCCCAGGATCCGGACCTCCACGCCGGACTTCCGGAGAGCCGGCCAGAGAAATCGATTGCGGACCCGCGACCCGCTGATGGCCGGATCCGGCGGTTCCACGATCAAGGCAAGCACGCGCACTGCAGCCTCCTTCTCCAAGTCTGGCGTGGTGAGCCGTCCGCGCCGGTCGTTCCCTCGCCCAGGGTCAGGCGGCGGGTGGGGCGGCGGTAATAGCGTTGACCATCTCGCGCGCCATATCATCCCACGTGATGGCGCGCAGCTTCGCGCCGAGTTCGCGGGTGGCCAGAAGGAAAGCGGTCCGGTTGCGCCACCAGGCCCAAAGCCGTTGTTCCAATTCACCGGCATGGTTGGGATCCTGCAACAGGAGTTCCTGCAAGGAGTCTGGACAGCGCTCCGCCACCCCGGCCTGCCGACTGACCATGGCGGGAACGTCACAACACCAAGCCTCGTGGACCGCCAACCCGTACGCCTCGTAGCGGGTGGGGGCGACCACGAGGTCGAGCATCCGCATCAGACGGGGCACATCCGCCCGAAAGCCCAGAAAACGCAGATGCGAATCCAGTCCCTGCTCACGCGCCCGTGCGCGCCACTGCGGCAAGCAACTGCCGCTCCCGATGACCAGTAGCATCGCCCCGGTGGCCGCTCCAAACCGCCCCCAGACATCGAAAAGGGTGTCGAAGCCTTTGCGACCATCCCCCAGAGCGCCGATGAATCCCACCAGCGGCCGTTCGGCGGTGAGCCCCAATTCTTGCCGCAGGGCGGCCGGTTCCTGCGGCGCGGGCGGATAAAATTCCTTGGGATCGGAGCCGTAATAGACCACCTGGATGCGCTCGGGAGAGACGCCCACGTGAGCGATGAGGTCACGGCGGGTGCGCTCCGAATTGGCAATCACCAGCCGCGCCGCGCGCACCGCGAGTTGCTCGCGACGGCGATCATGGTGTTGCTGCCAGCGCCGGTAGAGGTTGGTCGGCTGCGAGGCCGCATTGGCGACCGCCGCCGCATGGACAAAGTGAACCCAGTTCACGTCACCCCACAGGCAATTGCCGCCATTGCTGACCACCCGGGTTCCCGCCGGAGCCGTTTGCGCGCACTGCCGGGCGCGCCGGTCCAACCATGGGGCTCCAAGTTGATGGCGGCCCCACGGTCGGACGACCTGCTGCAGTGCGACGTTCGGATAACACGTCAACTCGGCATCCGCCCGATGGGTAACCAGCGTCACCACATTCTCTGTGACTGCCAAGTAACGCGCCAACGCCAGATTGGCCCGGTCCATGCCGCCGAGGCGGGTGAAGTCGCCCGCAACCAGTATGTAGGTTGGCATATCAGCGACGCCACATCGGCAGGAACATCCGCGGATCGGGCTCGGATTGGGCAGCGGCAATGAGCAACGCGTTCAACAACCAGAATTCCAAGCCCATCTGCCCGACGAAGGGCGAGTAGTCCAAGGTGTTGCTGATAATTCCGATGTCATAGGAGACGATGATCGCGGCCCACAGACCCACACTGCCTGGGCGGCGGAGCAGCCGCAAGGCACTTGAAAAGCACAGCGCTAAAGCCAGGACATAGGCCAGGGTTAAGGGGATCCCGCCGTCCAGCAACCATGCCGTCCACTGAATTTCCACCCAGATTGAGGCCCGCTTGGGATTGTCATTGTTTCCGAAGTAATAGTTCATCATGCCGTAACGCGCCAAGCCGGCGCCCAACGGATAGCGGGGCAGCAGTACGTTGAACGTATCTTCAAAAAAATGGCCGCGTTCCGACTGGTAGACCTTGCCGGTATTCGAGCCCAGCGTGGCGAACCGTTTGGTCACGCTTTTCCCGGCAATAGAGGTGGCCCAGTGAAACCCCAGAACGGCCACGAGCAGGAGCCCCATGACCACCGTCCCCAGTTGCTTCCAGTTCTTGCTCCTCACCATGAAGGCGGCGAGGGCCACCAGCCAGATCAACACCACGACCAGCGCTGAACGGACTTCAGATAGATAGATGGCCGCCAATCCCAGCGTGATGGCGCCCAAACAGGCGGCCTTGATCAGCCAATTCCGTTCAATGAGCAGGAAGGCCAGTCCGAAAAGGATCGCGAACATTCCCGAAACCCCGGCGCCGCCGGGGGTATCGGACAAGCCAAGTGGCCGAAACACCCGTCGTCCGCTGTCCAGCGTAATTTTCAGCCCCTCGGCTTGGGCAGGATTGGCGGCAATCACGCTGGAAAGAGGAGGCTGAAACTGGTCCGGGAAGTAGATCTGCAGCAAGCCTGTTCCGGCGCTGGCCACATGGAACACAAAAAGTATCAGGATGAGCCGCCGCAGGCTCGACATGTCGAGACTGAGGTGGGGTATCCAGAAGAGCGGCCCCAGAATCGCGGCATACATGGCCGCTTGTGCCATCCCAGCGACGGCTGTATTGGTGTAGGGATGAAACCACTCCAGGCCGACAATCGCCAGAACCAGCAGCGCCGCGTTGCGGGAAGGATGCGGCTTGCTGCAAAGCGTGGGCTGCGCCAGGACGAGAAGGGCGAGGCTGAAGGCAAACTCCAGGATACGCAGGGCGATGCGCAGGCTTCCCCCGGGGCCAAACAATAACAGCAACTGCGACACGATCTGCGTCGCCACGAAGTACTCGGGAATGTGACTGCGTTGCGGAAGGAAGGACAGCCCGCCCCCGGGCACTAGCACCTGCGGCGTGGCGGTGTGACTCATGAGGCCGCGGCCTCCATGTCATGCAGTGGCCGGCGGGCGATCAGCAGGATGTTATCGCTGCACGCCCGCGGCAGCCAGCGGCTGCACCACGCGGGATAATGGCGGCCCGTCCCCGGCACACGTCCTTCGCCGGAATAGGCGACCTGTACGTCCACCCAACCGCACTCGCGGGCAAGACGCCGCAAGTCGCTCTCCAGCAGTGCGGTCAAGTGCGTGGGATACAGTCCTGGAGCTTCTTGAAACGCCAGGAACTCCTGAAACAAGAGAAGATGCAGCTTGCTGGCAAGACTGAGCTGATTGGGTGTGGTAAGCACCAGCCAGCCGCCGGGGCGCACCACACGGGTCATTTCCCGGCAGAAAGCGCGCGGATTCTCCAAGTGTTCAATGGTCTCCACCGCAAGCACCCAATCCGCGCAGCCCGCCTGCAACGGCAAGTGCAGCGCATCCAGATCGGAAAGGACCCGTCCGATCGCGTCGCCCGCGGGAAACGACTCATAGCGCACGCCATCCACCCCGATATACGTGGCGGCGGTAATGCGCCGGACATGGCGGTATAGATCGCCGGTGCCACAGCCCACATCGACCACCACGCGCGGGCATTCAAGGGGAGCGAGCAGGGTGCGGAGGCTGCGAAACACCGCCGCGCTGCTCTGCCCCAGGGACCGGACGGCTCGGCTCGGCATGGCGGAAGTCGGGGAGGCCGCTGTCATGCCTTTCCACCTCCGGTCGCATGCACCGCCGTCTCGATCCATCGCGCCAGGTCGAGTAACTGCGCCGGGCCCGCCACTTGCGCCGCACGGCCCGGTCCGGCTGCAGCAAGACGGCGACGCAGATCCACTTGGGTCAGCAATTCCCGGAGAGCGCCCGCGACGGCTTCGGCGGTGGGCGCTACCAAGCGACCACAAGTTGCATCCACTGAGTCGAGCACTCCGCCCGCCGCCACGGCAACCACCGGCAAACCGTGCGCCAGCGCCTCCAAGATACTGAGGCCGAGGGGTTCCGGCTTCAGGTTAGGCTGGCAGAAGACGTCGCTCGCCACCATCAGGTCAAACACGTCGGCACGCTGTCCCAGAAAACGCACGCGTTCCCCGAGCCCCAGGCTGCGAACCCGGGCCGCCAGTCGCTTGGCGTAGCGCGCTTCGTGCGGTCGCTGGGGCCCTCCCGCCACCCAGCAGCTCCAACCGGGAACATCGTGCAGACGCGACAACGCTTCCAGCAAGAGGAAGTGGCCCTTCCAGGGCTCAAGGCGGGCCGCCATGAGAATGACCGGAGTCGCGGGCTGTGCGCCCAGCGCACGACGCACGTGCTCGCGGGTGGCGACCGCATCCTGAATCCTGGAAGGTGGAACCGGGCCCCGCAAAACCTTGGGGATGACGCCCGGAAACCAACTCGCCGCAAAGCGGGCGGTATAGGTGCTGTTGGCGATGCAAAAATCGGGAGGGCTGCGCCGCGCCCAGCGGTCAATCCAGTGCTTGCCGTCTCCCGCATCGTGCATCCAGAAGCCCAATGGAACTCCCTGCTGCCTGACGATGGGGGCGAATAAGGCATGCGTATAGCCGGCATGGCAAATCACCGCATCCCAGGCCGTCCCACGTAGGAGCGCGGCTAACCGTCGGCGCGCGCGCCACAGACTCCAAGGGTGGCGCAAGCGCAGTGGGCCGAGCCCATGCACGCCGGCTCCCGTCGCCGCCAATTCATCCACCAGGCGGCCGGAAAAACACAGCGCAAATTCAGGTTGCAGTTCCGGGGTGCGATACCGCTCGCGCGCCAGAGCCAGCAACAGCGTTTCAATGCCGCCGAACAGAGGACTGGCATAGACATGAAGGACGCGTCCCGTCTCCTTCGTGCGGCCCAACTCAGGCAAGCTGGCCGGGCTGGCGGTACTCATGAAGTGCCCGCTCCCGCAGTCTCCCAGTGTGCATCCAGCCATGCCCGGCACTGTGGCTGCAGTTGCTGCTGCAACACCCGCGCCACCCGACCCGGGGCGAGCGCCGCCAGCCCGGAATCGCGCGACAGCACCAAACGCAAGTAGCGCTTTTCCGTCTGCGGCGTGGCCAAGGGCACCACGAGTTCCCAGCCCGCCGTTGCCGTTTCGCCGGCCGTCCGCCATTCGCGTTGCAGATCCCCCCAGCGCAGTTCCACTTTTTCGCAGCGCAAGGTGCGTCCCAACTCACAAACCAGCAGCCACAGATCCTCGGAGCTCCCGATCTCGACGCTGCGTGCCGCCAGTTGATTAAACCGCAACAGCTCCGCGATGGCGTCCCGCGCCCCCAGCCGTCGTCCGAGCACGTAACTGGCCTCTTCAAATTCCTCGTATTGCAAGTAGCGAATGCCGAACCAGCTCAAGAGCGTGAGGGCGAGCACCGCGAGGCCCAAGCCGATGACACGATTGTCGGCAACCAGCAACGATACGGCGGCGAGCACCGCAGAAGCGCCATACAAAATCACCACCACCTGCCGCGTGGAGGCGCCCCGATCCTTCAATCGGTGGTGGATGTGGCGGAGGTCCGGCAGAAACAGTGCCTTCCCTGCCAGAAAGCGGCGGGAAATGGCCAACCCGCTGTCCACGATAGGAAGTCCGAAAGAGAGGACGGGAACCGCCAAGGCGACGGTGGCGGTGGCTTTCTGGGACCAGATGACGCCGCAAGCCCCAAGTAGAAATCCCACGGTCAAGCTGCCGGAATCGCCCAGAAAAATCGAGGCCGGATTAAAATTGAACCAGAGGAAAGCGAGCAGCGCCCCGGCCAAGGGAACCGTGATGGCGACCAACCCGGTGTTACCGGTGAGCAGGCCTGCCATCATCAGTGTGCCGGTTGCGGCCAGCGCAATCCCGGTCGCCAAACCATCCATGCCATCCACCAGATTGATGCCGTTGGTGCTGAGCAGCATCCAGAGCACGGTGATGGGGTACGCGAGAAGGTGCAGAAGTACCGAGCCTTCCCCGGGAACGCGAAAGACATTCACTCGAATGCCCCAGCTGCACAACCAGAGGGCCGCGACCACCTCGCCGACCAGCTTCACCGGCCAGCGCATGGCGTGAATGTCATCCCAGACGCCGACCACAAAGACCAGCGACGTGGGCAAAAGAAGATGCAGCAGCAGGGACCCGCTGACGAACTCGGCGCCGCGCCAGTAATGACGCGCGGTCTGGAAGAGCAACAGTGCGCCCACGGTCGCCGGAAAGACCGCAACCCCGCCCAAGCGCGGCACCGCCAACCGGTGAATCTTCCTGGGACTGGGCGCATCAACCCACCCCGCGTGTTGCGCCACGCTCCGCACCAGCAGCGTCAGCAGCAGCGACACAAGAAAAGCCACCGCCCCACTTGCGACGAAAGACAGCATTGGGTACCTACCTGGTTTGGGGGGCTATCGGACCAGCAGGGTTCCGGCTGCCATCGTCAACGCCCCCGCCGCTCGCTCGAGGATCTCCAAGCCGACTTTTTTGGTGGTGTCGTCCGGCAAGTAGAGTACGTCATTGCTAGCCAAGGTCAAATCCGGAGCCTTACGGGCCAGCACCTTGGTCAAATCCACGGGAATTTCATGGCGCCCTGTTTTGGTCGTGCGCATGATGACCGCCTGATGCGGCTTCGAAGTCGTCGTCCAACCTCCCGAGTAGGTGAGCACCCGTATCAGGGTGAGGGGATCGCTCTCGCTGAACGGCAGCGCACCCGGCGTTTTGAATCCCCCGACAACGTATACCCGCCCACCCGGCAGCACGCGCACTTCCTCGCCCCCGGTCAACTCCGGATTGAACTGGGCATCATCCCCGGAGAGCACCTTGCTGGCCGGGTAATCCTGACTGCGGATACCGCTGCTGTCCTGCCGGCTGACCAGGATGTGTTCCGCCGTGGGGTCGGAGATGCCGCCGGCGCGGGTTAAGGCTTCGAGCAGGCGCATCGGCCGGGTGGGTTCGATGGTGAGGGGAGTGCGCACGGCCCCGCTGACGACAATCGGTTCCGACTGAATCTCCTTGACGCTGATCTCAACCCGGGGATCAACCGCCAGTTTATCGGCCACCAGAGCCTGGGCGACGGCTTGGCGCAACTCATCCACATTCCGACCCGCAGCCAGGATCTGCGTCTCTCCATAAGGCATGCGGATGCGGCCTTCCGTATCAACGCGCACCGCGCGCGACAGCTCGGGCGAGCCAAACACCGAGATGGCCACCAGATCTCCAGGACCGAGGCGATAGGAGTCCGCCACCGCCGGATCCACCAGCACGCTGGTGGTCGGTTGTGCAATCGCCTGCCCCGCGGTCTGGGCAGCGCCACGAACCAGCAGAACCGCCACCGCCAACGCCAGGAGGCAAGTTGCGCGCGCCCTCATGTTTCTACTCCCCATCCTCGAGCTGTGGATCCTGCCGCCCATAGTAGCGCTCGTAGTGCGCCCGGTAGTAATCGTAGTAGGGGCTGAGCGTGGTGTTGACCGCGTTCAGCACCAGACCGAGGATATTGGCGCGAACTCGGCGCAACTGCTGCACCGCGGCCAGCACGCGTTCGCGCGGCGTTTCCCCGGCCCGCGTCACGAGCACCACCCCGTCCACCAACGTGGCCACGGTCAAGGCATCGACAAAACCCAGCAGCGGAGGGCAATCCAGCAGGATGTGATCGAATTCCGCCTTCAGGGGTTCGAGGGCATCGCTCAGGCTGGTCGAGAGCAGTTCTGCCGGGCTGGGCACAGCCGGGCCCGCCGGCAGCAGGTACAGATTGCCCACCGTGCTGGGCACGATGCAATCGGCAACCGGCGACAACCCGCGCAGTGCCGTGGACAGGCCCACCCGGTTGGACACTTCGAAGGCGCGATGCACCGTAGGCCGGCGAATATCCGCGTCGATCAGCAGCACCTTGGCGCCATGCGAAGCCAGCGCCACCGCCAGGTTCGAGGTCACAGAGGATTTGCCTTCCAGCGGCTGGGCGCTGGTAAAACTCAAGGTGCGCAGACGTCCGGGCGAGGAAAAGAGAATCGCTGTTCGCAGCGTCAGAATGGATTCCGCAAACGGAGAGCGGGCGAGGCGCTGTTCGCTGTCGGACGCGCCGTCTACCACCGAGGAGATCTCCGCTAGTTCCGTCATGCTTGACTTGCTATCGGCGCTGGGCAGTGCCCCCAGGAAGGGAATGCCCAGGATCTGTTCCACGCGCTCGGGAGACGTGAAGCTGCGATCCAATTGGCCGGCGACGATGGCCAGGACACAAGCGCCAAGCAGCGAGAACAAGAACGTCAACGTCACCGTATTCCGCATGTCGGGATAGACGGGCACGTTGGAGGGAACCGCACGATCCGTCAGGCGCAGTCCCTGGCCGTGAAAACTGGCCGACAGATTGGCTTCCTTGATGCGCTGCTGCAGGTCCTCGTAGAGCTTCTGGTTCTGGTCGGCGTCATGCTTCAGAACGTTGTAATCGATGGTGCTGGAGTTGAAGGCGGCCAACGACGCTTTTGACCGCTCGATCTCCTGGCTGACCAGTTGTTCCTGGTTCAGCGAGCGTTTGTAATCGACCGCGATCTCCTGCTGCAGGCTCTTGCGGGCGGAATCCAGTTGCTGTTGTGCCAACTGCACCTGCTTCTGGGCGTTCTGATAGACCGGATTGGCGGGTCCATCATGCGCCGCGACCGCGGAAAAAGCGGCTTGCGCCTGGCGCAGATTGTCGTAGGCGGGGCGCAGTATGACACCTCGATCGCTGGCCAGAATGGCTTCGAGGGTGCCGCCCTTGACCATGGTCTGATCGGCTTCATCCTTGAAGCGGTTCGCCTGCACCTGGGTCAGCTCGCTGTTGAGCAGGCCCAGCCGCTGATCATCCAGCCCCGCCTTGGCGTCGGGGTTGAAAATGCCCTTGCTGCGTTGGTAGGCCTGCAGCTTCTGGGCGCTGCTCTCCATGGCGATGCGAAGATCTTCCAGCTGTTTCGTCATCCAGGTCGATGAACTGGTCAGCGAATCCAAGCGCGTGCGGAACTCGTGCGCAATCATGGCCTCGGCAACGGCGTTGGCGAGGGAGGCGGCGGTTGCCGGGTCGGTCGAGCGCGCATGGATCTCGATGTTGCGGGTATTCGCCGGCCGCACCCCGGACACGGAACCCTGCACCCGGCCAATGAGCGCATCGTTCACCTGCTGCGGATCGAGTTGCACCGTCGCGCCGGCCTTGGGTGGCGGGTTGAGCACCGGATTGGCAGCGAGATGCGCCGAGCGTATCGCCTCTTGTGCTACGGCGCGGCCCCGAACCTCGGTCTGTTCAGTGGCAATCAGGCTGTCAATGTCGTCCACTATGTCGTTTTGTTGACCGCCACCTCCGACCGGCTGATTGCCGGTTGGATCCACCCGCAGCACCGCCACTGCCTCGTACTGCTTGGGAATGCGCGCCGTAAGCAGTGCGGCGAGCAAGGTTGAAAGCACGACGAACACGAGGATCTTGAGCTGGTGACGACGAACTTGCGTCCAGTAAAGGCCCAGGGGGAACGTGGACTCGGGGGCGCCACCCCCGCCCCCGCCCTGCATCCCCAGATCGCCGGCAGCTCCCGCCATGTAGCCCGCTGGTGCGAACTGCATGGGAACCCAGCCGGTCGGCACCACCGCCCCGGACGCGGCGTTGACCACGTGACGCGCCGGTTCCGGGATTGACGGAGCTGTCATGCGGGGCGCTGGCCCCTGTGGGCGTGGTGGTGGGTCCGGCGCCGCGCGTGGAGGCTCTACCGGTCGCCCTGGCGAGGCCAGCTCCCCCTCCTCGCCCCGCGGCCACGGCGAGGGAGCCGGGTCGTTTTCCTCAGCCCCCGCTGCGTGTTCGGCGGATGTTGCAGGAAAGGGCAGTCGCGGATCAGGCCGATTCTCCGCCCGCGTGCGCGGTGGGACGGCGGCAGGCGTCACGGGCGCTTCGAAAGCGTGTTCGCGGGCCATCGGCAGGCGCGCCTCAGCCAGACTCTGCAGTACCACCGCGCACTCGTAAATCGAGCCGCGACCACGATCATGTCGGGCGCGCTGCAGGCCGAGACGCTGCAGGTACCGGCCCACCGCCGCAGCTTTGCCGCGCGCCGATGCGTAGGCTTCCAAGGCATCCGCCCAGCGCGGGGAGCGCAACAACGGCGGGAGAATCTCACTCGGAGAAAAGTTCTGCCCGGCATGACTGCGGACTGCCGCGAGCAGTTCCTGGTTGCGCTGGGCGTCGCCGCGCCGCAACCCGGTGTCACCCGCGCGGACTGTCGGCATGTCCTCGTAAACTCTTGCGCTCACCGTCGGCGACGACACCTCTTCTTCTTCGTCGCTTTCGCAACTCTCCAGCCAGCCATGCAAGTGAGTCAAGGCCGCCTGACGGTGATACAACGAGCCCCGGCTGCGATGCCGCTCACTTTTCAAGACCCCCAGCTCGAGCAGGAAGTGGCCAATCGCCGCAGCTTTGGCCCGCTCCGAAACGTACTGTCCCAGATAGTTGAGCCAGATTGGCTCGCGCTGTAGATCGCCCAGCAGCTCACTGGGTGAGAAATTCTCTCCCAAGCGGGCTTGCAGCACGCCCGCCAACGAGGCGGCCCGGTCATGAATGGGCTGCTCAGCGCGCATAGAATGAAGGGGGAATGGCAGCGGGCGCTACCGAAAGACAAAACCACTCTTCACCTCGGGGCGCGAACCCCAAGATCGATTGAACGACAGTCACCAGTCGCTCAATGTGACTACCCCATTCCCTCAAACCGAAAGTGCGTCTATTGTGCCACACCGAACACTGGAAGAACAAACCCCAGCGTTCTTCTGAGCATCCCTCTGGAGGTACTACTTTGTATACGTGTGACACAAGCAACCGGTTGCCTGGTCGTGGACTCACCGCGTCACCTCCGGAAAAACCGTGTGCTCGGGGAGCCAGCGCATCAGCGCCAGGCCTGCCATGAAGAAAAACAACAACAAGTTGGCTGG
Organism: uncultured Acidobacteriota bacterium; assembly: GCA_937898755.1. GTDB lineage: Bacteria > Acidobacteriota > Terriglobia > Terriglobales > SCQP01 > CALEJU01. The sequence continues at coordinate 39,287 of CALEJU010000003.1, read as the reverse complement.
AATGTGCAGGTTGAAGTCCACCGCGGTGTGTACCAGCATGCCGGCGAAACCGACGGCCGCGCCCAAGACGCACCACGCGCTGGCTTCCTCCGCTACCGGCCGCTGGAGCGGCCGCGTCAGCGCCAACAGCCAAAGCAACCCGAACCCCATCGTGCAGAAGGCACCCAGCAAGCCGTCTTCGGCCAGCAATTGCAAGTAGTCGTTATGGGCGAATTCGTAGGTCGCCAAGTCGTCGAAGTAAGCGAAGTTGGGGTAGACGCTCTTCCAGGAATTCAAGCCCCAGCCGGCTATCGGCTTGTGATCCCACATGGTGATGGCGCTTAAATTGAGGTAGGTGCGCCGGTCCGTGGCCAGCGAGCCATTGTTGAGCTGTGAAAAACGGGTTCCCAAACGGTCGAAGCCCACGGCCCCGATATAGGCCGCCACCACCAGCACGACGATGAGAATGGTCAGCGAGGAGGAGCGCCGGACGACTTGCTGCGCCGTCTCGCTGCGCAGGCGGTGATAGCCCCACAACAAGAGGCCCAGCACGATCTGCACCGTCACTGCGATGGCCCCTCCCCGGCTGGCGGTCAACAGGAGGGCGGCACCGCCCAGCGCCACCGGCAGGGACCAGACCAACGCAGCGCTCAGGGAGGGGCGCCGCACCGCTTGGACGAAGGTCATGGGCAGAAGCAATTCCATGCATCCGGCAAAGTGGTCGCGGTCGACGTAGGAGCCCGCCGATGCCGCGTTCTCAAAGGAATAGGTCCAGTAGATTCCCTTGGCTCCAGTGAGTAACTGAAGCACCGCCATCAGTCCGACCGCCGCGGTGAAAAGCGCGATTGCGGGAAGCAACCAGCGACTGTCTGCCGGCTCAACACATTGCGTCACCAAGAAGAAGAGACTGCCCGCAGCAGCCAGGTGCATGATCTCCGTCAGCGTGTCACCACGCGATGGCGTCTGATGGAAGGCGTATTGCCAAAGACAGAGCCCGGCAAAGGCCACCATCGGCCAATACAGTCGCACCCGCCGCAACGGAAGCCGACCGTTCCCAAACTGCCATGTCCAAGCTCCCAGCAGCAGGAATAACAGACTGTAGGCAGTGCCGAAAACCCAGCCGTACACTCCGCCAAAGGCGAGAACAGCAAAGCCAATTACAGCCGCCACCCCCCCCAGCAGCGTGCGCCGGAACAGTTCGGGCCGCCGCCAGTAATCGCCCAGCGGTCGCGAGGACGCTGCGGCGGGAAGACTGCGGCGTCGCGGACCCGAATCCAAAAGAGGAGCTGGACTCATCGTCTCACCTCACTCCCGGGCAACGGCACCAGTGCTACGCGCGCCACCCAGAACGTGTTCTGGGCCGGCGCCTCGCCAAGCGTCCGGACGTAATACAATGCGGCGCGATAGGATTCCGGGTGATGTGCGTTTGGCGGCAGTGGCAGGGTCAACTCGATCTGCGCATGGGCCCATGCCACGGGTGTTGCAAGGGGCAAGCGGCTGAGAACTTGGCCGAATCGGTCCGACAGCCAGAGCTGAAGGCCCTGCGCCGGATCCGCGAACTGTTCTCGCGCCACTCCTTCCAACCGATAACGTTGTCCCGGATGCGCCAGCAGCCATTGCTGCGCCAGCAGAAGAGAGTCCCCTTCATCCCCATCCAACTGAAGACTCAGCGCGGTTGGCCAGGTGGCATCGTGCGTGACTACGGTTTGAATTCCGAGGTTCTCCTCCGAGCCGGCGGTCCAGGCGAAGGGTGCGTCGTGAGTGCTTGAGTTGGGGTGCAGAAGCGAAACGACCGAGCCGGCCGGAAATTCGCCGTCCACAATCTGGTTGTCCGGTGTCATGGGTAAGGCGCCCTTCAACAGCCCGGCATGCACACCCTCGGCCCATGTTGCCGCAACGTTCTCCGGTTCGTTCTGTAACTGGTACAGAAGGAAATGCGCCACGATTGCCGTCCGAGCTTTGCGGTCCTCGGGGTTGGGAGGCGAAGGAAGACTGGTCAGCCATGACAAGCCACGCTGGATCTGGTCCGAGCGTTGCTTTTCCCAAGCGGCATTGCAAAAGGCCTCGGCCGCCAAGGCGGACTGCCTGGGCAACACCTGATACAGACGCTTGAAATCGTCACCGCTCGCGCTTAAGGCCCGAACGATGATCGAGGGGAAAACGTCGGCTTCCTTCACCAACCGTCCCGCCATGGCGGTCTCGCGCCAGAAGCCTTCCAAATCCCCCTGCGTCAGCACCATGTTGGCGTAGCGCCAATGGGAATAAAACAGTGGGTTAATGGAGGACCCGCTGGCGTTGCGGCTGAACGCCGGGGCGTTACGGTCCGTGCCCATCTCGACGGCGCTGAGATCAGCGCGCGTCAACATGTCGTTGGGATCGAGTTGCTGCGCACGCAGGAACTCCTCGCGCGCCAACTCCGGGTTGTCCATGAGGATCATCTCGCCGAAGCGGCGATGGTAGGCGGCAATATCCGGACGCCAGCGGACCGCCCAGTCATAATGCGCCAAGCCCGCCTCCCAGTCGGCGGCCGCGGTGCAGACGCTCAGCGCCAGGCCGAGCCCCACGACGATGCTCAGCGTCCCCGCCAGCACGCGGCGGCGAAAGGGCGATGGAAAAGGGCGAAGCATCGACGCGGCGCACCTCCAACACGCACGCCCGCCATTGAAGCGAGGGCACGCCGCGAGTCTAAATCAGTGCCGGCTGGGGGGGAATCGAAGAAGTTGCCGAGAGGTGGCGTAGTGGATACCGCAAGGTTTTCTGCCGCCCTTCCGCGAGCTATTGCACCGTGTGATCGCCGGAAGACGAATCGGAACCTGAGGCAATGGGCTTGCGTTGCGCGTAGCCCTCGTCGGTTCCATGCCAGTGCGCAATGCGTGCCTCCCCGCGCCGCCAGCACAGCAGCACGACGCGACCTTCTTGAAGGTAGGGAAAGTCGAGCAGGCCCATCTCAAGGTCTTTGACCTGAACGCCGAGCCCGGCGATTTCTTCCATGGCATGGCGTACGGCACCGCCCAGGTCCTCGCGCAGGCGCTTCCCTTCGGCCAGTTGCAGGGGGTCGAGTTGGACGCCTCCCAGCACCATAATCCGCGCCAAAATGGCCTCGTGCATTTTTTCCAGCTCGCTGAGACGCTCCCGCCCCTTGATCACCGTCCCCAGCAGACGATCCAGGTGCGGCAGCAGCGCTTCAGCTTCTGAAAGGGTAAAAGTGCGCATGATCGGGAAAAGGAGCACACCCGGACTTCAGCCGACCTCCAGCATGCGATCGAGCGCGACGCGTGCCCAATGCTTGACCGGGGGCGGCACCGAGATGCGGTTCACCACTGTTCCCGCCTGCAGGTTATCCAGCACCCAGGCCAAGTGTTGCGGTGAGATACGGAACATCGTGCTGCAGACCGGGCAGGAAGACCCATCCAGCGGCGTGATGTGGCGGTCGGGGAACTCCTGTGCGAGACGGTGCACGAGATGCAGTTCGGTGCCGACCGCCCAGACAGAACCGGGCGGCGCGGCGGCAATCTGCCGGATGATGAATTCGGTCGAGCCCACCAGGTCGGCTTTCTGCACCACCTCAAACGAGCACTCGGGATGCACAATCACGGTGACCTGCGCCGCCGCCGCCCGCTTTCGATCCACGTCCTCCGGACGGAAGCGTTGATGTACCGAACAGTGGCCTTTCCAGAGAATGACGCGCGCCCGGGTGAGCTCCTCGGCCGTGAGGCCGCCGCACGACTGGTGCGGGTCCCACACCACCATCTCCTCGAGTGGGATGCCCATGGCGAAACCGGTATTGCGCCCCAGATGCTGGTCGGGAAGGAACACGAGGCGGGGCTGTCGCGCGAAAGCCCAGCGAAACGCCGCCGCGGCATTCGAGGAGGTGCAAACCAGACCTCCACGCTCGCCGCAGAACGCTTTGATCGCGGCCGTGGAGTTCATGTAGGTCAGCGGCAACGTGCTCGCCGCCAGTCCCAGGCGTTCGAGTTGCTCCCAGAGCGCCTCCACCTGCGTGTCTTCGGCCATGTCGGCCATGGAACATCCGGCGTTGAGGTCTGGCAGGATCACCTGCTGATGGGCGGCACGGAGGATGTCGGCGCTCTCCGCCATGAAGTGCACCCCACAGAAGACGATAAACTCCGCTGCCGGATGGCGCTGCCCCTGGCGCGCCAATTGCAGTGAGTCGCCGCGGTAGTCGCTGAAGCGGATGACCTCGTCGCGCTGGTAATGGTGTCCCAGGATCAGCACCCGCTCGCCCAATTCGCGGCGCACCTCCGCCAGATGGGCATCCAGCGTGCGATCGGGGACGCTGAGGTAATTGTCCAACTTGCAGGGCGTAATGCTGACGACGTTGGCAGCCATGACTTCCATCTCACTGCGCGGTTCTTAACCGCCGATATGCACCATGGTGCGGCTCGGCTTCACGAAACCGGGCTCCCCAATATGATGACGCTGTTCCTTGCCGCGCACCGCCTCCTCGATGTACGCCGCCAGTTCGGCGTCGTCCGCGCCGTTCCGTAGCCGGCCGGCGAGATCCCATTCCCGCACGGAAAAGAGACAGGTTCGAATCTTGCCGTCCGCCGTCAGGCGGATGCGACTACAGGCACCGCAAAAGGGCAGACTGACGGGAGCGATCACGCCGATTTCTCCCGGCGCACCATCTTTAAAGCGATAGCGGCGGGCCGTCTCGCTGGGCGCGTGCGCGATCTGCTCCAACGGGTAAAGCCGCTCGATGCGCTGCACGATCTCGCGCAACGTCACCACCACCTCCGGCGACCAGACGCGATCTTCCTCCAACGGCATGAACTCGATGAAGCGCACCACGACGTCATGTTCGCGCGCGAAGGCGGCAAACTCCTCCACTTCGTCCTCGTTGAAACCGCGCAATAGGACGACGTTGATCTTCAGTCGCTGAAAGCCTGCTTCCTGTGCCGCCTGAATACCAGCCAGCACATGCGTGAACCCGTGGCTGACGCGGGTGATGCGCGCAAACTTGTCGGCGTGGACGCTGTCGAGCGATACCGTCACGCGATGCAGTCCCGCGGCGCGCAACGGCGCCGCCATTTTCGCCAACAGGTGACCGTTGGTGGTCAGCGCCAGGTCGGAAAGTCCCAGACCGCTCAGCTCACGCACGAACTCCACCAGCCCGGGACGCAGCAACGGCTCCCCGCCCGTCAGCCGAATCTTGCGGATGCCCAGCCCGACGAAAATGCGCGCCAAGCGGAGGAAGTCGTCCCACGCCACGGGTTCGGTGGTCTCTCCACCTTCACCGGCGCGGCAGTAGACGCAGCGATAGTTGCAGCGGTCGGTGACCGAAATCCGCAGGTCATTGATCGGGCGTCCGTAGCTGTCCCGCATGAAAGGTGAGTCAAAGAGGGGCCGCGCCACGCGTCGCACGGCACCCGATGCACCTCATCAGTTTAGCGCGTGCAGCGGCGGCGTGGCGACCACCCGCTAAAACGGGCTCGCGCCCGCTTCCGGCTCCGCTCGGGGCATCCGACGATGCCGCTCCTGCGGAGCCGAAACCGCAGGCCCCCAATCTCGCAATGGACCGTGGAATTCTTGCGGGCGGCCCTGTGCCGCACGCGGGGATGGGGCAATGGGTCGCTGTCGGCCCAGGCACGGGCAGCGACCAACGGGAGCGCCGGGGCGAAGCCCCGCGCCAGCGTCTCACGTGGATCGCTCCGCCCGCTGGCGCCGCCAATAGAGTCCGAGTCCCGCCGTCACCAGCACGACACAGCCGCCGAGTACCTTCACTTCAAACCAGCCTTTGGCCACCACGTCCGAGGGCGGAATCGCCGACAGGATGATGGCCCCCAGCGTGACCACGCCCCCGATCACGCCCATCAGCCAGATGCCCACCTGTCCGCCCGGCACCAGGCTGTGATGCGCACCGCGCCCCCGGTCCGGGCGGTGACGCAATCCGATCAACGCTCCGAACATGTAAAGGAACGGGATGAAGTACATGATGGTCGTGGCGTCCACCAGGATCTGATAGGCTCCGGCCACCGTCTCCCCCAGCTGACTCACCACCAGCAACACTGCCGCCAGCCCCGCTTGCACCAGCATGGCCACCCACGGCGTTTTCCAGCGTGGGTGAATTGACGCGAAGGCGGGTGGTAAATAACGGTCAATGCCCACGGCAAACGGTACGCGCGCCACTCCCGCCACGGTCGTCCCTACCCCGCCGATATTGCCCACGGTCAGGACCACGGCCGTGACGATCGCGATCCAGCCCAGCCCGAAGAACCCGCTCGCCGCCGTCAGGGCCTGGATCGCGCCGGTCCGCACATCCACGTTCTCCGGCCGCAACACCCCCAAAGTCGCCGCCGTGCCCAGCAGATAAATCGCCGCGATCAAGACAGCGGAAATGAGAATGCTGCGCGGTAACACGCGTTCGGGCTCGTGGATCTCCTCGCTCATCATGCAGACCAGTTCCAGTCCGGAGAAGGCGAAGGCGATCTGCGCCCAGTAGTTCAGCGTGCCCCAGTCCAGCCGGATGACCAGCGCCGACCAGGAAAAGGGCGTGGCCAGCCCAAAGCGATGCACATACGCCACTCCCACGCAGACCAGCATCACGAGCGGCAGGTAGGTCCCGATCCCGCCGGCGTTCTCCAGCCACTTGCCGATGCGCACCCCGACCAGGTTGAAGCCGAGCGCCAGCGCCAGCATCAACAACGACGCCGCCATGATGTAACCGCGATGCTGTGCCAGTGCCGCCGTGCGCGGGCCGCCGAGATAGGTCGCCATGGCAACGCTGGCGTTCAACAGCGCGGGAAAGTAAATGATGGAGTAGATCCAGTAGGTCCAGCCGGCGATGAAGCCATGGAAGGGTCCAAAGGCTTCGCGCGCCCAGACGTAGAGGCCGCCTTCAGCCGGATAGCGCGTCGCCAGCTCGGTGATCGTCCATGCGGAGGGAAGGAAAAAGAACAGCGTGGCCAAAACCCAGAGCGTCAGCGAACTCGGCCCGATGTGCGCCGCCGAGGCCACCCAGCGTGGCCCCAGCACGGCGGCAATGTTGAATAGGATGACGTCCCAGAGGCGCATCTCGCGCACCAGGCCGGGGGCGGGGGACGTGGGATCAGACATCGGTTGGGAGCATAGCAAGGAACCCTCCGCGGGCCGACTCACCAGGACGGGGCCGCATGGCCCTTCACTCACTGCTCCTCCAGCGTCGCTTCCCCGGTCTGTTACTCTTCCTCTTCTTGGAGGAACTCGTGTCTTTGCGTCTTCGCGCGCTCGTCGTGCTGTGCGTTTCTCTGCTGGCCAGCCTCGCATTTTCGGCGCCCTCTCCGGCCGCCGCTTCTCCCAAGCTGCACGCGCCCAAACTTATCGTCTTCATTGCGGTGGACCAGATGCGGGCCGACTACCTGGAGCGCTTTGCAGCGTACGAGAAGGGTGGATTGCACTATTTCCATCAAGAGGGTGCAGTGTTTGCCAACGCGAACTACCACCACATTCCCACCGAGACCGGCCCGGGACACTCCATCCTGCTCTCCGGCCGTAATCCGGCCCACACCGGCATTGTGGCCAACGAGTGGTACGACCGCGGCAGCCGCGCCATGGTGTACTGCGTCGCCGATCCGGCGGCGCCCCTGCTCGCCTCGGCAGATGGCCCCAATGCCGGCCCGGGTGTCTCGCCTCGCAACTTTCTCGGAGTCGGACTCGGGGATCAATTACAGCGCGCCTATCCCCAGGCCCGCGTCTACTCCATCTCCCTCAAGGATCGCGCCGCAGTGCTCATGGGCGGCCGGCGTCCCACTGCTGCTTTCTGGTTTTCTACATCCAGCGGCGACTTCACCAGCAGCCACTACTATTTCCCTGCTCTGCCAAACTGGGTGGAGGACTTCGACCGCACGCATGCCGCAGCGAGCTTCGCCGGCAAACCTTGGGACCTATTGCTGGGCGCCGCTTCGCCGGCCTATCCCCACGCCGACCATCCTTTTTTGCACGTCATGCCGGACGCGGTCGGACCACGGCTCTACAGCTCGGTCTTCGCTTCGCCGTTCGGCGACGAAATCCTGGAGAAATTCGCGGAACACCTGATCCGCAAACAAAAGCTCGGCACGGGCGCCGAGCCGGACCTGCTGGCCATCAGTTTCTCTTCGAATGACGCCATTGGTCACGGCTACGGGCCCGATAGTCCGGAACTGGCTGACGAGCAACTCCGTCTCGACCGCACCATTGGCCATCTGGTGGAGTTCGTCAATCAGCGCCTGGGCGTCAACAACGTGCTGTGGGCGCTCAGCGCGGATCACGGGGTGCAGCCGCTGCCGGAAGCGGAACGCGCCTTGCGGCACAACATCGCCGCCGAACGCATCCCACCGGCTGCGATGATCGCCGCCGTCGACGATCAACTTGGCCGAATCTTCCACCAGCCCGCCAACTTCCATTGGCTCGCCGGCACCGCCGACAGTATGTTGTACTTGGATCGCGCCAACCTTGCCGCTCACGGCATCAGTATCAACGCCGTTGGACGCGCGCTCGCCACTCGCGTGCATGCCCCCGGCATCGCCCATTTCTACCCCGCCAGCGAGGTGGCGCATGTGCCCAACCCAGCGGGAGGGTTTCTGCGCAACAGCTACGTTCCCGGTCGCAGTGGCGACGTCTATGCCGTCGCCCGGGAGTGGACCCTACTCTCCGCCTACCCGACGGGAACCAGCCACGGAACCATTTATCCCTACGACACCCACGTCCCCCTCGTCCTGGCCGGCGATGGAATCCTGCCGATGCGGATCACGACGCCAGTGCACGTCACCGACCTCGCGCCGACCTTGGCGGCATTAGTGGGGATTCCATGGCGGACGGACGAAGCGGAGTCACAGTCGCGAGCGACGCTGATCCGGCACTGATGGCGCCTCGAGTGGTTCGCGCAAGTGGGGCGGCTCCCCTCGGGTCAGTGCGTCTTGCGGGCCGGCCTTGCGCCCGTCAGCGATGCCAGCCAGCGCCGTTTCCACGTCGCGACTGAAGCGCCGGTTTCGCGATTCACCGCCGGGTCGAACTCGCTCGCCTGAACCAGGCGACGCAGAGCATCGTGGCCCGCGTGGATGGCGAGGAAGTTCACGAACGATTGCGCGAAAACGTAGAAGGGGGTGGCCACCGCACCACGGTTCCAGGACATGTCGGCTGGTTCGGCATCCTGTCCGATGTAGGCGATCACCGCCTGCCCTTCAGGCGTTTTCAACCAGCGGGCCGCATCGCGGTCCACCCCGGTATTGCCGTGATGGGTGAAGATCGCTCCGTCGTAACCGCCGACGTGGGCCGCGATCTCGCTTTCGAGGTAGGAAGCAAAGCCCTCGGAAAACCATACCGGACATTGGTCACACTTCACCAGCAAGTGCGTTGTCTCATGCAGATAAGGGGCGGCCCGACGGCGCACGCGGGAGAGCGGCAGAAAAACGCACCCGAAACGACTGTGCGAAATATCAACCTGTTCGCTGACGAAGTAGCACAACTTGCGGCGGGTCGGCTTTGTTCCCAGCCACGTGGCTATATCGGCAATCCCGCGGCTGACCAGGTCCGCGAACTCCTCGCGCTGGGCGGGAGCCAGGGCGTCATGGTCAAACCACAGCGTGGCATTGGGGCGCACGACAGAGTCGCCGGTGTCCCGTAACTGCGTCATTAACGTGCGGTCAGCCACCCAGGGTCGCTCCCCTCTGACTGTCATGGCGCCGGCGGGCGGGACAGCCGGCGCCATGACCATGACTAGGAACAGCAATCGCCATCTCATGATCATCTCCGCGATGCCCTCTCAAGTACATCGGCTCGCACCCCGACCGGCAAGCCGGAACCGGACTTGGGCCCAGTCGCCAACCAGACCCCACCCGGGTTCGGCAGATCTGCCCGATATACATACGTCGTGACGTTGGGCGGGGACACGCCTCTGGCGTGATCTCTCGTGGATAATCAAGACGCCTTCCGGCTGGATGGGGACGGCGCCACCATCCGAGCCCTCCCACGCGCACGCCTAATTGCCGCAATCTGCTGCATTTTCAATCACTTACCCTTGCGCCTGTACGAGTCGTGCGATGACGACCGCCGAACGCCTCACAGAAAACGGAGTCACCGGAAATAAAGGCTCGGCGCGGTGGATTCCTTGAGGCATCTGGAAGGACTTGGGAGGTGGCCACCTCAGCGGCTGCGCCGGGGTCCGGCCCCAAGGTCTTCAGGTGTATCATCTCGCCGAGATGAAGACGACCTGAGGGTTGTTCGAACATACTGATCGCTTGAAGGAGTGAGGAACATGAAGATATCAACCATCAAAGCTTTGGCCGCTAGCGCGGCGTTTGCGGGACTTCTGGCCGGCACCGCGGTGCGCGTCCAGGCCTCCGACATGAGCGGTGCGAACGCGTCCGCCTACCACCCTGTACACAAGCACAAGAAGGCGAAGGCGAAGATCGAGAAGCACGCCTGTAAGGGCCAGAACTCCTGCAAGGGACAGGGCGGCTGCAAGTCGTCCGACAACGGTTGCAAGGGTAAGAACTCTTGCAAGGGCAAAGGTGGCTGCGCCACCGACGGCTCCAAGATGCCGGCGTAGTTCGGTTTCGGCGAGTCGGAAATAGACTCTTGCCGCCGGTGGATTTCTTCACTGGAGCGGGGGCCGGGGGGACCTCTCCTCGGCCCTTTTCTTCCCCCTCCATTCCCATGCCAGCTAATCGCTTCAACGGGTTCACCGACTACGGCGTTGGCATCGGACTGCGTGTGCCGCACTACCAGCACATTCTCTCCCGCAAGCCGGTCGTCGATTGGTTCGAGATCATCTCGGAAAACTACATGATCGACGGCGGCCGTCCGCTGCAGGTACTCGACCAGATCCTGGATCAGTACCGCGTGGTGCAGCACGGCGTCTCGATGTACTTCGGCTCCGCCGAGAAGCTCAACCGCGAACACCTGCGCCGCCTCAAGGCACTGGTGAAACGCACCAAAACGCCGTGGCTTTCCGACCACCTCTGCTGGGGTAGCGTGGATGGCCGCTATACGCACGACCTGCTGCCCATGCCTTACACCTTTGAGGCGGCCAGAATTACCGCCGCCAAGATCCGCCAAGTGCAGGATTGCGTCGAGGTGCCGGTCGCGGTCGAGAACGTCAGCAGTTACGCCGAGTTCCATCTCTCGGAGATGACCGAGTGGGAATTCCTCAATGAAGTGGCGGAGGGCGCCGACTGCGGCATCCTGCTCGACGTCAACAACATCTACGTGTCCTCGCGCAACCACAGCTTCGACCCCTACGACTACGTCAATAGCGTGCCGGCCGAGCGGGTGGCGCAGATTCACATCGCCGGCCATTCCAAGTACCAGAAATACATTCTCGACACGCACGATCATCCCGTGATCGACCCGGTCTGGAAGCTGTACGAGCGCGCCCTGCAACGCGTCGGTCCTACCGCCACACTGCTCGAGTGGGACGACAACATTCCCTCCTTTGACGAGGTCCATGGCGAAGCGCTGAAGGCCACCCGTTTCCTCGCCGCCGCCGCCACGGCCGCGCTGGCGCAGGCCATATGAAGCTCGTCACTCTGCAGCGCCGCATGGCGCGCGCCGTCATGACGCCGCTCACCCGCACGGAACGCATGCGTCCGCGCACGGCGGCAGGGGGCTCGATGCGCGCCGAGGCGGCCACTTTCATCAAGCCCAACGACCGACTCACCTCTTTCGAGCGGCTGGAGATCTACAACCGACAGTACTGGTTCCGGCTGCTCTCCAGCATGATCGAGGACTTCGCCGGCCTGCAGGCGGTGCTCGGCTCGGAGCGCTTCGAGCAGTTGTGCTACGCCTATCTCACCGACTGCCCCTCGCGCTCCTTTACGCTGCGCAACCTCGGCTCGCAACTGACCACGTGGTTAAAGAAGCATCCGCGCTGGCTCGGAGCGCAACCGGTGCTGGCGCTCGACATGTGCCGGCTGGAATGGGCCCACATCGAGGCCTTTGACGGCCCCGAGGCGCCGGCACTGGCCCCGGAAGACCTCGCCGAGCCCGGCCGCCCCGACTTCCGGCTCCATCTGCAGCCCCATCTGCAGTTGCTCAGCCTGCAGTACCCGGTCGACGACCTCGCCCTGGCCATCAACGACAGTGCGGGGGATAACAGCGCCGCCGCCAGCAATGCCGTGGGAGAGCGCCGCAAGCAGCGACGGGTACAAGCCGTGGCGCGCATGAAGCCCCGCCCCATCTTCCTCGCCGTCTATCGCCTGGAAAATTCGGTGTACTACCGCCGTCTGCAACGCGAGGAATACGCCTTGCTCGCGGCGGTGCGCCGTGGACTGCCGCTCGAGCGTTGCCTGGTCAGCGCCTTCCGCGGCAGCGCCATGCCGGCGGAGGACCGGCCCGCCGCCATCGAGGAGTGGTTCCACAACCTCTCCCTGCTCGGCCTGTTTTGTCGACAACCGGAAGATCCCGATCTGCGTCCTTGACGCGGCTCCCCTGGCGCTGCTGGGTTTCCCCTATGAAAGCTACTCTGATTCAAGGCCACCAAGCCTTCGGCCGAACCGCCAATGTCCTGCAGTCCCCGCTCTTGTTGGCCATCCGGGCTTACTGGGGCTGGCAGTTCATGCAGACCGGCTGGGGCAAGATTCATAACCTCGCCCACGTGACGCAGTTTTTTGTCAGCCTCGGCATCCCGCTGCCCGGCGTGAACGCGTTCTTCGTCTCCTGGCTGGAGCTCTTGGGCGGCCTGCTGCTGATCGTCGGCCTGTTGTCGCGTCCGGTGGCCCTGATGCTGGCGATCGACATGGTCGTGGCGTTCCTGGCCGCCGACCGTGACGCGTTGCGTTCCATCATCTCCGAACCCGATAAGTTCTACGCTGCGGCTCCCTACACGTTCCTGTTCGCTTCGCTGATCATCCTCGCCTTCGGGCCGGGCAAGATTGCGCTCGACGCCTGGATCGAGCACCGCATGGCGCAATCCGGCTGAGCGGCAACGTGGATCGGGCGTTTGCCGCCCCTCAGCGCGGCCCCCGGTGCTCCGTCTCGGGCACATGGGCAAAACGCACCACCTCGGCAAATAGACCCCCCGGCCGGTTTTCGCCGTGCACAACAATGCGATCTCCCACCCGCACGTCCTGGAGCTGCGCCGCTCCGGAGTCTCCGCGGTAGGTGGTTTCGTCATCCAGTTGCAGCGTCACTTGCTGGTGCTGCATGGTTTCCACCGTAATGGCGTACTCCGTCACGGCCCGCACGATCCCCATGATGCGCGGCCCCGTACCGTGGGCCCAGACCACCGCGGTCAGGGCGACACAGGAAAGAACCCAACGGGCCAACAACTTCGAGTGCATGAGCGTTCTCCTTTTATTGCATGACGTGCGCGGGCGGAGCGGTTTCGGGCGGCAGGGGGGCCCCGGGATGCAGGAACTGGTACTCCTCCCTATCCTGTTGACGTTGTTCCGGAGTTGTAGGATTCAGTGCCTCCATCTCCACCTGTTCCGCCGGGGTGAGGCGCGGTAGATGGCGAATGAAGGTCACAAGCTGCCAGGTTTCCATATCGGACGTGCCGAGCGAGGACTCGCCCCAAGCCGGCATGCCGCTCAGCCGTACGCCGTTGTGAATGATCGAGTAGAGCTCGCCGTCACTGCGGTTCTGCGTCGCAGCCAGCCGCATGTCCGGCACCTTGGGATACAGGTTCCTCCCGATCACCGAGTCGCCGCTGCCGTCGTTGCCGTGACACAGGGCGCAGTGATCGGCGAAGTGGTCCATCCCCGCCCGAACGTTTTCCGGCGTTGCGGGTACGGGGTTATGCAGGTTGCTCACCGCCCGTGGCAAGGCCATCTGGCGGGCCATGCTGGCCATGGCCGCCTCCATGCTGCTGGGCTGGTCACGGGCGCTGAAACCGTGCTGCATGCGCAGCCACCCCAGGAGGAAGATGGCGCCCACGGTGGTCAGACTTGCCGCCAAGATAATGCGCGCCTTCATTGGACACCTCCCTGCCCGCTCATTCCCGCGCCCGGCGCCGCGCCTGGACGAGCCCCGCTTCCCGGCGACGACAGCAGCGTCAGCCCGTCGGTCGCCAGAAAGCCTTTTAGGGCGCTGGCATCCACCCACACAGCTTCCAGTTGCCGCAGGTAGTCGCTCTGCAGTTGAAACCAGGTGCGTTGGGCGATCAGCACCTGCGGATAGGCGGCCCCCATATTCTGATAACTGGTCTGGTAGAGGCGCCAGGCCCGTTCCGCTTTGGGCAGCAGCGACTCGCGATACTGGCGCACCGACTGCTGCGCCAAGGCATAACCCGCCAGCCAGGGCGCCGCCTGCGCCCGTAGTTGCAATCGCACCCGGTCGAGGTCGAGGGTGGAGCGCTCCAGCTCAGCGCTGGCGCTGGCAATGTTCCCCTGGTTGCGATTGAAGAGCGGCAGCTGCACGCCGATCTCGGCCGAGCCCTGCATGCCGGAAGGTTTGCGACTGAAATCGCTCAACTCGCGGTCCTGCGCAATGCCCGCCCGGAGAAAGAGATCCGGGACCGCCTGTCGTTTTTGTTGGTGCAGCCGCGCCTCCGCCTGGCGCCGCTCGATCTCCGCCACTTGCACGGCGGGGCTCTGGGTGAGCAGTTGCTGCAAGTACGCCGCCGGCTGCAGGACGGGCAGGTCCTGCGACAGGCTACCCGCCAGTGTCTGCAGGGGCAGCTCGGGCTGCCCGACCACAGCGGCCAGCGCCTGCCACGCCTGTTGGCGCTCCTGCTGCGCCTGCTGCTCGCGCAGTTGCGCCTGCCCGGCCTCGACCTCGGCCTGCAACTCGTCCGGCAGGTCGGCCTGGCCCACGTTGCCCAACTGGTGCGTGGTGGTGGCGGCATCAGCGGCCAACTTGGCCAGTTGCTCCTCGACTTGAACACGCTCCTGGGCGGCCAGGCTGTGGTAGTAGGCCAGCCGAACCGCTGTCAGCACGGTCGCCCGCTGCGCTGTGGCTTCCATCTCGGCGCGGGCCTGCGCCACCTGCGCCGTGGCGCGCGCCGCCGCCAGCTTGCCCCCCAGCAGAATGGACTGCTGCAGGAACACGCCCTGATCGCCGCCGCGCACATAGCCGCCCCGCAGGCGGTTGGCGGCATATCCGACGGTTGGATTGGGCCACGCCCCCGCCTGCCGCACCTGGCCGGCACGGGCCCTGACGACCGCCTTCGCCTCGTCCAGGGTCGGGTTGTGTTGCAACGCCATGGCTTCCAGCGTCTCCAGCGTCAACGGCGCCGGGCGGCCCGGCACGTCCGATACCGATTGCGCCGCCATGCCCGTGCTTAGAACAAGAAGGCTCAACAACAGATGGGTTTTCATCGCGCACCTCCGCGCGACGGATGCGCCATGTCCATGCCGGGCATGCTCATTCCCGGCATCGGGCTCCCCGGCTTTTTGGGCATCTGCCCGGCTTTGAGCTGTTGAATGTGCTCGTACTGTTCCGCGGGCAGGACCCGCACCAGCGTCATCATGCCCTGCATGAACTCGCTCCACCCCGCGGGGAGGCCGTCATTTTCAGGTTTTGCCACCTGGGCATCCATGTTCATCATCGGGCCCTCCATGAAGGCATCCTGGGGAAAGCCGGGAACCTGGTTGGCATTGGGCGCCGTCGGCGCCAGGGCCGCACCCATCTGCATCCCCGCCATCCCACCCATCTGGGCAGCCTGAGCGGTGGAGAGCGGACCGTTCGGCGTGGCGCGCTCCAGGCCGGCGATGCTCGTGCCGCGCCCCAAGCTGGGCCCGTTCTCATCCGAGATCGCCGGGCCGTGACTGATGATGCCCATGCCCGCATCCATGCCGGCATCGGCGGGCGTACCGGCCGTTCGCGTCATCGGCCCCACCATCGAGGCCATGTTGTTCATCATGTGGTGGGGCATGTGGCAGTGAATCATCCAGTTGCCCAGATGCGCGGCGTCAAACTCGATGTCGTAGGCCTGCGCCACGCCCACCAGCACCGTGTTGCGCTTGATCCAGTTCGAGACCGGTTGCCGTCCGCCTTCCGTGCCCGTGATCCAGAATTGGTGCCCATGCAGATGGATCGGGTGATGATCCATGCCCAGGTTGATGAGCCGCACCCGCACCCGATCGCCTTGGCGTACCACCAGCGGCGTCGTCGCCGGGCCCGACTTGCCGTTGAACGTCAGCCAGTTGAACTCCATGTTCATGGAGTTGGGAACGCTGCGGTTGGGCAGGATGGCGTACTCCTGCAGAATGATCGCGAAGTCCTGGTTTGCCGCCGGATGGTAGGCCTCGCGCGGATGAATGATGAAGGCGCCGATCATGCCCATCATTTCCTGCATGGCCATGTGCGAGTGATAAAAGTAGGTTCCCTCCTGGCGGAGGGTGAACTCGTAGACAAACCGTCCGCCGGGCGGAATCGGGGGTTGGCTGAGGCCGGGGCCCCCGTCCATCGCGAACGGTATTTCGAGCCCGTGCCAGTGCATCGAGGTCATCTCAGGCAGGTGATTGTCCACGATGATGCGGACGCGGTCGCCTTCCTGGACCTCGATCATCGGCCCCGGCGCCGAGCCGTTGTATCCCCAGAGATCAACCACTTTTCCCGGCAACAGTTCGTGCTTGACAGGTTCGGCAATCAGGTGAAAAACCTTCACCCCGTTATCGAGCGTGAAGGGCAGCTTGGGCGCGTCCAGGCTGTTGACCGGGACGAAGGAGGCCGCGCCCGCTCCACCGCCGTGATCGCGGCCGGCGGGGTGTTCCGGTCGGCCTGGGCGCCCCATCCCGGGCATCCCGGACATGGACGGCATGGAGTGGGACGCGGCCTGCGGCTGTGCCAGCCCCAGGCGTGTCAACGCCGCTCCACCCGTGCCAGCTGCAACGAAACGCTGTAGAAAACTGCGTCGAGAGCTCACTGAATTCTCCTCACACGCTGCTGGCAGCAGCGAAGTAACTCTGGAAACCCCACTACCGTGGGAGTGCGCCAGGCTGCCGCCTCAAATCAAGCGACGAGGGAGCCGCGGCGCAGAAGGGGAGAGCAATGCAGGGCTAAAGACGCAGCGCAACGGGCGGGGAGAGGGCGGTGCCCGCGGGGGCGGAACGCGACGAAGCCGTGAGACGCAACAACTGCGCCGAGGTAGGCGCGTGCTCAGCCGCGAACCGAACGAGCACTGGACGGTTCACAGTGGGAAGTAACGAGTCCTGCGCCAATTTCTTGCCGGACAGGAACGCCGCGTTCAAATCGCAACAGGAGGTTGCAGGTTGTGCGCACACGCTGGATGCAGGCGACCGATGGGCAGACTTCGGAGCTGCCGTCGCCCCTTCTTCCATGTTCATGCCGGCCATGGGACTCGTCCCGGCCGCCGCCGCCGGGGTGGGCATGGACATCGCGCCCGCACTAGCAAGGCTGCAGTGCATACCGCACACGAGGGCCGGCATCCATTGCTGCGTTAGCAGCAGTACCAGGGCGATCCCGCACATGCGTCGCAGCATCTTCCCGATGCTAGCATACGGGCCGGGCAGGGGTAAAAATATACTTGACACACAATCCACTGCGGCGTATTCTGGATTCATGAAGTCGCAAATGAACCTCCCGAACACGTTGCAGCAGGCGGTTGTTTACTTCTCTGATGCCGCCCGGGCGCTCGCCTATGCCATCAATTTGCGCTGGCCGGACGGCATCACCTGCCCGCGTTGCGGGCACGGCGAACACTCGTTCATCAAGACGCGACGCATCTGGTTCTGCAAGGGCTGCAAGAAGCAATTCACGATCAAGGTGGGGACGATCTTTGAGGATTCCCCCATCGGCATTGACAAGTGGATGACGGCGTTTTGGATGATCGTCAATTGCCGCAACGGCGTTAGCTCCTACGAGATCGCCCGCACCGTTGGCGTGACGCAAAAGTCGGCATGGTTCATGCTGCACCGTATCCGGCTGGCCATGCAGGATACCAACGGCGGCGGGAAGCTCGGGGGCCGCGTGGAAGTAGACGAAACCTTTATCGGCGGCAAGGCCCGCAACATGCACGCCCGTAAACGCATCGCCAAGGGCATCGGCTCCGGCGGCGAAGGCAAAACGATTGTGCTGGGGATTCTGGAGCGCGGCGGCAAGGTCCGCACCATGAGCGCGAGGCTTTTTAATCGGCCACGCGAGGGACGCGGGAAGCGCGGGCACCTTTCGGCTTTGGCCCGCGCCGCCGTGGATTTTGCAGGGAAGCGCGCTTGTGCGCTTCGTGACGCTCGACTACTACCGAGCGTGGCACGGCAAATAGCTTTGCCATTCCCTCGTTGAAGGCTTCGCGTTCGGTTTTTTTCTTCATGATTCCTCGTACCGCCCTTCGTTGCCTATTGACTTTGAGACGCTAGGGCTCAGGGGCGCGCCATGCGGGCTTTTGGCCGCCGGGGGCGCAGGCGACGACTTTGCTGGCTTATCTCGCAACTCCCGCAGAGGTGAAACGTAAAACGGATTTCCCGACATTGAGGTGATGGTAAGAGATCCCGTGATTGGGGACCCCTTACCATCCTTCCCAATGAAGGACGATTCCGGGAACTGCACTTGGAAAATCCTCTTTTGCGTAAGGTTCGACACGTAAAACGTGAACTCATCTTGACCATGTGGCCCAAGGGGGCGAGGAATCGCTATCGTCCCGCCGTGCTCAGATGTAACGGCTCCGCCGTGGTACCCGCCCCCCTCGTCACTGACGAATTCAAGTTCGATCACCTTATAGGCAAACGACACGCCAAACGCCGGACTAGGACCGAAGTTCTTCACAACGCAGCGGTATCCCATGCCGTACAAATCTCTCGACGGCCACAGAGACGAGGCGAGGTTCGGCGCATAGGCAGACTGCTTAGAAAGTCCGAGGTAGAGCACTGCATCCAGGGACCATACGTCTCCTGAAGCGGGGTACGACACCGGCATATTGGCGCTGTCGCACGCTAGAGAAATAGCGGCCTCCGCTTCTCGCGCGGAGGGGGCGGGGTCGGCCGGCTTCTGTAGAAAATGGAATACCGCTCCGGCTAAGCCGCCAATCAGGCACCCAACGCACGCCCAAATCACAATCGTTGTCAGCATCGGTTTTCTGCCCCCCGCAGGAGCATCGCGCATATGGGCGGAGACAAGGAAACAAATGCCTATCCCTAGGGCGATGCACGCCAAGGCGCCGCCCCAAGGACGACTAAATAGCACGTAAAGCAAAACCGAAGCGGCTAGGCCCACGAGCGCCACTCCGTACCCCAGTTTGGCTTCCTTTTCGAGTCGGTGCATCCCCCAACCCTACCCGGCGTCGCCTTGTGCGTCAAGTCTATTATTGCCCGGGGAGGCGGCTGGCCCTGATGACCACACGCTGGCGGTGGTAAGGTAACCCCATGAGCGACTTGGCGCAGAAATCCTGTGTTCCCTGCCGCGGCGGTGTTCCCGCCCTCAAGGGCGAGGCGCTCCGGACGCTGCAGGCCGAGCTGCCCGGCTGGCAGGTCATCGATGAGCACCACCTGCAGCGGCAATTTACCTTCCCGGACTTCGCGCAGGCCCTGGCCTTCGTCAACCGCATCGGCGCGGTAGCCGAGAAGGAAGGCCACCACCCCAACCTGTGCTTCACCTGGGGCAAGGTGGAAGTGACGACCTACACCCACAAGATCGACGGGCTGACGGAAAGCGACTTCATCCTCGCCGCCAAGATCGAGCAGCTCGCGCCCTGAGCGGACGCGGCCGCATCGGCCGGGGGCGTCCTTGCGCCCGGCTCGGTTTTCTCTAATAGCGAAAGCGGTAACGAACATCCACCGTGAGTTGACGCGGGTCGGCAACATGGGTGCCGCCGAAGCTGTTGCTCACATCCTGCAGGTAACGGTGATTCGTCAGGTTCAGCACGCTTCCCGTCACCGACCACTGCTCGCCGAGCGCCTTGCCCAGGGCCAGATCCAGCGTCAGATGTGGAGGGAGATGAGTCGGGCCATTGGCGCTGAGAAATCCCGAGCCATAGGCCAAAGCGGTGTGCAGCCACGCCCGGGCGGGCAATGCACGTTCCCATTGAACGGCCAGCGTGTCGCGCTGGTCGTGATCCAAAAAAAAGTAGTTTGGAGCGGGGGGCACGAAGGCGGTGAGGCCGCCATTGACGGCGCCGAGGCCTTCGGCTTTCTGGTGGGAATACGCCAGGTGGATGCCACCGTACCCGTAACGCAGACGGCCGGCTCCGGGTGAGCTGAGGTTGAGCTCCCATCCCCGGATGCGCGCCCCCGCGATCGTCAGCGGCAGAAAAATATTCGAGTTGCCCAGCACGTCGTGGTCGAAGTAGTTCCGCGCCCCGGTGCGGAACTGGACGGCATCAAGCACCCATCCGCGCCACGGCACGGCGATGCCGAGTTCATGCTGTTCGTCCCGTTCGCCGCGCAAGGGAAGAAAGGCAAACCCTGCCTGGAACGCCAATCGCAATAGAGGGCCGCCCACGGTGTCGAGCGGTGGGGGCTGATAGAAGCGCCCGTAGGAGCCGTGCAGCGTCCAGCGGAGACGGGGCAGCGTCAGCGCCGCGCTCAGGCGTGGGTCCACGGCGGTCTCGCGCAGCAAGCCGGCAAAACGACTGGTGCGCAGACCAGCGCTCAGGCGCAACCAGGAGAAGGGACGAAACTGCTCATCCACGAAGGCCGCTTGTTCGGCGCCGTTCACAACCTGCGTCTGGCGAAGATTCAACCCGCTGCCATCGTTGGGCGCCAGCCCGAATCGTTCCGCATCCTCCTCCAGGAAGCCATTCCAGCCCAGGCTGGCGCTATGCACGGGCGACGTATAAGCCAACTGCAGCGTGACGCCAAGGTAGTGAGAAGCGCGATCCTGACTGGGAATCAGGGGCGTGTCCGCCGTCCCGCCCACGTAGGCGGCGCGATTGAAATGATAGGAAGGCGCGGCCGTCAGCAGCAGCCGCGGCCCGAAGGTGTGCAGCCACGACCCGCTGACGACTACGTCGCGCTCGTGGTCGTCATCGCGTTTTCCCGCGGCCTGATCTTCGGGCGTGTTGGGAATCTGGTAATCGTCGCGGCGCACCGCTGCCATCAGACGAAACTGATCCTGCGGCGCAAAATTGAAAATGAGCGACGTGAAGCCGCCCAGCCCCGCGCGACGGTCGTGCAGCACCGCGACCGTCGGCGTCTGAAGTCCAAGGTTGGCGCGGTTGCCGTTGAAGCTGGCGTAGTAGGCAAAGCGCTCGGTGTGGGAGCCGAAGTTGACCTGATCATCGGTCTGCTGCCAACTGCCGTAGCCGGCCACCACCTCCCCCTCGCGATTTCGCTCGAAGCCGGTGCGCGGGACGACATTGATCACCCCGTACAGACGATCCCCCGCCGTGGCAGCGTAGTCGCCTCGCTGCACCTCGATGGAATCCATGTCCTTCGGATCAAGCTGGGGGCCAACATTGCTGGCAATGCTGGTATTCGGAATCGGCACCCCGTCCAAGAGCCAGCTCACCTGATGGCCGCCGCGGATGTGGAGTTGGTCATGCACCACATATGCCCCCGGCACGAAGTCGGTCACCATGGCGAGGCTGTTGGTGCGGTCGCCGCCAGGCACCCGGTCGAGCTCGACGCGGTTGACCACGCTCGTGCTCGCTGCGGCCGTCGCGACGGCTTCTGCCGATTCATGCACGTCAACGGCGACCTCGGCGGTCGCCAGAGGCAGCTCAACATGCAGCATCGGGGCGGCATGGCGCTGGACGACCAAACGGCGCGTCACCTGTGCGAAGCCGGGGGCGCTCACTGCCAGGGTGTACTCGCCCGGCGGCACGAGGTCAAAACGGAAGCCGCCGGCGACGTCAGTTCGAATCGTCGCAATGGTGTGACTCGTTCCAACCGCGAGACGAACCTCGGCGCCCACGATTGGCCGGTGTTGCGGGTCATGTACGACGCCCTGAACGACGCTGGTATCCGCGATTGCGTGGGCTCGCACAACACCTGGCCCAAGCACCAAGACGCCACATAGCGTGGCGACAAAACGAATTGACGTCATTTCTTCCCCTGATGTGACAGCGCTGCCACGTGTGCCTCGCCTTCCCGTGCCTCGGAAAGGCCGGGGGGGCATGGACATGCCGCCATAGCCCAGCTATGGCGTGGAAATGGAGAGTGGGGGCTTCGAACCCCCGTGAACTAGGCGGTCAGCGGAAGTGACGGCGGATGGTCGATGGATGGATGGAAACCCGGCAGCAGATTGGAACACTCCGCACGCGCGGCTGCGGTACGTTGCGGCAGAAGCGCAAGATGCGTGGTCGCAACCGGCGAGAAATAGACGGCGATGAAAGCCGGCAGGAAAGCGGCGGCGGAAGGCGCTGAAACCGTGCACGGGCAGCAGGCCGCGCGCGCCCTGCCCTGCATGCCGCCGTGCATCGCACACATGGGGACGGCCGCCGCGCCATGGGCAGTGCAGCCGGACGACGGCCAGCTACTGGTGCCGATCGGTACCAGCAACAGGATCACCAGACACCAAGCTGTGCCCCGCTTCACAGCATCAAGCCTGACATAGGCGCGCAAGTTGGGCAACGAGCCGGATGAGCGCTGCTCCGGACCCGGGAGTCCGGCCCTTGTAGGACAGGCACGCGCCCGTCCTCTACGGCGGCCTGCGTGCCCGCGATCAAGTCGCGCGGCGTGGCCGGCGCCCCGCCTTCCCGCCGTGGGCCACGAGGAGGCTGCGCCAGCGCGCGTATTCAGCGGTGGTCAGGATGCCGCGGCTGAGCAACTCGCGCTTGCTGCGATAGGGACGCCCCGCCACGATCGCCGCTGCGCGCTCCGCATCCAGCCCGGACACGCGCTCCAGCTCCGTCACTCCGGCGTGATTCACATCCACAACGGCGCCGGCCGACGTGCGTGGGGCCAATGTCGATTCGTCATGGCGCGGCCACGGTTGTGGCATCACCCTCGTGGCCGCAAGCGGCTGGGATGACAAAGCCACCGCGAAGACTTCGTGCGTGCCGGATTGACAGCCCAGCAGCCCCAGTAGCCCCAGCAGTAGCACCGTGATGCGCATGGCTGAGCCTGCGCTACCGGGCGAGTCCACGGCAATCCCCCACACGCGTCCCCCCCTGACGGGGGAACGCTGCGGAGGCGGATGCGCATTACGCCACTGCCGGTTCCGGCATAGTGGCGACAAAGCGTAGATGCTCGCCGTCGCCGGCCCGCTCGGCACGCACGTGCTGCTCGGGCAGCACATCGCCGCGCAGGATGGCGGCGGCCAGCGGGTTCTGCACCAGGCGTTGCAGCGAGCGCTTCAGCGGCCGGGCACCATATTGCGGATCGTAGCCCTGCGCCACCACCAGCTCCCGCGCCTCCGGAGAGAGCGTCAGGGTGATGCGACGGTCGGCGAGCAACTGGCGCAGGTGCGCGAGCTGCAACTCGATGATGCGCTCGATCTCGGGCCGGCCGAGGCCGTGGAAGAGCACGATGTCGTCCACCCGGTTGAGGAACTCGGGACGGAAGTGCAGACGCAACGCCTCCATCACCTGGACGCGGACCTTCTCCCATTGCGCCGCCGTCGGCTCGGGTTCGGGCGGGATCAGCGTGCTGCCCAGATTGGAGGTCATGATGATCACCGTGTTGCGGAAGTCCACCGTGCGCCCCTTGCCGTCGGTCAGGCGCCCGTCATCGAGCACCTGCAGCAGGACGTTGAAGACGTCCGGGTGCGCCTTCTCGATCTCGTCGAGCAGGACCACGCTGTAGGGACGCCGCCGCACGCGTTCGGTCAACTGTCCGCCTTCCTCGTAGCCGACGTAGCCCGGGGGCGCGCCCAGCAGACGGGCCACCGAGTGCTTCTCCATGTACTCGCTCATGTCGAGCCGTACCATGGCGTGCTCGTCGTCGAAGAGGAACTCGGCCAAGGCGCGCGCCAGCTCCGTCTTCCCGACCCCCGTGGGTCCGAGGAAAAGGAACGAACCGATGGGGCGGTGGGGATCGCTCAGCCCGGCGCGCGAGCGGCGGATGGCGTCGGCCACGCTCGTCACCGCTTCATCCTGGCCGATGACCCGCGCATGCAGGCGATCTTCCATTTGCACCAGCTTTTGCTTCTCGCTCTCCAGCATGCGCGTCACCGGAATGCCGGTCCACTTGGAAACGATGCGGGCGATCTCCTCCGGCCCCACCTCCTCGTGCAGCAGGCGGTGTTCCTTGTCGGCGCTTTCCAGCCGCTGTTGGGCCAGCGCCAATTCCCGCTCCAGGGTGACCTTCTGCCCGTAACGGATCTCCGCCACGCGGCTCAGATCGCTCGCCCGCTCGGCCTGCTGTTCCTCGATCTGCAGGGCGTCGAGGCGCGTTTTGAGATCGCGCACCTGCTGGATCTCGCGCTTCTCGTTCTCCCAGCGCGCATGCAGGCCCTGCGCCTTCTCGCGCAGGTCGGCCAGTTCGGTCTCCAACTGGCGCAGCCGTTCACGGGAATGAGCGTCCTTCTCCCTGGTGAGGGCCGCACGTTCGATCTCGAGCTGCGTGATGCGGCGGTCGAGCTGTTCAATGGCCGTGGGGCGCGAGTCGAGCTGCATGCGCAGGCCGGCGGCCGCCTCGTCAACCAGATCAATCGCCTTGTCCGGGAGGAAACGGTCGCTGATGTAGCGGTGCGAGAGCTGCGCCGCGGCCACCAGCGCCGCATCCTGGATGCGCGTGCCGTGATGCAGCTCGTAGCGCTCCTTGAGACCGCGCAGGATGGCGATGGTGTCCTCGACCGAGGGTTCGCCGACGTAAACCTGCTGGAAACGCCGCTCCAGCGCGGCGTCCTTTTCGATGTATTTCTTGTATTCGTTGAGCGTGGTGGCGCCGATGGCGCGCAGCTCGCCGCGCGCCAGGGCGGGCTTGAGCATGTTGGAGGCGTCCATCGAGCCCTCGGCGGCGCCCGCCCCCACCAGCGTGTGCAGTTCATCAATGAACAAGATCACCTGACCGGCCGCCGACTCGATCTCCTTGAGTACCGCCTTGAGGCGGTCCTCGAACTCGCCGCGGTACTTCGCTCCCGCCACAAGCGCGCCCAGATCGAGCGCCACCACGCGCTTTGTGCGCAAGGCTTCAGGCACATCCCCGGCCACGATGCGGCGCGCCAGTCCCTCGACAATGGCCGTCTTGCCCACTCCCGGTTCGCCGATCAGCACCGGGTTGTTCTTGGTGCGGCGCGAGAGCACCTGGATCACCCGCCGGATCTCGTCATCACGGCCGATCACCGGGTCGAGCTTGCCGCGCCGCGCCTGCTCGGTGAGGTCGCGCGCATACCGCTCCAGCGCCTGGTACTTCCCTTCCGGATTGGGGTCGGTGACACGCTGGCTGCCGCGCACCGCTTGCAGCGCCTGCAACACTCGGTCCGCCGTGACGCCGTGCGCATCGAGCAGGCGGCGCGCCGCGTCGGAACGCAACTCCAGCAGCCCCAGCAGCAGGTGCTCGGTCGAGATGAACTCGTCCTTGAACTTGTCGGCCTGTTTGAAGGCCGCTTCGAGCACCTTGCCGGTGGACGGCGCGAGTGGTCGCTCGACCGTGTCGCCCGTCACCTGCGGCAGGCGCGCCAGCGCCTGCTCGACCTCGGTGGCCAGCGCCGCCGGCGCCACCCCGATGCGCTCCAGAACCGGGGCCACCACGCCCTCGCGGTCGGCCAGCAACGCCTCGAGGAGGTGCAACGGTTCGATCGTCGCTTGGCCGTGCTCGGCCGCCAGGTCGCGCGCCGCCGTCAGCGCCTCCTGCGCCTTCTGCGTCATCTTCTCGAAACGAATCGCCATCGCGTACTCCTAAAGAATCCCAAACTGATTTCGATGCCGCCGGGGTCACGGCACGAGCTTAAAAATGAGAGGCCCGGCACTCAGCCCCGCCGCGACGGAGGGATCTGCGTGCCGGGCCTCCCACGCCGAGCCGGGCTTCAACCAACGTGGACTTGAATCTGCTTCGGCCGCGTCTCCGCCCGCTTGGGCAGCGTCAGGGTCAGAACGCCGTGATTGTAGCTGGCCTCGATCTCCTCCTGGTTGACGTACTCGGGCAGCGTGAACACCCGCGTGAAGGCGCCGTAGGTGCGCTCCACCCGGCGGTAATTTTCCGGGTTGGCGCTTGGCCGCCGTTCGCCGCGCACGGTCAAGGTTCCCTTCTCGGTCTTGAGGTCGAGATCTTCCTGCTTCACCCCCGGCAGGTCGAACTCAATGACCAAGGCCTTTTCGGTCTCGTGGATGTCGGCGCGCGGGGTCCACTCGCCGCCGTTAACGGCGCGCACCGCATCGGCAAAGAAACGGTTGAGGTGGTCCAGCTCGGGAGCCGCCCCCCATTTGGCTAACGTGGTCATGGTTGGTTCCTCCTAGGAAGATTTAATCACTACATCGTAATCATAAAATATGAGCGAGTTGTTGTCAACAAAAACGAGAAGCTTTTTTCGCTTGTTTTCAACTATTTACGAGCGTTTCAGGATGCTGTAAAGTCCGCGAAGGGATGCGTCGAAGCTCCCGGGTACCGCTGAAACCTCAGTCGGGAGCTTGTCCGAACTTCGAACGTCACGACGGCGTCCATCGCAATCGGTTTCCCGGCCACTTCGGCGGGAGCGAAACGCCAGTGTTGAACGGCAGCGAGCACCGCCGCGGCGAGATCCGGGTCGGGATCCTCGACCAACTGCAGGGCCTTGGCAGCCCCGGTTACTGGAATGTCGATGACGAGCGTCACGCGGCCGACGATCGCCATCTGTCCGGTGGCGGAAGGGTAGTCTGGTTCCGGGGTGTGGAGAGGGCGCGGCGGCGTGCGGTCCGGGGCAGGAAGCGCTTGGACCGCGGCTTCCGTTGCCGGAACGTCCGGGGTGAGCATCACGCAACGCAGGTCATTGGTGATTGCGCAGAGGGTTGCCGCGCTCACCGCCCACCGTGATCCGATGATGGGAGATCGCGGAAACCGGTCGTCGTGAGCCGAGAGCGGGTCGGCCGTCCACAGTCGGTCACTCGACAAGCAGCCTTGCGAGCTGCATTTCGTCCAAGCTAGGGGAGCGGGCTTCCGTTCCCAATGCAGTCCATCGTGAGAGCTCAGGACCAGGGCCTCGCCGGCCGAGGTGCCGGCCGCGAGGTAGCGGCCGTCGCGCTGCGTCATGCTGTTCAACTGGATGCCGGGAAGGGTCGCATCGTCCCAGGTACGTCCGCCGTCCCGGCTGGCGCTCAGCCGTGCCGCCACGGCGGGGAGTGGGCCGGGGCTGGTGGTGAGCACCTCCTGAAACAGCACCAGGAGATGGCGCGTATCCAAGGCGGCCACGCTGCGCACCAACCGTTGCGCGCCCGGGCTGTCGTTGGGCAGGATGCGGCGCGCCCACGACTGCCCGCCATCTCCGGTGACATAAAAACCGGCGATACCGTCCGCAATGCCATGCAGCGGGTCGGTGAAAACCGCGCTGCGGCTGCGACTCAGGAGGCCCGGGAGACGTTGCCAAGTGAGGCCGCCGTCCGAGGTGAGGGCCGACTCCATTACCCCCAATGCCACTCCGTGCTGCGCGTCGCTGAAGGCAATGCTGTCGTAGCGGGGAGCAAAGTGACCAGCCGGACTTGGGTACCAAGTCGCTCCGTGATCGTTGGAGTGTGCCAGCAGGCCGTGTTCGCCGCAGACCCACAGCACGTCACCGACCGCGGTGATGCCACGTGGCCGGTGCGGCAGACGGACCGTTGCCCACTCTGTGGGGGAAAGCGGGGCTCGAATTGGGGGCTGCTGCCCCATGGCAATCAGCCTGCCCAGACCCAGCACGCAGCCCACGTGGACACTCGCACGCTGCAACCTAGTCTTGAAGCGCAGGGTCACCGCCGGCCACTTTACCTCCTTGAGCGCCGGTTCCGCCACCCAGCACGAGGTCGTGCGGCAGGGTCGTACACCACTCGGGGACCTCCAAGCCGAGCTCAATGCAGCCGGAAGTTGATTTCGATCCCGGCAGGGACCGCGACCGGCTTGCCCGCCCGCAGGGCGGGATGGAACCCCAGGAACGCACCGTCTTGAGCGCCGCTAACGCAAGATCGGGATCGGCTTCATCGGTCAAGACCAGCGCTTCGACGTTTCCTGTTTCCGTGATCAGCGCCCCAATGTTCACCGGACCCTCCACGGCGGCGGAAACAGCCTCTCTGGGGTAAGAGGGGTCGGGGGTGGATCGCGGCCTCGGCGGGGTGAACGCCACTTCGGCCTGTCGGATTGGGGTAATGGCTGTCGAGGGTAGGGCTCGTGATATGAGCTGCACGCAGCGCAGGGTCTCGGTAACAGCGCAGAGCGTGCCGCCGCTGGCCGCCCAGCGCGAGCCGATGATCGGCGACTGCGGAAACCCGCCGCCGGTCGCCGAGGGTAGCCGCGCCGTCCACAGGTCGTCCTGGTATAAGCACCCGGACGTGCCGCACTTGGTCCACTCCAGCGGGTTCTGTTGCCGAACCCAGTTCAGCCCATCACCGGAATCGAGCAGAAGGGCTTGCGCTTGGGCGCCTCCGCCCACCGTCATTCTTCCGGTAGCGCGGTAGCGTCCGTCCTGGGCGTCAACGCTGTCGAGGTGGATTCCGGGAATCGTTCCGACCGACCAGGTCTTTCCGCCGTCTGCGCTGGCGCTCAGTTCCGTCACCGTGGACAATGACTTTTTTCCCGCCCAGCCGGGAATGTCCTGGTAGAGCACCAACATGTGACGGGCGTCCAGAGCGGCCACGTTTTGCACCAGACGGCGCGGACCGCTTGGAGTCTTGTTGGGCAACACGCGGCTCACCCAGGAACGGCCGCCGTCGGCGGTGACCCAAAAGCTGTTGATGCCGTCGGCGATGCCGTGAAGGGCGTCCGGGAAAACGGCCGCGCGGCTACGCGCCGGCGCGGCGGCGAGATGCTGCCAGGTGACGCCCCCGTTCGCCGTCGCGGCCGAGCCGGAGGGGCCGAGCACGATGCCATGCTGCGCGTCGCTGAAGGTGATCGTGTCGTAACGGGGAGCAAAGCGCCCGGCCGGCAACGTCTCCCAGGTCACGCCGTGATCACTGGAACGGGCCAGCAGCCCGTGTTCGCCGCAGACCCAAAGCAGATCGCCGACCGCGGTGATGCCGCGCGGCCGGTGCGGCAGGCGGATCGTCGTCCATTGTGGGAGGGCGCCGGGCGCAGGAGACGGCGCGGCGGGTGCCTGCTGCGCCGCCGTCAGCAGGCTGAACAGCCCCAGACCGACTGCCAGTCGGCGGGCTGTGCCATACAGCCCACCCCTCAATTGCAAAGCAGCGCTCATTTTAATTTTCGAGGCTGGCGAGATTGGCGAGAGGGTCAGCGATGACTTCCACCGGTGTGTCGAACAGGACGGCGCGGCGCATGGCGGCCCGACGCTCCGGGTTGCGAATTGTCGGAGACGGGGGGGAAGCCATGAATCGCCCCGGCTGGCTTGTATGCCCGCGCGGCAAAAGATCAGAGCTCGCACGATGCGCCGCGTCGATCCCGAGGTGAAGCGCCGTTGTGGCCCGCCACCCATTCTCTTACCGACCACCCCGCACTGTCGGTCGGGGCTCCCAGAGCGCCAAGCCGCCATATAGTCCGGCGGCGTTGGCTACGATCGTCACCGTGGCCGGGAGTTGCAACGTCACGTGGGTGGCGTTGCCGCCGCCAAGATAGATATGGTCGGGGTTGAACAGCGCCTCGATCTGTTTCAACGCGCGCGCCAGGCGCCGATTCCAACGCTTCTTGCCGACTTTCTTCAGCGCCGCGTTGCCGAGCAAATCCTCGTAGGTCTTGTCGTGGCGGAAGGGGTGGTGCGCCAGCTCCAGGTTGGGCACCAACTGACCGTCGAGAAACAGCGCCGATCCCAGCCCCGTGCCGAGCGTGAGCATCAACTCGACGCCCTTGCCCTTGACCGCGCCCATGCCCTGCACGGCGGCATCGTTCGCAACCCGGACCGGCTTCCGAAAGGTCTTGCGCAGCGTGGCGAGCAGCGGAAAATGCACCCATTTGGGATCGAGGTTGTGCGCCGTCTGCACCACGCCGTCCTTGACCACCCCGGGAAATCCGAGCGCGATGCGGTCAAAGCGCCCCTCGTCGCGAGCGAGTTGGCGCAGCACCTTGAACATGGCGGCAGGCGTAGCCGGCTGCGGCGTCTTGACCCGTTCCGGCGGCGCCAGCGCGCGGTCGCGTTCGTCCACCAACACCGCCTTGATGCCGGTGCCGCCGACATCGAGGGCCAGCGTCCGCGGCCCGACGGCTGTCACGTGATCGGGTTCCGGTTTCCTCGGGTGCGCCATGCCTTCACCTCCGCCGTCAGTCTGCCACAGAGGGCCTTGGAGATTTGTTTTTCCTGCCTCCCAGCACGATGCTTCCCGCACCGGAGTACCCAGGCAACGCTCGGGCGGGGTTGGACTGGTGCTGAATGGTCGGGCTTGGAACCGACCGCGGCTTCGGCCTGCGCCGCAGTGGCCGCCATCCAGGGTCCCCGCCGAGGCCCGCACCCCTCATGGCCGTAGCCGGCTCAGCGGTGCAGCAGTGGGCGCACCAGGTTTTCCACGCCGTTCCAAGCAATCTGAACACCGATGCACAACAGGATGAAAGCGATGATGCGCACGATGCCCTGCGTGGTCTGCGGCGAGATCCGATTCGCCAGTCTCGGGGCGGAAGCATAGGCAAAGTAGACCAAGGCCCCGACGGACAGGATGCCAAGCCAAAGCCCCAGGTGCGCCATCAGCGTATCGCCCCACGCGCGCTGGGACGCATGGGCGCTGAGCGTGAGCATCACCACGATACATCCGGGCCCGGCGGTGACTGGAAAGGTAAGCGGGTAAAAGGTCGCTCCTGCAACCATCGGAACGGTGCTGGCGGCGCGCGCATCTTCCGAGGCGTCTTCCGCCCGGTTCAACAGCTTCCATCCGATCGCCGCGACCACGCCGCCGCCGGCCAACTGTACGACCGGCAACGACAGGCCGAAGAACCGCAGGACCAGTGTGCCGACCAGATCAACGGCGATCAGCAACAGCACGGTATTACGCGCGATCTTGGCAGCCAGTTCACGGTAGACCCCGACCGGTTGCGGACCCACCATCCCCAGCAGCACCAAGGCCGATCCGACAGGATTGATCAGCGGGAGTAGCGCGCTGAACCCGAGCGGGAGAAATTTCAGAAGGATAAGGAGCGGGGCCATGCGGGAGTTCGCGAGGGCGGAATGCTCGGGAGTATATCCGACCCAGGACAGCCCGGTCGGACGCCGTGCTGGCACCCGGCTTCCAACCCTCGACCTGCATGGCGAGCGGCTCCGTCGTTCCCAGGGACGATCTCCTGGAACTTCTCGCGAACGGGATCAGGAGAGGCTGGGCTGGGTTTGGCCTGTATGCCGCACGGCCGCAGCCGGGGGCACGTTGGTTTCTCCACGCCGATACTCGTGCAGAATGCAAACCGCTTCCCCGTTAGTTCGCGAGCCAGAAGCCTCCTCGAAATAATGATGAATGAGTACGGAACCGTACCCTACCCCACCCGCGCAGGCACGACGGGTGTGACCATTACCGGGCGGCCCTCCTCGCGATTTTAGAGTCGTTTACGCCGTATCCGTGGCGCGCATGAATGCGGACGTGGAGAGAAAAAAAGCGAGGAGGCATGGTGGCACACCTCCTCGCCGTGAACGGGGGTGGCCGCTTAACTGCCCGCCTTGGAACCTCCGGCGATCCCAGCGCGCTTGACCAGCTCCACCGTCGCCGCGTCCGGTTGGCGGAAGGTGAGTAGCAGCCCGGGCTCGGCGAGTCGCAAACCCACCACCGCGTGCTTGTCGCCGTTGCTGACCATCAGCAAGCCGGAGGTGGCCGCGGCGGAGGTATCCACCGCAATCGGGCTGAGGAACGCGGCCACGTGCGTCTTGCCGTCCGGCGTGGTGATACCGCTGCCGCGGACGACCAGAAGGTGCATCGCACCGACCGCGGCATCGGTCACGCTGTAGGTGCCCGGCGCAAGCGTCAGATCCTGCACCTGCACCGTGTAGGGAACGTGGAAGTAGTAGTTGGGTGACTGGGCCTCCAGTCGATTGCCGCAGAGAGCAGTCAACAGGGCGAGCAGGGAAAGAGTCAATCGGGCGGACTTCATGGAAAACTCCTTTGAACGGACGGGAGACACCGCGGCCTGGGGCGGCGGCGTTCCACAGCAACTGAGGCGATGTGGCGGTGACGCGGACTGGGCGTCGGGAATACGGCGGGGAAGAAAGCGCTGCGCCACGTTTCTTGGCGCATCTCGACGTTAGCCCGCCGTAACCCCGGGGCAAAACGCAAAGCTTGGATTCCGCGGATTCGTGCGGCCCGCTAACCGACCCATCTGGCCTCTTTTGAGCGGGTTATAAACCTGCAAACGCCTGCGTGGCTGACGTGTTTTAATTCATTCCATCCAGATGAGGAGTTAGGCGCGCGCGTGGCGGTTGATCGCGCAGGGCCGGACGGCCGAGAGTTGCGGGGTGGGCGCTCACCTCAGCGTCGACGGGAGCGCGGCAAGCTGGCGAAGTGCCCCGCACGATCGCAGGCATCTTCCATCGCTCGTGCAGGTCCAATGCGCCTGATGGGGACGGTAGTGGCTTGACTTGTGGCACTCTGGTGAGTCCGCGAGGATTTTTCCCTTGGCTCAACCCGCTCCCCAAACCTTCGCCAACCACGCCAAGTTCGTTCCCGCCTACCACCTCATCGCGTTTCCGATACTGGCCTTGAACCTGGGCTGGTCGGTCTACCGCTTGGTCCATGCCCCGGGTATGGAAGCGGGGATGAGCTTGCTGGTGGCCGTGGCGCTGCTGATCCTCCTCTTCTGCTGCCGCCTCTTCGCGCTCACCGTGCAGGATCGCGTGATCCGGCTGGAGATGATGCTGCGGCTGGAACGTCAGCTGCCACCCGATTTGCGACCGCGCATCGGCGAGCTCTCGCTCAGCCAAGTGGTGGCGCTGCGCTTTGCTTCAGACGCGGAGCTGGCAACGCTGACCCGCACCGTGCTCGAAGGCGACATCCAGGACCGCAAGACCATCAAGCGCATGGTGCAACAGTGGCGGCCCGATCATCTGCGGGCGTAGAAAGGTTTTCGGTTGTCGGTTGTCAGCCAACGCAGGAGGCTGGCGCCTTGGACCTTGGATGATTGCCGAACCCCGGGTCAGGGGCAGCGACCAACGGGAGCGTCGGGGCCAATCCCTGCGTGGCCGGCGCGCCAGCGTTCAGGCGTTCCAGATCTGCCCAAGGTTGCAAAACCGGCTCAGGACAGCTACCTTTCGAGGCACCCGCCGCCGTTTTCACCCATGGCCATGTCACCGCGTCATCTGCCCCGTCGCCCGAGACGCGCGTCATTTCTGCCGGCGGTTTTTTTGTTGCTGGGCGCGCCCCTTTGGGCGCAGTCCCTGCGCGCGCTGGCCACGGTGAGAGGCGTGGCGGTGGGAACAGCGGTGAACTATTTCCATTTCGTTCACGACCCGGCCTATACCGCCCTGCTGGCGCGTGAGTACAACCAGGTCGAGCCGGAAAACGCCATGAAATGGGCGGCGCTGCATCCGGCCCCGCAGACCTACGACTTTGCGCAGGCCGACGCCATTGTCGCCTTCGCTCTCAACCACCAGCAGCGGGTGCGGGGCCACAACCTTCTGTGGCATTCCCACAACCCCGCCTGGCTGACGGACGGCCATTTCACGCCCACGCAACTGGCGCAGATCCTGCAGGACCATATCACCACGGTCGTCAGCCACTTTGCGGGCCGGGTCTATGCCTGGGATGTGGTCAACGAAGCCTTTCAGGAAGGACCCTCAGGAAAGCTGCGCCCCTCCATCTGGAACGACGAGCCGGGCATCGGCCGGCCAGGCACCGGCTTCATTGAGCAGGCCTTGCGCTGGGCGCACGCCGTCGACCCACACGCGCTGCTTTTCTACAACGACTTCGGCATTGAGGCAATCAACCCCAAGTCCGACGCTGTTTATGCCATGGTGCGGGACTTCAAGCGCCGAGGCGTGCCGCTGGACGGTCTGGGCCTGCAGATGCACGTTGACACTGACGGTCATCCCAACTTAAGTTCGCTCGCCCGCAACATCGCGCGTTTCACTGCATTGGGCGTTCAGGTGCAGATCACTGAGATGGATGTGCGCCTCAGGGTGAGCCGCGCAGGTGTGGCTTCGGCACGCGATCTGAACACGCAGGCGCGGATCTACCACGACATCAGCGCCGTCTGCCTGAAAGACCCTGGCTGCACCGCGCTGCAGACCTGGGGGTTTACCGACGCCTCCTCCTGGATTCCGCGCTTCTATCCCGGCTACGGCGCGGCACTGCCGTTTGATGCCGACCTGCGTCCCAAGCCGGCCTACGGCGCCTTGGCAAACGCTCTCGGCGGGCCGCCAGCGCGGGGCCTGAAACTGGCGATGGTGGCCGGCCCGCCGAGCGATTCACCCCGGCAACGCCACCGACGCCAGCCGTAACGTGGGTCCCCAGCGCCAGCTCTCGAGCCCGGCGATCCGCTGAATGCAGACTTTATGAACTCACCCTCGCGACTCCTTGGCATTGGTGCACTTGGTCTCTTGCTCGCGGCCTGCGGCGGTGGCGGCGGCGGCACGCCTCCCGCCCCCCCGGTGCCGGCACCGACGCCTTCCAGCCTCAAGGTCATCGCGACCAATGCCTTCGGTACGAGCGGCGGGTTGCGGTTGATCTTCTCCGGGGCGTTGGACACGACGACCGCCACGGTGGCCGCCAATTACCTTGTGCAAAGCGCCGCGGATACCAGTTACGCCACCGCCACCCCGGCGCGCCAGGCCGCGCTGAGCTCCGACGGCACGGTGATCAGCCTGACGTTTCCATCCAACTGGAAAGACGGCGCAAGCTACCAGGTGCAGGTCAACGGCGTCAAGGACACCAAGGGCCTGACCCTGGCCGTCACCCCCGCGCCGGTGGCCGTCACCGCCCGCCAGATCACCGTCAACACCCTGGCCGAGCGCCACCCCATCAGTCCCTATGTTTACGGCGTCAACTTCGGCGTGGACGCCAACTACATGTCTGACAGCGGCGCCACGCTCAGCCGGTGGGGAGGCGACGATCGCTCGCGCTACAACTGGAAACTCAAGGCGACCAACTCCGCCGCTGATTACTACTTCGAGAATCACGCCAGCACCTTCGGCGCGAACGGCAGCGCGGAGGACTTCATTGCCGCCATGATCGCCGGCGGCGGAACACCGATCATGACGCTGCCCATGCTGAACTGGGTGGCGAAAGACACCTCCAGTCACGGCTTCTCTGTCGCCAAATACGGGGCGCAGCAGAAAGTCGATCCCTACAACCCGGATGCCGGGAACGGTTTGCACCTCGACGGCTCGAAGCTCACCGGCAACGACCCTACCGATAGCAGCGTCCCGCTGCTCAATACCAGCTCGATCAGCGACCCCCCGGGCACGGTGTACCGCAGCGAGTGGGTCGCGGCGCTGGCCGCCGCCTTTGGCAACTCGCCGCACTTCTATGATCTCGACAACGAGCCCGAGATTTGGGGCGGCACCCACCGCGACGTGCACCCGCAGGCGACCAGCTATGACGAGATGCGCGATACCTTTCTCAACCTCGCGCGCGCGCTCAAGCGCTGGGACCCGCAGGCCGTCACCCTTGGACCGGTGGACTGCTGCTGGTACTTCTATTGGAACCTGCCCAGCGGGGCCGTCGACAAGGCCGCCCACGCCGGCATCGACTACCTGCCGTGGTGGTTGAACGAGATCGCCTTCGCCGACCGGGTGGCGGGGGCGCGCGCGCTGGACGACTTCGACATTCACGCCTACCCTGACGTGGACACCTCGAAGCTGTCCGACGCGGACGCCGCAGCCCTCCGTCTGCGCTCGACACGCGACTACTGGGACCCCACCTATCTGCAGGAGGGTTATATCGGCACCGACCAGTACGCCACCCAGACGCAGCCGCGGCGCAACTACCCGGCCCGCATCCCGCGCATGCGCGCCCTGCTCAATAGCATCTATCCGGGCCTCGCCTTCAGCATCACGGAATGGAACTTCGTCGGCTTCAGCGATCAGGTCCTGGGGGCCGGCTTGGTGGACGCCGACATGTACGGCGTGCTGGGACGCGAGCGGCTGGATGCCGCCAGTCGTTGGGTGCGGCCCGACGCGGGCTCGCCCCCTTACGAGGCCCTTAAGCTTTACCGCAACTACGACGGCGACCATCACCACTTTGGGACGCGTTCCATCGCCGCCGGCAACGACGGCAGCCCCAACCT
The DNA here is from genome assembly GCA_937898755.1 of uncultured Acidobacteriota bacterium. Lineage (GTDB taxonomy): Bacteria > Acidobacteriota > Terriglobia > Terriglobales > SCQP01 > CALEJU01. Next base: position 3,315 of record CALEJU010000003.1, on the reverse strand, counting down.
GTTCACCACCTATGCCGCGCTCGATGCGGCAGGCACGACCCTGACCCTGATGGTGATCAATAAAGACCCCGCGCATGATGTCGCGGCGCACCTGAACTTCGCCGGCTTCACTCCCAGCGGCATGAACGCCTACATCCTGAGTCAGCAGGAACTGGGCACGCTGCGTCCGAGCGGAGCGCTCAACGCCGACGCGAATTTCAGCTTCCCGGCTTACTCAGCGACCCTGCTGGTCATGTCGGGAAGCTCGTCAACACCGGGCTACGAGGTGGACCTGAACCCGGACTCCATCATGTTGCCGAGCGGCGGGCACGTCGTGCTGCACCCGAGATTGCTCGCTGGGTCCGACCCAGTCACGCTCACCAACGTTCAGGTTGATAACGGTCTCAACGCCTCGATCTCCGGCCCCACCCTCACCGCCAGTCAAACTGGGGCCATCACGGTTGACGCTTCGGCCACCAGCCCAGGCTTTTATCGCCTGACCGCAACGTTTAGTGATGTTTCGGGAATCGTCCAGCAGCAGTCGGGCTGGATGGTGGTCGGACAGCCCGCCGCCGCGGTCACCGCCATCGGCGACGGCCAAGCTGCGCCTGCTGGCACGACCGTGAACATCGCCGCGACACTGAACGATTCCGGCGGTCTTCCCCTGAGTGGCGCCACCGTCCTCTTCACCGCCGACAGCGGGTCCTTGGCGGCACGTCTCGTACGTACCGACAGCAACGGCCGCGCCACCGTCAGCCTGACCCTCCCGGCCCTGCCCGGTGTCGTGCACGTCACCGCCGAAGGCCCCATGCCGTTGGGTCACCCCACGGCTCATTACACACTGACGGCACAGTAAGCCGTCCACCACGTGCCGTCTATTTCGCTGACTCCGCCGGGTACACCACCTTGCCCCGTCGCCGCCTGGCGAAGGGCGTGAGCTGCGCCGGACGCAGCGCCCCCGGGCCCATGATGTGCGCCACCGGAATCTTGCGGGCGAGCAGGGCGTCGGCGATCAGCGAGCGGTGGCAGCGCCACGGAACGGCCTCGGCGCACATCAGCGCGACACGTCCACCCTGCGCGAGGACAAGCAGCTCCTGCAGGCCGGCGGCGAACTCCTCGGTCTGCATGTAATCGGCAAAGCCGCGGAAGGACGCATTGCGCCAGCCAGTATTGATGGAGTCGGGACGCGCACGACGCAGCCCGCCGAGGTGCGGCAGGTGCAGGTAGGTCATCTCGGACCGGCGTAGCGCCTCGGCCAAGGTCTCGCGGTTGAACTGCGGGTTGTGGCGCGAACCCGGGATCGTCCGCACGTCCGCCACACAGCTGACCTTGTGCTGCTTTAAGAGATCCAGGAACTCCTCGAAGGGCCGCGTGGAATGGCCGATGGTGAGGATCTGCGGTTCCAGCCTGGACGCTGCGACGCGCGCCATGCTGCCATTGGAGCACGCCTCAACCCAGGTCGCGAGGACTGCACGGGGGAAAGCATCCCCCGGCGGAGGATTGCACCTCAGCACAACTCGGTGCAGTAGTGGGCCTCCACGCGCGCGGTGAAGCGGATGTTTCTGGGGGCGAAGTCCGGGGGCAGAGCCGCGAAGTCGTGTTCCTGGCTGCCATCGTTCAGGTGGACAGAGGCGGAACTCAGCCGTCCCAAGCGGCGTCCCGACTCGGCTGCGAGCGTCTCCGCCTGGAGACGCGCCCGCTGGAACGCCTCTGCCAGCAGCCGCTGGCCGGCCTCCTCGCGCTTTTGGAAGGCGAACCTCACTTCGCGCCACGGCGCCAAGCCCCGCGACGTCACTTGTTGCAGCAGGGACTTGATCTGCCGAAAGTCGGTCAGTTCGACCCGCAAGGCTGATCCCACGCCGCAGGACGGCGGGTCGTCGACCGTCGGCTTCAGTTGATAGGTCTCCACCCGGGCGCGCTCCGGAGCGATCCCAATCCCTCGCAGCAACGCCTGCACCTGCTCGACCTGGCGGCGGGCCCCTTCATGAGCAAGGGCCAGCGTGGGTTCGCAAACGCGAAGCTCCAGTTTGACGACCGCCGTGTCCGGGATCACGTCGAGGGTCGCCTCCGTGACAACCTTAACCCAGTCCGACGCACCACCCAGTTGGCCCTCAGCCACGGTGATCTGTCCTGGCTTCCGGTATCCGACGGCAGCGGCGCCGACACCAAGGCTGACCAGCGCCATGCCTGCTAAGAGTGTGAGTGCAAGGGTCACCATACTTCATCCCGCTACTTCATCCCGCTCGACCTGACATCCTCGTCTCCCTCAGACGCGGGTTGAGGTGCGAAATGTTGCACCCCTGTCTCCGCATGCAGAAACGCGCGCGGGGATGGGAAAAAGTTGCGTTGTGTGTGGAAAAAAAGTCGCCCCTGACCGCCTGCTCAACCATCGCATTCAGTCGCACGTGCAGACGCGGACAGAGGGCGAGGCGGTCACGGCATGAGGCGGAAGAGGGCCTGCACGTGGGCGGTGATTTGGACCTGATCGGGGGTGAAGTTGTCGGTTGGAGCGGCGGAGCGTGCCGCCGCCATGGCCATCATCGGATGCGGACCCGGCTGGTAGTTCGTCACATCCACGGTGGCGGAGCTCAAGGCGCCCAGACGACGCCCGGCCGCCGCGGCCAACGCTTCCGCCTCGGCGCGCGCGTTGGCATAGGCATCCGCAACGGCCTTCTCCTTTGCCGCGGCCTGATGCAGCAGCTCGAACGTAACGCCGCGCAGTGCATCCTGCTCCTGCGTTCCCGCCCGGTCAATGAGCGGGCCGATTTGACTGAAGTCGGTGAGCTCGACGCGCATGGCCGTGTTGACGCTGTAGTCCACCAGAACGTGCCGGTTCCAGTCCATGTTGGGGACGACGCTGTAGCTCTCGAGCTTGGCGTGTTCTGGAGCGATGCCGCTCGAGCGCAGCATTCCCCGCACCTCCTCGGCCTGCGCCTGCGCGGCAGCGTAAGCCTTTTTGAGCGAGCGGTCCTCGCCATGAATGTTGAAGGTGACCACGGCGGTGTCCGGTGCCGCTTTGAACTCGCCCTGCGCTGTAACCTGCACCGAGTCGGGCGGGGGCGCAACTTGCGCCACCAGCGATGACGCCGCAACAAGCGCGCCCAAACTGACGAGAAGGATGGTGGGCAGATGGGAACGCAGACGTGGAACTTGCATAGTGCTAAGACGATCCCCCGCCGGGAAGCGTTGCACCGACCTGCGGGGATGTCATTGGAAGTTCTTCTGTGGCTCGCGCAGCTTGTCAGGCAACCTTTCCACCGTCAAAAATCCAAGCTCACTCATCACTCATCACTCATCACTCATCACTCATCACTCATCACTCATCACTCATCACTC
>CALEJU010000002.1 GCA_937898755.1 uncultured Acidobacteriota bacterium | reverse complement strand
CCCGCCTTGGTGAGCATGATGTTTCCCGGCTTCAGGTCGCGATGGACCACGCCGCTGCGGTGGGCGCGTTCCAGCCCTTCGCAGATCTCGATGCCATGCTTGAGCACCAGCTCGGTTGGCAGCGGGCCCTTGGCCAGCCGGGCGGCGAGTGTCTCGCCTTCCAGGAATTCCATCACCAGATAGTCGGTTCCATCCTGGTGGCCAATATCGTAGAGCGTGCAGATGTTGGGATGGCTTAAGGCCGAGATGGCCCGCGCCTCCAAGTCAAAGCGAAGCTTGGCTTCCGAGTTATCCGAAAGATGGCGCGGCAGGACCTTGATCGCGACCGTGCGGTTCAGGCGGGTATCGGTGGCGCGATACACTTCGCCCATCCCGCCCGCTCCCACGGGCGACTGGATCTCGTAGGGGCCGAGCTTCGTACCTGCGATCAGTGGCATGAATGTCACGAAGTATAGCTTTACCGCAGCGATCGGGGCGTCGGTCACGCCCGCAATGGCCACCCGTCGGACGATCAGGCGCAGCGTGATGGGAGTGAGGGCAACGGTGGCCGCCAGGACGGGCCGTCGTCCTGCGTCCCCGCGTCCCGCCCCCGTGCCGTTTACTTCCCGGCCGCGAGCGTAGACCAGTTGATCAGCAAGCCGATGGAATTCGCTTCGGCCTCGGCAGGTGTGACGGCCAGCACGCGGCTGCCGTCGGCGGAAACGTCGATCCACGGAGCCGCCGCATCGGGCAGGTTCAACTGAAAGAGCGGACGGAGCGCATTGACCTGTAAAGACTGGGCGTTCAGGCTCAGGTCGGCTTCCATGAGCTGATTGCCGGTGGTGAGGAAGAACAGTTGATTCTTCTTGCTCCACCGCATGTCCCATCCGCCCGAGTGCGAGATCTGGTATTTCCCGCCGGGTCCTGGGAAGGGGACCACGTACACCTCGGGCCGGCCCGTTTCATAAGAAAAATAGGCCAACCAGTGCCCGTCGGGCGAAAACACGCCGCCATATTGAGGTGCGGCCACCGGAGCAGCCTGAAATGGTTTGTGGTCCCCAAACAGGGGAAGAATCCAAGTTTCGGACTTGGCGGCCTTTACGTTAAATGCGCCGAAAGAGAGATAGCGCCCATCGGGTGACCAATCCAGCACGTCGGCCGCCGACACTTCGGTTCCCAGCTTCAAAAGTGTTTCTTCCGCGCCCGAACCATCAGCCGGTTTTCGCACGATGGCCGCTTCGCCCCCCAAGGAACTGCCATACGCGATGTATTTTCCGTCCGGCGACCAGACGGAAAAAACCTTCCTGGCAGGACCAAAGGTGAGTCGCGTGCTGACCCCGCCCGCGGCGGGAAGAGACCACAGATCGGTTCCAGCGGAACGCTGGGAACTGATCACCGTCAGGATCTGTTTGCCGTCTGGAGAAATCCTGGGACTTAGATAGTCTGCAACCTGTCCGACGGTTCCGAGCGGCTTGCCGTCCAGGTCATACCAGGCCAAGCGTGCGTCGTGCGCAATCACCTGATAGGCGAGTACGGATCCGCCCACGGAGAAGTAGGTGGAATCTGCCAGCGGCAATGCGGCGCCCGAGAGATGGACCGAGTTGGGATCAAAAGATTGCGCAAACAGTTTGGCGTCGCGCAGAAAAAGCAAGAAACCCCCGGCATAGGTGGGGTGGGACGCAAGGTCAAGGACCAGCTTTCTCTCGGCGGAACCCAAGGCCGCAAGCTCGACGCGTGGGTGCCTTTTTCGGTCGACTGCGACGTACAAGAAATGCTTTCCATCGGGCAAAAATGCCGGATGGCCCTCCCCCATGTCATCGGCATTGAAAGGTAACAGTGGTGAGGACGTGCCCCCCTGGGCTGAAATCCGGTTCAGATGGTTTCCATAGCCGCCGGAATCAAAGAGAATGGTGCCATCGCTTCCCCACGAAGCAGAGGTTCCCACCGGGACAGAACCAGACCCCTCCTGCGAGACGTCACTCAAGATCTGGATGTTTCCGTTCGCGAGGTCCAAGGTCTTCAACTTGGCGTCGGAGAAAAAGCCTATCGAGCGGCTGTCGGGAGACCAGAAGGGCGCGGAAGCATTATCCGTTCCCGTGATCGCTGTCGCGTCGCGGGCGACCAGCGGCCGCACCCACAGTTTGATCACGCCGTCCCGATCGATGGCGGAAAACGCCAGCTTGGTTCCATCCGGCGAAACGGCAACCGGCCCGGCGCCGAAGCCAAAGGCTAGAAACCGCGTGTCCCGCGGCGGCGGGATGAACGCCAGCACCGGCGCCGACTCTGCCGTGCGGGGACGGCGCGCCAGCCAGCCGGCCAGGGCGAGGAACAATAGTGCGAGGCCGGCGGCGACCAGCCACCCGGAACGCTCCAAACGCTTTCTCCTGGAGCTCGAAGATGCAAAGGCGGCTTGCGAAGCGGACGAGCCCGCGCCTTCGGCGATCCACTTCAGTTGCAGTTTGAGATCGTGGACGGCCTGAAAGCGCTCATCGGGGTCCTTCGCCAGGCACGTCTTTACGGTGCGATCCAAGGCCGACGGCGAGACGGGCTGCACTGACGAGATGGGGGGTGGCTCACGCTCCAGGACCGCCGCGATTACGCTGGCCGTCGTTTTCCCTTCAAACGCACGCTTGCCGGTGGCCATCTCGTAGAGCACCGCGCCGAGTGAAAAGATGTCGCTGCGCGCGTCCACCGCGTTGCCTTCGACCTGCTCCGGCGACATGTACTGGAAGGTCCCAACCACCGTGCCCTGGGCGGTCAACGGGTGACTTTCGGGCGGCGTGTTCAGGGTCACACTCAGGCTGGAGATCGGCGTGGGGCCGGTCGCGACCGCCTTCGCCAGGCCGAAATCCATCAGCTTGGCACCCGCCTTGGTGAGCATGATGTTTCCCGGCTTCAGGTCGCGATGGACCACGCCGCTGCGGTGGGCGCGTTCCAGCCCTTCGCAGATCTCGATGCCATGCTTGAGCACCAGCTCGGTTGGCAGCGGGCCCTTGGCCAGCCGGGCGGCGAGTGTCTCGCCTTCCAGGAATTCCATCACCAGATAGTCGGTTCCATCCTGGTGGCCAATATCGTAGAGCGTGCAGATGTTGGGATGGCTTAAGGCCGAGATGGCCCGCGCCTCCAAGTCAAAGCGAAGCTTGGCTTCCGAGTTATCCGAAAGATGGCGCGGCAGGACCTTGATTGCAACCGTGCGGTTCAGACGGGTATCGGTGGCGCGATACACTTCGCCCATCCCGCCCGCTCCCACCGGCGACTGGATCTCGTAGGGGCCGAGCTTCGTACCTGCGATCAGTGACATGAATGGCAGGAAGTATAGCGTTATCCCGCCCCGTCGACAGAAACACAAGAAGGGGACGCAAACATGGGGAGGAAGGGGGACGAACGACTACATGGCGGAGGGAGGAAGGGAGGACGGCGAACAGAAGGATAGTCGGAAGCGACAGGCGTATCGGAGGCGGAGCGGAGCTGAGTCGGAGCATTTTGGTGCGCGAAGCGCGAGCCGCTGTTTGTTCCCCCCCACCCGATCAACCATTTCCCACGCTTCCCGTGTGTGTTGTCCTCCCTTCCTCCCTGTGTTGTTTCACTCTCCCGCCACCGCGCGTAGCGGGTCCAAGCGGTTGGCCAGCCGCGCGGGGCCCAGCCCGGCAGCCACAGTGGCCAGTAGGATGAGCAGCCCGGCGGCAAGGAGAAATCCATAGGGCAGGTGGACCTGGATCGTCCAGCCGAAGGACTGCACGTTGATGACGAAGATGAGAATGGCGGCCAGCGCCAGGCCCAGTGCGAGACCGATGGCCAGTGACAAGACACCGATCACCCCCGCCTCGGCGAGCAGCATATTGCGCGTCTGGCGCGGCGTCGAGCCGAGGAAGCGCAGGATGCCCAGCTCGCGTTCCCGCTCCAGCGCCACCGCCAGCAGCGTGTTGGTCACTCCGAGAATTGCCACGATCAGCGCGACCAGCTCCAGGGCGTAGGTGATGCGGAAGGTCTGGTCGAAGATGCGGAAGATCTCGCGCCGCAGCGTCACGTTGTCATGTACCACCACGCCGCTGCTGCCGCTCGCGCCAGCGGCCAGGCGGGTCAGCACGCGCTGTCGCAAGACATCGCTGCTGATACCCGGGGCGGCATAGAGAGCGAGGTTCGAGGCGGGCGGTTCACCAAACCAGTGTTGATAGACATCGAAGGGCAGGTTGATGGTGCCGCGGTCGTTGGAGTAGTCGTAGTAGACGTCGGCGATGGTGATCTGGGCGGGTCCGTCGGCGGTATTCAAGGTCGCGGTCGCCCCGCTCCAGAGGTGGAAATGGCGGGCGAGAGGTTCTGAGATCAACGCTTCGCTGTGGCGCAGCGCACCCTCGATGACGGCGGCCGCCGGCCGGCCGGAGAGAAAGCGCAAGCGCGCCAAACGGCGCCCGCGGATGGCGGCACTCCCGGACGACAGGGCGTTGCCGCGCCTCCCGGTGGCGACATCGCGCGTCCAGCCGGTGGCAAGGTAGACCGGCTCGCCCCGCAGGGTATAGGGCGCGGCGTAATACTCGTCGGCGGCGGCGACGCCGGGCGTGGCCTCGATCTCGCGAATGAGCGCGGGCAACAGGGGGGCGGGGCGGTCGCGCGTCCAATCGGCGGCCTGGATGAAGACGTCGGCCTGCAATGTCTGCGCGACCCAGAGCTGCACCGTGGCGCGGAAACTGCCGACCAGAATTGCCACGCCGAACGTCATGGCCACGGCGGTGGAGAGGGCCACCAGCACCACCGACGTACGGCGCAGTGCCGCGGTCAGCGAGGCGACGGCCAGGCCGGCGGCGATCTGGCGGTGTGCCAGCAGGAACAGCCTCGCCCGCGGCAGCACTGTCACGAGCAAGGGCGGCACCCAGCAGGCGCTGGCCAGCACGGCGGCCAGCGCGCTGCCGTAGCCCAGCCAGGGAATGGTCCCGTGCGCGGGAAGCAGTGCCAACCCGACGCTGAGCAGCGCACACACTGCGCCCGCCGCCAGCAAGCGGGGAGCGCGTTCTGCGGCGGCCGTCTCCTGGGCGCCACGGCGCAAGCCCTCGGCGGGAGTGACCGCAGCGGCGGCCCGCGCCGGAGCTAGCGCCGCGAGCAGGGCGCTCCCGGTTCCCAGGGCGAACGCTAATCCCCATTCCCAAGGTCCCAAGCGCACTGGTCCGGGGTGCGCAACGGTGTAAAGGTTGTTCACCGTCAAGGTGACGAAGCGCAGGGCCCCGCGTGCCAGCACCCAGCCCAGCCCCACGCCCAGCAGCGCGCCGGGTAGTGCAAGCATCAGCGCTTCGAGAAGAAACATCCAGACCACGGCCGCGCGTTGCGCTCCCAGTGCGCGTGCCGTCGCAATCGCCGTTCGCCGGCGAACCACGGACATGGAAACGGTGTTGTAGATCAGGAACACCCCGACCAGCAACGATACGTAACTCATCGCGTCAAGATTGAGTCGGAAGGCGCCCAGCAACCGCTCGCTTTGCAGGTCACGGCTGGAAGGTGGCTCGATGGGGTCATCGTCCGGCAGCAGCGGCTGCAGTGATGTTTGAAAGGCGGCAGGCGTCACCCCGGGGGCGAGCTTGATCTGTAGTCCATCGAAGCGGGGATGTGTTGGGTTGAATACGGTGAGCGCGTCCGCCAGGTTCAGGACGGCGACGTTGCCCTCCTGCGCCCGTGCCAGTCCCTGATCGCGCAGCAGGGCCGCGATGCGGAAGCGGAGCGGGCGGCCGGCGATCACCAGAGTGACGGTGTCTCCGGGTCGGTAGCCGTGCAGCAGGGAATAGCGCTCAGTAAGGACAATGTCAGGTCGGGTCTCCTCGGGCCCTGCAGGCATGGCCGCGATGAGCGCGGTCGCGTCGCCGTCGCCATGCGACGTATCCGCCACCAGGTCAAGACCGAGAACTTCGACCACCTGCTGGGTCCGGGCGTCAAGCGCCATGCGGTCATCAAAGGGAGTGATCTCAGCCAGCGCTCCCAGCGGTCGCAGCCTTGGGAGCAAAGTGGCGGGTAACGGGGTGGGGCCATGCACCACGAGATCGGCGGTGCCTGCCAACGCTTGACTGGTCTGGCGGAACGCGGAAAGCGCCGCGTTGTTGGCCAGCCTCACCGCGATCACCACGGAAATGCCCAGCGCGACCGCCAGAACGCTCAAGAAGGTACGTCCCATGTCAGAGCACAACGGTCGCCAGATCAGGGACTGGAACAACTTCCTCACGGCTCGCCTGCTCTCGCCACGATCCGGCCATCGCGCAGGTCCACCACGCGATCGGCCACGGCGGCAGCCTCGCGGCTGTGCGTCGCCATCACTACGGCGGCCTGCTGTTCTGTACACAGGCCGCGGAGCAGCGCCAGGACCTGGTTGGCCGAGGTAGTGTCCAGGTTGCCGGTGGGTTCATCAGCAACGATGAGCATGGGGCGATGCACAATGGCGCGGGCCAGAGCCACGCGCTGCATCTGCCCCCCCGACAGGCGATGGGGATAGTCTGCGGCGCGCTCCGCGAGGCCCACCGCCTGCAGGACGTCGCGCGCGCGGTTCTGAACCGCGGAAAACGCCAGGCCGCCCTGAAGCAGCAAGGGGAGTTCCACGTTCTCCTGGACTGAGAGGGTCGGCAATAGATTGAAAAATTGAAAGACAAAACCCACCGTGCGGCGGCGCAAGCGTGTCAGCTCACTGTCGGAGAGCCGCGCGGTGGGTGTGCCGGCGAGCCAGATCGCGCCGCGGGTCGGCGTATCCATGCCGCCCAGCAGGTTCAACAAAGTCGTCTTGCCACAACCGCTGCGTCCCACCAAGGCGACAAACTCCCCCGCCTGAATGGACAGCGAAACCCCCTGTAAAGCAGCGACGCCGGAGGCGTTGCGGCTGTCGCCGTAGTGTTTCTCCACCTCAAGCGCACAGGCGACAGCAGCAGCAGGGGGAGCGATGAGCGGGGCGATGCGGTCCACTGTCCAGTATTACCGAGGAATCCCTGGCACGCGTGTCGTGGGAACGCACGGCCCGAAGTGGGTGCCGCTTTCGGCGTCTACCAGCGCAGCAGGCAGGCGCCGCAGGTATAGCCGGCGCCGACGGCGGCGAGCAGCACGAGGCTGCCCGGCTTCAGCCGGCCGGAGTTGCGGGCGTCGAACATGGCCAGCGGAATGGTGCCCGCCGTGGTATTGCCGAAGCGGTCAATGTTGATGATGACGTTTTCGGGGTGCAGGCCGAGGCGTTCCGCGGTGGCCTCAATGATGCGCCGATTGGCCTGGTGGGGGATGAAACAGTCGACGTCGCCAGGCGCCACGCCATTGCGGCGCAGCAGTTCGTCGCAGATCTCGTAGAGCTTGCGCACGGCGTACTTGAAGACCGACTGACCTTCCTGGTGAACGAAGTGCATGCGGGCGTCAACCGTCTCGTGGCTGGCGGGACGCCGGCTGCCCCCCGCAGGCATGTAGAGCGAATCGCCTCCATAGCCCTCGACCTGATGTAGAAAGTCGATCATTCCGGAGGCGTCGCCCGCGGCGGCCCGTTCGATCAGCACCGCTCCAGCGCCGTCCCCGAACAGCACGCAGGTGGCCCGGTCGGTGTAGTCAATGATGCTCGACATGGTGTCGGCGCCGATCACCAGCACCCGCTCATAGGTCCCGGAGGCGACGAACTGTGAGGCCGTGACCAGGGTGTAGATGAACCCGCTGCAGGCGGCTGAGATGTCGAAGCCCCAACACTTGGGCGCCCCCAATTTATGCTGCACCAGGCACGCCGTGGAAGGAAACAACATGTCAGGCGTGACGGTAGCCACCAGCAGGACGGGGATATCGGCAGGCGACAGTCCGCGATCCGCCAAGCAGAGGCGGGCCGCCTCGACGGCCATGTCGCTGGTTGCCATGCCGTTCGAAACCAGATGTCGTTCGCGAATCCCGGTGCGGGCCAGGATCCACTCATCGTTGGTGTCCACCAGCTTTTCGAGGTCGGAGTTGGTCAGCACGCGCGGCGGAACATAGGTTCCAATCGCCGTAATCTTGGCGCGGTAGGGGGCCTGCTGCAGGTTCGGAACCGCCATGGTTTGAGGGGCAGGGTTGTTCCCCTGTGGGTCGTGAGTGAATCCGTTCAACGCGCTGACTCCGTGGCGGCAGGAATGATCAAGAGTGCCCCCTTGTGATAGCCGATAGGGCGGCAAATTGCAAGACAGGCTTCATGGCGTACGCGCATGGCGTGCTCCCGGCAATGCTCAAGGTCGGCAATCACCTGGCTCGGGGAGAGTCGCGTCCCGCCGCCGCCCGCGTCTGTTAAACTGTGGGCGTCAGGCTTCGGGCTTCGCGCAAGCTCCGCCCGCAAACCCCGCCAGGTCCGGAAGGAAGCAACGGTAGCGGGAATGGAGCTGTGCAGCGGAGATCCCGAAGTCTGATCTAGTTTTGGATTCTCCCATCGGTCCGGTTTTTCCGAGTCTCGATCGCAGCGGATTGCTGCTTCCATGAGCCAAGTTCTGGCGCGGCGCTATCGGCCGCAGACATTTGAAGACGTCATCGGTCAAGGTCCGGTGGTGCAGACGCTGCGCAACGCGATCACCAGCGGGCGCGTGGCGCACGGCTTCATCTTTTCCGGACACCGCGGCATCGGCAAGACCACCGTGGCCCGCATATTGGCCAAGGCGTTGAACTGTCGCCAGTCGGAGGGACCCACCCCCACCCCGTGCGGTGTCTGCGATGCCTGCGTTGAGATCCGCGATGGACGCTCGGTGGACGTGATCGAGATTGACGCCGCCTCCAATCGCGGCATTGACGAGATCCGTACGCTGCGCGACAACGTGCGCTACCGTCCCTCGCGCGATCGCTACAAGTTTTACATCCTTGATGAGGCGCACCAGCTCACCGACGACGCCTTTAACGCGCTCCTGAAGACATTGGAGGAACCGCCGGAATGGGCCGTGTTCGTGCTGGCAACCACGGAGCCCGAGGCGCTACCGGCGACCATCAGATCGCGCTGCCAACATTTCGGCTTCCGCGCGGTGCCTTTCGGGCAGATCGTGGAACGGCTGCGTTATATCTGTAGCGCCGAAACCATTCCGGCGCAGGACGAGGCGCTGGGACTGATCGCGGAGGCGGGCGAGGGCTCGATACGTGACGCGCTCTCCTTGCTCGACCAAGCCATTTCTCATGCCGGTGGGGAGCTGACCGCCGAAACGGTGCAGGCCCTGCTCGGGCGGGTGAGTTCGCGCCGGGTTTTGGAACTCATGCAGGCCGTGGCGGAGGGATCGAGCCAGCGCGTTCTTGAGCTGACGGATGCCCTGCTCAATACCGGCGTGGCGCCCGCCCAGCTTTGCCGCCAGGTGGTGCACTTCGTCCGCAATCTGTTGGTGGCGCAGTCGGCCGGCAGGGACTCCGCGCTGTTGGAAGTCACCGACCAGGAACGCCTGACGCTGAGTGAAGCGGCGGCGACCTTCACGGAAGAAGACTTGGCGCGCTTTCTGCAGATTCTGCTGCGCACCGCGGGCGACCTGCGCCATGCCAGGGAAGAGCGGCTGCATTTGGAGCTCGGCTTGTTGAAACTGGTTCACGCCCGGCGATTGACGCGGGTCGAGGATGTGCTGGCGGCGCTGGAAGGCAATCGCGGAGCGGGCGACGACACCTTGCGTTCCACACCCGCCAGCACGGCGCCTTTGTTGCGGGCGCCTGCGGTTGCTCCGGTCAATGCGCCGACTGCAACGCCCCCGTTGTCCGCGGCTCCGACCGCAGCGAAGCCCTCGCCGCTGGCGGAGGCCTTAAAAAAAAAATCCAATTCCGTTCCCCCAGTCCTAGCGCCGCCCCCGGCCGTGATCCAGGCGATGGCTCCAGCAGCGGTTGAGGTAGCGCCGGCAGCTTCGGGTGAGCCCGCCGGCATGGCACCGGAGCCGGCCGGGGTCTCACCTTCACCTGTTGCGGCAACGACGGCCGTGCTGGATGCCTTGCGCCAGGACCAGCGCGGCGCCGTTCTTTCGATGGTCGAGAAGGCGGATTGGGAGTGGAGCCCGGGACGTCTACAACTCACGTTCGGAGGTGCACACGCCCCCTTGGGTGGCTTGGTGGATACCGAAGACATACGCAAGACGCTGCGCAATGTCGCCCGCAGCGTGCTGGGGCAGGCGCCGGAAATCGTCATTCGACGTGTCGAGGTGGAAACTGGCGGTGCCACCGCGCGTCCCCTCGCGACCCTGTCCGGCAGCCCCGAGGATCGCGCCGCCCGGCATCCCTTGGTGCGGGCCCTGCGCGAGCAACTCGAGGTTCACGTGCTTCGGACCGGCGCATGGCCGCGCTGAGGGAATGGCGTCGAATCCCCTGTCGCGCCGCCTCCCAAGGCGTGGGACGATGGGGAGGAGCACCCGCTATGAACATCGACTTCGAGCAATTGCAGCAAATGGCCGAAAAGGCCAAGCACCACTACGAGGAAGTGCAGCAGCGCATGGCGGCGGTGGTGGTTGAAGCGAGTTCCGGGGGGGGCATGGTGCAGGTCAAGATGAATGGCCAGAAACAGGTTCTGGAACTACGTCTCGATCCCGAGGTCGCCCGCGACGATGTCGAGATGTTGTCGGACCTGGTCCGCGCGGCAATGAACGAAGCGGGGCAGCGCGTGGACGCGCGCCTGCAGAGCGAGATGGGCGGACTGGCCGGCTTGGGCAACCTCGCCAACCTCTTCAAGTAGACTGCCTATCCCCGAATGCCGAGAGCACTTTCCTTATGTCCGACATCGCCGCACCCCTCAGTCGCCTGATGGACGAGTTGAAACGCCTGCCCAGTATCGGGGCGAAGTCCGCGCAGCGCATCGCCTTTCACCTTTTGCGCGCCGACCGAGCCTCCGCGCAGGCGCTGGCTGAGGCGATTCTCGATGTCAAGGACCGGCTGCGGCTCTGCTCGATCTGCAACAACATTACCGACGTGGATCCCTGCCTCTACTGCGCCAACCCGGGACGCGATCGCACGCTGATTTGCGTGGTCGAGGAGGCCCACAACATTCTCTCCGTCGAGAGGACGCGCCAGTTCGAGGGCCTTTACCACGTGCTGCATGGCGCCATCTCCCCATTGCAGGGTATCGGTCCCGACCAGCTCAAAATCAAATCGTTGATGGATCGGCTGCGGGAGACGGCACCGGGCGCCGAGGACGGCCGGCCGCTGGTGCAGGAGATCATCCTCGCCACCGATCCGAACGCCGAAGGCGAGGCCACCGCTGCCTACCTTTCCAAGCTGCTCAAACCGCTGGGCGTGAAGGTGAGCCGCATTGGCATGGGCATTCCAGTGGGCAGTGAGATCGAATACGCCGACGAAGTCACCATGCTGAAAGCGATGGAAGGCCGCCGGGAACTGTAGGTTGGTTCGTGGTTGGTCGTGCGTGGTTCGAAGGCGCTCACTTCAGACGAAATGATGTGCGATGCCCGTTATGTTGCGCCTCGCGTTTCTCGCCCGCAAGGTGAAAGGTCAAAGCAGCTTCCCTCCGTTACTCCCTTACTCCCGGCTTCCCCCGTTCGCCGCGCCCAGCCAGCGTTCCCAGAACGAGTCCATCATCTCGAACAGATGCGTGCGTGGCGCCGGGCCGCCGATGCCGTGGGTTTTGCGGGGATAAATCATGAGCTGAAAGTGCTCGTCGGCGTCGATCAGGGCCTGGATGAACTGCACCGAGTTCTGGAAATGAACGTTGTCGTCGCCCGTGCCGTGCACCAGCAGCAGGTGGTCCCGCAACTGGTCGGCGTGGGTCAGTGAGCTGCTCTCCCGGTAGCCGGCGGCGTTGGTCTGGGGCATGCCCATGTAGCGCTCGGTATAGATCGAGTCGTAGTCGGTCCATTGCGTGACCGGCGCCACCGCGATGCCGGCCTTCCACACGCCCGGGGCGTGGGTGAGTTCGTAAGTGGTCATGTAGCCGCCATAACTCCAGCCCCAGATACCGAGCCGGTCGTTGTCCACCCAGGGCTGCGCCTTGAGCCATTTCACGGCGGCGAGCTGGTCGGCCAGCTCAATGGTGCCGAAGTGCCCCTTGATCAGCGCCTGGGTGGCGCGGTCAAAGTAACTGGCGGCACGGTTGTCGGTGTCGAAAATGACGAACCCCTGGCGGGCCAGCAACTGGTAAAACAGGAACGTCGGACCGCCCCAGGCGTTGCTGACGGTTTGTGCTTGCGGACCGCCGTACTGGGTCATGATCACCGGATATTTGCGCGAGGGATCGAAGCCGGGGGGCTTGAGGATCCATGCCCAGAGCTGCGATGTTCCGTCGGCGGCGGGAATCTGGAAGAACTCCGGTGCCTGCAGGCCATAGGCGGACAGGTCGGCGGCCGGCTGCAGGACGTGCCGTCCCCCTCCGCTGAGGCTCACCACGCTGAGTTGCGGCGGATGAAGGCTGTCGGAAAAGGTATCGAGGTAATGCCGCTGGTCGGGCGCCAGGTTTACGGCGTGGCTGCCGTCGCCCTGTGTCAGGCGCTGCGGATCACCGCCGTTGACGCTGACGCGGTAGAGATCGGTTTCCAGCGGCGTGCGGGCCGCGGCGGCGTAGTACACCCACCCGGCCGCCTCATCAACGCCTTCCAGTCCATTCACATGCCAGTGTCCGTGTGTCAGTTGGCGCAGCAGCTTGCCCTGCATGTCAAACAGGTAGAGGTGATGGAACCCATCGCGATCCGAGCCCCATAGAAACTTGTCGCCCGATTTGAAGAAGTGAAGATCGTCGCGGCCCTTCTCGCTGATCCAGCAAGGATTGGTTTCGGTGAGCAGAACGCGCGTCTTGCCCGAGGAGGCGTCTGCCAACACGATCTGCTCCTCGCTCTGGGCGCGATTCAGCACCATGGCGTAGAGGGTGTGGCCGTCGGGCAGCCAGCCGAAGCGTGGGATGTAGCTATCTGGCGTGCCACCGACTGGCACCCAGACGGTCTTGTGATTCTTCAGTGAGTAGATCCCGAGGGTGACGATGGGATTGGGGTCGCCCGCCTTGGGGTACTTTTCTTCATCAACAGAGCCGAAGTGGGGGATGAAGTCTTCGATCGGATAGCTGTGGACGGGGTGTTCGTCGAAGCGCAGGAAAGCCATGCGATCGCTGCCCGGGGACCACTCGTACCCGGTTCGCGTGCTGAGCTCCTCCGGATAAACCCAGTCGAGGTCACCGTTCAGGATCTGATCGGCGTGTTCGGCGACGGCGCGCGGTTTGCCATGGGAGACCGCAGCGAAGCGCAGGTCGCCGTCAGTGACATAACTGATCCAGCGCTCGTCGGGTGACAATTTCGGGTCGCGTTTGTCTCCCGGCTCGTTGGTCAACTGGACGGCCTTCTGCGTGGCAATGTCAAAGCTGTAAAGCTGGTTGTTGCTGCTGTAGATGATCTGGCGGCCGCTGGGCGACCAATGGTAGCTGGCGACGCCGTAGCGGGCGCGCCGCTCCTTTTCGCGTTCGTTGGTCAGTTTGTCGAGGCTCTCCGCCGCCCCGGCCAGAACCGCGCCCGGAACCAGCACGGCGCGCCGGCTGGAATCGGGATCGATTTCGTAGAGGTTGGCCAGCTTGTTGCCGCTGGCGCGTTCGAGAAAGGTGAGCCGCTTGCCATCCGGGCTCCACTCAATGGTCTCCGGCGCGGGCCCGGTCAAGCCCGGTTCGGCAAAGATGTCGCGCACACTGAACGTTTTTGGCGCTGTCTGCTGCCCGACCACCGTACTGCAGAGAGCGAGGACGAATAGGGAAGAACGACATGACATGAACGGCAGGGCTCCTGAAAAAGCGAGTGTACGCGATTCGCCAGTTCGAGACATCCGCGGCGTCGGCTCCCGCGTCTCGCGTGGCATGGTCGTCTTAGCTGCCCCTGTCCTGTTTCTGTCGGACTTGGCGCGCGGCGGCGCGGCGCAGCGTTTCGCCGACATTTTTGTTGGCGACGAGGAGTTTGAGGTCGTTGATGAAGAGGTGCTTGCTGAGCGCCAGGGCGGTATCGAGTGGGGTGCGTGGATTGTTGACCAGGTTGCGAATGATGGGCATGGACTGCATGTAGCGCCGGCTGCCGGCGATCATGCGCAGCACCTCATCGCTCACGTTGCGCATGGCCGCAATCAACTCGATGTCGTTGTCGGTGACGCGCGGTGAAGTCACGACGGCGCGCTGCACCACCTTGTTGGAATCGCGGATCAGGAGAAGGCGTTCGTCGCGCGATCCCTTGAGCGCCAGTTGAACGCGTTGCGGCACGCTCATCTTGGCAACCCGGGTGAGCAGGCTTTCCGCTTTGGGCTTGAGCGAAGCTGCCGCAGCGTCCACGGAGGGGGCAGGCGATGGGGGGGCGCTTTCCGCCGCCAAGGCAGCCTGCTCTTGTTCATCGGGTTCGACCAATTCGAAGGCCGACCGTTCCGTCTCTGCCAGGCGCAGCAGCTCCTGCGCCTCTTGGCTGAGCGGGTCATTGCCGTCGGTGTCGGCAAAGTGCCGGCGAATGACAGGCGGACAATCGTGGTCCAGCAATACCGCCTGCACTTGCGCTGTATCCAGCGCCGCCAAGGTCGATTGTGCCTCCGCTTGCAGCGGTCCTGGAGCGGCGGCCAGCGTGGCCAGCACCAACAAGCGGTCGGCGAATGGAAGGCTGAGGCGGCCACGAGCGGCGTCGCGCGCGACGCTTTCCGGGACGCGACCGAGGGCGATGAGCTCCAAGACCCGCTCGCCGGCGCTGAATGAAACAGACATCAGAGCGGCGGTGGTGTTGCCGCGTCCGAAGGTGGGGTTGGCAGCGCGGGCTGCGTCGTGCGGGGAGCAGGTTGCAGCACCGGATGCGCGACATGCGCGCGCGCGGCGTGTCGCGGGTAATCGAAGCGTCCGATCTCACCCACATTGCCCAGCGCGGGTACCGGCTGTTGATTGAACTGGAGGTGGGTGACGCCGGCGTTGCCAGTCGTCAGATGCAGCGTATGCTGCGCGCTCACCTGCTGCGTGGTTCCGGCAGGGAGAACACGGGCAAAAAGTTCGTGCTCATCGGCCACGACCCTCACCCAGGCCGCGCTGCTGACGCTGATCTCCAACTGCAGGGGCCCGGTCGGGGCGGGAAGTGTCGAACTCGACACCTGACTCGGCACCAAACTGGGCGTCGTTTCCGCGGGACGCACGGCGGGCTGGGTGGTCGTTTGGGTTGAGACGTTGGCGGAACTCGGGGTCGTGCTGTTGGATGTGGCCGTGATGCCGGCGCGCGAGCGATCGCGGTAGAGCCTCCAGACTCCCCACGCCGCCAAGCCGAAAACGAATAGCAGCAGGATGGCGACCACGGCATTGGCGCTGAGCGGCGCCCGCGGTGCATCGACGGGCTGCTCGGCCATGGGTTCGGAGTCCGGCGTTTCGCCGGCCGCCACCAGAAACTGGTGGACAGTACGTTCTTCGTCCAGGCCCACATGGCGCGCATAAGCGCGCACGAAACTGCGATTGAAAATGCCACCCGGCAGACGGGAGAAGTCCTCGTCCTCGATGGCTTGTAATTGCCGCACGCTGATCTTGGTGGCGGCCGCGATGGCCGACAGGGACACGTGGCGCGACTCGCGTTCGCGTTTTAAATTTTCGCCGAAGGAGGACATGGACGCAAAAAGAAAGTACGACGGCCTGATTCTGGCCGCAAGGCCCGGGGCGCGTCAATCCAGCAGCGTCGAAGGGGGTGGCGAGGGACATTCCTGGCCTTCCCAGCGGAAGCCCAACGCTGCTGAGAGCACTGCAGGCTCGTCCAAGTTTCGTGACGGCGCGGTTATACTGGCCTGCAGTTCCCGACGCGCGATTGTGTTCATGCCGCATTCCTCGAGATCCGCCGCCGCTGGTGATGCCTCGCCACCTGGCGAGGGAGAGGCGCTCCTTCCTGGGCTGACCAGCTTGCACGCCATCTTGCGCACCATCACGTCCGAGGTGCAGCCGGAGATGGTGTGGCAGCGCGTGCTCGAACAGGTGAACCGCGTGGCAGCTCCTGCCGCCGTGGCGCTGCTGCTGGCAGAGCCCGACTCGGGCACGTTCCGCACCGTGTTGGCAAGCGGTCCAATGGCGGCGGCGCTGCGCGAATGGACCCCGCCCCTTGCCGACGGCCTGCCCGGCACCGTGTTGCGCAGTGGTGAGGCCCTGCTGACGGATGTGACCGCTGCGGCCGTTCCCGAACCCGCATGGTGTGCCCTGTGGCCGGCGGAGCGCTTCGGCGTCCTGCGCCTCTTGCCGGTTCGTGCGGCGGAAGGCCCGTTGGGGGTGCTGATGCTGGCCTGGACGCAGGGCCTGCAACCGGCCCCTGATCCGTGGAAGCGCTTGGAAACCGTGGCCGAATGCGCCGGGATCGCCCTCTCCAATGCCCGCAGTTTTACTCGGCTGGGCGAACTCATCATTACCGACGATTGCACCGGGCTTTACAACAGCCGCTACCTATTCCAGGTTCTGGAAACCGAAATTCACCGCTCGGAGCGCTTCGCCTACCCCTTCTCTTTCCTGTTTCTCGATCTGGACCATTTCAAGATGGTCAATGATCAGCACGGCCACCTGGTGGGCAGCCGGCTGCTGCGACTTTTTGGCGATTGGCTCCGTCAGTACCTCCGCAAGAACGACTACGTATTTCGTTATGGTGGCGACGAGTTTGCGGTGCTCCTGCCTCAGACTTCGAAGGACCAAGGCTTGGTGGTGGCACGTCGGCTGCTGACCCACATGCGCGCGGCTCGCTTTCCCGCCGGAAGTGCCGATCAGCCGCTCGCCTTGCAGCTGACGGTCAGCATCGGCATGGTGACGTTTCCGGAAGACGCTGCCACCAAGGAACACATCGTCCGCTTTGCCGACGCCATGATGTATCGCGTCAAACAGCGCTCGCGTGATGACATTGCCGTGCCCGAGCCGGGTGACTCGGCCTGAGTGCCATGCGGTGGTTCAGGTCACGCAGGGCTGCGCCCCGGACGAAACGGCGACATGCCCGAAATTTCCTCGGGCTGGGGCGCGTAAACAAATTGATATGACCAAGACAGACAGGGATCCCGCAGCGGCGGTGGCGCCGCGACCGGGGGCCGGCACGGCGATGGTTGAAGTCCGCGACCTGCGCAAGCGCTATGGTCCCGTCGAGGCGGTGTGTGGCATCAGTTTTTCCATTCCCGAGCGGACCATTTTCGGCCTGCTCGGGCCCAACGGCGCCGGCAAGACCAGCACCATCGAGATGATTGAAGGACTGCGGGTTCCGGATAGTGGCAGCATCCGCGTTTGTGGCCTCGACCCGGTACGGGACGCGCTGCGGGTCCGCCAGTTCATCGGCGCACAGTTGCAGACCACCTCGTTGCATGACAAGATCCGCGTCATCGAAGTGCTCGATTTGTTTGCCACGTTCTACGAGCGTCCCATGCCGCTCGACGAGCTGTTGGATCTGGTCGGGCTGCAACCGAGGCGCGAGGCCTTCTTTCAGTACCTTTCCGGCGGGGAGAAGCAGCGGGTCGCCCTCGCTCTGGCGTTGGTCGGCAATCCGCAGATCCTCTTCCTCGACGAACCCACCACGGGCCTCGATGCCCAGATCCGTCGCGACCTGCATGCCCTGATTCTCCGCATTCGCGACCAGGGAAAGTCGGTTCTGATCAGCACGCACTACATTGAAGAGGCCGAACGGCTCTGTGACGTGGTTGGCATCATGGACCGTGGGACCCTGCACGCCATCGGGCATCCCCGCCAGCTGATCCGCGACTTGGGCGAGGGGGACCGCCTTGAGGTGACGCTCAAGCAGCCCATGGGCGACACCGAACTGGCGGGCCTGGTCGGGGTTACAGCAGTTCAACAGAGCGGCGCTACCTGCATCCTGCGCGGGCCCAGCGGCGGTCGGATGCTAGCCGCGCTCGCCGTTCACGCCGATCGCAATGGCAATGAACTGATTGAGGCGCGCGTCTCCCATACCAGCCTCGAAGACGTTTATCTGCAGATGACGGGAAGGAGTCTGCGTCCATGAAAGCAATTCTAAAGATGACCTGGATGCACGTGAAGCTCTCGTATCGCATCAAGATCGCCTTCTTTTTCACGTTTATCTTCCCGATGGCGTTCTTTTTCCTCTATTGCGGCATTTTTGCCAAGAGCGACCCCAACGGCGTGGCTATCCTGATGAGTCCGCTCATCAGCTTGTCCATAATCAGCAGCAGCCTGTTTGGCCTGAGCGTGCAGTTGGTGGTGATGCGTGAGCGCGACATGCTGCGGCGTTACCATCTCGCTCCCATTACCGCCATGCAGATGGTTACGAGCCGTCTTCTGGGCAACTACCTGCTCTTCATTCCCGTGGTAGCCCTGCAGTTCCTCCTGGCTGTGTGGCTCTACCACATGCCGTTGCACGGCTCGCTGTTCGGCCTTTGGCTTGTCTTCACGCTGGGCTATCTCGCCCTGGGGGGGATCGGTCTGGTCGTGGCGGGCGTGGTCAACACCATGCAGGAGGCGCAGGTCGTCAACCAGATCCTTTTCTTCGCTCTGTTGTTCCTCTCGGGGTCGGCAGTGCCTTTGTTTGCGCTGCCGAAAGTCATTCAACACATTGCCCTGTTTCTACCGCCGACGCTCATGATCCTTGCGAGCGAAGGCATGCTGGTGAGCGGACAGAGTTTGGGGCAGCACTTTCCCGAGTTGCTGGGTCTGGTGCTGACCCTGGTCGCCTCGTTGGGACTGGCGGTTGGCCTGTTCCGCTGGGAAAAAGAGGAGAAGGCCACGACGCGCGGGCGCTGGCAGGCCACGCTGGCCATGCTCCCCCTTCTCATTGTCGGGATCTGGCTGAATCACTCCCCGCGCTTTATTGCCGTCAACCAGAACACGCTGGAGGGGCCGCGGCACCCCAGCGCCCAGTCTGAGCAGACGGCGCCGAACACCACCTCCGCCCGCCCCCTCCCGTCCCGCTGATTTCGCCACCACCGCGCAAGGCCGGGGAATGGCCGCATGGCCTCTTCGCCGCAAAATCTGCGCATTCCGGAACGGATTGGTTGCAACGGGTGACCTGCGGCGCACTTTGGCCCCCGGCCTGCTCCCCACGGGGCGAGGCGCGGGCATGAGAAATGAGGTAGCAAAGGCGGTTCCCCCGCAAACGGCCCGGCAGTTGCAGGTGAGCTACCACCCCTAGGGGTGGTAGCCACGGGGGACGCCAACTGGATGGGGTGAATCACCGGGGATAACCGGTGATTTCGCCTTAGTTCGGTGCGGAGCGGCTGAAACCGGAAAGATACAACTTGACACCTTCGGTGACAGCGGGCTTGATGGACCTGACTTTTCTCGCATCACGACCGCTGCGGGCCTCACCGAGTGATCGAGGCCGTAATTGAGTGAGCGATTCGAGGATGACCGAGGTGGAGTCACAACAGAACGGGCGCCCTTAGGGTGCCGCAAGGATGACGGAATGGCTGACGCGCCCGAAGTCATGAATGTCCGGCAGGCCTCCGCGTACTTGGGGGTCTCGGCCGACACGCTCTACAAACACCTGGCCGAGGAGCGCATCCCGGCGTTTCGGTTGGGAAACCGCTGGCGCTTCAAGAAGAGCGTGCTCGACCGCTGGATGGAAGGGCAGAGCGTGACGCCCACCCGCGGCGGCGGGGGGACGGAACAGGCAAAGGGCGGCGATGCGCCGCGCGAGATGGGCCGGGTTACTGCGGCGCCGGAGCGGAAACGCCAAAGGTAGATACATGTTCGGAATGAAGTCCAAACGCAAGGCACTCCTGGGAGTCGATGTGGGCTCGAGCGCCGTCAAGGTGGTGGAGCTGACGCGGGGGCGTGGCGGCGTGAGCCTCAGCATGGCGGATCTGAGCCCGCTCGCGCCGGAGATCGTGGTGGACGGCCAGATTGTTGATTCCGGCGCCCTGGCCAACACCATTACGCAACTGTTGCGTGAGCACAAAACACGCAATCGCAGCGCCGCCACGGCCGTCAGCGGCCATTCGGTGATCGTCAAGCAGATCACCATGCCAGGCATGAGCGATGAGGAGCTGGCAGCCACCATCGAAAGCGAAGCGGCGCAGCATGTGCCCTTCGAACTGAGCGATGTCAACCTCGACTACCACGTCCTGGACTACAACGAGAGCGGCAGCATGGATGTCCTGTTGGTGGCGGTGAAGAAGGACAAGGTCACCAATTACACCAACGCGCTCAGCATGGCCGGGCTGATGCCATTGGTCATGGATCATGACCCGTTCGCGGTCCAGAATTGCTACGAATACAACTACCAGCCGCCGCCGGCCGCCACCGTGGCGTTGCTCAACGTGGGGGCGAGCGTCACCAACATCAGCGTGGTGAAGGGCGCCACGCCGTTGTTCACGCGCGACGTCAGCGTCGGCGGCAACCAGTACACCGACGCTCTGCAGAAGGAGCTGAACGTCAGTTTCGAGGAAGCGGAGGGGGCCAAGCTGGGTGAAAACTCGGCGGTTCCCGAGGACCGTCGTCTGCCGGTCTTGCATGCCGTGTCGGAGATCATCCGCTTGGAGATCCAGAAGACGTTCGATTTCTTCCGCGCCGGCTCGTCGGGGGAGCACATCGAGTGTCTCTACCTGTCCGGCGGTTCGGCGCAGGTTCCCGGGTTGACCGACATGTTGCGGCAGGAATTCGCGGTGCCGGTGGAAGTGATGGACCCGTTTAAACGCATCAGCCTGCCGGCCAACACGGCGATGGCGGAGGCAGTGCGCCGGCACGGCCCGCGTCTGGCGGTGGCGGTTGGGCTGGCGTTGCGCAGTTTCGAGGATCTATGATTCGGATCAACCTCATCGAAGGCGGGCAAAAGCGGGCACGCGCGACGCGCGGCGGCGATCTGTTGGGCAGCGCCAGCGTGACGCCCAGCCTGAAGATCGGGCTCCTGCTCGTCGCGGGAGCGGTGCTGCTGGTTTTCGGACACTACTTCTGGTTACAACACCAGGCCGACCAGTTGGAACACGCGATTCATGCGGCACAGGTCGAACAGGCACGGCTGTCCGCCCTGCAGCAGGACTACAACGAGAACACCAAGCGCAAGCAGGAACTGACCGCCCGCATCGCGGTCATCGAGGATCTCAAGAAGAACCAGTCGGGACCGACGGATCTGTTGCAGACGCTGGCCCGCACCGTCAACGGGGCGCGGCAGGTCTGGCTCATTTCCATGTCGGAGAAGAACGGCGATGTCACGCTGGTGGGCAACGCCCTCAGCATGGACGCGGTTGCCAAGCTGATGAACGAGCTGCTGCGCAGCGGGTACTTCCGCGACGTCCAACTCAAGGAATCGGTGCAGCGGTCGGTGGCCGGCAATGATACGGCTGGCGCTTTTAATTTCACTCTCGTCGCACAGCGCCCCCAGGCGGGGAAGTCCTAAGGAAGCCATGCCGTCGCTCAACGAACTCAGTCCGCGGATGCAGCTCGTGGTCTTCGCCCTGCTGGCGGCCGCCCTGGTGGGCGGGGCGGAGTACGCGTGGCTGAACACCTATCGCGACCAGAATGCGGCCAGCCAGGCGCGCCTGCAGAAGCTGGTGGACGACAACAACAAACTGCGGCCATACGAGAAGCGGGCCGAACTTCTGCGCGCTGAAAACATCACCTTGGAACGTCAATTGGAAACGCTGCAGGCCATCATGCCGGAGCAACGCGCCACCGACGATTTCCTGCTGCAGATTGATCAGGCGGCGCGTCAGGCCAACGTCGGGATACGCCGCATCACCGCCAGACCGCAGGTGACCAAGGAACTGTTTGTGGAGGCGCCCTACGAAGTCCTGCTGGACGGCTCTTTTGACAACCTGCTCGATTTCTTTGGACGACTGGCGCACCTGGAACGCATTGTCAACGCCAGCGACCTGAGCCTCAAGGGCATTGACGGGCGAGGCGGCGACGGCTATCACTTCCGCGCCGATGAGACGGTCATCGCGACCTGCACGGTCACCACCTTCTTCAGTCATGTGGGGATGAGCTCGACGACGGGCAAGACAGCCCAGGCGAAATAGTCATGCGTATTGCTTTTCACTCCATGCTGGTGGGTGTCTTGGCGGCAGGGGCTGCCAGCGGGCAGATCACCACCTTGCCGCGCCGCGTGACCGCTCCGGTCGTGGCGGCAGCTCAGGCGCGCAACGCGGCGGCTGGCGCCGCAGCGGCTGACGCATTTCCGCCCTCGAGCCAGGCATCGGTCGCGCCGTCGAGGCAGGAGAGCAACCGTGGAACACCGGTCTACGGCCATGATCCCTTCCACACGCTGATCGAACCGCCCAAGCCGGGAGCCAAGCCGCACGCCCGCCCGCTGGGGCGCAAAGGTTTGGGCGTTGAAGATCTCAAGGTGGAGGGCGTCGCCGTGGGTGGTCCCTTGGGGCCGGTGGCATTGGTCAGCAGTCCCGATGACCGCACATACTTTTTACATCCCGGCGATCGGGTCTTTGACGGCGTGGTCAGCCGCATTGACGCGAATGGGATCTGGTTTCGCCGGGTCCCGCCTCCGGGCGAAAACGGAATGAGCAGCGGCGGTGAGGTCTTTCGCAAGGTGTCCTGATTAATGAGGTAGTGAAGCAGTGGCAGGCGACGAGGAATTGGTTATGACGAGAGCACGACAATGGCAGCAGCGCACCGCTTGGCGGGCTGGGCTGACGGTTTTGCTGGCCGCGCTCACCGGCGCCGCCCAGCCGGCGCCCGGTTTGCAGACGAGCTTCCGATCGGTGGAGGCGCGCAGTACACCGCGCGAGACCACCCTGACGCTCCGGGCCTCGGCCGCCTTTACCCACACCGAGTACCGCCCGGCACAAAACCTGTTGCTCGTGGACATGCATCAGGTCGTGCTCGACCAGGACCGGCCCCTGGTGAAGCTGGCTGAAGGCCCGGTCAGCGGGTATCGGGTCTACCAGTATAGCGGCTCCAACCATGAGTCGGTGGTACGGCTGGAGGCGACGCTCAATGGCACTCCCGTGACCGCTGTCGGCCTGACCAACAACGGCGTAGTGATCCATATTGATGTGCCTCCGGGGGTTGCGGCCAACACCCCGGCGGTCACGGCCGCAGCACCCATCGTCGTCCGTTCCGCCGTCCTGCCGGTGGCGCATCCCGCTAAGCCGGCAGCGCCGGTGCTTCTCGCCGCGCGTCGGAATCCGACCACGGCCGCGCATTCCAGCGGCGCGCCGGCGCGCCTGGTGTCCCTGCGGCTGGAGCCGCAGACGCAGGCGGTCATGTTACAGATGACGCCGGCAGCGGGGCATTACAAGACCTCTCGCATGCATACCCCGGAGCGTTTCGTCCTCGATCTCGAGGACGCCTCCGATGCCCTGCCGCGCCCGCGGCTGAGCGCGAATTCCAGCTGGCTGCAAGACGTGCGGGTGGCGCAGTTCGCACCGGCCGTTGTGCGCGTGGTCCTGGATCTGAAGCGCAGCGTCGAGCCGCAAGTCGAGCAGACCGGCGGGCAGCTGCGGATTGCGTTGCCGGGAAGTACGAATGAACCGGCGCTGCGGCCCTCGCCGCTCCGCAGCATGACGCCGGTGGCGCGCCCGAAAGCGGTCCGGTTGGCAGCCTCGCCACAACCGGTCCCCTCCTCGCCGCCGCCCCGCCCCACGGCCAAGATGGCCCAGCCGATCCTTCGTTCCGCTACACCCACTCCGACTCGTTCGCTTTCTGCCGCGCCGCTCGTGGCTCGTCCTATCGTCAGTGCGCCGGTGCCGTCGTCGCTCGCGCCTGTCGGCGTCGTGCCCGCCGCCGGCGCGCCCCGTTACACCGGGGAACGCATCACGCTGAACCTTAAGAACGCCGATCTCAAGGACTTCTTCCGGCTGATCCATGAGATCAGCGGTCTGAATATTGTGCTCGACCCGGCGGTGAGCGGCACCGTCACGCTGGTGCTGCAGGATGTGCCGTGGGACCAGGCTCTCGATATTGTGCTGCGCAACAATCGCCTGGGAAAGCAACTCGACGGGAACGTTCTGCGCATCGCCACGCTTGCCACCTTGGAACAGGAAGCCAAGGAAAATGCTGCCTTGATCAAGTCGAGCGAAGCGGCGGAACCGATCCAGCAAGTCTATCGAACGATCAGCTATGCCAAGGCGGACGACCTGGTCAAGACGCTGGAGGCGGCCTCGGGTGCAACCGGCAGCATCCGCACCGACCCGCGTACCAACACCTTGATTATCGAGGCTCCCGCCTCGCGGATCGCACGAATTGATGACCTCCTGTCACACTTGGACCGCAAGACGCCGCAGGTTGAGGTCGAGGCCCGCGTCGTCTCAGCATCCCGCAATTTCACCCGCGAGGTGGGCGTGCAACTGGGATTCGGTACCGGAAATAGTGTCAGTTCGATCGGAGGCGTGCCCAGCATCGGTACTGGCCAGGTGGGGGTCAACAACCCCAACGTCAAGTTCCCGACCGTGGGGAGTGGTCTTCTGCCGCTGGTTAGCAATTTGGCGGCCAACGCCGCCAGCAGCGGTTTGATGTTCATCAACGCAACCAACTCGTACCGCATTGACGCGATTCTGACAGCGGCCGAGAACCGTGGTCTTGGCAAGGTGCTCTCGCGACCGCGCATCGTGACGCAGAACAACAAGGAAGCGATTGTTCAGCAGGGCGTCAAAATTCCCATTCAGACGACGGTCAACAACACCATCAGCATTCAGTTCTTCAACGTCACACTCAAGCTCACGGTCACGCCGCAGATCACCGCCGACGGGACGGTGTTCCTGAATGTGGACGTGGAAAACGACCAGATTGACGCCGGTATTCCCCGCATTCAGGGCGTCCCGGCGATCGATACCCAGCAAGCCACCACCAATGTCCTGGTCGGCAACGGCGCCACGGTGGTCATCGGCGGCGTGATGGTGAACTCCGATCAAACCAGCATCTTTCAGGTGCCGGTGCTGGGCAGCCTGCCGGTGATCGGCAACCTGTTCAAGCACCATTCGGTAACACAAGGCAGTCAGGAATTGCTGTTCTTCATCACCCCCCGCATCGTGAGTTAAGCGTGAGCGGCAGTGGCAGCAATACGCCACGGCAGTGGCGGAAGGTCAGGGACGTGACATGGCGGACGTGAAGCAAGAGCAGGGGATGAACATGCGCAATGCGAGTCAGAAGGCGTGGCGCCGAGTATGGCCGGCCGGCTGGGCATTGCTGATGCTGGGCTTGGCCGGCTGCGGCGGCAGCGGCTCGATCTTCAACCAGGGCCTGACTGGTGGCGGTGGCACAAACAATCCCGCCCCCACGGTGACCAGCGTCACGCCCGCCGCAGTTACCGTCGGCACCCAGGCGCAGGTCGTGACCATTTCGGGCACCGGCTTTGTCGCCAGTTCCACGGTCAGCTTTGGCGGCAACCCGCAAGCCGCGACATTTGTCAGTGCCACCCAGCTCACGATCGCCCTCACCGCCGCGCAACTGGCCGGCGTGGGGTCGTTTCCGATCGCGGTGACCAACCCCGCCCCCGGCGGCGGCACCTCGACGGCGGTCAATTTCGTGGTGCAAAACCCGATTCCCGCCATCGCCTCATTGTCGCCCGCCTCGCTGGTGGCCGGCGCCGCCGCGCAAACCTTGACGGTGACCGGCACCGGATTTGTCAACGGATCCAGCGTCAGCTTCAACGGTACACCCCGCGCGACGACCTTCGTCTCCAATACCCAGCTTTCGATTGCGTTGAACGCCACGGATTTGGCCGTTGCCGGCTCGTTTCCGGTGGTGGTGACCAGCCCGGCTCCGGGCGGCGGCGCTTCGGCGGCAGCCAGCTTCACGGTGAACAACGTGGTCCCGGTGGCCTCCAGTCTGACCCCTGCCGCCCTGGTGGCCGGCGCACCGGGACAGCTTTTGACGGTCAACGGTAATGGCTTTAACAGCACTTCGGTGGTCAGCGTGAACGGTGCGGCGCGCGCTACCACGTTGGTTAGTCCGACGCAGCTCACCATTCAACTGCAGACCAGTGATCTCGCCGCGACGGGTAGTCTGGTCATTCTGGTGTCCAACCCGCCTCCCGGCGGGGGCAACTCCAACAGCCTGACCCTGACCATCAGCGCCGCCAACAACCCGACGCCGGTCATCACCAGTTTGTCGCCGGCTTCGATTCCAGTAGGCGCGGCGGCGCAGACTCTGATCATCAACGGTACCGGCTTCGTCAATACGTCGGTGGCGAGCTTTAACGGCTCCAACCGCACCACCACGTTTGTCACCGCCACGCAGCTAACCATCCCCTTGAGCGCATCCGACGTGGCAAATCCGACAAGCTTAAGCGTCTCGGTGTCCAACCCGGCTCCGGGTGGCGGACTCTCCAATGTGCTTCTGTTGCAGGTGACCAACCCAGTTCCCAGCTTTACCTCCGTCACTCCGAGCTCCGTTTTTGCCAACTCCGGCGACCAGGTGTTGACGCTTGGTGGTTCCAGCTTTGTCAGCGGCTCGTCGGTCACCTTCAATGGCACCAAGCTGGCGACCACGTTTGTGAGCGCCACGCAACTGACGGCGCTTCTGCCGAACAGCCTCATTGCCCTGCCCGGGACGGTGCCGCTGAGCGTCCTGAATCCCGCCCCCGGCGGTGGCAGCGCGTCCTTGAACTTCACGATTGTGAATCCGGCCCTCCACGTCAGCGCAATCATGCCGGCCATGGCGCCGACTAAAACGGCCAGTCAATTGGTGATTTTGAACGTCGGCGGATTCGTTCCCTCGGTGACATCGGTCACTTTCAGTGGCATCGTGCATCCGGCGACGGTGATCACCCCGGGACAGATCAGTATCACGTTGAGCGCGACCGATCTGGCGACCGCCGGCGTCTTCCCAATCCAGCTTTCGAATCCGGCACCCAACGCCAGCGCTTCCAATTCGTTGTACTTCACTGTGGGAGCGCCGGCGTCCGTGGCTGGGCCCATTTCCGTCGTTGCCGAAGCGGTCACCTCGGGGGCCGCCACACAGACCCTGGATGTTGCATTCGTTCCGATGCCGTGCACCCAGACTAGCGGCGGCGCCTGCGACGGCCAGGTGGCGATTCTGAAGGCCGATAACCTCGATCTGCCCTACCTGCCGATTGACGGCCTGGTC
Organism: uncultured Acidobacteriota bacterium; assembly: GCA_937898755.1. GTDB lineage: Bacteria > Acidobacteriota > Terriglobia > Terriglobales > SCQP01 > CALEJU01. Next base: position 14,016 of record CALEJU010000002.1, on the reverse strand, counting down.
ACGACCCTGCTGCCGCCGCTTCCGCCCGGCAAAACGCCGCAACCCGGCGAGCCCTCTTTCATTACCGCAACGTCGGCGGTTCTAAATATCATTGACTTGGGTACGAGTTATACCCCCAACTTCACCGCCTATGATCCCAAGGACGGCGTCGTGCTGGTGGGCAGCATCACTTCGAACATCATCAAGGTAATCGCCACGGCCAACGTTCCGGGCTATTCCTATAGCGATCCGCGCATTCACACCGTGATTGCCAGCTACACCATTCCGACCGGCACGCCGTTGACCTTCAGCGACGGAAACTGCCTGGTCTGCGGGCTGACAGTGGATCCCTCCGGCCTGCCCGGGCGCGGTTTCGCCCTGGCCAGTACCAGCGCGGGATACGTGCGCTTCAACCCGCTGGACGGCACAGGCGCCAGTGTGGTTGCCGCCACCGTGGGAGAAAACTTCGGCTACGACTACTCGCCGACGGTGTTTGGGGTCTTGAGCCCGTTCTACAAGACCAATGGTGTGGCGGGACTGCAGTTTGTCGATCTGCATAATTCCGGCACCGCAGTCACCCTCAGCAATCCTGTGGGGTTGCGACCGGACTCCGCCGTGATTGATCCTTCCTCGCAACTGAGCGTGGTCCCGGATGAAGGCACGGGCGTGAATACCATTCTGAATCTGGCGGGGTTGAGCACCGTGCCGAGCGGTCCGACCACGGTTCCAAGTTCGACCTATACAATTCCGAGCGGGGTCTACTGCGCACTGCGGCCCGACTGGACGGCCCTTTCCCTCGATGTCAACACGCATCTACTGTTCCAAGTGCAGGAGCAAGCACCATGCGTGGCCGTAGCGCAATTACCGACGGCTCCGATCGTGGACGCCAGCAACAACCCCACGCTTCCCAGCCCTCCGAGTGCGCTGCAGTTTGGTCGCCTGACGGCGCCGACTCGCCCCTACATCTCGGCGCCCCCGTTTGGCACCATTCTTCCGGGTTCCGATCCTGATTTGCAAGGCTGGAGCACGACGGGGGTCACCGTTTACACCAGCGTGCTGACCGGCAAACCGGTCGGATTGGTGCTGGAACAACCGACCTTCGCTCTGCCCGGGGCGCCGGGAACGCCGACCACTCCTGAAGCGCATCAGTGGGTCGCGCAACTCAACATTGGCGATTTCGTGAGCTTCGCCGGAGGACTCGCCAAGGTCGTCAATGGAGAAGTCGCGCCGAGTGACATGGCGGTCATCACGTCGTTCATCCGAATCTACTAACAGCGGAGCGTTTGGACCGGAGATGGGCCACTGCCACGGTTTGTCCCAACGCCCAGTTTTCGCCTCCCGCTTGGCGCAGGACGACTCAACCCATGCGTCCGGTACACTTTTCTTAAATGGACTACGCCAAGCGAGTGAGGCGGCTACGCGAGCGGCTGGCCCAGGAGCGGGTTCGCGGCCTGGTCGTCAGTTATCTCCCCAACGTGCGTTATCTAACCGGCTTCAGCGGAAGCAATGGCTTGCTCTGGGTGAGTCCCAACGCGGTCCGTCTTTGGACCGACAGTCGCTACCGCGAACAAGTCGCGTCCGAGGTTGCCGGCGTAGGGGTGTCCATTCCGCCGCAGGGCACGCTCTGGGAGGCTTTGGGACGGCATTTACAACGGCACACAGCGCGCCGCGCCGGAACGCGTATTGCGCGCGTCGCCGTGGAGTCGGACCACATCACCCTCGCCGAATGGGAACGCCTGCGCGCCTCGGTTCCGGGACTGCAGCCCTCGCGCAGTTGGGTGGAAGAACTGCGCGCGATCAAGGAGCCCGAGGAGATTGCCGCCATCCGCGCCGCCGTCGAACTGGGTTCTTCCGTCTTTGAGGCCGCCCTTGAAAAGATTCGTCCCGGAATGCGCGAGACCGAAGTGGCCGGTCTCATCGAATTCGGACTGCGTCAGGCCGGAGGAGAGGGTGTGGCCTTCGAAACCTTGGTGGCATCCGGGCGCCGCGGGGCGCGGGTGCACGCCCGAGCAAGCTCGAAACCCGTTGAGAACAAAGACTTTGTCATCCTCGACTACGGTGTTAAGCTGGCAGGTTACATGAGTGACATGACGCGCACGGTTTGCGTGGGGCGTCCCTCGCAACTCGGTCGTGATCGTTATCGAGCGGTGCTCGATGCCCAGCTCGCCGCCATTGCGGCGGTGCGGCCGGGAGTCGCGGCGGCCAAGGTAGACTTGGCGGCCCGGCGTGTACTGCAACAGGCGGGGCTCGGCCCTTCCTTTGTACACTCGACCGGCCACGGATTGGGGTTGGAGGTGCATGAGTCCCCGCGCGTGGCCAGTCGCTCTGCTGATCGTCTGGCGGCGGGGAACGTGATTACGATCGAGCCCGGCATCTACCTGCGGGCATGGGGTGGAATCCGAATTGAAGATGTCATCGTGGTCACCGAACAGGGCGCCGAGGTCATGACACCGACCAGTAAACGCCTGCTGAGCGTCTAGGCCGCGCGTCCGTGTCCGTTGCCGCCCGAATCTGGGGAGATAATCCGACCCGCGGTGGAGAGCCGCTTGGAGTGCCATGGACTTTGAAGCCATCAACAAGCTGATTGACACGCTGATCGAGAAGCAGGTGGAGGAGTTCGAACTGGAAGAGGGCGAGTTGCGCATTTTCATCAAGCGTCAGAGCGCCGCGCCTGCGTCGGCCACGCCTCCCGCAACGGCTACCGCCGTTCCTGTCAGTCCTGCGGTCGTGACGCCATCTGTGGCTCCTGCGGCCGAGGATGAGGGACTGGTCACGGTGCGTTCGCCCATCGTGGGTACGTTTTACACCTCTCCCTCCCCGGGTTCCCCTGAGTTCATCAAGATCGGCGATACGGTCGAGGTCGGCCAGGTGCTCTGCATCATTGAAGCCATGAAGCTGATGAACGAAATTGAGGCCGAGGTGGCGGGCACGGTCATTCAGCGACTGGTCACCAATGGGCAACCGGTCGAGTACGGCGAGAAGCTGTATATCATCCGCCCGACCGGCAAGTAGCCGGCTTTATTCCATGTTCAAAAAGATCCTGATCGCCAATCGCGGCGAGATCGCGCTGCGCGTTATCTGTGCCTGCAAGGAACTGGGCATCAAGACGGTGGCTGTCTTTTCGCAGGCCGACCGCAACAGCTTGCACGTGCGTTTCGCGGACGAGGCCATCTGTATCGGGCCCCCGCGTGCCGCCGAGAGCTACCTCAACATTCCGGCGGTCATGAGTGCGGCGGAAATCGCGAATGTGGATGCCATCCACCCCGGCTACGGTTTTCTCTCCGAGAATGCCAACTTTGCCGAGGTGTGCGAAACCTGCCACGTCAAGTTCATCGGCCCCAAGCCCGCTCTATTGCGTCTCATGGGTGACAAGGAGAAGGCGCGCGAAGCGGCGCGCAAGGCGGGCTTGCCTATCCTGCCCGGCTCGGACGGCGTGCTTAAGGACGAGGTCGAAGCCAACACGGTGGCCGCCGACGTGGGCTACCCCGTCATGATCAAGGCGGCAGTGGGCGGGGGCGGCCGGGGCATGCGTATCGTCCGCTCGGCGACGGAAATGCCGCAGCTCTTTTCAGCAGCGCAGACCGAAGCCGCCAACGCCTTCGGTTGCGGCGACCTGTACCTCGAAAAGTTCGTCGAACAGCCGCGCCACATCGAGTTCCAGGTGCTGGCCGACGAGCATGGCGAGGTGATCCATCTGGGTGAGCGCGAGTGCAGCATCCAGCGTCGCCACCAGAAGCTGGTTGAGGAGTCGCCCTCGGTCAAGGTTACCCCTGCGCTGCGCAAAAAGTTGGGGGAGCGCATCGTGACCGCCATGAAAAAGATCGGCTACACCAATGCCGGCACCATCGAGTTCCTGATGGATGGCGACGAACGCCTGTACTTCATCGAGATGAATACCCGCCTGCAGGTCGAACACCCGGTCACCGAGATGGTCACCGGCGTGGACCTGGTCAAGAGTCAGATCCGCATCGCCGCGGGCGAGCGGCTGGCGACGGTGCTGGCAGGCACCAAGATCGAGGACTTCGGACTGACGCCGCGCGGCCATGCCATCGAATGTCGCGTGAACGCCGAGAATCCCGAGACGTTCACCCCCGCCGCGGGCAAGATCACCGCTTTCCACATGCCCGGAGGAGCCGGAGTACGGGTGGACACCGCGGCCTATCCGGAATGGGTCGTGCCGCCGTACTACGATTCCCTCGTGGCGAAGCTGATCGTGCATGGCCGGGATCGGAACGAGGCGATACAGCGCATGAGTCGCGCCCTCGACATGTTTATCGTGCAGGGTATCGAAACGTCGATTCCTTTACAGCGTCGTATCATGCTGGACCGCGACTTCCAAGCCGGCAACTTCGACACCAAATTTATTGAACGCTTCATGCCGGCGCCCAAGAAACGGAACGCGCCGTAGAAAGGCGCGGGACGCGGAGTTGTGGTGGGGGGAAGGCGCCATCGAACCTTACGTCCACGGCTTGCAGAGGGCTCGTGCTGGGAACGTTCTCACCGCCGCCGGTCTATCCGATACTGGATGTCGATGTTGCGCGCGGTCACGGCTGGGCGTTGCCGGAGTTGGCGGCGCGTCTGGCCGCCACCGACTGCCGCTTGCTGCAACTGCGGGCGAAACAGTTGACAGCGGAAGCATTCCTGAATCTTGCAGTGACGGTGCAGCAGATGCTGCCGCCCTCGTGCCGTTTAATCATCAATGACCGCGTGGATATCGCAGTCCTCGCCGCAGCGGCTGGGGCGCATGTGGGTCAGGACGATCTACCGCCTGCGGCCGCGCGATGCCTGCTGGCGCCGGAAGCCATACTGGGTTGCTCCACGCATGGCGTGCTCCAGGTGGAGGCGGCCCGCCACGCTCCGGTTGACTACCTGGCGATTGGGCCGGTTTTTGCGACCGCGACCAAGCAGAATCCCGACCCCGTCGTCGGGCTGGAGGGAGTGCGGGCCGCACGAGCCCTTTACCGTGGCCCGCTGGTGGCCATCGGGGGGATTACGCTGGAGAACTGCGCGGCGGTCTGGGAGGCCGGTGCGGATACGATCGCCTTGGTTTCCGGGTACCTGAAACTTCCTGATCCCGTGGCCCTCGTGCGCCAGTTTCAGCTTGCCTTCGCCGCCATTCCCCGCCAGAGTAAGCGGGACCGCGGGTAATTCCGCCGACCTTCGATTGCGTTCTCCGGGGTAGGAAGAGGCACTCGGGCCGCGATCCTCATTACGCATGAGTCACGAGACCACGCTGTCAACCGCGGGGGGCGCACCGCGAGCCCCAGAGCCGGGCGCCGGAGGGCTCCTGCAGGGCTTGGGCCTGCTGAGCGCGACCACCTTGGTGATGGGCTCAATGATCGGGTCCGGGATCTTCATTGTTTCCGCCGATATTGCCCGTCTGGTGGGCTCGCCCGGTCTGCTGCTGCTGACCTGGCTGATCACCGGCTTCATGACGCTGGTGGCGGCCTTGAGCTACGGCGAACTCGCGGCCGCCATGCCGCAAGCCGGCGGACAATATGTGTACCTGCGCGAAGCGCTGGGCCCGCTGTTTGGCTTCCTCTATGGCTGGACGTCGTTTCTTGTCATCCAGACGGGCACGATCGCCGCCGTGGCCATCGCTTTCGCGAAATACTTGGGCGAACTCGTGCCTTGGGTGGCAGCGGATCATTGGTTGCTGCACTTCGGCCACATCGGCTCACTGGAGCTGGGCCTGAACACGCAAGAGTTGGTGGCGGTCACCTCGATCGCGTTTCTGACCTGGCTGAACACACGCGGCATCAAGACCGGGGCGCGGGTGCAGAATGTCTTCACATTGGCCAAGTTGCTGGCCCTGATCGGCTTGATCGTTCTGGGTCTTCTGGTAGTGCGTAACCCCACTGCGATCGCCGTCAATTTTCACAACTTCTGGCGCGGACAGAGTTGGAATAGCCTGCACGCCTACGCATGGAATGGCCAGACGCTGATGCTCTCCGGCGCGACCGTGGTCTTTCTTGCCATGGTGGGTTCCTTGTTTTCCTCGGACGCTTGGAACAACATCACGTTCACGGCTGGGGAGGTGCGCAACGTCAAGCGCACCCTGCCGCTGGCGTTGGCCCTCGGGACCGGCATTGTAACCGCGCTCTACTTGCTCGCCAACCTCGCCTATCTGGCCGTGCTCCCCCTTGAAGGCGTGGCGGGCGCCACGACCGTCATGGGACGCGGCATCCAGCACGCCGCCGAGGACCGGGTGGCCACCGCGGTGGTCTCGGTTTTCTTCGGGCATCACGGGGCTGCGCTGATGGCCATGGCTATTCTGGTTTCCACCTTCGGTTGCAACAACGGACTGATTCTGGCCGGCGCGCGCGTGTACTACGCCATGGCCAAGGATGGGCTGTTCTTTCGCAAAGTGGGGGAATTGAACGCGAAGTATCGTGTCCCGGCGGTTGCGCTGGCGCTGCAGGGAGTTTGGGCCTCGCTGCTCTGCCTCTCGGGAACCTACAACCAGATCCTCGATTACGTGATGTTTTCGGTCGTCCTGTTCTATATTTTGACGATCATTGGTATTTACATCCTGCGCTGGAAACGGCCCGAGATGCCACGCCCCTACCGCGCGCTGGGCTACCCAGTTCTGCCGGCGGTGTACATTTTCATGGCGGTTTTTTTCGATGTCCAAGTTCTGCGTTTCCGGCCCAACTATGCCGGCCCCGGACTCGGCTTGGTGCTGTTAGGCGTGCCGGTGTACTACGCTTGGCGCTGGAAGAACGCGCGGGTGAGAGTCGTGGAGTAGCGCGTTCGGGGTGCGGGCCGTACATTGATTGACGAGGATTGACGAGGGGAAAGGAACTACGACGCATGAGTTTTAACCTGTGGGCCAAAAAAGATTTGCGCGGCCTGATGTCCGAAGCCGAAGGCGAAACCGGAGGCCTCAAGCGGGCCTTGGGTGCCTACAACCTGGTGACGTTGGGGATTGGCGCGATTATCGGCGCCGGGATTTTCGTCATCACTGGTCAGGCGGCGGCGCAGTTTGCTGGTCCGGCCATCCTCTTTTCCTTCATTTTTGCGGGTGTCGGTTGCGCGTTCGCTGGGCTCTGCTATGCCGAGTTCGCCTCCATGATCCCGATTGCGGGAAGCGCCTACACCTACGCTTACGCCACCCTCGGCGAACTCCTGGCCTGGATCATTGGGTGGGATTTGGTCCTGGAGTACGCCTTTGGTGCCTCCACGGTGGCGGTCGGTTGGAGCGGGCACCTGCGCAGTTTTCTGCGCGATCTCAACTTGCCGCTGCCCGACGCTCCGTTGGTGCACTTCCACCTTTTTGGCCACCTGCTGGAGGCGCGCATTGATTACATTGCATTCCTGGTAATCATGGCCATTACTACGGTGCTGGTGATCGGCATCCGCGAGTCGGCCAACTTCACCTCCGCCGTGGTGTTGCTCAAGGTATCGGTGGTGTTGGTCTTCATCGGCATTGCGGGTGCCTTTCTGTTCCGCCACGGCAACAGCCTCCCCAACCACTGGCAACCGTTCATCCCGCCCAATACCGGGGAGTTCGGTCACTATGGCTGGAGCGGCATCCTGCGTGGCGCCGGGGTGATCTTCTTCTCCTATATTGGGTTCGACGCCGTCTCAACCGCGGCGCAGGAAGCAAAGAACCCGCAGAAGGATATGCCGGTCGGGATCCTCGGTTCGCTGGCAATCTGCACGGTTCTTTACATTGTTGTAGCGGCTCTGCTGACACGCCTGGTCCCGTACCAATTGCTCAATGTGCCGGACCCGGTGGTGGTTGGGGTGCGCGCGACGGGGCAGCAATGGGGAACATACCTGGTCGAAGTCGGCGCCTTGGCCGGGTTGGCGTCGGTGATGTTGGTCATGCTGCTCGGGCAGTCCCGAGTGTTCTACTCGATGTCGCGCGACGGGCTGATCTGGCCCTGGGCCAGCAAGGTGCATCCCAAATTCCGGACTCCCTACGTTTCTTCGATCGTGGTGGGCGGATTGGTGGCGGTGGTCGCCGCCTTAGTGCCGCTTAGCGTGCTGGACGAGATGGTGAGCATTGGAACGTTGCTGGCCTTTGTGATCGTCAGCGCCGGGGTTTGGGTCATGCGGCACACCCATCCTGCCGCACACCGGCCGTTCAAGACGCCATGGGTGCCGTTTGTACCGATCATGGCCATCTTGATCTCTGGCGCAATGATGGCGGGTCTCGCCGGAGCGACATGGATTCGGCTGCTGGTCTGGCTCGCGCTCGGGCTGATCATTTACTTCAGCTACGGGCGGAAGCACAGTCTGGTGCAGCGCGGCGTCCAGGCCAAGCAGGCCGCCGCTCCGCGCCCCTGAACGACAGGGAAGCGTCTACGTGGCGATGGCGGAACTCAATGCGAAGCCCACGCGGCGGCGCGACCGGACGCCCGCGCCGCTCTCTCGTCTGTTCAGGTTCAGCGCCATCACCACATTGCTGGCCCTGCTGCTGGCTCTGCCTCGATTCTGGGGGCAGGCGTCGTGGGCGAGCCAGGGACTCTGGCAATTCCTTGCCGTGGGGGGCTGGCTCTTCTGGTTGCGACGCATCGTGGCGCGCCGCGCCACTCGCCTGCTCTGGTCGCTGCGCAATCGCCTGCTCACTGCTTACCTGTTCGTGGCCGTCGTCCCGATCGTTCTGATCCTTGGCATGGTGCTGCTGACGGGTTATCTGCTGGCAGGTCAGTACGCCGCCTTCCTCTTGAATGAGGAGGTGCGGAACCATGTGGGCAGCGTCGCCGCCGTCAATAAGTCGCTGGCCGCAGCCATGGCGGAAGCGGGCCGGGGATCGTCGCCGGAAACGGTGCTTGAGACTGAACCTGATGCCGTGGATGCTTCGGAACGCAGTGTTGGTACCACTTTTTTATATCCCGCCATCGGGAGGCAGCCGCTGCCGGAGACGCCGCCCTTGCCGGACTGGATCCGGTCTCCTTTCAAGGCTTTGGTGCACCGCCCGGATGGTTATTTTTTCGCTGCTTATCGCACGACGCAGCGCAGCGGCCATGTGCTCGGAGTATTAACGCTGGACCCGTTGAACAGCACGCTTCTGGACACCTGGGTGGACCGGCTGGGCATGGTGGCTTTCCACGGCCCTGCTGCCCCGCCCCCTCGCGGGGCGAACTTCGCGCTGCCGCCCGGCCGTCCACCCAACCCCCCGGTCGCGTCCTCACCCAAAGCTGCGCGCGGCTTGTCATCCTCCAGCTATGCCTTGGATCGTGCGATATATGTTCCGGCGACAGTCGCCGCCATAAATTGGCAGACCGGTAAGCCGGAGAGCAGCATTGTGACCGTCGCCACGCGCCTCTCCATTCTGAACCGGCGCTTGTTCACCAGCTTCGTCATCGGGAACGACGACGTATCCCGCTGGCCACTGTTGCTGCTGGGGGCCATCGGTGTGGTCTTTGGGCTCATCGAACTGGTCGCCATGGTGGCCGGGGTGCGCCTGACGCGCAGTATCACGCTGGCCGTGGATGACCTGTATCTTGGCACCCAACGCGTCAATCAGGGCGATCTCAATCACCAGATTCCCATCCGCCATCACGACCAGTTAGCGGCGCTCGAGGAGTCTTTCAACACCATGACCGCCTCGCTGCAGAAACTGCTCGAGGAGCAGCGCGAGACGCAGAAACTGGAAGACGACCTCGCCATCGCCCACGAGGTGCAGGCGCAGCTCTTTCCCCAGCGGGCCTCGAAAGTGGAGGGGCTGGAGATCTATGGCCGCTGCGTGCCGGCACGCGTGGTCAGCGGCGATTATTACGACTTCCTCGCCTTGGGCCCCGAGCAGGTGGCGCTGGCGCTGGGTGATGTCTCCGGCAAAGGGATCTCCGCCGCCCTGCTGATGGCTAATATTGGCGCCGCGGTGCGCGCCTACCAGCACCAGGCGCCGGCGTCCGCACCGCGCCACACGGGCGGGAACACAATGACGGCCACGCTGGCGCCAGAGGCGCAGCTTCATCCCGCGGAACTCATGGAGCGCCTCAATAACCAGCTCCACGCCAGTACCCCGGTCGAGAAATACGCCACTCTGTTTTATGCCTTCTACGATGGCCAGCGACGTACCTTGCGCTATACCAATGCCGGACACCTGCCGCCCGCGGTCATCGGCCGGGACGGGATCCGACACCTCACGCGGGGGGGCACGGTCGTAGGCATGTTCCCCAACCTTGTTTACGAAGAAGGCTGCGAGGCGCTCTCGCCGGGCGATCTGCTGGTGGCGTGGAGCGACGGTATCTCCGAGCCGGAAAACGAGTATGGGGAGGAGTTCGGTGAGGCACGCCTGCTGGAACTGGTGCGCACACACGCCGGGGTGCCGCTGTCTGAGATCGTCGACATCATCCTGCGCGAGGTGCGTGGCTGGCATGGCCCCGAGCAGGAGCAGCCGGACGACATGACCCTCGTTTTGGCGCGTATCAGTTGAACAGTGCACCTGACCGACCATCGCCGACCATCCAACCTCGATTAGAATCACCTCGTGAAAATTCTTACTGCCGCCCAGATGCGCGAAGTGGATCGAATGACGTCGGAACAGTGCGGCGTCTCTCCGGCGCAATTAATGGAAAATGCCGGGCAGGCTGTGGGTGTTTTTCTTGCGCGGCATCCGGAGTGGCTACGCGGTCCGGTGCTGGTGCTCTGCGGGCGTGGCAATAATGGCGGCGACGGGTTGGTTGTCGCGCGCTGGCTGCTCGAGCGCGGCATTCCAACGCGGGTTCTCCTGTTGGCCGTCGAGAGGGAGCTAAAGACCGAAGCGGCGCAAGCACTGCGCCAATTCCAAGCCAGTCTTCCCCGAACGGATGGCTCATTTCGTTCCCTGCCAGAGGGCGCAGGGTGGGATGAGGAACATGAGCGGCTACCGGAGTATTCCTTGGTGGTAGACGCCATTCTCGGAACCGGGGTTCGTCTCCCCCTACCGACATGGCTGCGGCCCGTGGTGGCGGACCTGAATCACTTGCGGGCGGCGGTTCCCGTGGTCGCGGTGGACATGCCGACCGGGCTCCCCTCGGAGGGGCAGGAAGATTTTGATTTGACCGGCGTGGTGCATGCCACCGCGACGGTCAGCTTCACCGCTCCCAAGTGGGGGCTGTTGCAGGCGCGTGCCGCCGACTGTGTTGGCGAGTTGGAATTGGCTCAGATTGGGACACCCGCAGAGCTGGTTGAGGAGACCGCCAGCCCCGGCCGACTCGCCGGTCCAGGAATCTGTCGCCCGTTCCTGGCGCCACGCTCGCGGCACGCTCACAAAGGCGCCTTTGGACACGTCCTGCTGATTGGTGGATCGCGTGATATGGCGGGCGCGGTCGCAATGGCCGCCGAGGCGGCCTTACGCATGGGGGCGGGATTGGTTACGGTAGCGGTGCCGACCTCAATTCAAGCGATAGTGGCCGCCTACCGTCCGGAACTCATAGTCCACGGTCTGTCGGAGAGTTCGAGCGGAACGCTCACCTTGGCCGGCAGCGCCGCGTCGGAGTTGGACGCGCTGCTGTCCGGCAAGACGCTGCTGGCCATTGGTCCGGGTCTCTCCGATGCGCCCGAGGCGGCGGAAGCGGTCCGGCATCTGATCACGACCGCATCGCTCCCTTGGGTGCTGGACGCCGATGGCCTGAACGCCTTTGCGGGCCTGCGCGAGGAGCTGCGCGTCCGCCCGCCCTTGCGCGGTGTGCTGACACCCCACCCGGGCGAGATGGCGCGCCTGTTTCAGACCACGCCGGGGTCCATTCAGGCAGCGCGCTTGGAACGGGCGCGAGAACTGGCGGCCGAGACGGGCGCGGCGGTCGTTCTCAAAGGCCACCGGTCATTGAGCGTTTCACCGGACGGCGGGGTAGTGGTCAACTCGACCGGCAATCCCGGAATGGCGACGGCAGGGTCAGGCGACGTGCTGACCGGTATCGTGGCCGGCCTTTGCGCCCAGTTTCCTCGCGCGGACCTGCTGGCTGTGACGGCCGCCGCCGTTTACCTGCATGGATTGGCGGGCGACCTGGCGGCGGCCGAACTCGGCGAGCGCGGGCTGCTGGCCACCGATATCACGCGCCATTTGGCCGCCGCCATGCGTCAAGTGATGGAGGCGAGCGCTTGAGCCTTGACCTGCCCGCGGAACTGGCGGCGTTTCGATCGCACAACGCGGAGGAAACAACGTCCTACGGCCGTCGCCTGGCCGCGATTTTGCCACGGCCGGTACTGGTGCTGCTGACCGGGGATCTGGGCGCGGGCAAGACTATGTTGGTCAAGGGCTTGGCGGAAGGCTTGGGGGTGGCCAATGCGCTCGATGTGACCAGCCCCTCTTACACCCTGATCCACGAATATGAGCGGGGGGAGGCGAAGCTTTATCACTTGGATCTCTATCGCGTAGACAGTGAACCGGAGTTCGCCACCCTTGGACTGGATGATTTGGGAAACCTACCTGGAGATGTGGCTCCGATTATCGCCGTCGAGTGGGGGGAGAAGTTTCTCTCCCGCCCGGCGTTTCCCGTCTTGCAGATCCTCCTGGAGATCTCCGGCGAGCATGAACGGCGGTTGACGGCGACATGGGTGGAGGCAGGCCAATAAGGACCGGCGCGCTCTGATAGGCTTAGCACCGTGCTTCTGACTCTGCAGCGCAGCGCCGTGGCGGCCACCGCCGTGGGGCTGGGAGCGGTGGCGGCTTGCGCCAACGTGCTCGGTGGCCTGGTGATCACCCATCGGCAGTGGGAGCGTCGCTTCGTCCGCTATTTCCTCGCGCTAGGCGCAGGGTTCATGCTGGGCACCGCGCTTTTGGAGATGATTCCGGAGAGCTTGCGGCTGGCTCCGGTGCGCGGACCGATGATCATCGTGGCCGGCTTTCTGCTGGTCCACCTGGCCGAGCACGCCTTCATTGCACATTTTCACTTCGGGGAAGAGACCCATGCGGGCGAGTTCGCCCGCCCGCACCTGTCCTATTCGGTTCTGACGGCGCTTTCCATTCATGCCTTCTTCGACGGCGTCGCCATCGGCAGCGGCTTTCTGGTCTCGCCGTGGCTGGGCTGGGTCATCTTTTTGGCCGTGGTGATGCACAAGATTCCAGAAGGCTTTACCGTGGCCTCGGTCATGCTGGCCGCCGGACGAAGTTCGCGCGCGGCCTTCGGATCGGCGGTGGCGGTGGGGGTGGCATCGGTCTTAGGCGTTCTGGTCATGATGGCTTTTCCCCTCGGATTGGGCTACGGCTTGCCACTTTCGGCGGGCGCAACACTCTACGTTGCAGGTACCGACCTGCTGCCGGAAGTCAACCGCGAGCCCGGAATCAGCTCGGCCCTGCTAGTCTTTCTGGGGGTGGGAATTCTGCTGCTGTTGATCCTGCTGTTTCAAGGGGTGCCCGCATGAGGGCTTGGGGATGCGCCGGAACGCGGTTCGCTTGGCCTGTGCTGCTCCTGCTGTTGAGTGCCAGGCTGTGGGCAACGCCGCAACCCCTCGTGCACAGCGGCGCGGTCAACGACTTTGCCCACGTCCTTTCAGCCTCAGACCAAGCGGCGCTCGAACAACGCGCCATCGCGCTGGAGTCGCAGGGCGTTGACGCCGTGCTGGTTACCGTGGACAGCACCAACGGCACCCCGATTAGCGATTTTGCCTATCAGTTGGGGCATGACTGGGGGGTGGGGCAAAAGGGCAAGGACAACGGAGTCCTGATCCTGGTTGCGGTGCGCGACCATCATTTCTGGACTACGGTTGGCTACGGCCTCGAACCCTATTTCACCGACGCCGATGCCGGGAGCTGGGGACGTGCCCAAGTCGGGTTACTTCGCCGTGGAGACTACGCCGGGTTTTTCAACGGCATGCTCGACCAGATCGCGACCACGGTCACGCAGCGCATGGGGACGGCTGGCCGGCAGGCGGCTGCCCCGGTGCAGCGTGGCGCGCAGGGCTCGGGTGCGGGCACGGGCGGTCTGTTGTTCGGGGTCTTGCTATTCTTTGCGCTGGTGCTGCTGCTGAGCCGTGCCGGACGCGGCGGCTGTGGCCCGGCCGGTTGCCTGCTGCCGTGGATGATGATGGGCGGCGGCGGCGGTGGGTGGTCCGGTGGCTGTCTCTTATACACATCTCCGAGCCCACGAGACAGGCAGAAAT
>CALEJU010000001.1 GCA_937898755.1 uncultured Acidobacteriota bacterium | reverse complement strand
CGCGTCGCTGCAGGATCGCTCGGGCTCGGTCGCCATTTTTCTGCCGCGCAGTCTGCTCGATGATCCCGATTTTTTGCGGCAGTTGGCCAATGGCGACAGGGCCACGGTGACCGGTGTGGCGATGCGATTCGGCGGCCCGTATGAAGTCGAACCGCGCGGGCCGCAAGACATTGTCATTCAGCCACGACCGCCGTACCGGATCTGGGCGGTGTCCGCGCTGCTGCTGGTGTTGGTTGCCGTGGTGTTCTTCCTGTGGTGGCGACGCCGCGAATCGGAGACGCAGGTGCGAGCCCTGGGGGGCTTGCTGCGCGAGCTCCGTCTCTCGCAGCAGGAGCTGCAAGTTTCTGAAGAGAAGCTGCGCCAGATGCAGAAAATGGACGCCATTGGGCGACTGGCCGGCGGCATCGCCCACGATTTCAACAACATGTTGACCGTCATCGGCGGACAGGCGCAGTTGCTGCGGGATCGGTTGCCGGAGAACAGCTCGGAGCGGCGGCGTGTGGACGAGATCATGCATGCCTCCGATCGCGCCGCCACCCTGACGCGACAGCTGCTCGCCTTCAGCCGCAAGCAGTTGTTGCAGGCCCGACGCTTGGACCTGAACGCGTTGGTGCAGTCCACCAGCACCTTGTTGCAGCGGACGTTGGGCGAGGACATCCGGCTGATGACCCGCTTGTCGCCCGGTCTCGGGGCGGTAATGGCGGATCCGGGACAACTCGACCAGATCCTCCTCAACCTCACCATCAACGCCCGCGACGCCATGCCGCACGGCGGCGCGCTGGTGATCGAAACCGGGGAGGCGGACCTCGACCAGACCTTTTCCGGCGAGGCCTTCACCGCGCAGCCGGGGCGCTACGTCATGCTGTCGGTGCGCGATACCGGGTGCGGCATGGACGAGGCCACGCGGGCGCGCATCTTCGAGCCGTTCTTCACGACCAAGCCCGTCGGCAAGGGTACCGGCCTCGGCCTGGCCACCGTCTACGGCATCGTGAAACAGAGCGGCGGCTATATAGCGGTCGAGAGCGCCCCCGGCGAGGGCACTACGGTGCGGATCTATTTGTCGCGCCTGGTGGATGGCGTTGGAGCGTAGAGCGTGGACGGTGGGCAGTAAAGCGTGGGAGCGCAGGGCGTAGAAGGTGGTTCGCTGAGCGCGGTGCGAAGAGCGTGGAGCAGATGCGCGAAAACCAGAAGCGGGTGACATTTGGCGGGTTGTCCGCTAATAGCTAACAACTAAAAACTGACAGCCGATCAGCCGTCAACCGTTCAGCCGCCGCAGCGTGCCTAAGCTGAAAATCACCAAAACGCCCGCGATGACCACATGGCCCACGACTCGCGGGTCCAACAGGTGTTCGATGCTTTTGCCGAAAGCGAGCGCCACCAGCACCCAGCAAGCGGTTCCGATGGCAGTGATCACGGCCACGGCTTTGTCGTTCGGTCGGCCAGCGCGGAGAATATTCAACACTCCGAGCAAAACACCGGCGAGAGCCGAACCCATGGACCAGACGAAAATCCCGCTCATCAACGGTAACCACAGCAACGTCCCGACAGTGTGTCCGCAGCTTGCCAGCACCAGAAGCCAGCCGAACGTGCGATCGATGAACTTCAGCATCAGCGCCCCCGTGTATCGGTGAATAGCCTGAATACCCTGAATTTGGTGCGGTTGTCAAAAGGATTGAACGGGTGACGCGGGTGGATGGTGAACGTGGGTGGTGTGCGGTGTGCGGTGGGGAACGCTGAAACGTGACGCGTGGAGCGTAGATTGAGGGATCGTCGGAGTGGTTCTGCGCACTGCCAACAAAAATCCAACAACTAACAACCAACAACCGTTCCCCGCCCACCGCCCGCCGCCAATCCTGTTACCCTGTTACCGTCGTCGCTCCGGAACCTGTTCCGGGGCGGCGTTTCCATTTTTTGGGGATTGCTCATGTTGCCCGAATCAGCGACTGCGGACCCGACGACTGCCACGCCCGTTGACGCCTTGGCGCGCGTGCAGAAACTCGAAGACGATCACCTGATGCGCACCTACGGGCGCATTCCGCTGCTGCTCGAACGCGGCAAGGGGCCCTACGTCTTTGATCACACCGGCCGCAAGTACCTTGACTTCATCACCGGCATCGGGGTGAATGCGCTCGGCTACGCCCATCCGCGACTGCTCAAGGTGATCAAGGAGCAGAGCGCGAAGCTGATTCATGCCTCGAACCTCTATTACAACCCCTACCAGGGCGAGCTGGCGGAGCGCCTGACGCGACTGGCCGGGATGGATCGCGCCTTCTTCAGCAACAGCGGCACCGAGGCGATCGAGGGGGCGCTGAAGCTGGCGCGCCGCTACGGCACCGCGCGCTCCGCCGAGAAATTCGAAGTCGTCACGCTCGACAATTCATTTCACGGCCGCACCTACGGCGCGATGTCGCTCACCGGGCAGCCGAAATACCGCGAGTCCTTTCAACCGCTGGTGCCGGGCATCCGCTTCGTCGAAGCCGGCAACATTGCCGCGCTTGAGGCGGCGGTGGGGCCGCAGACGTGCGCCATCCTGCTGGAGCCGATCCAAGGTGAGGGTGGCATCTTCGAGATGGACGTGGCCTTCATGCAGGCGGCGGCCGACCTGGCCCGCCGGCACGACGCGCTGCTGCTGTTCGACGAGGTGCAATGCGGGCTGGCGCGCAGCGGCCGGCCGTTTGCCTTCCAGTGGACCGAGATCGTCCCTGACGTCGTGATCACCGCCAAGCCCATCGCCAACGGCCTGCCGCTCGGCTGCCTCATGGCGCGCGGCGCCGCGGCCGACATCTTCACCCCCGGCCTGCATGGCTCGACCTTCGGCGGCGGTCCGCTGACCTGCCGCGTGGCGCTCGAAGTGCTCGACATCATCGAACAGGACCACCTCATGGAGCACATCCAGGCCATGGGCGCATTGCTGAAGACGGGGCTGCAGGAACTTGCCGCCAAGTTCAAGTGCGTCAAGGAAGTGCGCGGCCGCGGGCTGATGCTGGGGCTCGACCTCAAAGTGCCGGCGAAACCCGTGGTGGACGCGGCGCGCGCCGAAGGGCTGCTGGTCAACGCGACCCACGAGACCGTGGTGCGCATGCTGCCGCCGTTCATTGTCGAAGAGAAACACATCCAGTGGGCGCTGCGCCGGTTGCGCCGCGCATTGAAAAAAGCCGGCGGAAGCGTGGAGCGTCAAGCGTAGAGCGTCGGAGGCGGCTGACGCTCCTCGCTCCACGCTCCACGCTTGACGCTCTACGTCCTCAATACCCGCGCGACTTGTCCACGACGTACAACAGCGGCTCGCCGCGTCTGAAGCGGTGCAGGTTGTCGATGACGACGTCCACCTGGCGCGACCAGCTGGCTTCGGTGATGCCGGCGATGTGCGGGGTGATGAGCAGGTTGCGGGCGTCCCAGAGCGGCGATTCCGGGGGCAGCGGCTCGTGTTGAAAGACGTCGAGCGCCGCCCCTGCCAGACGGCCGCTGTTGAGCGCCGCCAGCAGTGCGGACTCGTCCACCAACTCCCCGCGTCCGACGTTGACCAGGCGCGCGCTGGGACGCAGAAGCGCCAACTGCGGATCCCCGATGAGGGCGCGGGTGTCGCTCGTGACCGGCACGGCCAGGACGACGTAGTCGGCGCGCGGGAGCAGCGCAGGGAGCGCCGCCGGGGGGTGGACTTCGTTGCATCCCGGCACCGCTTCCGCGGCATGGCGCCGCACGCCGAGAACGGTCGCCTGCAGCGCCTGCAGCAGGAGGGCGAGCACGCGGCCAATCTCGCCCAGGCCGACCAGCACGACCGTGCTGTCCCGCAATTCACCGACCGGAACGGCGGCGCGGCCCAGCGCGGACTGTCCCCACTCGTGGCGCACCTGGTACCGCACGGCTTCGGGAATGTTGCGCGACAGCGCCAGCATCATGGCCAGCGCGTGTTCCGCCACCGGCGAGCCATGCACGGAGCTGCCGTTGGTCAGGACCACGGGGCTCGCGACCATCTCCGGGAACAGCAGGTCGTGGACGGCGGCGGTCGGCGTATGCACCCAGCGCAGTGCGGTCGCCGCCTGCAAGGCCGCGGCACTGCGCAAGGGCCCGATCATCACGGTGGCATCGCGCAACGCTGCCGGCAGCACGGTCGCGTCCTGCACCTCGACGAACTCCACATCCGGGAACTCTGCCCGCAGTTTCGGCGTCGCCCACCCCGGCCACGAGAAGCGTTCAAAGCGGTTGCGGGCGGCAATAACAACCTTCATCGGGAACAGTTTAACGGTTGTCGGTTGTCGGTTTTCGGTTGTCGGCAAGGCGAACGGTGGGGGCTGTCTCTTATACACATCTCCGAGCCCACGAGACAGGCAGAAA